>NZ_JCBAJX010000001.1:0-730666 GCF_059766585.1 Nocardioides sp. Z21_20
CCCGAGCACCTCGGCGATCTGGGCGATGCTGGCCCCAGCGGCCAGCATCAACCCGATCGTCTCTCGCTCCTGAGAGGTCAAACGCCGATAGGAACACCCGGTCCGGCCGGCTCGCGAAGGTGGTGGGATCACGCCACCCAACCCTGCGAGCCAGCGCCGCGCCACGGCGTACGACACACCGAGCGACTCAGCAGCCTCGCGCAGCTCCACGCCATCTTTGAACAACCGCCACAACCGCTCCCGTGTCCCAGCCGGGACCTCCACACCACGCGCCACAAGCACCTCCAACATCGAGGTGTTGCACTAGGACTTGGAGACCACCTCGTGAAACCCGCACTTCCCACGTGATGGAACACGTGGGAAGTGCGGGTTTCGTGTGGCCAGTCGTTCGGGGCGGGCACGCGACGCCGTACGGCGACGGTGCGCGAGGCGACGCGTTGCGCTAGAACAGGGCGGACTGGTCTCCGGGGTGGGAGGGCGACGATGAAGGTCGACCTGAAGAGGGAGCTCGACGAGTACCGGGCCCGCCGCGGCGAGTTCCGGATCCTCGACGTGCGGCCGCTGCAGTACCTGATGGTCGACGGCCACGGCGACCCGAACACCTCCACCGAGTACGCCGAGGCGCTCGGCGCGCTGTATCCGCTCGCCTACCGGATCAAGTTCGCCAGCAAGAGAGATCTCGACCGGGACTACGTCGTGATGCCGTTGGAGGCGCTGTGGTGGGCCGCGGACATGGCGGCCTTCACCACGGCGCGCGACAAGTCGGAGTGGCACTGGACCGCGATGATCCTGGTGCCGGATTGGATCACCGAGGCGACGTTCTCGGCCGCGGTCGCGCAGTTGGCGCGCCGGGACCCGCCCGCCGCCCTGGGCCGGGTGCGCCTGGAGTCGCTGCACGAGGGCCGCTGCGTGCAGACCCTCCACCTCGGGCCGTACGACGACGAGGCCGCGGTCCTCGCGACCCTGCACGGTGAGTTCCTCCCCCAGGCCGGCCTGGCGCCGTCCGGACGACACCACGAGATCTACCTCAGCGACCCACGGCGGGTGGCGCCGGCCGGGTTGCGCACGATCCTCAGACAGCCGGTCACCGAGGCCCAGCCAGCTACCTGACGACGCCCCGGCCGGTCCATTCGTGTGCCTGAGAGCGCGCCCGAGCGCGCCGTGGGGCACACAACCCGCAGGCGGCCACCCGCAGACGGGCCACCCGGAGGCGGGCCACCAGGAGGCCGGCGACCTGGAGGCGAGTCCCCCGGCGAGCCGCTCTCAGCCCTGCGCCGCCAGCACGCACCAGACGACCTTGCCGTCGTCGGTGGGCCGGGTCCCCCAGCGCTCGCAGACGGCCGCGACGATCTGCAGTCCGCGCCCGTGCTCGTCGTCGGCGTCGGGGCGCTGCTTGCGGGGCTCGTAGCTGGCCTGGTCGTGGACCTCGATGAGCAGCTCCTCGTCGTCCGCGCGCAGGCGCAGCTCCACCGGGGAGCCGGCGTGCAGGACCGCGTTGGTGACCAGCTCGCTGGTGACCAGCAGCGCGTCCTCGACCACGGTCTCGGCCAGGCCGCACTCGGCGAGGTGCTCGGCGACCAGGCGTCGGGCAAGCGCCGGGGCCTCCGCGCAGGCCTCGAAGTGGCGCGAGACCGTCCGGCGCACCACGGGCCAGTCGACGCGGGCCACCAGCACCGCCACGTCGTCGTCGGGGCCCTCGGGCAGCCGTCCGCGCACCAGCTGTTCCGGGGTCCCCTCCAGGGGCCCGTCCAGGCGGCCGACCAGGTCGCGCAGGGAGGCGATGCCGTCGTCGAGGTCCTCGCCGCGCCGCTCGACCAGGCCGTCGGTGTAGAGCACGACGGTGGATCCCGGCGGCAGGGTCACCTCGCGCGGGGTCACGTTGTACAGGCCCACGCCCAGGGGCGGGTCCTCCCTGCCCGAGAGCACCGACGTCTCGCCGTCGGGCAGCACCACGATCGGCGGCAGATGGCCCGCGTTCGCGAACTGCAGGGTCCCCTCGGCCGGGTCGAACACCGCGTAGATGCACGTCACGATCTGGTCCAGGCCCAGGTCGCGGACCAGTCCGTCGAGGGACTCCAGCAGGTCGGCCGGCGGCAGGTCCAGGCGCGCGTAGGCCCGGGTCGCGGCCCGCAGCTGCCCCATCACGGCGGCGGCTCGCACCCCGCGACCCATCACGTCGCCGACCACGAGCGCGGTCCGGCCGGCGCCCAGCTCGATCACGTCGTACCAGTCCCCGCCGACCTGTGTGCCCTCCACGCCGGCCCGGTAGTAGGTGGCGACCTCGAGGTGCTCGAGGTCGAAGTCCTCCTGGGGCAGCAGGCTGGCCTGCAGCTCGTCGGCGATCGCCTGCTCGCGCGCCCATGCCTCGGCGGTGGCCGCGCTCTGGGCGAGCGCCCGGGCCGCGCTGCGGAGCTGGGTGACGTCCTGCACCGAGCCGCGCAGCGCAGCGGGCGCCCCGTCACTGCCGATGACCAGCTCGCCGAGCACGGCCACCACGAGCTCGACGCCGTCGGGCCGGTTCAGCCGGAACTCCAGGTCCACCCCCTCGCCGCCCTCGCCCGCGGCGAGCGCCCCCATCACCATCGCGTAGTCGTCGGGGTGCACCAGCTCGGTGATGATCGCGGGGAAGCCGAGCGAGTCGATCTGCTCGCGGGTCAGCCCGGTGATCCGGCGGTACTCCTCGCTGGTCTCGAAGCGGCCGGTGGCGAGCTCGATCTCCCAGCTGCCGACGCGCGCCAGCCGCTGCGCCTGGTCGAGCAGCACCTGGCTGCGCTCGAGCTGGCGACGGGTACGGCGCGCCCGGTCGAGCTCCAGGTTCGCGCGGACCCGGGCGGCGAGCTCACGGGCGGTGAACGGCTTGACCAGGTAGTCGTCGGCGCCGGCCTCCAGCCCCTGCAGGGTGCCCTCCTCGCCCGCGCGGGCCGAGAGCATCACCACCGGGACGCCCATCGTGGCCGGATCGGACTGCAGCGCCTCGAGCAGCTGGAAGCCGTTCATCCGGGGCATCATCACGTCGGTCAGCACCAGGTCGGGCTTGCCGGCGCGTGCCTTGTCTAGGCCGTCCTGCCCGTCCTGCGCGAGCAGCACCTCGTACTCCACCTCGAGCAGACCGCGCACGTAGTTCCGGATGTCGGGGTTGTCGTCGACCACGAGCACGCGCGGGCGGCGCCGCCCCTGGTCGGGCAGCGCGCCCTGCGTCGACGGAGCGTCGCCGGGCCGGTCGAGCAGCTGGGAGGCCTCGGCGAGGAACCCGTCGACCACCTGGTCGGCCACGGCGGCCCCCTGGCGACCCAGGCTGTCCACCGGGAGATGGTCGGTGCCGAACGGGACCCGCACCGTGAAGGTGCTGCCCTCCCCGGGCCGGCTCTCGACCCCGACCGACCCGCCGTGCAGCTCGGCCAGCTCGGCGACCAGCGCCAGCCCGATGCCCGAGCCCTCGTGGGTGCGTGAGCGCACCCCCTGCACCCGGTGGAAGCGCTCGAAGACATGGGCCTGCTCGGCGGGCGAGATCCCCGCCCCGGTGTCGGTCACCGACAGCTGGGCGAGGCCGTCGACGACCTCGACGCGGACCGTCACCGAGCCGCTCATCGTGAACTTCAGCGCGTTGGAGACGAGGTTCAACACGATCTTGCCCCACAGGTCGCGGTCCACGTGGACCACGTCGGGCAGCGGGGCACACTCGATGACCAGCCGCAGCCCGAGCCGCTCGGCCGCGGAGACGAACATGCTGGCCAGCTCGCGGGTGTAGCCGGCCAGGTCGACCGGCTCGAACGACGCGTCGACGCGACCGGACTCCAGGCGGGAGAAGTCCAGGAGGGTGTTGACCAGCTTGAGCAGCCGCTTGCCGTTGCGCAGGATCAGCTCGACCCGCTCGCGTTGTCGCGGCGCCAGCGGCTCGTCGCGGTCGGCCACGGCGTCCTCGGCCGGCCCGAGCAGCAGCGTGAGCGGCGTGCGGAACTCGTGGCTGACGTTGGTGAAGAAGTCCGTCTTGGCCTGGTCCAGCTCGGCCAGCGTCTCGGCGCGACGCCGCTCGAACTCGTAGGCCCGGGCGTCGGTGATCGCGGCGGCCATCTGGCCGGCGACCAGGTCGAGGAAGTCGGCGTAGTCCTCGTCGTAGGGGCGGTAGGGGTTCAGCCCGACCACCTGGAAGCCGTACGGCGCGGACTGGGCCGCCTGGGTCAGCGGCCGGACCACCGCGCAGGTCGGCGGCACGTCCCACGCTCCGGTGGGCAGGTCGGCGAAGCGCTGCGCCAGGCCCCCGACCAGCACCGGCGCGCCGTCGGGCCCCGGCGCGGGCCACGGACCGTCGGCGACCCGCAGCGTGGCGGGAGCGGCCGGGTGCTCCCCCGCGAAGCCGGTCTGCCCGGCGAGTCGCGCCGTGCTCGGGTCCTCGTCGTAGAGGTAGGTCAGCGTGAACGGCAGGCACCTGTCGCTGGCGGCGAGCTGACGGCAGGCGGCGGCGACGGTCTCCTGCTCGGTCAGCTCGGCGGTGCGCGCCCCCAGGTCCCGCAGGGTGCGCATCCGGCGGTGGGCGATGACCTCCTCGGTGTCCTCGCTGACCACGCACAGCATCCCGACGGTGACGCCGGCGTCGTCGGCCAGCGGACTGTAGGAGAACGTGTGGTAGGTCTCCTCGGGGTAGCCGCTGCGCTCGAGGAACAGCAGCAGCGACTTGTCCCAGGTGGCCTCGCCGGTGCTGAGCACCCGCTCGATGCGCGGCCCGATGTCGTGCCAGATCTCCGACCACACCTCGTCCGCGGGGCGGCCCAGGGCCCAGGGGTACTTCTCCCCCAGGGTGTCGCGCCGGTAGGCCTCGTTGCAGAAGAAGGTGAGGTCCTCGCCCCAGGCCATCCACATCGAGTACCGGCTGGCCAGCATCATCCGCACGACGGCCTTGAGGCTGCCCGGCCAGGTCTCGATGGGACCGAGCGGGGTCGACCCCCAGTCGACGGCCAGGAGGTCGCGACCGAGCTCGCCCTCACCGAGGAACGTGTGCTTCATGCGCCACCCATCCTTAGGTCCCGTGGAACGCGCGCAGTTGCCATCCGGCGTGCTGACACCCGGCCGTGGGCTCGACCGCCCGGAAGTCTAGACGCGCCCGGGCCCGCCACAGACGACGGTGTCTCGGAGAATCAGCCCCGCGGCGTCCGCGCCGCGCACCGCCACGAGGCAGGCGTAACGCCGCCGATACGGGGGTACCACCGCCCCATGCGATCGAGATGGACGAGCGGCCCGACAGAGATCACCCTGGTGCGCCATGGACAGAGCGTGGGCAACCTCGCCGACGAGAAAGCGCGCGAGGGTGAGCTCGAGCGACTGGAGATCGACGAGCGCGACGCCGACGTGGAGATCTCGGCGACCGGGCGTGAGCAGGCCGGCGCGCTCGCTGCCTGGCTGGAGCGCGAGGGCCCCGAGGTCGCGCCGAGCATCGTGGTGAGCTCGCCGTACCGCCGGGCGGCGGAGACCGCGGCCCTCGCGACCGCCGGCCTCGGCGCCGACGTGGCGTACGACGAGCGGCTGCGCGAGCGCGACCTCGGCATCCTGGACGGGCTGACCGGGCTCGGCATCCGCAGCCACCACCCCGAGGAGGCGGCCAGGCGCACGAAGCTCGGCAAGTTCTACTACCAGCCGCCGGCCGGGGAGAGCTGGTGCGACGTGGTGCTGCGGGTGCGCAGTCTCCTCAACGACCTGCGCCACGGCTTCGACGGCGAGCGCGTCTGGCTGTTCACCCACCAGGCGGTGATCATGGCCTTCCGCTACGCCCTGGAGGACATCTCCGAGGCCGAGCTGCTCGAGGTGGACCGGCAGGTGCAGATCCCCAACGCCTCGCTGACCACCTACCGCCGCAGCGCGAGCACCTTCGAGCTGGTCACGTTCGCCGACACCGCGGCCGTGGACCACCTCGACGCCGAGGTCACCGAGGAGCCCTCGCAGGCGGGGCGGGGTGCCGATGAGCACGTCTGAGCCGGCCGTCGTCACCCCGGCGCTGCTGCGCTCCTGGGCGCTCCCGGCGCCCGGCGACGACAAGGGGGCGCGCGGCACGCTGCTCGTCGTGGGCGGGAGCGCCGAGGTCCCCGGCGCGGTCCGCCTCAGCGGCGAGGCCGGGTTGCGCGCCGGTGCCGGCAGGCTCGCGCTGGCCACCGTCGCGCCGGCCTGCTGGCCGCTGGCGGTCGCCGTACCCGAGGCCCGGGTGGTCGCGCTGGCGGCGGCCGAGTCGGGCAGCATCTCCCTCGACGCCGCCGCGGGGCTCGTCGAGGAGGCGGGTGCCGCGGACGTGCTCCTGATCGGCCCCGGCTTCTCCGACCCGCAGGACTCCGCGGCGCTGCTCGCGGCGATCGCGCCGGGCCTGGACACCGGCACCGCGCTCGTCGTGGACGCGCTCGCCTCGGCCTTCCTCACCGACCACCCCGAGGGTCTGCACCACCTCGAGGGGCGCGTCGTACTCACCGTCAACCCCACCGAGCTGGCCCGCACCGCCGGGTGCGACGAGGCCGAGGTCGAGCGCGATCCGGTCGGGTGCGCGGCCCGGGTGGCGAAGAACTCGCGCGTCGTCGTCGTGTGCGGTGGCACCGAGAAGCACGTGGTGACCCCGGACGGGGCCGCCTGGGTGGTCCAGGGCGGCGGACCGGGACTGGGTGTGTCCGGCTCCGGCGACGTGCAGTCCGGGATCGTCTCCGGGCTGCTGGCGCGGGGATGCGAGCCGGCCCAGGCCGCGGTGTGGGGCGGCTACCTGCACGCGCGTGCCGGCGAGCGCCTCGCGGCGGCGGTCGGCTCGGTCGGCTACCTCTCGCGTGAGCTGCCCGAACAGGTCCCGGCAGTGCTCAGCGAGCTGGGCTGAGGACACGCCCGGGATGCATCCGGGCGACATCGAGCCGCATGTGATGTGCGTCACTGGGCACCACTCCCTGTCAGCTTCAATGGAGGGAGAAACACGATGCTCACCGAGAACGACGCACGCGAGGTCATCGGCACCACCGCCTACTCGAACGAGGGGGAGAAGATCGGGAAGGTCGGTCAGCTGTTCCTCGACGACCAGAGCGGACGACCGGAGTTCGTCACCGTGAACACCGGGCTGTTCGGCACCAAGGAGTCCTTCGTGCCGGTCGCCGACGCCACCTTCGGCGGCGACCGGCTCACGGTCCCGTTCGCCAAGGACCGGGTCAAGGACGCCCCGCACGTCGAACTCGACGCCGGGCACCTCGACGAGTCCGAGGAGCAGCGGCTCTACGAGTACTACGGCATGGCGGCCACGGTGCGCGCCAACACCCAGACCGGGGACGACACCACACGCGACGACAGCCTGCGCGACACCACCCAGAGCGGCACCCGGAGCGGCACCACTCAGGGCGGCACCGGCGGCCAGGTACGCGCGGAGGGACACGACACGTCGGGACCGAACACCGACGACGCGATGACCCGCTCCGAGGAGCAGGTCCGTGTGGGCACCACCTCGCAGGAGGCCGGCCGCGCCCGGCTCCGCAAGTACGTCACCGTCGAGGAGGAGACGCACACGGTGCCGGTCCGCAAGGAGCGCGCCGTCCTGGAGACCGAGCCGATCACCGACGCCAACGCCGACGCCGCGACCTCCGGCAAGCCCATCTCGGAGGAGGAGCACGAGGTGACGCTCAGCGAGGAGCGCGTGGTGGTGGACAAGGAGGCGGTCCCGGTCGAGCGGGTCCGACTCGGCACCGAGACCACCGTCGAGGAGGAGACCGTGACCGAGGAGGTACGCAAGGAGCACATCGAGACCGAGGGCGATATCGACCGGCGCCCCTGAGGATCGACTGCCCGCACTCGACGCCCACTCCGCAAGGGGCGGGCGTCGAGTGCTGCCCGCAGGCGCAGCCCCGAGGAAGATCCTGGGGCATCCCCGGGGCCCCGGACGGGTAAAGAGGGGAGACCCCAACCGGGAGGAGCCCGATGAGTGAGAACGACAGCGAGACCTACCACGACTACAGCGTGGACGACGAGGACCAGCCCCAGGGCGAGGGCGACAGCCTGGTCAGCGACCGTGGGCTGAGCGAGCCGCTCGACGAGGGGTACTCGCCGCCGGAGAAGTGGTCGGTGGCGCAGGGGTACGGCAACACGCCGCTGGAGGAGGCGACCGGGGAGTCCCTGGACCAGCGGATCGCCCAGGAGGAGCCGGAGCCCGACCCCTACGTGGAGGCCGCGCGGGAGCCCGACAACCTCGACGACGGCGAGGTGGGTGACGAGCGAGCCGGCCGCCTGGTCGACCCCGACCAGGGTACGGCGACCGACACCGAGAAGGACCTCGTCGGCGAGGACGTCGGCATCGACGGCGCCGGTGCGAGCGCCGAGGAGGCAGCCGTCCACATCGTCGAGGAGTGAGCCGGGCGGCGGCCGGGCGCTCGGCCTTTCGTCGAGAGCGCCCGGCCGCCACCGGGTCCGCCGCCCGCTCAGTACGCCCACTGAGTACGCGTACCCGGGTGAACCGGGTGGCGCGGCGGGTACGCAAGGGGCGCGTTCGCTGGCTCAATGAGCCCCATGACCCGCTACGCCGACCCGACACGCTGCCCCGACTGCGGCGCCCCCGTGCCCGGCAGTCCCGGACTTGGCGGTCCCGAGCGCTGTACGCACTGCGACCTCCCGCTGACCGGCCCGGACGCCCACGACCTCTTCCTCACCCTCCAGCACGCCGACGCGGTGCTGGTCCGGCTGCGCGGCGCGGCCCGGGTGCCGGTGCCCGCGAGCCCCGCCTCCCGACTGCCGCACTACCCGCTGCCGGCGCCTCGTGCGGCGCAGCCGCGCACCCGCAGGGCCGGGCTCAGCCAGGCCTCGGTGCCCAGGATCCTGCTCGGCCTCGGCGCCCTGTGCCTGCTGGTGGCCGCGGTCGTCTTCCTCGCGCTGGCCTGGTCGGCGCTCGGCGTCGGCGGCCGCACGGCCGTGCTGGTGGGTCTGACGGTCACCGCGGCCGGGTGCAGCGCGCTCGTCGCGCGTCGTGGGCTGCGCGCCGCCGCGGAGTCGCTGGCCGCCGTGGCCGCCGGGCTGCTGGCCCTCGACCTGGTCGGCGCGGACAGCGCCGGCTGGTTCGGGAGCCTGGGGTCGGCGGAGCTGACCATCGTCGTCGGCGCGGTGCTGGCCGGGACGGGCCTGGTCGCCGGGGAGCTCGCCAGGCGCACCCGGGCCCTGCCGCGGCTGGCGGCCGCCGAGGTCGCCGCCGGTGCGGGCGTGCTGCTGGTCACCCTCGGCTCGCTGCTGAGCCTCGCCGATCACCTCGAGGGGGTGCTGGTCGCGGGGGTCGCCGGCACCGCCGGCGTCGCGGTGCTGGCGCATCGTCGGGGCCTGCGCGTCGCGGCCGGTCTGACCGGGGCCGGCGCCGGCGTCTGGTGGCTGGCGCTGCTGACGCTCGGGCTGCTCCGAGCCGGCCAGCACCCGTCGTACGCCGAGCTCTGGGGCGAGCTGAACTCCTGGCCGCTGCTCGCCGCCGCCGCCCTCGCCGCGGCTCCCGCGCTCGCCGGGGCCCGCGTGCACCTGACGCTGCGGGTGACGGGCGCGCTGGCGGGGGCTCTGGTGCTCACCCTGGCGGCCGGCTTCCCCCTGCCCTGGCTCGAGCCCGACCTGCGCACCGCGCTGGCGCTGGGGGCGCTGCTGGCCGCGGTCGCCGCGGCGTACCTGGTGGCCGGCCCCTGGCGCATCGTGCCCGCCGGCGTGGTCGGCCTCACCGCGCTGATCCCGGCGATCACGCTGCTGCAGCTCGTGGTCGGCGCCGCGCTGCGGCTGGCGCCGGCGCAGGTGTGGTCGGCCCCGGCCGACATGCGGCTGGCGGAGCCCGCCTCCGGCGGCCCGTCGCCGCTCTTCCTGGTCCCGCTGACGCTGGCGATGCTCGCCGCCCTGGTGGTCCTGCGCCGCCTCGTCGGCGCGACCGGCAGCCTGCGCGCCTGGGTGGTCCCGGTCGTGGCCCTGCTGACCCTGGCGCTGGCCGGCACCGCCGCGTCGTACGCCGTGCCGCTCGCGCTGGTGCTGGGGCTCGCCGTGGCCGGCGGAGTCCTCGTGGGCTGGTGGCCGGGAACGGCCTCGGCCGGGCCGACACCGGCCGGACCGGTGGCCGCGCTGGCCGTGCTGCTCGGCGCGCTGGGCGCCGCGCTGGTCTCGGTGGGGCTCACCGCCGCGGTCCTGGTGGTGCTCACCCTCGGGGCGGTGGCCCTGCGCGTGGCGCGCGGCACCGACCGCCGCCTGCTCGGCGAGGCCTGCCTGCCGCCGGCCGCTGCCGCCCTGCTGTGGACGCTCGGCGAGCTCGCCAGCGTCGCGGCGCCCGAGCGCGGTGCGGGGGTGCTGCTGCTGCTCGGGCTCCTCGCGATCGCCCGGCCGGGCGCACTCGCCGAGACGCTGTCGGCCGTGCTCGGTGTCGCCGCCGCCGGGGTCGGCCTCGAGGCCGCCGGGGACCCCAGCTGGTGGCTCACCGTCGACCTGACCCTGGCGGGCACGCTGGTCCTGGTCATGTCGCTGCTCCACACCGACCGCCGCCTCCTCGCGCCGGTGGGCGGGCTGCTGCTGACCGCGGCCAGCTGGGTCCGGCTCGCCGACGAGGGAGTCGGCACCCCCGAGGCCTACACCCTGCCCGCGGCGCTGGTGCTGCTGGCCGTCGGCGTGGTGCACCTGCTCAGGCACCCGGAGGCCGACACCCGGCGCGTGCTCTCGCCCGGTCTGGTGCTGGCGCTGGCGCCCACCCTGGTGTGGGCGTGGGGCGACCCGGTCTCGTGGCGGGCAGTGGCGCTCGGCGCGGCCTGCCTGGCGCTGGTGCTCGCCGGCACCGCGCTGCGCTGGAGCGCCCCACTCGCGCTGGGCGCCGGTGTCGGGGGCCTGCTGGTGCTGCGCGAGCTCGCGCCGTACGCCGAGGTGGTCCCGCAGTGGGCCCTGATCGGGCTGGCCGGCGCGACGCTCACCTTCGTGGGCGTGACCTGGGAGAGCCGGGTGCGCCAGCTGCGCGCGACCGGCACCTACCTGGAGCGGCTGCGCTGAGTCGGCCGGGGAGCAGGCGGCTCAGCCGAGCACCTGCTCCCCCAGCCAGCCGCCGCGTGCGAAACCCGGCAGGATCGCGAACTCCGCGGAGCCGATCGCGGTCGTCCACTCGTTGAGCGCGTCGGACTCGTCGAGCGAGCGCTGGATCGGCGTGAACTGACGGGCGATGTCGGCCTGGAAGCTGCAGAACACCAGACCGCTCTCGATGCGCACCCCGCCGGCCCCCTCCACCTCGCGGGTGTAGTTGAGTCCCTTGCGCACGATCCGCGCGCCCCCGGTGAGGCTCGGGTGGGCACGCCGGGAGTGCGCGTCGAGGGGGATCGTCCAGCGCCCCTCCTCGCGGGCCGCCAGGTCCAGCGGCGCCCGCTCCCCGCCCCCGGTGAGCGGGCCGCCGTCACCGAGCCGCCGACCGACGGTGCGCTCCTGCTCGTCGCGGGTCAGCTCGTCCCAGGTGTCCAGGTCCATCCGGATCCGGCGCACGACGAGGGTGGTGCCGCCCGCCCAGGCGCCGTCGGCGATCCAGACCGTCCGATCGAACAGGTCGCTGCCCGGCCGCGGGTTGGCGCTGCCGTCGATCTGCCCGAACAGGTTGCGCCCGGTCGCGGCGCGGCCCTGGGCGTCCACCCCGTTCCACGAGCCCGCCTGTCGGTGGCGCAGCCTCGCGAACGGCGCCGCGTCGGCGACCAGGCGTCGTACGGCGTGGGCGACGGTGGTGCCGTCCGCCCCGGTCACCATCGCCAGCAGGTCCCCGCCGCACCACCGCGGATCGAGGCGGTCGTGCCGCATCGGCGGCACCCGGGTGAGACCGGGGGGACGGAACCGGGCGAGCCCGGGCCGGGAGAAGACGTCCGGGCCGAGCCCGACGGTGACGGTGAGCTCGGCCCGGGCGGTCGCGAGCTCGGGGGCGGTGTCGCCCGGGGCGGGCCGGCCCTCGGCGAGGGCCTGGATGTCGCCGCTCCACAGCCGCAGCAACCGGCCGAGCGCGTCACGGTCCACGTCCCGGAGCAGGTCGAGCGCGACCAGCTCCCCGGCGCGCGGGGTGGGCTGGGCGACCCCGGGCTGGTGCGGTCCGTAGGGACTGACCAGCCCGGCCCCCGCAGCGGGCGGTGTGGCGGCGGCGCCGTCCTCGTCCCCGCCGAGCAGGGCGCCGGCCGGCGCCGCCACGGCCGCCCCGGCCGCGGCGGAGGCGGCGTAGCCCAGCAGCCGGCGACGGTCCCACCAGCTGGGGGATGCCTCACTCATCAGTGGGAGTGCTCGCCGGTGCCGGGAGCGTGGTAGTGCCCCTCCTCCTCGGTGTACTTCTTGACCGGCGCCGTGACGTCGATCGTGGTCCCGTCGGAGAGCTCGAGGCTGAGCTCCACCTCGTCGCCGGCGGCGAGCTCCTGAGTCAGCCCCCTCAGCATCACGTGGTAGCCGCCCGGCTCGAGGACCTTGCCCCGGCCGGCGGTGATCACGATGCCGTCCTCGACCTCGGCCATCGCCATGGCGCCGTCGCGCATCGCCATCTCGTGCAGCTCGACACGCCGCGCGACCGGCGAGGAGGCGGAGACCAGGGTGGCGTCCTCGGCGCCGTCGTTGCGCAGCAGCATGAACGCCGCCGTCATCGTGGTGTCCTCGGCGCCGGTGGTGGCCCGGACCCACGGGTCCTCGACGGTGACGGCCGGGTCGGCGGCCGGGGTGCTCGTCGCCGAGCCCTCGGCGGAGCCCGCGGACTCACCGGAGCGGGCCGGGTCGGCGTCGTCCTCGCCGCAGGCGCTGGCGCCGAGCGAGAGGGCCAGCACGGCCAGCGGCACGCCGAGCAGGCGGGCGCGACGCCCGGGCCGGGTGGCGCGCAGCGCCGGGGTGGGGCGGTGGGTGGAGCGGTGCAGCATGGGATCTCCTCGTGAGGGCAGGGTCCGTCGTGCCGCGCCCGGTCCCTCGACGAGAGGGGGCGGGGCGTGGCGAGACGGTCGGCCGACGGCGGATGCGTCGGGCCGGGGGCAGCCGGGGCGGTGGCCGGTGGAGCGGTCAGGCGGGGAGGAGACCCGGCGGACCGCGGTGGCAGATGACGTGCCGGGCCGGGGCGGGGCGCGGCAGCCGGATCCGGGTGCGCGCCAGCAGCCGGTGCCGCACCGGGCTGAGCGCGGCCAGCACGGTGAGCCTGAGCCGCTCGACGGCGCAGAGGCCGGTGACCGCACGCAGGTCGCGGGCTAGGCGCAGGGCGCCCAGCTCGAGCACTGTCCACAGCGCGGCCTCGCCGAGACCGAGCCAGACCCCGACCGCGACCGCCGCCAGCAGGTGGGCCAGCAGCATCGGCAGCGGCTGGTCCACCAGGTGCTCGACGAGGTGGGCCAGCCAGCCCAGCGACAGCTCCGGGCCGCTCGGCTCCGGCACCGGACCGAACTGCTCGGCGAGCTGGGCGGCGTAGTGGTCCTCCAGCGAGCCCACCCGGCGCCCGGCGTCGTCGACGAGGACCGGAGCCTCGTGCGCGGCGAGCTCGGCCGGGTGGGCGGCGGAGTCCGAGGCGGCGGAGTGCGCGGCGGCGGGCTGCGGCGGGGCGGGAGCGTCGCCGCGGTGGCCGGCCATCGCGGACAGCAGCGTGTGCACCAGGGCCTGCCCGCCGACGGTGAGCGCCACCAGGCGCGGCACCGACGCGCGGCGGCGCAGCGCGCACCCGGCCAGCCCGGTGCTGGCGACCAGCAGCAGGACCATCGCGCCGGCGCCCGGCAGCCGGCCCTCGGCGAGCACGTGGGAGACCGCGCCGACCAGCAGCACCGCGGCGCCCAGGAAGCCCGCGCGCAGCCACAGCAGAGGGCCCACCCGCACTCCTTCCGCCGCCTGGCCGACGCGTCCAGGGTACGGCGCGCCGGCCCGCGGCGCCCGGACCGGTCCGACAGACTGTCCGGGTGCTGCCCCGGTTCGAGATCGTCGCGCGGCTGCGACCCGTGGCGCTGGTCGCTCCCGCGTTCGTCGACGTCGATCGCTCCTGGTCGACCGCCGAGGGCCCCGTCCCCGGCTCTTCGCTGGAGCCCGCGGCCCGGCTCGCGCCGTACGCCGCGGTGACGGCGCAGGTCGCCCCCGATGCCCGGGGCCGACTCACGCTGCTGCTCGTCTCGGGAGGGGTCACCCTCGCCGGCTGGTGGGACGCCACCTCGGGGACCACCGGCCTCGAGGTCACCGACGCGACCGGCCGCACCAGCCACCACCGCAGTCGCCGCCACGGCCGGGTCAGCGGCCCGGTCGAGCTCGGGCTCACCCTGACCGGAACGCATCTGAGCGTGCTCACCCGGGAGCCCGGCGAAGCGTCCGCGGGTGAGCCGGGCAGCGAGTCCGGCGGCGGGGCCGGGTGGACCGTGCGCGGGCGCGTCGACCTCGCCGAGCGGCTCGACACCCGCGCCGGCCCCTTCCTGGCCGGGCTCCGGGCCGGGCACCGCTGGGCCGCGGGCGAGCCGCCGGCGTCGCTGCGGCTGCGGGCGGGCGCCTTCGGCCAGCTCGGGCTGCGCGACGTCAAGGTGGCGACCCACCTCGACGGAAGCCCGCTGCGCGAGGGGCGTCGGCTGCTGTTGACCGCGACCCACGCCGGGCCGGGCTTCTTCGACACCGCCCACACCGGCGTGTGGAGCCTGGACCCCGTCACCCAGGAGCTCGAGCACCGCGCCGACCTCTTCTTCCACCGCCCCGAGGGACCCGGCGCCTTCGGCGACCACGCCACCCACCTGGTGCGCACCGAGGACGGCTGGCTGGTGGCGACCAGCACCTGGGGCGACTTCGACCGGGCCCGACCCGGCGCCCGGGTGGAGATCACCCTGGCCCGTACCGACGCGGACCTGCTCAGCGGCGCCCACCTGCTCGCCACCCGGCGCCTGGAGCTGCCGATGACCGGGCCGGCGGGGCCGGTGCCGTCGGTGGCGGTCTGGGACCCGCACCTGGTGCGCACCGAGCGCGGCTGGCTGGTCGGGTTCGTCAGCGCCCGCAAGTTCTTCCGCTTCCACCCGGCGCTCGCCGAGGGCCCGTCCCTGGACCGGCTGACGCTGCGCGCGGCCGACACGCGTCGCATCGCCACCGAGGGGACGACGCTGCTGCACCTGGACGAGCGCGACCTGGGCGACGCGGGCCGCCCCGGCTGGTTCGTGCTGGCCAGCGACGGCCGCGACGGCCGACGCGGGATGCGCCGACGCTTCCCGGTGCTCGACCTGGACCTGCGCGAGGTCGGCGTCCTGGACGCGCCGTACCCGACCAACATCCCGTGGCCCTCCCTGGTCCGCGACGGCGAGGGCTGGCTGATGGTGACCTTCAACGGTCGCCCGCACGGTGGCGAGCTGGCCGGCTACGGCACCCATGGGGACCTGGTGCTGGCGCGGACCGCCGGGTCTAGGCTGGTGGGCGAGGTCACACCACCCCCGTGACCGCAGCTCAGCGCCACCCACCCGCGTGGCGTCGGACGAGAGGCCACACCCCCATGCCCGAAGCGCACCCACCGACCGCCCCCGGAGACGTCTTCGAGCTCGGCGCCGAGCATGAGCAGGTCGTCTTCTGCAACGACCCCGCCAGCGGCCTGCGCGCGATCGTCGCGATCCACTCCACCGCGTTGGGCCCGGCCCTGGGCGGCACCCGCTTCCACCCCTACGCCACCACCGCCGACGCGGTCGCGGACGCGCTGAACCTGGCGCGCGGGATGTCGTACAAGGCGGCGCTGGCCGGGCTCGACCTGGGCGGCGGCAAGGCGGTGATCATCGGGGACCCGGCGACGCTCAAGTCCGAGGCGCTGCTGCGCGCCTACGGCCGGTTCGTGCAGTCGCTGGGTGGGCGCTACGTCACCGCCTGCGACGTGGGCACCTTCAGCGAGGACATGGACCACATCGCCCGCGAGTGCGCCTACGTCACCGGACGGAGCGTGGCCCACGGCGGCGCCGGCGACAGCTCGGTGCTCACGGCGTACGGCGTGTTCCAGGGGATGCGCGCCGCGGCGGAGCGGACCTGGGGCAGCACCAGTCTCGCCGGGCGCACGGTCGGCATCGCCGGCGTGGGCAAGGTGGGTCGGCACCTGGCCCGGCACCTGGTCGAGGACGGGGCGAGCGTGGTGGTGACCGACGTGTCCGCGGCCGCCGTGGCCCGGATCCGCGAGGAGCTGCCGACGGTGCGCGTCGTCGGCTCGACCGCCGAGCTGGTCGCCTCGCCGCTCGACGTCTACGCGCCCTGCGCGCTCGGGTCGGCGCTCACCGACGAGGTCGTCGCCGTGCTCTCGGCGCGCGTGGTGTGCGGCGCCGCCAACAACCAGCTCGCGCATCCGGGGATCGAGAAGTCACTGGCCGACCGCGGCGTGCTGTACGCGCCGGACTACTGCGTGAACGCCGGCGGGCTGATCCAGGTCGCCGACGAGCTCGCCGGGTTCTCCTTCGAGCGTGCCCAGCAGCGCGCCGCCCAGATCCTCGAGACGACCCGCGCGGTGTTCGAGCGCGCCGCCACGGACGGCGTCCCCCCGGCGGTGGCCGCCGACCGGTTGGCCGAGCAGCGGATCCGGGAGATCGGTCGACTGCGCGGCATCTGGACCCCGTGAAGGGGGGGCCGAAACCTGATGCTGTCGGGCGAAGTTTCGCCTGACAACGTCAGGATTCCCCGGCGGACCGGGGAATCCTGAACGCAGCACAGTCAGATCAGTCAGTCACGCGGAGGATAGTCCGCCCAGTCCTCGGGGTCGTCGGCAGACGACTCCGGCCGGTCCGGTGTGGTGTTCTCACCGCCATGCAGCTCCTTCGCCAACGCCCCGAAGTCCGTCTCGTGAGTGCGGTACTTCAGGTCGCGAGCGACCTTCGTCTGCTTGGCCTTTGCTCGGCCGCGCCCCATAGGGTCGACCCCCTCGCACGCTTGGCCGGGACACAGGGCCCCGGGCTGTCCTAGAGATTTCTCGTGGGTGCAACGCTACCTGCTGTTGGGCTGTTCCCGCACACCCGGGCCGCAAATCGACTACGCCCAAAGCGAAAACCAAGCCTTACCAACCTGCGTAGGCGCCGGTGAGCCGGACCTGGCCGCCCTCCACGTCGTCGGCGCGCACCGCGCCGGCGACCCAGGCGCGGACTCCGTGCTCGGCCAGCACCTGGATGGCGAGGTCGGCGTCGTCGGCCTCGGTCAGCGCCACCATCCCCACCCCGCAGTTGAGGGTCTGCTCGAGGTCGGGCTGCGCGACGTCGCCGACGCGGCGGACCAGGTCGAAGATCGGCTGCGGGGTCCACGTCGAGCGGTCGATGGTCGCGGTCAGCTCCATCGGCATCACCCGGGCCAGGTTGGCGGCCAGGCCGCCGCCGGTCACGTGCGACATCGCGTGCGTACGGGTGCGCGCGGCCAGCGCGAGGCAGGCCTTGGCGTAGATCCTGGTCGGGACCAGCAGCTCCTCGCCCAGCGTCCGCCCCAGGTCGTCGACGTGGCGGTCGAGCTCCCACCCGGCGGTGTTCAGCAGCACGTGGCGCACCAGCGAGTAGCCGTTGGAGTGCAGTCCGCTGGCCTCCATCGCGATCACCACGTCGCCGGGCCGGACCCGGCCGGGGCCGAGCAGCCGGTCGGCCTCGACCACGCCGGTCGCCGCGCCGGCCACGTCGTACTCGTCGGGGCCGAGCAGCCCCGGGTGCTCCGCGGTCTCCCCGCCGGTCAGCGCGCAGCCGGCCTCCACACAGGCCTCGGCGATGCCCTTGACGATGGCCGCGATCCGCTCCGGCACCACCCGGCCGGTGGCGATGTAGTCGGTCATGAACAGCGGCTCGGCACCGCAGACGACCAGGTCGTCGACGACCATGCCGACCAGGTCGAACCCGATCGTGTCGTGCTTGTCCATCGCCTGCGCGATCGCCACCTTGGTGCCGACCCCGTCGGTCGAGGAGGCCAGCAGGGGCCGCTCGTAGCTCTTCAGGGCCGAGGCGTCGAAGAGCCCGGCGAAGCCGCCGATGCCGCCGATCATCTCGGGGCGGCGGGCCTTCTCGATCCACACCTTCATCAGCTCGACGGCCTTGTCGCCCGCCTCGATGGAGACCCCGGCCTCGGCGTAGGCGTTCTCGGCGCCGGCGCTCGACGAGGGGGACGGGGTGGGGTGGTGGCTCACGGCTGCTCCTGGGGACGGCGTACGGCGGGCGAGGGTGTCGGCTCGGGCTCAGGGGTTGTTGAGGACCGGCAGCGTCCGGGCGCTCAGCGACGCCTCGAGCAGGTGCTTGCCCAGCTGGCTCTCGTCGGGCAGCGCGACCGGGTAGTCGCCGGTGAAGCACGCCTTGCACAGCCGCTCGGTGTCCTGGCCGGTGGCGTCGATCATCCCGTCGAGCGAGATGTAGCCCAGGGTGTCGGCGCCCACGCTGGCGGCGATCTCCTCGGGACTGAGTCCGTTGGCGATCAGCTCGGCGCGGGTGGCGAAGTCGATGCCGTAGAAGCACGGCCACTTCACCGGCGGGCTGGAGATCCGCACGTGGACCTCCTTCGCGCCGGCCTCGCGCAGCATCCGGACCTGGGCGCGCTGGGTGTTGCCGCGCACGATCGAGTCGTCGACCACGACGATGCGCTTGCCGCGGATCATGTGGTCGAGCGCGTTGAGCTTGAGCCGGATGCCGAGCTGGCGCAGCGTCTGGCTGGGCTGGATGAAGGTGCGCCCGACGTAGGCGTTCTTGACGAAGCCCTGCCCGAACGGGATGCCGCTCTCCTCGGCGTACCCGGCGGCGGCCGGCGTGCCCGACTCGGGCACCGGCATCACCATGTCGGCCTCGACGGGGAACTCCCGGGCCAGCTGGCGGCCCATCTCCACGCGCGCCTCGTGCACGTTGCGCCCGGCGATGGTCGCGTCCGGGCGGGCCAGGTAGACGTACTCGAAGACGCAGCCCTTGGGCTCGGGCTCGGCGAAGTGGTGCGAGCGCAGACCCTGCTCGTCGATCACCAGCATCTCGCCCGGCTCGATCTCACGCACGACGCTGGCCCCGATGGTGGCGAGCGCGGCGTCCTCGCTGGCCACCACCCAGCCGCGGTCGAGCCGGCCGAGGACCAGCGGGCGGATGCCCTGGGGGTCGCGCGCGGCGTAGAGGGTGTTCTCGTTCATCCAGACGAAGGAGAAGGCGCCGCGCAGCAGCGGCAGCACCTCGAGGCTGCGCTGCTCCAGCGAGGTGTCCGGGTGGTGCGCCAGCAGCGCCGTCACCAGCCCGGTGTCGTTGGTGGAGACCTCCCCCTCGCGGCCCTGCAGGTCGGCCTCGTCGCCCTTCTCCAGCTCGGCGACCATCGCGACCAGCTCGTGGGTGTTGATCAGGTTGCCGTTGTGGGCCAGCGCGATCGAGCCGTCGGCGGTGGGCCGGAAGGTCGGCTGGGCGTTCTGCCAGGTGCTCGCGCCCGTGGTCGAGTAACGCGAGTGGCCGATCGCCAGGTGCCCGCGCAGCGAGTCCAGGGTGGACTCGTCGAAGACCTGGGAGACCAGCCCCATGTCCTTGTAGACCAGGATCTGGCGGCCGTTGCTGACCGCGATCCCGGCGGACTCCTGCCCGCGGTGCTGCAGCGCGTACAGGCCGAAGTAGGTGAGCTTGGCGACCTCCTCGCCTGGGGCCCAGACGCCGAAGACGCCGCAGGCGTCCTGCGGGCCGCGTTCCTGGGGATCGAGATCGAGGTTGAGCCGCCCGTCTCCGCGGGGTGTCTGCCGGGGCACACTCCGAGTCTAGGGGCGCCGAGGAGGGGCTCGCGCATCGTCGCGGGGGGCTTCCATCCCTCGGACGCACTCCCATTCGCCGTTCGTGCGGTGTGCGTGGGCACTACATTGACTCCGAAGAGGGGGCGCGACCGCATGCCAGAAGAGACTGTCCGCGAGCTCGCGAACTACCGCATCCACCGGGTACTCGCCGAGGCATGGGGCCACAGCGCGCTGCGCGACACCCTCGACGTGGTCGCCGAGGGCGTGACCGACGTGGCGGGATTCGGGGTCGCCTGCCTGAGCGTGCTGCACGACAGCGGCGAGCTCGAGGTCGTCGCGGTCTCCGGCAACGAGGACGCCCGCCAGGCGCTGCTGGGGACGTTCTCCCCGGTCAGCCAGATGCTCGAGGAGATCGAGCACGCCGACGAGTGGGGCTCGCTGCGCTTCGTGCCGCACAGCCGGGTCGGCGACTTCGTGCGCACCGGCTGGGTGCCCGACATCGAGCCCGTCGACGACGACCCGCTGGCCTGGCACCCCCTCGACCTCCTCGCCGCACCACTGCTCGACGAGGCCGGCGAGCTGCGCGGCTTCCTCACCGTCGACCTGCCCGAGGACGGTCGCCGCCCGGGGCCCGAACGGCGCCGCCAGCTGCAGATGTACGCCGACCAGGCCGGGCGCGCGATCATCAGCGCGATGGAGCGCGAGCGCCAGGCCGAGGAGCTGCGCCTGGCCGACACCGCCCGCAAGATCGTGCGCAACGCCAGCGCCCAGCTCAACCTCGACCGCATCCTCGAGGAGTGCCAGAAGGCCATCGTCGACGGGTTCCGCATCCAGGGCCTGTGGATCCAGCTCTACGACGTCGACGGGCGCGGGCTCGAGCGCGGCGCCATCTCCTCCTCCGACGGCCTGGGCGTCGAGCTGCCCGACGACCTGCGTCGCGAGGCCGTCTCCGCGTCCGGGATCTGCTGGCGCGAGCAGCGGGTCGGGATCGTCTCGCTGCGCAGGCCGGCCGGCTGGCTGTTCGACGAGAGCCAGAACTCCCGGATCAGCGAGTTCCTGACCAGCATCGACATCACCTCGATGCTGTTCGTGCCCCTCGGCGCGGGGCCCGAGTGCCTCGGCCACCTGGTGCTGACCCGCGACGACAGCGACCCCGAGTGGAGCGACGTGGAGGGGGCCGTCGCCCTGGACATGGGCCACGACCTGGGCCGCGCGGTGCTCAACGCCCGCCTCTTCGAGCGCGAGCACCGCCTGGTGGCCGAGCTCCAGCGCCTCGACACCTACAAGGGCCAGCTGATCGCGACCGTGTCGCACGAGCTGAAGAACCCGCTGTCCTCGATCATCGGCCACCTCGAGATCCTCGAGTCGGTGACCGGTCTCAGCGGGTCCACCCGGACCTCCCTGGCCGCCATCGAGCGCGGCGCGAACCGGCTCAACAAGCTGGTCGAGGACCTGCTGCTGCTCTCCCAGGTCACCGACCCCGACAAGCCGCTGGTCGCCCACCCGGTCGACCTGCGTCCGCTCCTGGCGGAAGCGGTGGAGCTGGTCGAGGTGGCGGTGCAGCGCAAGGCGCTGACGCTGAGCCTCGAGCTCGCCGACGAGCCGTTCCTGGTCCTGGGCGACGCCGAGGAGCTCGACCGGGTCTGCGCCAACCTGGTCAGCAACGCGGTGAAGTACACCCCGGCCCACGGCACGGTGAGCCTGAGCCTGAGCCGGGAGGGCGACGAGATCGTGCTGACCTGCGCGGACGACGGCATCGGCATCGGCGCCGAGGACCAGAAGCGGCTGTTCAGCGAGTTCTTCCGCTCCACCAACCCCGAGGCGATCCAGCAGCCCGGCACCGGTCTGGGGCTGGCCATCGTGCGCCGGATCGTGGAGCGCCACTGCGGCCGGATCGACGTGACCTCCACCCTGGGCGAGGGCAGCACCTTCGTGGTCCGCCTCCCGACCGGCTGACCGTGGCGCGGGGAACTCCGGGCGGCGAGCGTCCGCCGTACACGCTCCATCGGGAACAGCACCTCCCCTCCTCCGCCGGCCTGCCGGTGGACACGCTCCGGCTCATCGCGCAGAGCCTCGCCGAGCTGGCGGGCTTCGCCGTGGCCACGATCGGCGTGTTCCGGCCGAACGGGGAGATGGAGACTATCGCCGCCGCCTGCGCCGACGGGGCGCCTGCGTCGCTGATCGGCCAGAGCGCCCCCTCCTCGGTGGTGCTGGAGCTCCTCGACCTGGCCCAGCCCTGGGGCCGGCTGCTGCGCTTCGTGCCCCACGAGGAGTCGGCCGCCTTCGCCCATGCCCTCTCCGCGGGCACCGAGGCCGTCGCCGGGCCGGACGCCTGGCAGCCGCTCGACCTGCTGATGGTGCCGCTCGTCGGGGCCGACGAGACGCTGCAGGGCATCCTCGCCGTCGACCGGCCCCTGGACGGGCGCCGCCCCGGCCCCGAGCAGCTCAGGCTGCTCGACAGCTATGCCGAGCAGGCAGCGCGCGCGGTGCTGCGGACCTTCGAGCACGAACGGCGCGCCGAGCAGCTCCGGCTGGCCGAGGTGGCCCGGCGGGTGGTGCGCACCGCCAGCGCCGGCCCCGACCTGAGCAGCACGCTGGGTGCCTGCCAGGCGGCGCTGCTCGACGGCTTCCGCTGCACCGGCCTGTGGATGCGGGTGCTGCCCACCGACGAGGAGCCGCGGGGCTACACCCACCGCTACCCGGACGCGTGGGAGGTGCCGCATGCGCCCGCGCCGGTGGTGGCCACGGCGATGCGGCTGGCCCGAGACTGCTGGGCCCAGCAGCAGGTCGCCCTCCTCGGCCGTGACCGCCTCTCCCCCAGCCTGCTCTCGCCGGCCGAGCACCGCAGGGTCAGGCAGTACTTCGGCGCCCGTGGGCTCACCTCGGTGATGCTGGTGCCCCTCGGCGCGGGCGAGGAGTGCCTGGGCACGCTCACGCTGACGCGCCAGGACGCCGCCCTGGAGTGGACCGACGTCGAGGCGAGCGCCGCGCTGGACGTCGGGCACGACCTGGGCCGCGCCATCCTCACCGCGAGGCTGTTCGCGCGCGAGCGCAGGCTGGCCCACGAGCTGCGCGAGCTGGACGCCTACCAGGCGAGGCTGATCGACTCCCTGGCCCACGAGTTGACGAGCCCGCTGAGCGCGATCCTCGGCAACGTCGAACTGCTGCAGGGCGCATCCGACCTGGGCGCGCGGGCCGACGCCGCGGTGACCCTGCTCGGCCAGGACGCCCGGCGGCTGGCCCGGCTGGCCGACGACCTGACGATGCTCTCCACCCGCGCCGCCCCGTCGGCCTGAGCCGGGGTCCGGGCGCGGCGGCGTCCGGCGCGGCTACCGGGCGGGCGCGTGGGAGGCGAGGTTCTGCAGGAGCAGGGTCTCGGCCAGGATCACCCGCTGGAACTCGGCCAGGTGCAGGCCCTCGTTGGCGCCGTGGGCGCGGGTGTCGGGGTCCTCGACGCCGGTCACCAGCACGCTCGCGCGCGGGAACGCCTCGAGGAACTCGGCGATGAACGGGATCGAGCCGCCGACGCCCATGTCGACGGGGGCGACGCCGTCCCACGCCTCGGCGAACGCCGCCCGGGCCACGTCGTACGCCGGGCCTTCTGCGTCGATGGCGGTCGCCTCGCCGGTGTCGACGACGGTGACGGTGAGCTCGGCGCCCCACGGCACGTGGGCCTCGAGGTGGCGGCGCAGACACGCCACCGCGTTCTCGGTGGTGTCGCCGGGCGCGATCCGCATCGAGATCTTGGCGCGGGCCGCCGGGACCAGGGTGTTGGAGGCGCCGTCGACCTGGGGCGCGTCGAGGCCGGTGATGCTCAGCGAGGGCTTGGTCCACAGCCGCTCGACCGCGGAGCCGGAGCCGATCCACTCCACGCCCGGGTTCACGCCGGACTCCGCGCGCAGCCGCTCCTCGGGGTAGTCCACGTCGGCGGCCGGGCCGCTGTGCAGCCCCGCGACGGCGACGTTGCCGGCATCGTCGTGCAGGCTCGCGATCAGCCGGCTCAGCGCGATCAGCGCGTCGGGCACGAGGCCGCCCCACATCCCGGAGTGCACGGCGTGGGTCAGCGTGCGGACCTCGACGTCGGCGCGGACCAGGCCGCGCAGGCTGGTGGTCAGCGCCGGCACGCCGATGTCCCAGTTGCCGGAGTCGGCGATCACGATCACGTCCGCCTCGAGCAGGTGCTGGTATTCGCGCAGGAACGCCGGCAGGGACTCGGAGCCGACCTCCTCCTCGCCCTCGACGAAGACGGTGACGCCCACCGGCAGGTCGTCGCCCAGGATGCGCAGGGCACCGAGGTGGGCGGCGATGCCGGCCTTGTCGTCGGCCGCGCCGCGCGCGTAGAGCCGGCCGTCGCGCTCGGTCGGCTCGAACGGCGCGGAGTCCCAGGTCGCGTGGTCGCCCTCGGGCTGGACGTCGTGGTGGGCGTAGAGCAGCACCGTCGGACGCCCCTCGGGCGCGGGCCGGCGGGCGACGACGGCGGGCGCGCCGCCGTCGGCGGTGAGGATCTGGACGTCGTCGAACCCCTCGGCGCGGAACAGCCCGGCGACGGCCTCGGCGCTGCGCTGCACCTCGCCGGCCCGGGCCGGGTCGGCGCTGACCGACTCGATCCGGACCAGGTCCTCGAGGTCGCGGCGTACGCCGGGGAGGACCTCGGCGAGGCGGGTGCGGAGCTGGTCGATGTTCGCGGTGACAGTCACACGCCGACCCTATCGGGGCCTCAGCGGCGGATCTCGGCCAGGAACTCCGCGATCCGGCCGATCGCCTCCTCCAGCACGTGCACCTCGGGCAGGGTGACCAGGCGGAAGTGGTCGGGGGTGGGCCAGTTGAAGCCGGTGCCGTGGGTGACCAGGAGCTTCTTGGCGCGCAGCAGGTCGATCACGAACTGCTGGTCGTCCTCGATCGGGTACATCTCCGGGTCGAGCCGCGGGAAGCAGTACAGCGCGCCGTGCGGCTCCACGGAGGTGACGCCGGGGATCTCGTTGAGCAGCCGGTGCGCGGTCTTGGCCTGCTCGTAGAACCGGCCGCCGGGCACGATCAGCTCGTTGATCGACTGGTAGCCCCCCAGCGCGGTCTGGATCGCGTGCTGGGCCGGGACGTTGGCGCACATCCGCATGTTCGAGACCAGCATCAGGCCCTCGAGGAAGTCGGCCGCGAGGTGCTTGGGCCCCGAGACCATCACCCACCCGGAGCGGTAGCCGCAGACCCGGTAGGCCTTGGAGAGCCCGCTGAACGTCAGGCAGAGGACGTCCTCGCCGGTGTAGGCCGCGGTGTGGTGGTGCACGGCGTCGTCGAAGAGGATCTTCTCGTAGATCTCGTCGCTGAAGACGACCAGGTCGTGGCGGCGCGCGATGTCGACCAGGCCCTTCACCACGTCCTCGCTGTAGACGGCGCCGGTCGGGTTGTTGGGGTTGATGATGACGATCGCGTGGGTGTTCTCGGTGATCTTCGACTCGATGTCGTCGAGGTCGGGCGCCCAGCCGTTCTCCTCGTCGCACAGGTAGTGCACCGGGATGCCGCCCGACAGGGTCACCGCGCCGGTCCACAGCGGGTAGTCCGGCGCCGGCACCAGGATCTCGTTGCCGTCGTCGATGAAGGTCTGCAGCACCATCGTGATCAGCTCGGAGACGCCGTTGCCGATGAACACGTCGTCGACGTGGGCCTCGGCCAGGCCACGGCTCTGGTAGTACTGCGCCACCGCGGTGCGTGCGGAGTAGATCCCCCGCGAGTCGCTGTAGCCCTGCGCCTCGGGCAGGTGGTGCACCATGTCGGCGACGATCGCGGCGGGGGCCTCGAAGCCGAACGGCGCGGGATTGCCGATGTTCAGCTTGAGGATGCGGTGGCCCTCGGCCTCGAGGCGCTGGGCCTCGACGAGGATCGGACCCCGCACGTCGTAGCGGACGTGTTGCAGCTTGCGGCTCTGCCTGATCTGGCGCACGGCGTCATGCTCTCAGGCGGTGTCCAGCGGTTTGTGCTCAGGGGAGGGTGGGCGTCCGGTCGCGCTCAGGGCAGGGGTGCTCAGGGCAGGCGGCGGCGCGCTCGGGGCAGGGGGTGCGCTCGGGGCAGGGGGTGCGCTCGGGGCAGGGGGTGCGCTCAGGTCAGGGGGAGGAACGGGGTGAGGTCGGCGCGCTCGCCGCTGGCCCGGACGATCCCGGCCCGCTCGGCCTCCGGCCACGCCGTCTCCCCGCGGGCGAGCGCGATCCACGTCTCGGCGTCCATCTCCACCACGGCCGGCGGCGTACCGCGCTTGTGGCGCACGCCGGGCACCACCTGCACCGCGGCGTACGGCGGGACGCGGACCTCCACCGAGTGCCCGGGCGCCTTGTCCTGCAGCAGGGCGAGATAGTGCTTCACCAGCAGCTTGAGGTCGGCGCGCTCCGCCGTACCGTGCCCGAGCCGCTCCAGGGCGGCGGCCAGCGCCTCGGGATCGGCGGGAGTCAGGCGACGCGTGGACACGCACTCATTCGACCACACCCGCGCTGGCCCCCCTGCGTGGTCGTGTGCCTGAGCACGCGCCCCACCGCGTCGTGGGGCACACAACCCGCTCAGGGCGAGGCGAGGCGAGGCGAGGCGCGGGGCAGGGCGAGGCAAGGCGCGGCCCAGGGCGGGCGCGAAAGGGGTCGGCGCAGAGGGCGCGCGGTCCTAGGGTGGGCGGCATGGACCGTCGGGTGCTGGTGCTGAACGCGGGGTCGTCGTCGCTGAAGTACCAACTGGTCGACCCCGGCTCCGGGGAGGCCGGGGTCAGGGGGCACCTCGAGCGGATCGGCACGCCGAGCGCCGCGCTGCGCCACGTCGACTCCGCCGGTGAGAGCGCGCGCGACGCCGACCTGCCCGACCACGGTGCCGCGCTGGAGACGATGCGCGAGCTGCTGGCGGGCTCGGGCGTGGCCGGTGACGACCTGCTCGCGATCGGGCACCGCGTGGTGCACGGTGGGCCGCGGCTGACCCGGCCGGTGCGCGTCGACGACGACGTCCTGGCCGAGATCGAGCGGCTCTCCCTGCTCGCTCCCCTGCACAACCCACCGGCCGCCGCCGGCATCCGCAGCGCCCGGGCGGCGTTCCCGGGCGTGCCCCAGGTCGCCGTCTTCGACACCGCGTTCTTCTCGTCCCTGCCCGCGGCGGCCGCGACCTACCCGATCGAGAAGGACGTCGCCGAGCGCCACGAGATCCGCCGCTACGGGATGCACGGCACCAGCCATCAGTACGTCGCGAGCGAGGTCGCCGCCTATCTCGACCGTCCGCTGCACCGGCTCGACCAGATCGTGCTGCACCTGGGCAACGGGGCCTCCGCGGCCGCGATCCGGGGCGGGCGCCCGGCCGACACCTCGATGGGGATGACCCCGCTCGAGGGCCTGATGATGGGCACCCGTGCCGGCGACCTCGACCCCGGCGTGCTGCTGCACCTGCTGCGCCACGGCGGCTACGACGCCGACGGCCTGGAGGACCTGCTGCACCACCGCTCCGGCCTGGAGGGGATGGCCGGCGTGCACGACTTCCGCGACCTGCTGGCGGCGATCGACGCCCGCGACCCGGGCGCGGTGGCCGCCTACGCGGCGTACTGCCACCGGATCCGCAAGTACGTCGGGGCCTATCTCGCCGTGCTCGACGGGGCGGACGTGGTGGCGTTCACCGGCGGCGTCGGCGAGCACAACCCCGCCCTGCGCGCCGACTGCCTGACCGGCCTGGACCGGCTGGGGATCGAGGTCGACCCGGCCCGCAACGAGGACGCCGGCGAGCACCCGACCCGGGTCCGGCGGATCTCCACCGACACCTCCCGCGTCGCCGTGCTCGTCGTACCCACCAACGAGGAGCTGGCCATCGCCCGGCAGGCAGCCGCCCTCGTCGGCTGAGTGCGCGCCCCACCCCCCATGTAACGCGGAGTTATCGCTACTGCCACAGCGGTAGAACGCTGTGGTGGAGGGCATAACCCCGCGTTACATGGCGGCGGGGGTACGGCGGGCGGGCTGCGGGCCGTACGGCGTCAGTCGGCCATGTCGCCCGGCTGGCTCGTGGTGGACGGGGACTCATCGGGAGCCTTCGCGCCGGTCCAGGTCCAGTCGCGGACCTCGGGCAGGTCGTCGCCGTGCTCGCGGGTCCACTGGTGGGCGCGCCGGCGGGTGTCGACCATCAGCTGGCGCACCGTCGCCGCCCGCGAGCCCAGCCCGGGGACGCGGTCGATGACGTCCATGACCAGGTGGTAGCGGTCCATGTCGTTCATCATCACCATGTCGAAGGGCGTGGTGGTGGTGCCCTCCTCCTTGTAGCCGCGCACGTGGAACTGCTCGTGGTTGGTGTGGCGGTAGGCCAGCCGGTGGATCAGCCAGGGATAGCCGTGATAGGCGAAGATCACCGGCTTGTCGGTGGTGAAGACGTTGTCGAACTCGCGCGAGCTCAGCCCGTGCGGGTGCTCGCGGGCGTCCTGCAGACGCATCAGGTCGACCACGTTGACGAAGCGGACCTTGAGGTCGGGCAGGTGCTCGCGCAGCAGCGCCGCCGCGGCCAGCGCCTCGAGGGTGGGCACGTCTCCCGCGCAGGCGAGGACCACGTCCGGCTCGCCGTCACCCTCGGTGCTGGCCCACTCCCAGATGCCCAGCCCGCGGGCACAGTGCAGGTCGGCCTCGTCGCCGGAGAGCCAGTCGAAGGTCGGCTGCTTGCCGGCGACCACCACGTTCACGTAGTGCTTGCTGGCCAGGCAGTGCTGCATCGTGGAGAGCAGGGTGTTGGTGTCCGGCGGCAGGTAGACCCGGACCACCTCGGCCCGCTTGTTGACCACGTGGTCGATGAAGCCGGGGTCCTGGTGGGAGAAGCCGTTGTGGTCCTGGCGCCACACGTGCGAGGTGAGCAGGTAGTTCAGCGACGCCACCGGGGGCCGCCACTCGATCTCCCGGGTCGTCTTGAGCCACTTCGCGTGCTGGTTGAACATCGAGTCGACCAGGTGGATGAACGCCTCGTAGCAGCTGAAGATCCCGTGCCGCCCGGTGAGCAGGTAGCCCTCGAGCCAGCCCTGGCAGGTGTGCTCGGAAAGGATCTCCAGCACCCGGCCGCTGTGCGCCAGGTGCTCGTCGGAGGGCAGGATCTCGCCGGCGAAGACCTTGTCGGTGACCTCGTAGACCGCATCGAGGCGGTTCGAGGCGGTCTCGTCGGGCCCGAAGATGCGGAAGTTGTCGGCGTTGTCGCGCACCACCTCCACCAGGTACTGCCCGAAGACCCGGGTGGCCTCGTGGGTGGACGCGCCCGGGCTGGCCACCTCGACGGCGTGCGTGCGGAAGTCGGGCAGGTCCAGCGGCCGCAGCAGCAGACCGCCGTTGGCGTGCGGGTTGTCGCTCATCCGTCGCGTCAGCAGCGGGGCGAGCGCCCGGATCCGCTCCACCGGGACGCCGTCGTCGTCGAAGAGCTCCTCGGGGCGGTAGGAGCGCAGCCACTCCTCGAGCTGGGCGCGGTGCGCGTCGTTCTCACGGGTGCCCGCGAGCGGCACCTGGTGGGCACGCCAGGTGCCCTCGACCTGCACCCCGTCGACGACCTTCGGGCCGGTCCAGCCCTTGGGCGTCACCAGCAGGATCATCGGCCACGGGCGCCGCTCGGTCTCGCCGCGCTCGCGGGCGCCCACCTGGATGTCGGTGATGGCGTCGTGGGCGGCCTCCAGGGCCGCCGTCATCTGCTGGTGCACCAGGTCCGGGTCGTCGCCCTCCACGGTGATCACCTCGTGGCCGTAGCCACGCAGCAGGCTCTCCAGCTCGTCGCGCCCGATCCGGGCGGGGATCGTCGGGTTGGCGATCTTGTAGCCGTTGAGGTGCAGGATCGGCAACACCGCGCCGTCGTGGACCGGGTCGACGAACTTGTTGGCGTGCCAGGAGGTGGCCAGCGGCCCGGTCTCGAACTCGCCGTCGCCGACGACCGCGGCGACCAGCAGGTCGGGGTTGTCCATCGCCGCGCCGTACGCGTGGGACAGGACGTAGCCGAGCTCGCCGCCCTCGTGGATCGAGCCGGGCGTCTCGGGCGCCACGTGGCTGGGCACGCCGCCGGGGAAGGAGAACTGGCGGAACAGCTCCCGCATGCCCTCCTTGTCGTAGCCGACGTGCGGGTACACCTCGCTGTAGGTCCCCTCGAGCCAGCCGTTGGCCACCGCCGCCGGGCCACCGTGCCCGGGACCGGCGAGGAAGATCGCGTTGACGTCACGGGTGCGGATCAGCCGGTTGAGGTGGGCGTAGACGAGGTTGAGCCCCGGCGTCGTGCCCCAGTGGCCGAGCAGCCGCGGCTTGATGTCGTCCGGGACGAGGCCGCGTTCGACCAGCGGATTGTCGAGCAGGTAGATCTGGCCCACCGAGAGGTAGTTGGCGGCGCGGAACCAGGCGTCGATGTCGGCGAGCTCCTGCTCGTCCAGCGGATGCTCCGCAGTGGTGGTGCTCGGGCGGGGGACGGTCTGCGTCATCGGTGGCTCTCCTGGCTCGAGGATGCTCGCTCCCACCGTGCCACGCCGGCCGGCCCGGCGACAGAGGTCATTCGCCCCGGCCCGCGGTGGAGCGGGCGAAGCGCTCGGCGGCCTCGGCAACCAGGTCCGCGAGCTCGGCGGGCTCCTCGACCCGGAACTCGGCCCGCACCCCGGCCAGCACCATCAGCGGCCAATCGAGGTCGTCGGAGCCCATGGTGAGCACGCAGCCGCCCGCGTCGTCGGGTACGACGCTGCCCCAGCGCCCCACCCACGCCTGGACCGTCGCGGCGTCGGTCGCGAACCTCACCCGCACGAGGTGGCGCATCGGCCGGCCGGCGATGCCCGCCCGCACGAACGCGAGCGCGTCCTCGGCGGGCAGCGCGCGGGGCCGGAAGCGCGTGCCGCTCACCTGGGGCCCGGTGACCCGGTCGACGCGGAAGCTGCGCCAGTCGTGGCGCTCGCGGTCGTAGCCGACGAGGTACCAGCGCGCCCCGATCGAGACCAGCTGGTGCGGCTCCACGTGGCGCCGGGTCCGGGCCCCGCCGGCCGCGGTGTAGGCGAAGCGGACCGGCTCGTCGTCGCGACACGCCTGGGCCAGCGTGGTCAGCGTCCCTGCGTCGATGCTCGGGCCGCGCCAGGGCGCCGGCACGGTCTGCGACTGCAGGGCGTCCATCCGCCGGCGCAGCCGGGGCGGCATCAGCGAGATCACCTTGGTCAGCGCCTGCAGCGCGCTCGACTCCATCCCCTGCACCGACCCGGCCGCGGCGCTGCGCAGCCCGACCGCGATCGCGACCGCCTCCTCGTCCTCGAGCAGCAGCGGCGCGAGCGTCCCGCCGGCGCGCAGCTGGTAGCCCCCGGCGACCCCGCGCACCGCGTCCACGTCGTACCCGAGGCCGCGGAGCCGGTCGATGTCGCGGCGCAGGGTGCGCCCGCTGACCTCCAGCCGCTCGGCCAGCTCGGCGCCGGGCCAGTAGCGGTGGGTCTGCAGCAGGGAGAGCAGTCGCAGCATGCGTGCGCTGGTGTTCACGAGTATCAGGCTAGATCCGATTGAGGACGGAAACTGACCGGAAGCGCTCCTAGCGTGGACGGCATGACGAACTCACCCGCAGGACCCGTGATCCGCACCCGGTCGCTGACCCGGAGCTTCACGCGGCACAAGCAGACGATCCAGGCCGTGCGCGGCCTCGACCTGGAGGTGGCCCACGGCGAGCTCGTGGCCTTCCTCGGACCCAACGGCGCCGGCAAGTCCACGACGCTGCGGATGCTCACCACCCTGATCCCGCCGACGTCGGGCAGCGCCGAGGTGGCCGGCTTCGACGTGGTCACCCAGCAGCGCGAGGTGCGCCGCAGCATCGGGTACGTCGGGCAGGGCAACGGCGCCGGTCACCAGCAGCGCGGGCGCGACGAGCTGGTCAGCCAGGCCCGCGCCCACGGACTGACCCGCGCCGAGGCGAGACGGCGCGCCGACGAGCTGGTCGAGGCCTTCGACCTGTCCGAGGTCGCCGGCCGTCCGGTGGCCACCCTCTCCGGCGGGCAGCGGCGCCGCCTGGACGTGGCGATCGGGCTGGTGCACGCCCCCCGGCTGCTGTTCCTCGACGAGCCCTCCACCGGCCTCGACCCGCAGAACCGGGTCAACCTCCAGGAGCAGATCCAGGCGCTGCACTCCGAGTACGGCACCACGATCGTGCTCACCACCCACTACCTCGAGGAGGCCGACGCGATCGCCGGCCGGGTGATCGTGATCGACCACGGCGTGGTCATCGCCGACGACACCGCGGCGCGGCTCAAGGCGGGGCTGGGCGACCTGGTCACGCTGGGCTTCGACGACCCCGACGCGGCGGCGGCGGCCGCGGCCCGCGTCGTACACGCCACGGAGTCGAGATCCGGCACCGTCGACGTCAGCGAGACGACGCTGCGGCTGCGGGTGGCGCACGGGCGCGACCTGGCACCCGGGCTGCTCGCCGACCTGGACCGGTCCGGCTCACCCGCCCGGCGGATCGAGGTGGTCGGCCCCACCCTCGACGACGTGTTCCTCGAGCTCACCGGCCGCAGCCTGCGCGAAAGCGGCACCCCCACCGACTCCCCGGCCGCCGCCGGCCCCTCGAAGGAGAACGCAGCATGACCACTCTCACCGCTACCTCGCCCGTCCGCTTCGACGCCACCCCCGGGTCGGTGACCGGGCGGCCCACGACGTTCCTGGCCGACACCTGGAACGTGCTGACCCGCGAGCTCAGGCCGGTGTGGCGCGAGCCCGCGTCGGTGCTGTTCGCGATGGTGCAGCCGCTGGTCTTCCTGGCGCTGTTCGCGCCGCTGCTGCCTGACACCGGCGGCTCCGCGCTGCAGTGGTTCGTGCCCGGCATCGTCGCGATGACGGTGCTGATGGGGGCCTCGTTCACCGGCGCCAACCTGACCAGCGAGATGCTCACCGGCTCCCACGAGCGGCTGCTGGTCTCGCCGCTGAGCCGCTCCTCGCTGCTGGTCGGGCGGGCGCTCAAGGAGGTGGTGCCGATGCTGATGCAGACCGCGATCATCCTCGCGGTGTGCGCGCCGTTCAGCTTCGACCTGCACCTGGGCGGGGCGCTGCTCGGCACCGCGATGTTCGCGCTGTTCAGCGTGGGCGTCGGCTCGCTGTCGTTCGCGCTCGCGCTGGTCGCCAAGGACAGCGAGTGGCTGTTCTGGACGGTGCAGCAGACGCTGATCTTCCCGGTGCTGCTGCTGTCGGGGATGATGCTGCCGATCGACGGGGCGCCGCGCTGGCTCCAGGTCGCCTCCGACCTCAACCCGCTCACCTACGTAGTGGAGGCCGCGCGCGAGCTCTTCGCCGGGTCCTACCCCGCCGGCGAGACCGCGGCCGGGTTCGCCGCCGCCGCTGTCGTGGCCGCGCTCGGGCTGGTCGTGGGGCTCCGGGCGATGCGCGCCAGCAGCTGACCCGCCCGGCCGGGGTGTGCCCTCAGAGCCCGTCGAGGATCTTGACGGTGGCCGCCCACGCGGGGTGCTCGACGTCGACGACGGCCATGTGGTCGCCGGGGACCTCGAGCACCTCGACCTCCCCGCCCGCACCCGCGACACGCTCGGCGTAGCGGGTGGAGAGCTCGAAGGGCACCGACTCGTCGTCGCGCGAGTGCACGCACCACACGGGAACGGCGAGCGGGGCCTGGCGCAGCGGGTCCACCTCGTCGTACGACGCGTCACCGACCAGCGCGGCGACCACCGGGTCGTCGCCGGCCGCCCACTCCAGGTCGAGGATCGCGGCGAGCGCCACCACGCCGGTCAGCTCGACGCGCGCGGGCCAGCGACCGAAGCGCCCGCGGGCGGCGGCCCAGGCGGCCAGGTGCCCGCCGGCGGAGTGGCCGACCGCGACGACCCGGGTGAGGTCGAGGCCGTCGACGTCGGCCAGCGTGTCGATCGCGGCGGCGATGTCGTCGAACATGGCGGGGAAGTCGCCGCCGGAGCCGATGCGGCGGTACTCGACGTTCCACACCGTCCAGCCGCGCCCGGCGAGATCCCGCGCGGCGGGCTGGGTCAGGTCGAGGCCGTAGGCGGCCTTCCACGAACCGCCGTGCACCAGCACCACGACGCCGCGCGACTCCCCCGCGGGCCGGTACAGCTCGCCGTACTGCGAGGCGTCCTCGCCGTAGGCGATGATCTGCGGTTCCACACTCACTCGGCACTCACTCCCATCGCCCGCCTCGGGCCTTCTTGATCTGCGACCGCTGCTTCTTGCCGGCGAGCCGGCGTTCCTTGGAGCCCCGGGTGGGGCGGGTGGCCCGGCGCGGCCGCGGTGGCGGCGCGCAGGCGTCTCGCAGCAACGATGCCAGGCGCTCCCTGGAGGCGCGTCGATTGGCCAGCTGGGTGCGGTGCTCGGAGGCGGCGATGGTGACCACGCCACCGACCAGTCGGCCCTCCAGCCGGCTCAGCATCCGTTGGCGCTGCACGTCGCTCAGCGTCGGGGAGCCCGCCACGTCGAAGGAGAGCTCCACCCGGCTGTCCGCGGTGTTGACCCCCTGGCCGCCGGGCCCCGAGGAGCGCGAGAAGCGCTCGGTGAGCTCGGCCGCCGGGATCACCAGCGACCCCGTCACCACCAGGTCGTCGGCCATCGGCCCATCATCCCCGACGCGGCACTCTGCGCCGACTCGACGCCCGCTGAGCACGAGCCCGCGCCGACTCGGCGCCTCCTGAGCGCGAGCTCGCGCCGACTCGGCGTCAGTTCAGGGCGGCGGGGAGGGTGGCGGCCCAGGCGTCGCGGACCTCGGCGACCGGGACGCTGAACTGCCCCTGCACCACGATCTCCTCGCCGCCGGTGCGCCCGAGGTCGGTGACGGGTACACCGTGGGCCTGGGCGGCGGCGCGGAAGGCGTCGGCCTGCTCGTCGGTGACGGTGACGATCGCGCGCGCCGCGGACTCCGCGAACAGCGCGAGGAAGGCGTCCCCGTCGGCCACGTCGTCCACCGCCACCGTGACCCCGACGCCGCGCCGGATCGACGACTCGGCCAGCGCCTGGGCGAGCCCGCCGTCGGAGAGGTCGTGGGCGCTGGTGACCAGGCCCTCGGCGGAGGCCTGCGCGAGCAGCTCGGCGAGCGCGCGCTCGGCGGACAGGTCCACCCGCGGCGGCAGGCCGCCGAGGTGGCCGTGCACCACGTGGGCCCACTCCGAGCCCGAGAGCTCCTCGCGGGTGGTGCCGAGCAGCAGCACCTGCTCGCCGGCGGCGGCGAAGCCCGACGGCGTACGGCGCGTGACGTCCTCGATCACGCCGAGCACGGCGACCACCGGGGTGGGCAGGATCGGCACGTCACCGGTCTGGTTGTACAGGCTGACGTTGCCGCCGGTGACCGGGATGCCCAGCTCGAGGCAGGCGTCCTTGAGGCCGCGGCAGGCCTCGGCGAACTGCCACATCACGTCGGGGTCCTCGGGCGAGCCGAAGTTCAGGCAGTCCGAGATCGCCAGCGGCACGGCGCCGCCGGTGGCCACGTTGCGGTAGGACTCCGCCAGCGCCAGCTGCGCCCCGGTGTAGGGGTCGAGCTTGGCGAAGCGGCCGTTGCAGTCGGTGGAGACCGCGACGCCGAGGTTGGTCTGGTCGTCGACGCGGATCATCCCGGAGTCCTCCGGCTGCGCGAGCACGGTGTTGCCGCGGACGTAGCGGTCGTACTGGTCGGTGATCCAGGACTTGTCGCACAGGTTGGGGCTGGCCACCAGGCGCAGCAGGGTCGCGCGCAGCTCGTCGCCGCTGCGCGGGCGGGCCAGCGCCTCCGCGCCATCGGCCTGCAGGGCGTCCTGCCAGGACGGGCGCGCGAACGGCCGCTGGTAGGTCGGGCCGTCGTGGGCCACCGAGCGCGGGGGCACGTCGACGACGCGCTGGCCGTGCCAGTCGATCTCGAGGCGACCGGTCTCGGTGACCTCGCCGACCACCACCGCCTCGACGTCCCACTTGGCGCAGATCGCGAGGAAGGCGTCGACGTCGCCGGGCTCGACGACCGCCATCATCCGCTCCTGCGACTCGCTCATCAGGATCTCCTCCGGCGAGAGCGTCGAGTCGCGCAGCGGGACGCGGTCCAGGTGCACGTGCATGCCGCCGTCGCCGGCCGAGGCCAGCTCGGAGGTGGCGCACGACAGGCCGGCGCCGCCGAGGTCCTGGATGCCGGCGACGAGGCCGGCCGCGAAGATCTCGAGGGTGCACTCGATGAGCAGCTTCTCCTCGAAGGGGTCGCCCACCTGGACGGCCGGGCGCTTGGCCGGACCGCCCGCGTCGAAGGTCTCCGAGGCGAGGATCGAGACGCCGCCGATGCCGTCGCCGCCGGTGCGCGCGCCGTACAGGATCACCTGGTTGCCGACCCCGGAGGCCTTGGCCAGGTGCAGGTCCTCGTGGCGCAGCACGCCCACGCACAGCGCGTTGACCAGCGGGTTGCCGACGTAGGTCTCGTCGAAGACGGCCTCGCCGCCGATGTTCGGCAGGCCCAGGCAGTTGCCGTAGCCGCCGACGCCGGCCACGATCCCGGGCAGCACCCGGTGGGTGTCGGGCGCGTCGAGCGGCCCGAAGCGCAGCGGGTCCATCACCGCGACCGGGCGCGCGCCCATCGCCAGGATGTCGCGCACGATGCCGCCGATGCCGGTGGCCGCGCCCTGGTGCGGCTCGACGTACGACGGGTGGTTGTGGGACTCGACCTTGAACGTGACCGCGTAGCCCTGGCCGATGTCGATCACGCCGGCGTTCTCGCCGATGCCGGCCAGCATCCGGCCCGCGGGGGTCTGCTGCGGGATCTCGCTGAACTGCTTGAGGTGCACCTTGGAGCTCTTGTAGGAGCAGTGCTCGCTCCACATCACCGAGTACATCGCCAGCTCGCTCGAGGTGGGCCGGCGCCCGAGGATCTCGCGGATCCGCGCGTACTCGTCGGCCTTCAGTCCCAGGTCGACCCAGGGCTGCTCCCGCGAGGGGTCCTGCGAGGCGATCGCGACGGTGTCGAGGGTGGAGCCGGATGGGGCGCGAGTCGTCTCGGTCACGGCCCCCATCCTAGGGTCCGCCGCGGGTGGTGGCGGCGGACCGGTCGCCGGGCGGACGGCCGGGTCTCACTCGTAGGCGACCAGGGTCTCGTCGTCGTAGAGCAGGACCCGCCCGTGGGCGGCCGAGACGACGGCCGAGGGGTCGTCGTCGTCGAGCTCCAGGCTCCACGCCGCGGAGTCCGCGCCGAGCTCGTGGTAGGCCAGCACGCCCTCGTCGAGGGTGTAGATGCCGCCGTCGGCGAGGGCCAGGTGCCCCTGGTAGGTGCCGAGCGCCTGGAGGTCCGCGCCGTACAGGGTGTCGGTGGTGTAGGACATCGCATAGGAGTCCCCACCGGAGGTGAACGGGGTCAGGTAGAAGTAGCCGCCCTCGCCGCCCTCGATCTCCAGGTCGCCGACCTCGCCGTCGCGGTCGACGATCGTCGCGGCGGGCTCCGCCTCCTCGTCGTAGTCCTCCGGCGAGTGGTAGAGCCGGGTCTCGGAGAACAGCCCGACCCGGGAGCCGTCCTCGCCGCCGTCCTCGGTCCACAGCTCCTCACCGGACTCCGCGTCGTAGGCCACCACCCGGTCGCCGCCCAGCGCGACGAACTCCTCGTTCGCGGCGAGGGAGATGAGCGCGGGCTCGTCGAGCTCCACCGGGACGCTCCACTGCTCCTCGCCGTCCTCGAGGGACACCTTGCGCAGCTCGTCCTCGACGATCAGGTACGCCGCACCCGCGCTGAACGCCTCGGCGCGGGGCGGGTCGGTGACCCACACCTCCTCGCCGGTGTCCGCGTCGAGCAGGCCCATCTCGTCCAGGCCGACGAACACGACGCCCTCCTCGATGCTCGCCACCAGGCTGCGGTCGTCGTGGCTCCACAGCACCTCCCCGTTCTCGACGGAGAGCGCGGTGATGCCCTGGACGTCGTAGGCCGAGGCGACGATCACGTCGTCGCTGCCGGGCACCACCCCGTTGACCTGCATGCCGCCCTCGAGCGTGGCGCTCCACCGCTCCTGTCCTGCCCCGTCCAGGGACACCACGTCACCGCCGTCGCCCAGCGAGACCACCAACGAGTCGCCGACGTCCATCAGGCCGGTGAGCTTGTCGGGGGCCTCCCAGCTCCAGGCGCGTTCCGGCTGGGAGGTCACCGGCGCCACGAGCGCGCCGCCGGTGGCGCTCAGATAGCGACCGCCGCCGCCGTCGCCCGAGCCGAGCAGTCGGGTGGCCAGGAACGTGCCGCCCACGGCCAGCAGCACCGCCACCACGACGACACCGGCGATCAGGCCGATCCGCCGTCCGCGCCCGGCAGGCGCGGGGGCGGGCTGTCCGGGCCAGCCTGGGGGCTGACCCTGGGGGTAGCCGTGGGCCGGGTAGGCCGGCTGGGCCGGCTGGCCGGGCCAGCCCTGCGCGGCGGGCTGCTCGTAGTAGGCGGCGGGCTGCTGGTAGTGGGCGGCGGGCTGCTGGTAGTAGCCGGGCGGGGCGGTCTGCGGTGCCGGCGCGGCACCGCAGCGAGGACAGGCGCTCACACCGGGAGGCAGCGGGGCGGCGCAGGCGCCACAGGAGCCGGGGGGTGTGGGGTACATCGGCACTCGCTCTCGTACGTCCGCTGGTGGCACAGGTCAGCCCGCGCGGCTCACCGAGCTGATCCAGGACGCGTGCAGGGGCCATCTTTCCCCGCGCCGGTGTCGCGCACGCCCGAACTGCGGAGGGGAAGCGAATTACAGCGGAGTAGTTGGTTCCGAGGCCGTTTCTGGAGTGACGGATGGGGTTAGGGTGACGATCGCCCAACCTTGGAGAACCCCCATGCGCCTGCTTTCCCGATCCGCCGTCAGTGCCCTCGCCGGGGCCCTCGCCGGGGCCCTGCTCACGGTCGCACCGGCCCCCGCCCAGGCCGCGAACGTGGCGACGCCGGGCAACTTCACCGGCTACGGCTTCGACCAGTGCGTCGCACCCGACCAGGCGAAGATGGACCGCTGGCTGGAGACCTCCCCGTTCCTCGCGGTCGGCATCTACATCTCCGGGGCCTCGCGCGGCTGCCGGTCCCAGCCCAACCTGACGCCGTCCTGGGTGAGCACCCAGCTGGCCAAGGGCTGGCGACTCCTGCCGATCACGCTGGGGCCGCAGGCGTCGTGCAGCACGAGCTTCCCGCGCTACGGCAACGACCCGACGATCAAGCCCAACCCCGGCACCAACGGCAGATACGGGCCCGCCCGCGCGCAGGGGCGCAACGAGGCCGTCTCGGCGGTCGCCGCCGCGAAGGCGCTGGGCATCGCCGCCAACAGCACCCTCTGGTACGACCTCGAGCACTTCGACGTCACCAACACCCACTGCCGCGAGTCGGCGCTCGGCTTCCTCAGCGGCTGGACGGCGCAGGTCCGGGCGCTCGGCTACAAGTCCGGCGTCTACTCCAGCGCCAGCTCCGGCATCAAGGCCCTCGACGACGCCCGCCGTACCCGCCCCGGGGTGTTCCACCTGCCGGACGCCATCTGGATCGCCCGCTGGGACAACAAGGCCGACACCTCCACGTCGTACATCGCCGAGGACGGCTGGCGTCCCGGCGGCCGGGTGAAGCAGTACCAGGGCGGCCACAACGAGACCTGGGGCGGCGTCACCATCAACATCGACCGCAACTACCTCGACGTCGGCCGCGGATCGCGCCCCGGGCCCGCCCGGCTCGGCTGCGGCAACGTGAAGATCGACTACCAGGGCTACCCGCAGATCGCGCCGGGCGCCCGCCAGCCCCGCAAGATCCGTGCGCTGCAGTGCCTGCTCAAGCAGAAGAAGCTCTACACCGGCCGGCTCAACGGGCGCTACACCCGCCCGACGCAGCGCGCCGTGGCGTCCTTCCAGGCCTCACGCGGCCACGCCGTCTCCACCACCTGGTCGACGACCAACTGGATGCGCCTGCACGCCGAGGGCCGCCAGCCGGTGCTGAAGGTCGGCTCCACCGGCTTCGCCGTACGCCGGGTCCAGCGCGCCCTGAACACCGCCGGGGTGGCCAAGCTCCCCGTGCACGGGCACTTCGACGCCACCCTCGACCAGGCCGTGCGGGCCTGGCAGCGCCGCGCCGGCCAGCCGGTCACCGGCGTGATCGCCGCCAACAGCTGGCAGGCGCTGGCGGCCGGGCGCCGCTGAGGGCGGGCGGGCGGACGGCTGTCGGTCCGCCCCGGCGTCGACGTCCGGCCGCCAGGGCCACCGTTTGGTCCCCAACGGATGCCATTTCGCGTCCGGACATGCCGTCTCTGACCAATCGACGACCCTCAGCCCCCGCCGTACGCACCACCGACAGCCCCGCCACGAACCGGGCGCGGCCAACCGAGGCCGAACTCAGCCCGGCAGGCCACCGTTTGGTCCCCAACGGACGCCATATCGCGTCCAGACATGCCGTCTCTGACCAATCGACGACCCTCAGCCCCCGCCGTACACACCACCGACAGCCCCGCCACGAACCGCACGCGGCCAACCGAGGCCGAACTCAGCCCCGCAGGCCACCGTTTGGTCCCCAACGGACGCCAAATCGCGTCCAGACATGCCGTTTTTGACCAATCGATGACCCCACGCCGCCGCGCCGCAGGTACGACGACAGCTCCGCGAGAAGCCGCCCTGATCCGGTCAACCAGATGAGCGGGCCCAGCACTGAGTCAACAGGTCACCGTTTGGTCCCCAACGGGGGCCGGAGCGCGCCAGAGCATGCCGTCTCTGACCAATCGACGACCCACCAGCGCGGCAGCGCCGGCGCGGGTCAGCCGACCGGGGGGCCGGCGACCAGGGCGACGCCGGTGAGCGCGACCACGGCGACGACGCCGGTGACGGCGCCGCGCAGCGGGTTGCGCAGCAGCCAGGCCGTCGGGCGCTCGAGGCCGCTCGTCGGCTCGGCGGAGGTGAGGCGCCAGGTGTCGCCCAGCAGGCCGCGCGACTCGGCGTACCGGTCGAACCAGACGGTCATGAACGGCGGCACGGCGCTGACCAGGCCGAGCAGCGCGCGGCCGGGCGACCACCGCTGGTCGATCGCGACCAGCACGGTGACCAGGCAGTAGGCGATGAAGACGGTGCCGTGGATCATCCCGCCGACGCTGACCAGCGCCTCGGTGGTCTCGGTGACGTACTTGAGGAACATGCCGGTGAGCAGCAGCGCCCAGGTGAACGCCTCGGCGACGGCCACACCACGGAAGAGCTTGAGCGGACTCATGCGAAGACTCCTACAGCGAGGCTGGTGAAGAAGCCGAGCCCGTCGGTGCCCGGACCGCACAGGTCCTCCACCGCGTGCTCGGGGTGCGGCATCAGCCCGACCACGTTGCCGCGGGCGTTGGTGATGCCGGCGATCGCGCGCAGCGAGCCGTTGGGGTCCTCACCCAGGTAGCGCGCGACGACCTGTCCCTCCCCCTCGAGCCGGTCGAGCGTGTCCTCGTCGGCGACGAAGGAGCCCTCGCCGTTCTTGAGCACGATCGTGACCTCGGCGCCCTCGTCGTACGACGCGGTCCAGGGGGTGCGGTTGTTCTCGATCCGCAGCCGCTGGTCGGTGCAGACGAACTTGCGGTGGTTGTTGCGGATCAGCGCACCGGGAAGCAGGTGGGACTCACACAGGATCTGGAAGCCGTTGCAGATCCCCAGGACGGGCATCCCGCGCTCGGCGGCGGCGACGACCTCGGTCATCACCGGGGAGAACCGGGAGATGGCGCCGCAGCGCAGGTAGTCGCCGTAGGAGAAGCCACCGGGCAGGACGACGGCGTCGACGCCCTGCAGGTCGTGGTCCCCGTGCCACAGCGCGACGGCCTCGTGCCCGCCCAGACCGACGGCGCGGCGCGCGTCGACGTCGTCGAGCGAGCCGGGGAAGGTGACGACCCCGACCTTCACGAGCCGGCTCCGACGACGTGGGGGACGCCGTCGACGTGGACGGTGAAGTCCTCGATCACGGGGTTGGAGAGCAGCGTCTCGGCGATCCGGTGGACCTCGGCGAGGCGCTCGTCGGTGGCCTCCCCGTCCAGCTCGAGCTCGAAGCGCTTGCCCTGACGGACATCGGCGACTCCGGTGAAGCCCAGTCGCGGCAGCGCGCCGTGCACGGCCTTGCCCTGGGGGTCGAGGATTTCGGGCTTGAGCATGACGTCGACGACGACACGGGCCACGGGGCGGCTCCTTCTGCGGCAGGGATGCGCCCCCAAGTCTAGGCGGCAAGGGCCAACTGCCCGGATCTGGTCTCGCCGGGCGTCCGACCCCGCCCGACGCCGCCCGCCGCCGCCGGAGGACGACGGGTGACAACGTGCACAACCGGAGTGACACTGGGGAGATGGCATCCACCGACCCCCGCACCCCGCGCGCGATGACGTTGGACTTCCCGCAGTCCCTCGTCGTCTACGAGCACTACGCCGATGCGCAGAAGGCCGTCGACTTCCTGGCCGACAACAAGTTCCCGGTCGAGAACTGCGTGATCGTCGGTACGGACCTCAAGCAGATCGAGCGGATCACCGGTCGGCTGACCTACGGCCGGGTGGCCTTGGCCGGCATCGCGTCGGGCGCCTGGGTGGGCCTCTTCGTGGGCCTGATCTTCTCGATCTTCGGCGATGATGCGGTCCTGGCCGTCATCCTGTCCACGGTCTTCGTCGGCGCCGTCTTCGGGTTGATCTGGGGCCTGATCGGCTACGCCCTGACCCGCGGCCAGCGCGACTTCTACTCGGTCAGCTCCGTGGTCGCCACCCGCTACGAGGTGCTCGTCGAGCACAAGCACGCCGACGCCGCGCGGCAGCTGCTCGCCACCCTGCCCGGGGCGATGCCTGACCCCTTCGCCTGAGCCGCGTCGTACCCCGAGCACGGGGTACGACGCGGGCGTCGCGACAGCGAGCGCTCAGTTGAGCTCGCGCTTGAGGATCTTCCCGGTCGCGGTCATCGGCAGGCTGGGCGCCAGCTCGACGATGCGGGGGTACTTGTAGTTGGCCATCTGCGACTTGCCCCAGGCCACCAGCTCCTCGGCGGTGACCGAGGCGCCGTCGTTGAGGATGACGTACGCCTTGATCTCCTCGCCGTGGCTGTCGTGGGGCACCCCGACGACGGCGGCCAGCGAGACCGCCTCGTGAGTCATCAGGACCTCCTCGATCTCGCGGGGGTACACGTTGAACCCGCCGCGGATGATCATGTCCTTGGCCCGGTCGACGATGTAGTAGAAGCCGTCGGCGTCACGGCGGGCCAGGTCGCCGGTGCGGAACCAGCCGTCCTTCATCACCTCGGCGGTGGCCTCGGGGCGCTGGTAGTAGCCCTTCATGATGTTGTGCCCGCGGATCGCGATCTCGCCGACCGCGTCCTCGCCGGTCTCGCTGGTCGGCACCACCTCGTTCCAGGCGGCGTCGACGAGCTTGACCTCGATGCCCCAGATCGGTACGCCGATAGAGCCGGCGCGGGGCTCCTGCTCGGGGTCGCTGAACGTCGCCACCGGCGAGGTCTCCGAGAGGCCGTAGCCCTCGAGGATCTGGACGTGGAAGCGCTCCTTGAACTGCTTGAGGATCTCCACCGGCAGGGCCGAGCCGCCGGCGATCGCCAGGCGCAGGTTCGCCGCGATCCGGTCCACGTCGACGCCCTCGCCGAGCGCGTTGAGCAGGCCCCAGAACATCGTCGGCACGCCGGCGAACACGGTGATGTCCTCGGACTGCATCAGCGCCAGCGCCTGGTCGGCGTCGAAGCGCGGCAGCAGCACCAGGGTCGCGCCGACCGAGAAGCCGGCGTTCATGTTGACCGTCTGGCCGAAGGAGTGGAACAGCGGCAGCACCAGCAGGTGGGTGTCGCGGTCGGTCGGGCGGGAGTCGAAGAGCCGGTTGCAGGTCTGCGCGTTCATCACCATGTTGGAGTGGCTCAGCTCGGCGCCCTTGGGCTGCCCGGTGGTGCCGGAGGTGTAGAGGATGACCGCGGTGTCGGTCGGCTCGGTGGCGACCGACTCGAACGTCGCCGGCTGGCCGCCGAGCGCCTGCACCATGGTCGGGACGCCCTCGATCGGCGAGTCGGCCATCATGTCCGCGGTGATCACGAAGAAGCTCTCGCAGCCCTCGGCCAGCTCGAAGCCGGCGTGCCCCTCGCTGGCCATCGGCAGGTCGGGGGTGCCCTCGAAGCAGAAGTAGGCCTTCGCGTCGGAGTCGTTGAGGTGGTAGCCGATCTCGCGGCCCTTCAGCAGCACGTTGAGCGGCACGACGACCCCGCCGGCCTTGAGGATCCCGTAGTAGACGACCGGGAAGTAGGGCAGGTTCGGGCAGGACAGCGCGACCTTGTCGCCGGGCCGGATGCCGCGTGAGACCAGCAGGTTGGCGACCTGGTTGGCGAAACCGTCCACCTGCGCGTAGGTCAGGCGGAGGTCTCCGAGCACGACGGCGGCACGGTCGGGGTGGCGGCGGGCAGAGTCCTCGAGGAAGACCGACAGATTCAACATGGGCACAACCTACTCGGCGGTAGTGAGCCGCGTCACCGGGATCCTCCGACATCTTCGCCGAGGTCGCGCGCCGCCCGTCTCAGGTCGCTGCGGATCGCGGCCGGGCCGAGGACCCGCAGCGCGAGACCGACCGGGCGGCGCCAGCCCGGGGCCTCGAAGCTCACCTCGGCGTGCACCCGGGTGCGCGGCCCGCGTGCCGCGGCCGGGGCCGCGGCCGGGGCCGGGGCCGCCGCGAACGTCAGCCGCAGCCGGGCCACCAGGCCGCGCCACTGCCCCACCTCGGCCCACACCCGCCCGGGGACGTCCTCGGTGACCTCCATCAGCGGACGCAACCCGACGCGCGTCACGTCGTACCAGCGGGCCCCGACGCCGCGCGGCGGCCCGTCGAGCGGCTGGACCGCACGCAGGCTGGACTGCCAGCGCGGGCGCAGCGCCGGGTCGGCGAAGTAGCCCTGGGCGCGCTCGGGCGATGCCGCGACGAGCACCTCGACCGTGAACGCCATCTCAGCTCCCGAAGCCCCGGTCACAGCCCGCCCGACCGGTCAGAACCTCTCGCCGGTGAGCCGCTCGTAGGCCTCGACGTACTTGGCCCGGGTCAGCTCGACCACGTGGTCGGGCAGCCGCGGCGGCGCCTGTCCCGACGTACGGTCCCAGCCGGACTCGGCCGAGGTCAGCCAGTTGCGCACGATCTGCTTGTCGTACGACGGCTGGGCGCGCCCGGGCTGCCACTCCTCGGCCGGCCAGAACCGCGAGGAGTCGGGGGTGAGCACCTCGTCGGCCAGCCAGATGCCGCTGGGCCCCTCGGGCCCGACGAACCGGCCGAACTCGAGCTTGGTGTCGGCCAGCACGATGCCGCGCGCGCGGGCGATCTCCTCGGCCCGGGCGTAGACGGCCAGGGTCAGCTCCCGCAGCTGCTCGGCCTCGTCGGCGCCGACGGTGGCGACGACCGCGTCGAAGGAGACGTTCTCGTCGTGCTCGCCCTGCTCGGCCTTGGTGGCCGGGGTGAAGATCGGCTCCGGCAGCCGGGAGCCGTCCTCGAGGCCGGCAGGCAGCGCCACGCCGCAGACCTCACCGGTGGCCCGGTAGTCGGCCAGGCCGGAGCCGGTCAGGTAGCCACGGGCCACGCACTCGACGGGGTACATGTGCAGGCGCTCGCAGATGACCGCCCGCCCGCGCACCGAGGCCGGAACGTCGATGGACACCACGTGGTTGGGCACCAGGTCGGCGAGCTGGTCGAACCACCACAGCGACATCCGGGTGAGGATCTCGCCCTTGTCGGGGATGGTCGGCTCCAGCGCGAAGTCGTAGGCCGAGATCCGGTCGCTGGCGACCATCAGCAGCCGGCCGGCGTGCTCGCCGGCGTCGATGCGGTAGAGGTCGCGGACCTTGCCCGAGTGCAGGTGGGTCGCGCCCTCGACGGCCGGGGCAGGCGTGTGGTCGATGCTCACGTGGGCCAGCCTAGGGGGCGGACCCGACCCCGTGGTCTCGGTCTCGCGCCGTAGGCTGGCTCACATGGCAGTCGTCAAGATCAACGCGATCAGTGTCCCGCCGCAGGCCGGTCCCGAGCTCGAGCGCCGTTTCGGCGAGCGCGCCGGCACCATCGACGGCACCCCGGGCTTCCTGGGCTTCCAGCTGCTGCGCCCCACCGCGGGCGAGGAGCGCTACTTCGTCGTCACCCAGTGGGAGGACGACGCCTCGTTCGAGGCCTGGCGCGACGGCGACGCCCGCGCGGCGCACGCCGGGCAGCACGGCAAGCCCGTCGCCTCGGGCGCCAACCTCCTCGAGTTCGAGGTCGTCCTCGACGTCAGGCCCTGACCTCTCAGTAGCGCAGCTCGAAGCCCGCGGTCCCCTCGGGCGGCACGTGCGCGACGCGTACGTCGTGCACGCGCGCGAGTCGCGGCCCCTCGCGACACCACGCCACGATCGCCGCCACCGCGTCCGCATCGCCCTCGAAGTGCGCCGCCACCGAGCCGTCGGGCTCGTTGCGCACCCAGCCGCGCAGTCCGAGCCGGGCCGCCTCCTGCTCGGTCGCGGCCCGGAACGACACGCCCTGGACCCGACCGGTCACCACCACCTCGACGGCACGCTCACCCATCCGCCCATGATGCCCGACCCGCGCGCCCGCGGCGTCGAGGCGGCTGCGCTTGAGTCCGGCTGGATGCTGGAGCGATGGGAGAGGAACGGGGGGCCGCCGAGCAGGCCGCGGCCGCGCCGTACGTGCCCGACCCGCGCCGCTGGCGGATCCTGGGCGTCACCCTCGTCATCGGCTTCATGTCGCTGCTCGACGTCACCATCGTCAACGTGGCGATCCCCTCACTGCGCGCCGGCCTGGACACCTCCACCGCGAACATCCAGTGGGTCGTCTCCGGCTACGCGCTGACGTTCGGGCTGACCCTGGTCGCCGGCGGGCGCCTCGGCGACGCCTACGGGCGGCGCCGGCTGATGGTGATCGGGCTGATCGGCTTCGTGCTGTCCAGCGCGGCGGTCGGCTTCGCGCCCGACGCCGCCACGGTGATCGCCGCACGGCTCGCCCAGGGCGCGTCGGCCGGGCTGCTCACCCCGCAGAACTCCGGGCTCATCCAGCAGCTGTTCCGGGCCGAGGAGCGCGGGCGCGCCTTCGGCATGTTCGGGTTCACGGTGGCCACGGCGTCCGCGGCGGGGCCGGTCCTGGGCGGGGTGATCATCGCGCTGGCCGGCGCCGAGAACGGGTGGCGCTGGCTGTTCTGGATCAACGTCCCGATCGGGCTGGTGGCGCTGGTCGCGATCTGGCGGCTGGTGCCCGGCGCCCCTCGGCGCGACGGCGAGCGGCCCGGCATCGACGTGTCGGGCGCCCTGCTGCTGGGCGGGGCGGTGCTCTGCGTGCTCTACCCGCTGGTCAGCGCCGAGGGCGGACAGCGGCTGCCGCTGCTGCTCCTGCTCGGGGCGCCGCCGCTGGCCTGGGCGTTCGTGCGGTGGGAGAGCCGGCTGCGCGACCTGGGGCGCCAGCCGCTGCTCGACCTCGCCCTGCTGCGCCGTACCCCCGGGTTCGCCGGCGGGCTGGCCATCGGGACGCTGTACTTCACCGGGTTCACCGGAATCTTCCTGGTGCTCTCGGTGCACCTGCAGGAGTCGCTGGGGCTCTCGGCGCTGGAGGCGGGGCTGCTGACCATCCCGTTCGCGCTCGGCGCCGCGATCACCTCGCCGCTGGCCGGTCGGCTGGTCTTCCGCTGGGAGCGCAGGGTCACCCTGACCGCGCTGGTCACGATGATGAGCGGCATCGCGCTGGTCGCGCTGCTCGTCCCCGGCCGGGAGGGCAGCGCGCTGTTCTGGACCCTGGTGCCGTGCCTGCTGCTGGCCGGTCTCGGCGGCGGCGGGGTGATCTCACCCAACCTGACGCTCACCCTGGCGCGGGTGCCGCCGGAGATGGGCGGCGCCGCCGGCGGGGCGGTGCAGACCGGGCAGCGGATCGGGTCGGCGCTCGGCGCGGCGATGCTGATGACCGCCTACGGGGTCGCGCTCAACGTCTCCCCCGCGGCCGGGCTGCGCGCCGCGCTCGGCACCGCGCTGGTACTGCTGAGCCTGGCCCTCGGCGTCGCGGTGCTCAGCGCCCGCTCCACCGGTGCCCGCTCCGCGCCCGGCGCCGGATCCGAGGCTGCGGCCTAGCTCGGGGGTCCCGTGCGCCCGAGCGTCTCGCGCAGCGCGGCGAGCGCGGACACCTCGGGCGTCCAGCCGAGCTCGGTACGGGCGCGGGTGGTGTCCATCAGCACCGGCCGGGTGAGCGCCTCGACCCACTGTGCCGGCGACGGCAGCCCGGGCAGGCGGGCGAGGAGGCGGGCCAGCTCCTGCACGGGCGCGCCGGGCAGGGACACCGGGAGCAGCCCCAGCTCCCGGGCGATGTCGACGCTGCTGAGCGTGTCGTCGGCGGCGATGTTGTAGGCCCCGGGCGGACCGGCGCCGACGATGCACCGCACGAGCGCCCGGCCCACGTCGTACTCGTGGATCAGCTGGAGCGGCAGGTCGGGCACCGGCACCGGGAGCGGCGGCAGGCGCCGGGGCAGCAGCCGCGACCAGCCGGTCGGGAGCCGACCGGCCAGCCAGGCGGGCAGCTCGGCCTTGGCGCCCACGGTGTGCGGGCCGAGGACGATCGGGGGGCGCAGCAGGTACAGGTCGATCTCGGGGTGGGCCGCCGCCTCGCGCAGCAGCAGCTCCTCGACCTCGGCCTTCTCCTGGGCGTAGAACAGCCGGGGGTCGGGGCGGACCGGGCAGTCCTCGTCGAGCTCGGCAGGGTTGTCGCGGTGGAAGCCGTAGGCGGCCACCGAGGAGGTGTAGACGAAGCGGCGCGCGCCGGCGGCGAGCGCGGCCCGGAAGGCGTTGCGGGTGCCCTCGACGTTGATCTCGCGGGTGGTCTCCCGCGCGCCGCCGACCACCACGAACGCGAGGTGGACCACGACGTCGGCGCCGTCGAAGGCGCGGGCCAGGGACTCCGGCTCGCGTACGTCGCCGCGGCGGTAGGTCATCTTGGGCCACCCGTGCGCGGCCGGGTCGAACGGACGGCGGGCGGTGCCGACCACCCGTGCCACCCGCGGGTCCGCCTCGAGCAGCGGGGCGAGCCCGAAGCCGAGGGTCCCGGTCGGCCCGGTGACCGCCACGCTCAGCTCGGTGTCGTCGGGGTCTGGCTGCGGAGTGCTCACCGCTGCCAGGTACCCAGGGGCGGGCGGGTCAAGTGGGGTGGCGGCGGGCGGCGTACCGGCCGGGAACTGGCCACGTGAAACTGGCACTTCCCACGTGTTCCTTCACGTGGGAAGTGGGGGTTTCACGAGTTAACTCGTGAACCCGCAGCCCCCACGCGCCTCACAAGATGTCCCCCGGCGCGTACCCCGCAGCCCCCGGATGCCGCGCGGCGAGCGCGTCCACGCGCCGTACCACCTCCTGGACCTGGGCGACGGCGGCGCCGGTGAACTCGATCGGCTCGGCGACCAGGGCCGAGATCTGCTCGCGGGTGAGCCCCAGCCGGGGGTCGGCGGCGAGCCGGTCGAAGAGGTCGTTGACGGCGAGGCCCTGGCGCATCTCCAGCGCGACGCCGACGGCGTGCTCCTTGATGGCCTCGTGCGCGACCTCGCGGCCGACGCCGTTGCGGACCGCCGACATCAGCACCTTGGTGGTGGTCAGGAACGGCAGGTAGCGGTCGAGCTCGCGCTGGATCACCGCGGGGAAGGCGCCGAACTCGTCGAGCACGGTGAGGAAGGTCTGGAAGAGCCCGTCGGCGGCGAAGAACGCGTCGGGCAGCGCCACCCGGCGGACGACCGAGCAGGAGACGTCGCCCTCGTTCCACTGGTCGCCGGCCAGCTCGCCGACCATCGACAGGTGCCCACGCAGGATCACCGCGAGCCCGTTCACCCGCTCGCAGGAGCGGGTGTTCATCTTGTGCGGCATCGCCGAGGAGCCGACCTGGCCCTCCTTGAAGCCCTCGGTGACCAGCTCGATGCCGGCCATCAGCCGGATCGTGGTGGCGAGGTTGGAGGGGCCCGCCACCAGCTGGACCAGCGCCGAGACGACCTCGAAGTCGAGCGAGCGCGGGTAGACCTGGCCGACCGAGGTGAGCACGTGGTCGAAGCCGAGGTGGGCCGCGACCCGGCTCTCCAGCTCGGCCAGCCGGGCGGCGTCGCCGTCGAGCAGGTCGAGCATGTCCTGGGCGGTGCCGACCGGGCCCTTGATGCCGCGCAGCGGGTAGCGCGCCAGCAGCTCCTCGACCCGCGCGATCGCGACCAGCATCTCGTCGGCGATGCTGGCGAACCGCTTGCCGAGCGTGGTCGCCTGGGCGGCCACGTTGTGGGAGCGACCGGCCATCACCGTGGTCTCGTGCTCGGCGGCGAGGCGCCCGAGGCGGACGGCGGCCGCGACGCCGCGGTCGCGCAGGATCTCCAGCGACTGGCGCACCTGCAGCTGCTCGACGTTCTCGGTCAGGTCGCGCGAGGTCATCCCCTTGTGGATGTGCTCGTGACCGGCGAGCGCGCAGAACTCCTCGATGCGGGCCTTCACGTCGTGGCGGGTGACCCGCTCGCGCGCGGCGATCGAGGCCAGGTCGACCCGGTCGACGACGGCCTCGTAGGCCTCGACGACCCCGTCGGGCACGTCGATGCCGAGGTCGCGCTGGGCCTTGAGCACGGCGATCCACAGCTGGCGCTCCAGCACGATCTTGTGCTCCGGGGACCAGATCGCGGCGAGGTCGGCGCCGGCGTACCGGGTGGCGAGGACGTTGGGGAACTCGGGCACGGGCGTCACTTTCCGTCGGGGGTGGGGGTCGCGGAGGCCGCGCGGGCGGCCTTCGCCGCGATGTCGTAGCGGTGCTGGGCGCCGGGGAAGGCGATCCGCTCCACGCCGGCGTAGGCGCGGGCCCGGGCGTCGGTGAGGTCGCTGCCCACCGCGGTGACCGCGAGCACCCGGCCGCCGGCGGTGACCAGCGCGTCGCGGTCCAGGGCCGTGCCGGCGTGGATGACATGCACGCCGGAGACCGCCTCGGCCTCCTCGATCCCGGTGATCAGGTCGCCGCGCGAGGAGGACTCGGGGTAGCCGCGCGAGGCGAGCACGACGGCGACGGCCGCGCCAGGCTTCCACGCCGGGGCCGGTACGGCGTCGAGCCGGCCGGTCGCGGCGGCGTACAGCAGCGGCGAGAGCGGCGAGTCGAGCAGCGCCATCAGGGCCTGGGTCTCCGGGTCGCCGAAGCGGGCGTTGAACTCGATCACCCGGGTGCCGCGCGAGGTGAGGGCGAGCCCGGCGTAGAGCAGTCCGCGGAACGGCGTGCCGCGGCGCGCCATCTCGTCGACGGTGGGCTGCAGGACGTCGCGCAGCACCTCGTCGACCAGCCCCTCGGGCGCCCACGGCAGCGGCGTGTAGGCGCCCATGCCGCCGGTGTTGGGCCCGGAGTCGCCGTCGAAGATCCGCTTGAAGTCCTGGGCCGGCTGCAGCGGGCGCACGGTGACGCCGTCGGTGATCGCGAAGAGGGAGACCTCGGGGCCGTCGAGGTACTCCTCGATCACGACGCGCCCGCAGGCGGCGGCGTGCTCGACCGCGGCCCGCCGGTCCGAGGTCACCACCACGCCCTTGCCGGCGGCGAGGCCGTCGTCCTTGACCACGTACGGCGCGCCGAACTCGTCGAGGGCCTCGGCCACCTCCTCGGGGGTGGTGCAGAGCCGGGCGGCGGCGGTGGGCACGCCGGCGGCGGCCATCACCTCCTTGGCGAACGCCTTGGAGCCCTCGAGGCGGGCGGCCTCCCGGGACGGACCGAAGCAGGCGATCCCACGTCCGGTGACCACGTCGGCGACCCCGGCGACCAGGGGCGCCTCCGGGCCGACGACGACCAGGTCGACGCCGAGCCGCTCGGCGAGGTCCGCCACCGCCGCGCCGTCGAGCGGGTCGACCTCGTGCAGGGTGGCGACGGCGGCGATGCCCGGGTTGCCGGGGGCGGCATGGACCGCGCTGACCCCGGGATCGAGCGAGAGGGCGCGGGCGAGGGCGTGCTCGCGGCCGCCGGTACCGATCACGAGGGTCTTCACGGGCGTCCATCCTAGGCGCGGGCCGCGGGTGGCCCCCCACGGCTACTCGCGGCGGACGCGGCCGGGCCCGGGGTGGTGGGCCCGGCCGCGCTCGCCGACCCGTCATCCGCGCCGCGACACGCCGTACGAAAGGTCGAGGGAGTGACGGGTCGGCGGGGTTGGGGGTTGGGGGTCTTTTTCTTGGGGTGGGGGGTGGGGTGGGGTGGGGTGGGGGGTTAGTCGTTGTGGACGAGGATGCTTTGTTCCCGGCCGGGGCCTACGCCTACGGCCCAGAGGCGGGTGCCGGACATCTCCTCGAGCGCCTTGACGTAGGTCTGCGCGTTCTTGGGCAGCTCCTCGAAGGTGCGGCAGCCGGAGATGTCGGTCTGCCAGCCCTCGAAGTACTCGTAGATCGGCTTGGCGTGGTGGAACTCGGTCTGCGTCATCGGCATCTCGTCGTGGCGCACGCCGTCGATCTCGTAGGCCACGCAGACCGGGATCCGCTCCCAGGAGTCGAGCACGTCGAGCTTGGTCAGGAAGTAGTCGGTCAGCCCGTTGACCCGCGTCGAGTAGCGCGCCACCACCGCGTCGTACCAGCCGCAGCGGCGGGTCCGCCCGGTGGAGACGCCGATCTCGCCGCCGATGCGCTGCAGCGCCTCACCGTCCTCGTCGAAGAGCTCGGTCGGGAACGGCCCGGAGCCGACCCGGGTGGTGTAGGCCTTGATCACGCCGATCACCCGGTCGATGCGGGTCGGTCCGACGCCCGCGCCGACGCAGACGCCGCCGGCCACCGGGTTGCTGCTGGTGACGAACGGGTAGGTGCCGTGGTCGACGTCGAGCATGGTGGCCTGGGCGCCCTCGAAGAGCACCGTCTCGCCGCGGTCCAGCGCCTGGTTGAGCAGCAGCGAGGTGTCGGCGACCATCGGCCGCAGCCGGTCGACGTAGGACAGCAGCTCCTCGACGACCGCGTCGGTCTCGATCGCGCGGCGGTTGTAGACCTTGGTGAACAGGTGGTTGCGCTGCTCCAGGGCCGCCTCGACCTTGGCGCGCAGGATCTTCTCGTCGAAGAGGTCTGCGACCCGGATGCCGAGCCGGTTGATCTTGTCGACGTACGCCGGGCCGATGCCGCGCCCGGTCGTGCCGATCCGGTTCTTGCCGAGGAACCGCTCGGTGACCTTGTCGATCGTGGAGTGGTACGACGCGATCACGTGCGCGTTGGCGCTGACCACCAGGTCGGCCACCTCCACCCCGCGCTCGATCAGCGAGTCGAGCTCGCGGAACAGCGCCTCGGGCGAGACCACGACGCCGTTGGCGATCACCGACGTGGCGCCCGGGGTCAGGATCCCGCTGGGGAGCAGGTGGGTCGCGAACTTCTCGCCGTTGACGACGATCGTGTGGCCCGCGTTATGGCCGCCACTGGTGCGCACGACGTAGTCGATCGTGGCGCTGGTGGCGAGCTGATCGGTCGCCTTGCCCTTGCCCTCGTCGCCCCACTGGGCGCCGAGGATGACGATGGCCGGCATCGAGTCACCTCTGTCTGGAAATGGAAACAGCCCCTGCAACAGCGCGTGCTGACCGAGGCTGGCGGGGGCTCTTGCGACGCCACGCTACCAAAACCCCGCGCAGGAGCCAGCACGCGAACCCAACCGGAAAGGCGAGCTGTCGCTAAGGTCCGCACGTGGACCCTCTCCTCGTCATCACCAACAGCGAAGCCGGCCCGGCCGACGACGAGCGCCTGCACCGCGCCCTCGACGTCCTGCGTGGTGAGGCCTCGGTGGAGGTCGCGGCGACCGCCAACCCCGGGGAGCTCGACGGAGTGCTGCACCGCGCGGGATCGCGGCGGATCGTGGTGGCCGGCGGCGACGGCAGCCTGCACGCGGTCGTCGCCGCGCTGCACCGGCGCAACCAGCTCAAGGACGCGGTGCTCAGCCTGCTCCCGCTGGGGACCGGCAACGACTTCGCCCGGGGCACCGGGATCCCGCTGGACCTCGAGCAGGCCGCCGAGCTGGCCCTGCACGGCACGATCAGCACCGTCGACCTCATCGTCGACGAGCTCGGCGGCGTCGTGGTCAACAACGTCCACGCCGGCGCCGGCGCGCAGGCCAGCAGGCGCGGCCACCGCTGGAAGAAGCGGCTGGGCGAGGTCGGCGTCGGCTGGGCGAACCTCGGCCGGCTGGGCTACCCGATCGGGGCGGTGCTCGCGGCCTTCCGGCCGCCGCACATCCGGCTGCGGGTGAGCGTCGACGGGGTGCTGGTCAACGACTTCGACGAGCCGCTGCTGATGGTCGCGGTCGGCAACAGCTCGCACGTCGGCGGTGGCACCGAGCTGACCCCGCAGGCCGACCCCATGGACGGCAAGGTCGACGTCCTGATCTCCCGCTCGACCGGGCTGTGGGCCCGCTTCGCCTTCGTGGGCCACCTCCAGCGCGGCGCCCACACCCGGCGCGACGACGTGCTCTACTTGCGCGGCTCGGAGGTCTCCATCGCGGGCGAGGACTTCTGGTGCAGCGCCGACGGGGAGATCTACGGCCCCGAGCGCCAGCGCACCTGGCACGTCGAGCAGGCGGCGTTCTCGATGACGCTCCCGGACTGACCCGACGCACGCGGGTCGCGCCCGCTACAGCCAGCCGCGGCGTACCGCCTCGACGCCGGCCTGGAAGCGGGAGTCGACGCCCAGGTCGCTGAGGATCGCGGCGATCCGGCGGCGCACGGTGCGCAGGCTCAGGCCGAGCGCGCGCGCGATCTGCTCGTCCTTGGCGCCCTCGGCGAGCTGCTGGAGCAGCAGCCGGCGCAGGTCGGGGCGGGCCTGGCCGAGCTCCAGGCCCGGCACCGACGCGGCTCGGTCCCAGATCAGCTCGAAGAGACCGGCCAGCCCGCGCACCAGGCCTCCCTGGCGGATCAGCAGACGGCGCTCGGAGACGATGCCAAGCGTCTCGGGGACCAGGGCGTGGCTGCTCCCCAGCACGAGCAGCCGGGCCGGCAGCTCCGCGATCACCCGGATGTCCTCACCCATCCGCGCCCGCGCCACCAGCACCTGAGGCGCCTCCTGGAGGATCCGCGCCGGGTAGATGGCGCGCGAGCGACGACCGGCCTCGATCTGCTCGGCCACCGCCGCGGCGAGCGCGCTCTCGTGGGGCAGGCGCCACTGGTCGGGGCGCAGCCACAGCAGGTCGCCCTGCGTCTCGCGCATCAGCGACACGATCAGGCTCGGCATGTCACCGCCCTCGAGCACCTGGCCGGCGATCGGCTCGAACGGGTGCTCCCCGGCGTCCATGACGAGGTCACGCGGCGGCTGCCCACCCCCCGGAGCGCCGTCGAGCAGCGGGATCGCGCGGGCAAGCATGCCCAGCTGCTCGCTGATCTGGGCGGTCGCGGCCGCCTGCGCCTGGACCAGCGTCGCGAACGCCTCCACCGGGGGGAGCAGGCGGACGCTGTCGCCCTCACGCCGGGCGATGCCCAGGTCGAAGAGCGGCCCCAGCTCGTCGAGGAGCTGTTCGCGGGTGCGCAGCACGGTGCTGGCCGCCTGGTCCAGGGCGGTGCCGCGGGAGCCCGGCGCCGCGCCGAGCAGCTGCCAGTACAGCTGTTCGGTGTCCGATCCGACGCCCAAGACGGAGAAGGCGGAGGAGACCGAGCTGCGCAGCACGCTGGCATGTTAGTGCCATTGGCATCAAGTAGCCACAGCATGAGGTCCGAGCAGTGGCATTCTGAGCACGCGTCAGTCGGCCACGTCACACCGCGGGGGATGAGACACCGACAGGCCGCACGGTCCGCATCGGGGGATGAGGCCGCACGGCCCGACGCACCAAAAGGGCGCCGGAGTCGCCGCAGGGGACGTCTCCGGCGCCCTTTCTCGTCTCCGCGGCCGCGCCCGCTAGCGTTGGGGCGTGAACAGCACCCCCGACGCCGCGCCCGAGACCCCCGAGCAGGACCTGCCGGCCCAGATGCAAGTACGTCGGGAGAAGCGCGAGCGCCTGCTGCAGCAGGGCATCGCGCCGTACCCGGTCGCGGTCCCACGCACGCACACACTGGCCGAGGTGCGCGAGCGCTGGGGACACCTGGAGAGCGGCGAGGAGACCCAGGACGTCGTCGGCGTGGCCGGCCGGGTGATCTTCGTGCGCAACACCGGCAAGCTGGCCTTCGCCACCCTGCAGGAGGGGGCCGGCACCCGCCTGCAGGTCATGCTGAGCCTGGCCGAGGTCGGCGAGGAGGCCCTGGCGGCCTGGAAGAGCGACGTCGACCTGGGCGACCACGTCTTCGTGCGTGGCCGGGTGATCTCCAGCCGCCGCGGCGAGCTCTCGGTGATGGCCCAGGAGTGGCAGATGGCGTCCAAGGCGCTGCGCCCGATGCCGGTCATGCACAAGGACCTCACCCCCGAGACCCGGGTCCGGCAGCGCTACGCCGACCTCATCGTGCGCCAGGAGGCACGCGACATGGTGCGCGCCAAGGCGCGGATCCTGAGCGCGATCCGGCACTGCCTGGAGGAGCAGGACTACCTCGAGGTCGAGACGCCGATCCTGCAGCTCGTCCACGGCGGCGCCGCGGCGCGCCCCTTCCACACCCACCTCAACGCCTTCAACCAGTCCATGTCGCTGCGCATCGCACTGGAGCTGAACCTGAAGAAGGCCGTCGTCGGCGGGGTCGACCGGGTCTACGAGATGGGCCGGATCTTCCGCAACGAGGGCGTCGACTCCACCCACTCCCCCGAGTTCACGATGCTGGAGGCCTACCAGGCCTACGGCGACCAGACCTCGATCGCCCGGCTGATGCAGGACATCTTCGTCGCCGCCGCGGACGCGCTGGGCAGCCGCCAGATCGAGACCGAGCGGGGCACCGTCGACCTGGACGGCGAGTGGCGCTGGCTGCCGGTCTACGACGCCATCTCCGAGGTCGTCGGCCAGCCCGTCGACGTGAGCACGCCGGTGGAGACGCTGCGCGAGATCGCCGCGCGCCACGAGGTGTCGATCGACCCCGCCTGGGACGGCGAGAAGGTCGCCCTGGAGCTGCTCGGCGAGCTCGTCGAGCCGACGCTGCTGCAGCCCACGTTCCTGTGCGACTACCCCGCCAGCGCCCAGCCGCTGGCGCGCCCGCACCGCGACAAGCCCGGGCTCATCGAGGCCTGGGACCTGATCATCGCCGGCGTCGAGCGCGGCACCGGCTTCTCGGAGCTGATCGACCCGGTGGTGCAGCGCGAGGTCCTGGTCCAGCAGTCGCTGCGGGCCGCCGGCGGTGACCCCGAGGCGATGCAGCTCGACGAGGACTTCCTGCGGGCGCTGGAGTACGGCGCCCCGCCGATGGGCGGCCTCGGCCTGGGCATCGACCGGCTGACGATGCTCTTCACCGGCGCCAACATCCGCGAGACGATCCTCTTCCCGCACCTCAAGCCCGAGGCCTGAGCCGCTCGGCGCCCGCGCTCAGCCCTGCCCGACGACGTACGCCGCGGGCAGGGCGAGCAGCGCCACCAGCAGCGTCGCCGCCGTGGCCAGCACCAGCTCGCGGCGTCCGACCCGGCGCAGCATCCGGGCGTCGACCGAGCAGCCCAGGGCGAACATCGCGGCCGCCAGCGCTGCGGTCTGCACCAGCTGCGCCGCGTCGAGCACCGGCTGCGGCACCGCCACGACCGTGCGCAGCACGACCAGGCCCAGGAACGCCGCCACGAAGGCGGGCACCAGCGGCGGGCGGCGAACGCCGGTCGGGGCGGTGCGCCGTTCGCGCCAGGAGAGCACCGCCAGCACCGGCGCGAGCAGCAGCACCCGCCCGAGCTTGACCGTCACCGCGGTCTGCAGCCCCGCGGCACCGGCGATCAGTCCGCCGGCGACCACCACCTGACCGACCTCGTGCACCGCGGCTCCCGACCAGGCGCCGGCCGCCGCCGGGGCGAGCTCGAGCAGCCGGCCCAGCAGCGGCAGCACCAGCATCGCCGCGCTGCCGAAGACCACCGTCAGGGCGATCGCCGCGGCCACGTCGCTCTCGCGCCGCTCGGCTCCGGCGGCTTCGGGTCCGGTGCGCTCGGCTCCGGTGGCCGCCTCGGCGGGGGCGCGCCGGATGCCGTCGACCGCGGCGATGGCGGCCGCACCGCAGATGGAGAAGCCGCAGGCGAGCAGCAGCCGGCGCCCGGGCTCGACCCCCAGCATCCGGCCCAGGAGCAGCGTGCCGGCGATCCCTCCGGTCACCACCAGCGCGATGACCGCCAGCATCGGCCAGCCCAGCGCCAGCACGTCGGCGAGGACCAGCTCCAGGCCGAGCAGGGCGACGCCGATGCGCAGCACCCGTCGCGAGGCGATCGCGAGCCCCGGCTCGGCGGCGCGCGGCAGCCGCGCCAGGTTCGCGACCAGGGCGCCCAGCACGATCGCCACGAAGACCGGGCTCAGCACCGGCACCAGCCGGTGCACCCCGACGGCGACGGCGGCGCCGCCGGCCGCGAGGGCGAGGCCCCAGACGATCGAGGGCGTCGGCGGCGCACCCGCGCCGGCCGGCTCCGGGCCCGCCGGCGCTGGTGCGACGGCGGCGGGGCGTTCGAGCTGGTCGATCGTGGTCACGCCTGAATCCTGCCCGCCGGCGACGCCGCGCAGTAGCCCGCAATCGGGCACCAGCTCATGCGCCGTTGATATGGGGTGCGGGCTGGGCATATCGTCTGCGCATGAGCAGTGGGCGTCCCGACCTGACCGCGCTCGACCTGCTGGTACGGGTCGGCGAGCTGGGCTCGCTGGGCGCAGCCGCCCGGGCGATGGGGATGGCGCAGCCCAATGCGAGCCGGGCGCTGTCACGACTGGAGCGTCAGCTGGGCGTGGTGCTGCTGGTGCGCGGGCCGACCGGCTCGCGGCTCACCACGGAGGGCGGAGTGGTGGCCGAGTGGGCGCGCGAGGCGCTGGCCGGCGTCGACCGGGTCGTGCTCGGGTCGCGCTCGCTGGCCGAGCGCCGGCAGGCGCACCTCGGGGTGGCCGCGAGCCTGACGGTGGCCGAGTACCTCGCACCGCAGTGGCTGGCCAGGTTCCGCCGGCTGCACCCCGAGCTGCGGGTCAGCCTGGACGTCCGCAACTCCGGCGGCGTGCTCGACCTCGTCGCCGGGGGCACGGTGCCGCTGGGCTTCGTGGAGTCGCCCACGGTCCCGCGCAGCGTCGGGTCGACCACGGTGGCCCGCGACCAGCTCGTCGTGGTCGTCGGCCCCGGGCACCCCTGGGCCCGGCGGCGGCGTCCGGTGAGTCCCGGGGAGCTCGCGGCCAGCGACCCGGTGGTGCGCGAGTCGGGGTCGGGCACCCGCGAGACGCTGGTGCGGGCGCTGGACCGGGCCGGCGTGCAGCTCGGGCCGCTGGGGCTCGAGCTGGCCAGCACCGCCGCGGTCAAGGCCGCGGCCGCGGCCGGCGACGCGCCCGCCGTGCTCAGCGAGCTCGCCGTGGTCTCCGAGCTGGCCTCGGGCCAGCTGGTCGCCGTCGCGGTGGGCGGCCTGGACCTGACCCGGGCGCTGCGCGCGGTGTGGCCCGCGGCGATGCGACCCAGCGGTCCGGCCGCCGACCTGGTGCGGATCGCGCGCGGCTGAGCAGGCTGAGGCGGGCACTGCCCCGCTCAGCCGGGCACCGCCGCGCTCAGCCGCGCGGAGGCCCGCTCAGCCCAGCAGCGCGTCGTACGCCGTGGGGCTGGAGTCGCGCAGGAACTCCGAGCAGCGCTCCCACTCGGCGCTCTCGCCGATCGCGCGGGCGGAGAGGGCGAGCAGCGCCAGCGAGCGCAGGAAGCCGCGGTTCGGCTCGTGCTCCCACGGGACCGGCCCGTGGCCCTTCCAGCCGTTGCGGCGCAGCATGTCGAGGCTGCGGTGGTAGCCCACCCGCGAGTAGGCGTAGACCGTCACGTCGTCGGCCCCGGCGTCGCGCGCCTGCTCGGCCATCGCCGCCCAGGCGAACGGGGACTCCGGGTGCCGGCGTACGACCGCGGCAGGGTCGTCGTCGCGGAGCTCGGCCTCCGCGGGGTCCTCGGGGAGTCGGGTGGGCGGGGGGCCTGCCATCAGGTCGTGGTGGTTCATGGGCCCCACAGTAGCCACGCCCGACGGCCCGCCCGGCCGAGCACCTGCGGGCGCCCGCTGACCACCTCGCTCCGGCCCGGTATCCGGCGCGGGTGTTTGATTGCTCCTCGTGACCTCCGTCTCCTCCACCTCGGCCTCCCCGCCCGGCTCCAGCGACCCGGGCAGACCCGCCACCCTCAGTCCCTGGCCGGCGCTGTTCGCGCTGTGCCTGGGCTTCTTCATGATCCTGGTCGACTCCACGATCGTGTCGGTGGCGACGCCGGCCATCATCGAGGACTTCGACGCCGACGTGAACGACGTGGTGTGGGTGACCAGCGCCTACCTGCTGGCCTACGCCGTACCGGTGCTGATCACCGGGCGCCTCGGCGACCGCTACGGGCCGAAGCGGCTCTACCTGATCGGGCTGACCGTGTTCACCCTGTCGTCGCTGTGGTGCGGGCTCACCGGCTCGATCGAGGAGCTGATCGTGGCGCGGGTCTTCCAGGGCCTGGGCGCGGCGATGATGACGCCGCAGACGATGGCCGTGATCACCCGGATCTTCCCCGCCGCGAGCCGTGGCCAGGCGATGTCGCTGTGGGGCGCGACCGCGGGCTTCGCCACGCTGGTCGGGCCGGTCCTCGGCGGCGTGCTCGTGGACGGGCTCGGCTGGGAGTGGATCTTCTTCGTCAACGTCCCCGTGGGGGTCGTCGGCTTCGCGCTCGCCTGGTGGCTGGTGCCGGCCCTGAGCACGAGCGACCACCGCTTCGACTGGCTGGGCGTGGCCCTCAGCGGGGCCGGCATGTTCCTGGTGGTGTTCGGGATCCAGGAGGGGCACGCCTACGACTGGGGTCGGGTGAGCGGCCTGGTCACCGTGCCGCGGATGATCGTGCTCGGGCTCGTGCTGCTGGTCGCGTTCGTGGTGTGGCAGGCCCGCACCCGCCGCGAGCCGCTGGTGCCGCTCTCGCTCTTCGCGGACCGCAACTTCTCGCTGGCGAACCTCGCGATCACCACCATGGCGTTCGCGATCACCGCGATGGCGATCCCGTTCATGCTCTACGCCCAGCTGGTACGCGGGCTGTCCCCGACCCGGGCGGCGATGCTGATGGTGCCGATGGCGGTGATGGCGATCGTGCTCGCGCCGTTCGTGGGGCGCGTCATCGACCGGGTGCACCCGCGCGGCATCACCGCGGCCGGGTTCGCCAGCAGCGCGGTCTCCCTGGCCTGGCTGAGCCAGGTGATGACGCCCGACTCGCACACCTGGGAGCTGGCGCTGCCGATGATGCTGCTCGGCGTCGGCAACGCCCTGGTGTGGGGCCCGACGAGCACCACCGCCAACCGCAACCTGCCCCTGTCCCGGGCCGGGGCGGGTGCCGGCGTCTACAACGCCACCCGCCAGGTCGGCGCCGTGCTCGGCTCGGCCGCGATCGCCGTACTGATGGACGCCCGCCTCGACGCGAGGCTTCCCGGCTTCGACATCGCCGGCGGCACCGAGGCTGCGGGTGCGGCTGGCGCGGGCGGCGCGAGTGACGGGGCGGGCGGCGGGGCGATGCCGGCCGCGGCGCTCGACGCCTTCAGCGACGCGATGGCGCAGTCGATGCTGCTGCCGCCGGTCGTGCTCCTGATCGGCATGGTCGCGGTGCTCTTCTTCGCCCGCCCCACCCACCAGACCGCCCCCGCCCCGTCACCTTCCCCTAGCGCGCCCGCGCCCCGGTAGCGCCCCGCGCCGGAGCGCGCCCGCGGGAGCGCGCCCCCGCGGGGGAGCGCGCCCACCCCCACCCCCCGCTTGTAACGCGGGGTTATGTCCACTGCCCCAGCGTTATTTCGCTGTGGTGGTGGGCATAACCCCGCGTTACAGCCGGCATGAAAGGCGCGGGACGGGGCGGAGGCGCGGGGCGGGGCGGAGGCGGGGCGGGGTCAGGCGGCGCGGCGTACGACGAGGTGGGCGAGGCCGTCGAGGGAGTGACCGAAGCGCGTCTCGGTCAGCGCGTACTCACGCGCCAGCCGCTGCTTGGTGCGCTCGCGCTGTGTTCCCCAGAAGTCCGACCAGACCAGTCGGGACATCCCCAGCCCGAAGCCGCAGACCCAGTCCTCGCGGCGCTTCTCCTGCCAGACGATCTCCTCGATGGGCAGGTCGGAGACCCCGCCGGCATCGCGGCGGCGGTACTTCACGCGGCCGTCGAACTCGAAGACATGGCGCCCCACCCGCAGGTCGCAGCGGGCCCAGCCGGTCGGGTCGCGCAGCTCGAACTGCGTCTCGACCGGGCCCAGCCCCAGCTCCTCGAGGAGGTCCCGGCCCAACGTCTCCCCCGCGGACTCGGCGCCGGGGTTCGCCCTCTCCACCGCCGCCCGGGCCGCCCGCACGTGCGGCCAGCAGCGCATCGGCGCGAGGGCGGCGGCCAGCTGGCCCCGAGTGACTCCCCGATGCAGCGCGGAGTCGCAGGCCACCAGGCCCGCCAGGTAACCGTGCTCGCGACCGATGTCGACGGCGGTGCGCGCCGCGTCGAGGCAGGCGATGCCGTCGGGGACGACCACCTGCTCCGGGCGGTGCACCGCACCATGGTGCTTCACCCCGTGCTCGGTCCGGGAGCCGCGCACGTCGGGACGGGTGATGTGGACGAGCGGCGCCTCGGGATGCAGAAGCGCCAGGCCCAGCTCGAGTGCGGCCGAGTCGTGGCTGAGGACGTGCGCGGTGAGCATGCTCAGTCCGACGGCGCGCGACTCCAGGCGCCGGCGTCCGACGTACTCGTCCAGCGCCTCCCAGGTCGACCGCTCGGCGTACACGCCCCGGCGCACCGCCACCCACGCCGAGTCACGGCCGCGCACCAGGGCCAACACCTGAGCCGGCGTCAGGCCGGCATCGAGCGCCTGCCGGTAGGTGATCAGACCGGAGCCGGCGCGCATCCGCGCCAGGGCGAGTGAGTGCATGCCCCGCACCCTGCCGCCGCCGTACGACGGCCGCTCGCGCCAGCCGGCACCCTGTGGACGACGCCGCCCCGCCCACCGCCTGTGCACGCCCCACGGCTCGCATGCCCCGGCGCCGCGAAATGTAACGCGGGGTTATGCCCACCACCGCAGCGTTATTTCGCTGTGGCAGTGGACATAACCCCGCGTTACAGCCGGTCTTGGCGGCGCGGCGCGTGCCGGCGGTGGCCGGCGCGGCCGCGCGCGGAGCCGGTCAGGCGGAGAGGGACGTCCCGGCGGAGCGCAGGTTCTCGCAGGCCTCGACGACGCGGGCGGCCATGCCGGCCTCGGCGGCCTTGCCCCAGGCGCGCGGGTCGTAGGCCTTCTTGTTGCCGACCTCGCCGTCGACCTTCAGCACGCCGTCGTAGTTCTGGAACATGTGGCCGACGACCGGGCGGGTGAAGGCGTACTGGGTGTCGGTGTCGACGTTCATCTTGACGACGCCGTAGTCCACCGCCGCGCCGATCTCCTCGGGCAGCGAGCCGGAGCCGCCGTGGAAGACGAGGTCGAAGGGCTTGGAGCCGGCCTCGAGGCCGAGCTCGGCGACGACGGCCTCCTGGGCGTGCTTGAGGATCTCCGGACGCAGCTTGACGTGGCCGGGCTTGTAGGCGCCGTGCACGTTGCCGAAGGTCAGCGCGGTCATGTAGCGCCCCTTCTCGCCGATGCCGAGCGCCTTGACGGTCGCCAGCGCGTCCTCGGGGGTGGTGTAGAGCTTCTCGTTGATCTCCCCGACGATGCCGTCCTCCTCGCCGCCGACGACGCCGATCTCGATCTCGAGGATGATCCGGGCGGCCGCAGCCTGGGCGAGCAGCTCCTCGGCGATCTGGAGGTTCTCGTCCATCGGCACGGCCGAGCCGTCCCACATGTGCGACTGGAACATCGGCAGCTCGCCGCGCGCCACGCGCTCCTTGGACAGCGCGAGCAGGGGCCGCACGAAGCCGTCGAGCTTGTTCTTGGGGCAGTGGTCGGTGTGCAGCGCGATGTTGATGGGGTAGTTCTTCGCCACCTCCTGCGCGTAGGCCGCGAAGGCGACCGAGCCGGTGACCATGTCCTTGATCGACGGGCCGGAGAGGTACTCGGCACCGCCGGTGGAGATCTGGATGATCCCGTCGGAGCCTGCGTCGGCGAAGCCCTTGAGGGCGGCGTTGAGCGTCTGCGACGACGAGACGTTGATGGCCGGGTAGGCGAAGGCGTTCGCCTTGGCCTTGTCCAGCATCTCGGCATAGACCTCGGGGGTTGCGATGGGCATCTCAGGCTCCTCGGGAATCACTCACAGCACTTCGGACGTCCAGCCCACCCTAGTCGCTCGCCCAGGCCGCGCCAGGGCCGATCGGCCCCCGCCGGCCCGCACCCCGCAGGAGGTCCCCCGCCGATCACCCCCGCCAGGCCGCGTCGCCGGACAGGTCGGCGTACTGGCGGATCCAGCTGTGCATCGCGATCGCCGCCGCCGCGCTGGCGTTGATCGAGCGCGTCGACCCGAACTGCGCGATCGAGAACGTCCCGTCGCACGCCTCGCGCGCGCCCTCGGAGAGCCCCGGGCCCTCCTGGCCGAAGAGGAAGCAGACGCGGCGGGGGACGCTCGCGGTCTCCAGGTGCAGCGAGCCGGGCAGGTTGTCGATGCCCAGCAGCCGTACGTCGCGCTCGGCGAGGTAGGCGCGCAGCTCGGCGGCGCTGTCGTGGTGGCGGATGTGCTGGTAGCGGTCGGTCACCATCGCCCCGCGGCGGTTCCACCGCTTGCGCCCGACGATGTGCACCTCGGCGGCCAGGAACGCGTTGGCGCTGCGCACGATCGTGCCGATGTTGAAGTCGTGCTGCCAGTTCTCGATCGCCACGTGGAAGTCGTGGCGCCGCTGGTCGAGGTCGGCGACGATCGCCTCCATCGTCCAGTACCGGTAGCGGTCCACGACGTTGCGCCGGTCCCCGTGCGCGAGCAGCTCTGGGTCGTACTGCGCCCCCTCGGGCCACGGACCCTGCCACGGCCCCACCCCGACCTCGTCGGGTCCGTGCGGCATCGGGTCGTACGGCGCGCGCTGCTGGTCCACGCCGGCGAGAGTATCGGCTGGGTCACCTGGCCCTTCCCCGGCTACGCTTCAGAGGTGGATGTACTCATGACCCTTCCGATGCTGTTGGGCATGGACTGGATGGACCCCAACTGGCTCCTCGACAAGTTCGGCGCGGAGCTGTTCTGGATCTCGCTGGCGATCGTGTTCGTCGAGTGCGGGCTCTTCTTCCCGTTCCTGCCCGGCGACACGCTGCTCTTCGCGCTGGGCCTGTTCATCGCCACCGAGCGCATCGACCTGTTCCCGGGCACCCCCCTGGTCGAGCTGTCGGTCGCGCTGGTGCTGATGACCGTCGCCGGCTTCCTGGGCAACGTGTCCGGCTACGAGATCGGCCGCGCCATCGGTCCACCGCTCTATGCGCGCAACGGCCGCTTCCTGAAGAAGAAGTACTTCGACCAGACCCAGGTCTTCTTCGACAAGCACGGCAACAAGGCGCTGGTGATCGGCCGCTTCGTGCCGTTCGTGCGGACCTTCATCACCGTGGTGGCCGGCGTGACCCGGATGGAGCGGACCCGGTTCTTCCTGTGGAGCGCCATCGGGGCCGTGCTGTGGGTCCTCTCGATCATGCTGATGGGCTACTTCCTCGGCCGGCGCTTCCCGGGGCTGGGCGAGAACATCGACAAGGCGATCATCGTGATCCTCGCCTTCTCGATCATCCCGGTGGTCTGGGAGTGGTGGCGCCACCGCCGTACGGCGAGCAGCCGCGGCGACGACAACGACCACGACGGGCGCCCCGACCTCGACATCGCCGGGTTCGACGCCGGCCCCCGCCGCGAGCCCTGAGCCTAGGGCCGCGAGTCGCGAGGCTCAGCCGTCCGAGCCGGCCCTCAGAGGTCCAGCTCGTCCTTGCCCACCGCGAAGCGGTACTCCAGGCCCTGCGCCTCGACGTTCTCCTTGGCTCCGGTGTCCCGGTCGACGATGACCGCCACCCCGACCACCGTCGCGCCCGCCTCGCGCAGCGCGGCGACCGCCTCCAGCGCGGAGCCGCCCGTGGTGGAGGTGTCGTCGACGGCGAGCACCCGGCGGCCCTGGACGCCCGGGCCCTCGATCAGCTTCTGCAGGCCGTGCACCTTCTGGGACTTGCGGATCACGAAGCAGTCCAGCTCGCGCCCCGCGGCCGCGGCCTGGTGCATCATCGCGGTCGCCACCGGGTCGGCGCCCAGGGTGAGCCCGCCGACGGCGTCGAAGTCCCAGTCTGCGGTGAGCTCGAGCATCACCCGGCCGATCGCCGGCGCGGCCTGCGCGTCCAGGGTGATCCGGCGCATGTCGACGTAGTAGTCGGCCTCCTTGCCCGAGGACAGGATGACCCTGCCCCGCACGATCGCCTTGGCGTTGATCTGGTCGAGCAGGACGTCGCGATCGGTCATGGCCGCGAGCCTAGTGGGTTGCCCCGCCGGCCCCGCGCGGCCTCTCCTCGACCAGGTGGCCGAAGGCGATCAGCCGGTCGTCGGTGTGGAACAGCTCGGCGCAGGTGGTCAGCGTGATCAGCCGCTGGCCGGGGCGCTGGCGCGGCTGCACCTCGCCCTCGTCGGGGTTGCGGGGCAGCGGGTCGATCACCCAGGTCTCGGTGAACGGCACGCTGAGCTCGTCGCCGCCGGAGTCGAGCCGGTAGGTGTAGACGGTCTCCCGGGTCTCGACGACCACCCGGTCGCCGGCGCGCAGCCGCGGCAGGTCGGCGAACGGCTCGCCGTGGGTGACCCGATGCCCGGCCAGCGCGAAGTTCCCGACCTGCCCGGGCTGCGCGGTCTCAGGGAAGTGGCCGATGCCCGCGGCCAGCACCTCCTCGGAGGTGCCCTCGAGCACCGGCACCGCCCAGTCCTTGCCGAAGCGTGGGATCCGCAGGATCGCGGAGGCCCGGCCGTCGGCCACCTCGGCGACCTGCTCGCCGGCCTGCCAGTCCTCCTCGAGGGTCCGCACGATGTCGGCGTGCTTGCGCTCGGAGACCCAGCTGGTGCCGTACATCTGCCAGCCCACGTAGCCCAGCGCCCCCGCGCCGGCGACGATCAGCACCACGCCGGCCAGGAGCAGCCAGCGGGAGGCGCGGCTGCGGGGTCGCTTGGTCATGCGGCGATTGTGCCTGCTGCGAGCCCCCGGCGTGGCGACGTCGCCCGGACGGGCTCGCTAGCCTCGGGGGATGCGTACCGAGGCGACGAGACTGCAGGGGATCCCGCCGACCGTCTTCTCCGAGATGTCGGCGCTCGCGGCCCGCACCGGGGCGGTCAACCTGGGCCAGGGCTTCCCCGACGTCGACGGACCGCCGGCGGTGATCGAACGGGCCGTGCGGGCGCTGCACGAGGGCGCCAACCAGTACGCCCCGGGCATCGGCGTACCGGCGCTGCGCGAGGCGGTCGCCCGGCACCAGCGGCGCCACTACGGCCTCGACCTCGACCCCGAGCACCAGGTCGTGGTGACCACCGGCGCCACCGAGGGGATCGCGGCGGCGCTGCTGGGTCTGGTCGACCCCGGCGACGAGGTGGTGGTGCTGGAGCCCTACTACGACTCCTACCGGGCGATGATCCAGATGGCCGGCGGCGTACGGCGCCCGGTCACCCTGCGCGCGCCCGACTTCCGCCTGGACGCGGCGGCGCTGGAGGCCGCGGTCGGCGACCGGACCCGGCTGATCCTGCTCAACACCCCACACAACCCCACCGGCACGGTGCTGACCCGAGCCGAGCTGGAGGCCGTCGCCCGGGTAGCGATCCGCCACGACCTGGTGGTGGTGACCGACGAGGTCTACGAGCACCTGGTCTTCGACGGCCGCGCGCACGTGCCGCTGGCCACCCTGCCGGGGATGTTCGAGCGCACCGTGACGCTCTCCAGCGCCGGGAAGTCGTGGTCGTTCACCGGCTGGAAGGTCGGCTGGGCCACCGGGCCGGCCGAGCTGGTCGGCGCCGTGCTGGGCGCCAAGCAGTGGCTGACCTTCACCTCCGGCTCGCCGTTGCAGCCGGCCGTCGCGCTCGCCCTCGACGAGGAGGGCGACTTCCCGCTCCGGCTGGCCCGCGACCTGCAGGAGCGTCGCGACCTGCTCTGCTCGGGTCTCGCCGAGGCCGGCCTGACGCCGCGGGTGCCGGAGGGGACGTACTTCGCGACCACCGACGTGCGCGAGCTGGGCTGGCCGGACGGGCGGGCCTTCTGCCTGGCTCTGCCCGAGCTGGCCGGCGTGGTCGCGATCCCCACCCAGGGCTTCTACGACGACGCCGAGGCGGGCCGCCACCTGGTGCGCTGGGCCTTCTGCAAGCAGCCGGACCTCATCGCCGAGGGCGTGGCCCGACTGGCGAAGGCCCGGCTGCACCGCTGAGCGGCGACCCCCTGGGCGCGGACGCCTGCGGCGCGGGCCGCGCCGGTCAGCGGCGCGGGGCGGGAGAGGCGGCGAACCAGGCGCGCACCTCGGGTCGCAGCAGCGCGTAGACCGTGGCGCCGGCGGCCACCACCGGCAGCAGCAGGACCAGCGAGGTCAGCGCCCCCAGCAGGCAGAACCCCGCGGTGGCCGACGCGGAGATGATCAGCATCACCCGGGCCCAGCCCTGCCCACGCAGCGCGAGCGCGGCCAGGACCATCGCCGCCAGCGCCCAGAGCACCAGCATGCCGGCCATGAAGTAGGTGGTGTTGACGATCAGCTGCTCGGTGACACCCGCCTGCTCGAAGATCTCGGGGTTGGTGCGGCGCATCTCGTCGAGGATCAGATCGTGGTCACCGGCAAGGATGGCGACGCTCGCCAGCGTGAGCAGGATCGACAGCACCGAGAACACCCAGGTGAGCACGGCGGCGAGCAGCAGCGGCCGCGGTCGCGGCCCGCGCACCTGAGCGACCGGCTGGCCGTAGGGCTGCTGCGGGGACCAGGCCTGGGGGTCGTGGGCCTGGGGGTCGTGGGCCTGGGGCGCGCCGGGCTGTCCGTACGGCGCCGCGGGCGGCTGCTGGCCGTACGGCGCGGGGTAGGGCCCCGGCTCGTTCGGCGCCTGGGCGGGCGGGGTCCCGAAGCCCGGGTACGGACGCGGCCCCTGCTCACCGGTCGCGTGCGGCGGGGTGCCCCACGGCGCCACGGTGGGCCGCTCGGTCACCGCGCGTCCCTCGACGGGCGGAGCCTGCCGGGCCTCGACGGCAGGCCGGGGCGGCACCGGGCGCGGCTCCCGGCCGGCGAACCAGTCGCGGGCCGGCTGCAGCCAGAGCGCCACCACACCGGCGACGACGACCGACGACATCAGGCCGCCGGCCGCCGCCCCGCTGATCAGGATCGGCAGCGCCAGCACCGTCAGGCCCACCCGGGCGCCGCGGTTGCGCTGCAGCGCGAAGACCCCGAGGATCGCCGCCGCCACCGCGCAGCCGCCGGCGACCAGCATGGTGACGTGCATCAGGTCGAGCACCGCCTCCACACTCATGTCGAGGGTGTCGCCCGGCGACTCGGCGAGGAACTCGGTGACGGCCTCCCGCATCTCCAGCGAGCGGAGCTGGGACATCGACTGGAAGACCGACACCAGCAGGAAGACCGAGGCCAGGACCACGGCCCATCCGGCGACCGTGACCTGTCGGGGGCGGGGCAGGGGCTTGACGTCACTCACGTCGTCATTCCATCACGCGCGTCCCAATCGCCTCAGACGCCCGCCTTGTCGGTGCTCACCAGCGGGCGCAGCACCAACTCATGCCCGCTCTCGGCGAGGTCGACGCCGACCGAGCCACCGTCGTTGACCTCGCCGGCGATCAGCATCCGGGCCAGCGGGTCGCCGATCGCCGTCTGGATCAGTCGGCGCAGCGGACGGGCGCCGTACGCGGGGTCGTAGCCGGTGTCGGCCAGCCAGGTCCGCGCCTCGTCGCTGACGCTGATCGTGATCCGCCGGACCGCGAGCCGCTTCTCCAGCAGCGCCAACTGCAGGTCGACGATGTGGGTCAGCTCGTCCTTGGTCAGCGCGTCGAAGAGGACCACCTCGTCGAGCCGGTTGAGGAACTCCGGCTTGAACGAGGAGCGGACCACCGCCATCACCGAGGAGCGCTTGGCCTCCGGGTCCATCAGCGGATCGACCAGGAACTGCGAGCCCAGGTTGCTGGTCAGGATCAGCAGCGTGTTGCGGAAGTCGACGGTGCGGCCCTGGCCGTCGGTGAGCCGGCCGTCGTCGAGCACCTGCAGCAGGATGTCGAAGACCTCGGGGTGCGCCTTCTCGACCTCGTCGAGCAGCACCACGGAGTAGGGCCGGCGACGGACCGCCTCGGTGAGCTGACCGCCCTCGTCGTAGCCGACGTAGCCCGGAGGGGCACCGACCAGACGGGCCACCGAGTGCTTCTCGGAGTACTCGCTCATGTCGATGCGCACGATCGCGCGCTCGTCGTCGAAGAGGAAGTCGGCCAGTGCCTTAGCGAGCTCGGTCTTGCCGGTGCCGGTGGGGCCGAGGAACAGGAAGGAACCGGTCGGCCGGTTGGGGTCGGCGATGCCCGCGCGGGAGCGCCGCACGGCGTCGCTGACCGCGCTGACCGCGGTGCGCTGCCCGATCAGCCGCTTGCCGATCACCTGCTCCATCTCGAGCAGCTTGGCGGTCTCGCCCTGCAGCATCCGGCCGGTGGGGATGCCGGTCCAGGCCTCCACCACCTCGGCGACCTGCTCGGCGCCGACCTCCTCGCCGACCAGCGGCTCGGTCTCGGGCTTCACCGTGGCGTCGGCCGCGGCGAGCCTCTTCTCCAGCTCGGGGATCCGGCCGTAGTTGATCTCGCTGGCCCCGGCGAGATCGCCCTCGCGCACCAGCCGCTCGGCCTCGACACGCAGCTGGTCGAGCTGGCGGCGCAGCTCGCCCTCGCCCTCCAGAGAGGACTTCTCCAGCTCCCAGCGGTGCTCGAGCGCGCGCAGCTCCTCCTCGCGGTCGGCGAGGTCCGCGACCAGCTTCTCCAGCCGCTCGCGCGAGGCGTCGTCGTGCTCCTTCTCGAGAGCGAAGCGCTCCATCTTCAGCCGGTCGACCTGGCGGCGCAGCTGGTCGATCTCCTCGGGCGAGGACTCGATCTCCATGCGCAACCGCGAGGCCGCCTCGTCGACGAGGTCGATGGCCTTGTCGGGCAGCTGGCGTCCGGAGATGTAGCGGTCCGAGAGCGTCGCGGCCGCGACCAGCGCGGCGTCGGTGATCCGGACGCCGTGGTGGGCCTCGTACTTCTCCTGGATGCCACGCAGGATCTGGATGGTGTCCTCGACGCTGGGCTCGCCCACGAAGACCTGCTGGAAGCGACGCTCCAGGGCGGGGTCCTTCTCGATCCGCTCGCGGTACTCGTCGAGCGTGGTGGCCCCGATCATGTGCAGCTCACCGCGCGCCAGCATCGGCTTGAGCATGTTGCCCGCGTCCATCGCGCCCTCGCCGCTGGCTCCGGCGCCCACGACGGTGTGCAGCTCGTCGATGAACGTGATGATCTGCCCGCCGGCCTCCTTGATCTCCTCCAGGACGGCCTTGAGACGCTCCTCGAACTCGCCGCGGTACTTGGCACCGGCCACCATCGCGGCCAGGTCCAGGCTCAGCACCCGGCGGCCCTTGAGCGAGTCGGGGACGTCGCCGGCGACGACCCGCTGGGCGAGACCCTCGACCACGGCGGTCTTGCCGACGCCGGGCTCGCCGATCAGCACGGGGTTGTTCTTGGTGCGCCGGCTCAGCACCTGCACCACCCGGCGGATCTCGGCGTCGCGGCCGATCACCGGGTCCAGGCGGCCCTCCTCGGCCGCCTGGGTGAGGTCGACGGAGTACTTCTCCAGCGCCTCGTAGGTGGACTCGGCGTCCTGGCTGGTGACCCGGCGGTTGCCGCGTACGGCGGTGAGGCCCTCGCGCAGACCGGCCTCGGTCAGGCCCGCGCCGAGCAGGATCTTCTGCGCCGAGCTCTCGACGCCGGCCAGCGCGATCAGCAGGTGCTCGGTGGCGACGTAGTCGTCCTTCATGCTGGCGGCGAGGTCGATCGCGGAGGCCAGCACCCGGGTCAGCGCGGCGGAGGCGCCGGGCTGCTGCACGGTGGCCCCGCTGGCCTTGGGCAGGGCGTCGCGCTGGGCCGCGGCCTCGCGGACCAGGGCCGGCGCGTCGACGCCGGCCTTGGCGACCATGTTCGCCGGGGTGCCGCCCTCCTGCAGCAACAGCGCCACCAGCAGGTGGATCGGCTCGGTGGTGGTGTTGCCGGCCGTGGTCGCCGAGACCTGCGCGGCCTCGATCGCCTCACGGCTGCGGGTGGTGAACTTGTCGGCTCCGAACTGGCTCATGCTGGTCACTCCTGGCTCATGAACACGGCTTGGTGAAGGCGTGCAATGCTGTTGTTCTGTTACCGGAACATCAGCAAACTTGAGTGTATTCCACTCAACTCTGGAAAGCGCAGAACTCGTTGCCCTCCGGATCGGCCAGCACCATCCAGCCGATCTCCTCGTCCAGCGCGCGGAGCACTCGGGCACCCTGCCAGCCGTCACGGCCCGCCGTCAGCGCAGCCAGGTCCGGCGTGGTGAGGTCGAGGTGGATCCGGTTCTTCACGGTCTTGGGCTCGGGGACCCCCACGAAGACGATGCACTCGAACGGCGCACCCGGAATGTCCTCGACCCAGCCCCAGCCGGTCTCCGCGTCATGCCCGCCGCTCGCCCCGAGCAGGGTGGCCCACCACTGCGACTGGGCGACCGGGTCGGCGCAGTCGATGACGATCTCGTAGAGGCGATGCTCGGGCACCTCCTCGCGCACGAAGACGCACAGCTCCCCGCCCTCGGGGTCGGCCACGATCTTCCACTTGAAGGTCTCCAGGTCCCTCGGGCTCGCGCCGAGCGCCAGCACGTCGTCCACGCTGGCGGCGTGGACGTCCAGGTGTACCCGCTGCTTGACACTGACCGGCTCGGGGACCCGGTTGATCCACACCGTGTGCTCCGGGCTCGGCCCGGTGAGCAGCACCATGCCGTCGGGTCGCTGCTCGCGGCGCAGCCCCAGGGTCCGGGCCCAGAAGTCACCCATCGCGAGCGGGTCGACCGCGTCGATGCACAGGTCCTTGAACGTGGCGAGAGTCATGCCCGCCAACCTAGGCCACGTCGCCGACGTCCGGGGGCAGCGAGCGCACGGCCCGATCGCCGGCCCGGGCCGCGAGCACCACGGCGACGAGGCACCCCAGGTAGCCGGCGCCCAGCGCGAGCACCGGTATGGCCGGGCTCACGTCCGCGACCTCGACCAGCACCTGCCCGACCGCGCTGAGGGCCGCACCGAGGACCGCGAGCACGCAGGACAGCCGCGCCAGCGGCAGGGCCGCCCGGTGCGCGACCAGCCACGCCCGCTGCGACGACGTCGTCAGCGCCGTCCGGAGGCCCAGCAACTGGTTGACCTCGATGGTGCCGCCCGCGGCGGCGCGGGTGGTGAGGAAGACGACCACCCCGACCATGACGAGCCCGCCCGCACCGATCACGATGCCCGTGGGGTCCATGCCTCAGTCCCGTTCCGCGCTCAGCCGCGGCGACGCCACAGCACGAGCTCCTGGGAGGGGCGGGCGCCACGGAGCACGGGCAGCTTGTTGACCGGCTGCGCGGCGGAGGTACGACGCGCCGCGTGCGCCGCCCGCAGTGCCTCGTGAGCGCCCTCGAGCTCGGCGCACAGCTCGTCGTTGCGCATCTGGAGGGCGCTGACCTGGTTCTCCAGGTCGAGGATGCGGCGCACCCCCTCGATGCCGATGCCGGCCGCGGTCAGGTCGGCGATCTCGCGCAGCAGCTCGATGTCGCGCTGGGAGTAGCGCCGCCCTCCCCCGCCGGCGCGACCAGGCGTGATCAGCCCGAGCCGCTCGTAGGTGCGCAGGGTCTGGGGATGCAGACCGGTCAGCTCCGCGGCCACGCTGATCACGTAGACCGCCGCGTCGTCGCCGAGGCCGGGCCGGAAGCGGCCCGCGGGACGTGCTCGCCGACCGGCCATCTCAGATCCCCTCGAACAGCCCCGTGCGCAGCGGCTTGCCGGCCGTCGCGGCACGGTAGGCCTCGACCGCCTCGCGGGCGGCCGGGTCGAGCGTGGCCGGCACGTGCACCTCCACGGTGGCCAGCAGGTCGCCCTTGGTGCCGTCGGCACGGGGGGCGCCCTTGCCGCGGACCCGGAAGGTCCGGCCGTTGGGGGTGCCCGGGGGCAGCCTCAGCGTGACCGGGCTGCCGCTGAGCGTCGGGATCTTCACTTCGGCCCCGAGCGCGGCCTCGTCGAAGGAGACCGGCACATCGAGGGTCAGGTTGTCGTCCTTGCGCCCGAAGACGCGGTGCGGGGAGACCTTGACGGTGACGAACAGGTCGCCCGCCGGGCCGCCGTTCTCACCGGCGCCGCCCTTGCCGCGCAGCCGGATCCGCTGGCCGTCCTTGACGCCGGCGGGGATGCGGGCCTGGATGGTCCGCGCCGAGCGGCCCCGCCCGCTGCCCTGACAGGTGGGGCACGGCTCGTCGTAGACGAGCTGGCGGCCACCGCAGGAGGGGCAGGTCTCGTTCATCGTGAACGCGCCCCCGACCGAGGCCGCGACGTAGCCGGCCCCCTCGCACTCGGGGCACACGTGCGGACGGGTGCCCGGCTTGCCGCCGGTGCCGTTGCAGTCGGGGCAGGGCGCGTCGCTGGCCAGGCGCAGCGAGATCGTGACGCCCTCGAGGGCGTCGGTGAAGCTGATCGTCGCGGTGCTCTCCAGGTCCGGGCCCTTCTGCGGGCGCGGGCGGCTCTGGCGGGCCCGGCCGCCGCCTCCGAAGAGGTCGCCGAACATGTCCCCGAATCCGCCACCGGCCCCGGCACCGGTGCCGGCCCGGTCGCGCAGCAGGTCGTTGATGTCGAACCCGCCACCGCCGGTGCCGCCCCGGTTGAAGCCGCCCGGGAAGCCACCGAAGCCGCCGACTCCGACGCGGCGCACCTCGTCGTACTCCTTGCGCTTCTCGGGATCCCCGATCACGTCGTAGGCCTCGGCGACCGCCTTGAAGCGCTCGTGCTTGGCGCTGTCGCCGGGGTTGGAGTCGGGGTGGTTGGCGCGCGCGAGCTTGCGGTACGCCTTCTTGATCTCGTCGGCGGTGGCGTCCTTGGACACCCCGAGCTCCTTGTAGAAGTCCTTCTTCACCCAGTCCGCATTGGTCACGCGCGCACCTCCTCCCTCGGAATCGTCTTACTCGGCCGTCGGCGCCGCGGCCGGCTGCGACCCGGCGGGCGGGTCGACCACGAGCACCTGCGCGGCGCGCACCACCCGCTCGCCGATCCGATATCCGGCCTTCGCGACCACCTTGCAGGTGGTCACCGTGACGTCGGGGTCCTCGCCCAGGTGGGACAGGGCCTCGTGGATCGTCGGGTCGAAGGCGTCACCGGGGACGCCGTACTTGACCAGGCCGACGCTCGAGACGATCCGCTCGAGCTGGTCGGCGACGGCCTTGAACCCACCCTCGACCTCGCCGTGCTCGCGGGCGCGGTCGATGGTGTCGAGAACCTCGGTGATCGGCGCCAGCGCGGTGTACGTCGCGTTCTCGCGGATCAGGTCGCGGTCCCGGTCGACGCGGCGCTTGTAGTTGAGGAACTCCGCCTGCAGGCGCTGCAGGTCGGAGGTCAGCTCGACCACCTCACGCCGGGCACGACTCAGGTCGTCCTCGACCTCCTCGGTCTGCGGCGACTCCGCACCCTCCTGCGCGGTGTCCTGCGCGGGAGCGGTGGCGCCTTCCATCGCGGGGTCCGTGGCGGGGTCGGCAACTGCCTGAGGCCCCGGCTCAGCAACCCCCTGCGGGGAGGGAGCCGCGGTGTCCCGCGACTCCCCCGCCGGGGTGAACTCGTCCTTGGGGGACTGGGTCACTTGGTCTCACCCTCTGTGGTGTCCTCGTCGACGATCTCAGCGTCGACCACGTCGTCGTCGCTCTCGCCCGAGCCGGTCGCCGCACCGCCGGCAGCGGCCTGCTCGGCCTCGGCGGCGGCGTACATCGCGGCGCCCATCTTCTGGCTGGACTCACCGAGCTTGGTGATGCCGGCCTGCAGCTCCTCGTTGCTCGACTCGGCGTTCTCGAGCGTGGCCTTCAGCGCGTCCACGTCGGCCTGGACCTCGGTCTTGACGTCCTCGGGCAGCTTCTCGGCGTTGTCGGCGAGGAACTTCTCGGTCGTGTAGACGAGGCTGTCGGCCTGGTTGCGCAGCTCGACGCTCTCGCGGCGCTTGGCGTCCTCCTCGGCGTACTGCTCGGCCTCGCGGACCATCCGGTCGATCTCGTCCTTGCCGAGCGCGGAGCCACCGGAGATCGTCATCGACTGCTCGCGCCCGGACGCCTGGTCCTTGGCCGAGACGTGCACGATGCCGTTGGCGTCGATGTCGAAGGTGACCTCGATCTTCGGGATGCCGCGGGGAGCCGGGGGCAGGCCGGTCAGCTCGAAGTTGCCGAGCGGCTGGTTCTGCGCCCACATCTGGCGCTCGCCCTGGGCGACCTTGATCTCGACCGAGGGCTGGTTGTCGTCGGCGGTCGTGAAGATCTCGCTGCGCTTGGTGGGGATCGTGGTGTTGCGCTCGATCAGGGTGGTCATCACGCCGCCCTTGGTCTCGATGCCCAGCGACAGCGGGGTGACGTCGAGGAGCAGCACGTCCTTGACCTCGCCCTTGAGCACGCCCGCCTGGAGCGCGGCGCCCACGGCCACGACCTCGTCGGGGTTGACGCCCTTGTTGGGCTCCTTGCCGCCGAGCAGCTCCTTGACGACCTCGGTCACCGCGGGCATCCGGGTGGAGCCACCGACCAGGACCACGTGGTCGATGTTCTTGATCGCCACGCCGCCGTCCTTGAGCACCTGCTGGAACGGCTTCTTGGTGCGCTCGAGCAGGTCCGCGGTGAGCTTCTGGAACTCGCTGCGGGTCAGCTTCTCCTCGAAGTGCAGCGGGCCCGACTCGCCGTGGGTGATGTAGGGCAGGTGGATCGTGGTCTCGCTCGAGGACGACAGCTCGATCTTCGCCTTCTCCGCAGCCTCCTGCAGGCGCTGCTTGGCGATCTTGTCGGCCGCGAGGTCGACACCGTGGTTGGCCTTGAACTTCTTGACCATCCACTCCACGACCCGGGCGTCCCAGTCGTCACCACCGAGGTGGTTGTCGCCGGAGGTCGCCTTGACCTCGACGACGCCCTCGCCGATCTCGAGCAGGGACACGTCGAACGTGCCGCCACCGAGGTCGAAGACCAGGATGGTCTGGTCGTCGCCCTTGTCGAGGCCGTAGGCCAGCGCCGCGGCGGTGGGCTCGTTGACGATCCGGCTCACGTTGAGGCCCGCGATCTCGCCGGCCTCCTTGGTGGCCTGGCGCTGCGCGTCGGAGAAGTACGCCGGGACGGTGATGACCGCGTCGGTCACCGGCTCGCCCAGGTAGGCCTCCGCGTCGCGCTTCAGCTTCTGCAGCACGAAGGCGCTGATCTGCTGGGAGGTGAAGGACTTGTCGTCGATCTGGGTCTTCCAGTCGGTGCCCATGTGGCGCTTGACCGAGCGGATCGTCCGGTCGACGTTGGTGACGGCCTGCCGCTTGGCCACCTCGCCGACGAGGACCTCGCCGGACTTCGCGAAGGCGACCACCGACGGGGTGGTGCGGGCGCCTTCGGCGTTTGCGATGACGGTGGGTTCTCCACCCTCGAGGACCGCGACGACGGAGTTCGTCGTACCAAGGTCAATGCCAACCGCGCGTGCCATGGGGATACCTCCGGGTTGCTTCTGGGCTGTCTGCCCGCGTCTGTGCTTCTGGTCTGTGCGTACGTCTGCGTTCAGTTCTGTGGGCCCGATCAGGTCGGGCATGGGGCCATCATGCGTCGCTGCGACGAGTCTGGCAAACAAGTTGAGTCGGATCAACTCAAGTTCGTTCACTCGTGCCAACGCAGGGAGGGGGGTGGATGTTCCCCCCAGGCCGCGTGGAGCGCGGATTTCGGGTGCGAGGTGACTCACATCGTCGGGGCGTCGCGGAATAGCCCCGGCCGAGGGTTGTTGGGCCCCTCATGAGCGTTCCCGTCATCACCCTCCATGACCAGACGACCATCCCCCAGCTCGGCTTCGGGGTCTACCAGGTCCCGCCCGAGCAGACCGCCAGCACCGTCGCCTCGGCCCTCGAGGTGGGCTACCGCCACATCGACACCGCCGAGATGTACGGCAACGAGCAGGGCGTCGGCGAGGCCATCGCCGCCTCCGGCATCGCGCGCGACGAGCTCTACGTGACCAGCAAGCTGAACAACAACGTGCACCGCCCCGACGACGCCCGCCGCGCCTTCGACGCCACACTGCAGGCGCTCGGCCTGGACCGGATCGACCTGTTCCTGATCCACTGGCCGCTGCCCACCCAGTACGACGGGGACTTCGTCTCCACCTGGCGCACGCTGGCCGAGTTCGTCGCCGACGGCCGCGCCACCTCCGTGGGCGTGTCCAACTTCCAGCCCGCACACCTGGACCGGATCATCGAGGAGACCGGCGTGATCCCGGTCGTCAACCAGATCGAGGTCCACCCCTACTTCGCCAACGAGGAGGCCCGCGCCGCCTCGATCCGCCACGGCGTCGAGGTCGAGGCGTGGTCGCCGATCGCGCAGGGCAAGGTCCTCGGCGACCCGGTGATCAACGAGATCGCCGCCCGGGTCGGCAAGACCCCGGCCCAGGTGACGCTGCGCTGGCACATCGAACGCGGCGACATCGTCTTCCCCAAGTCGATGTCCACCGACCGGATGCGGGAGAACTTCGACATCTTCGACTTCACCCTCTCCGCCGACGACGTCGCCGCGATTGCCGCCCTGGACCAGGGCGAGGCCGGCCGCCAGGGCCCCAACCCGGACACGTTCGACTGGATCCCGGCCTGAGCTGACGGCTGCGGTTTCCCCGGTCGGCCGGGGAAGCCCGATGTTGTCGGGCGAAACTTCGCCCGACAAGTTCAGTAGTTGACAGCCGGCACTACCTCACCGGCCCCACGGGGCGCTGCGGTCACTCCAGTGGCGGGCGCCCTGTGGTCGACCCCGGGCAGCGCGCCGCGGCGTACGACGAGGTGCGGGCGCGAGTGCTCGCCTTCGCAGGGCCGGGGAAGCCCGGCCAGTCAGCGCGATGCCGGCCGGGCGCGGCCCGCCGCCGCGCTGCGCCGTACTGGCCACACGAAACCTGCACTTCCCACACGTTCCTTCGTGTGGGAAGTGCGGGTTTCACGAGTTAACTCGTGGTCCCGCCGGCACCGGGCGCCCCAAACGCGCGCCTCAGCCCCACCGGCCCCACCGGCGCGCGCCTCCGCAGCAGCCGACCCGCGGCCCAGCCTCACTCGACGGTGACGGTGACCTCGTTCGAGGCCAGCTCGCTGTCGGTGTCGACGACGCGGAACCGGTTCTCGCCGGTGCGGCCGGTCTCCACGTACGTCGAGAAGATGCCGCCGCTGACCGAGGCGGTGACGCCGAAGTCGGCCCAGCCGCCGTCCTCGAAGCGTTGCACCTTGAGGATGGCGCCCTCCCCCTTGGGGTAGACGCCGGTGAGGTCGATCTGCTCCATCGGGCCGACCGAGGTCTGGCCGGCCTGGAGGGTGACCGTCTTCTCGGCCGCCTCGGACTCCGACGGCGGCTCCGCGGGCTCCTCGCTGGCCTCGGAGTCGCCGGGGGCGAGCGTGATCAGCGGGCCGGAGGCACGCTCGGTGACCTGCGGCTCGGGCAGGTAGAGCGTCTCCTGGGCCGTGGAGCGTCCGGACGCCGAGCCGTCGCCGCCGACGCCCAGCAGCCGGGAGCCGACGAGCGCGGCCACCCCGGCCACCACGCCGACGACCAGACCGACCGCGACCAGCGCGACCAGGCCGGACAGGACGGGACGGTCTTCATCGGATCGCACGCGCAGGACACCCCCAGGGGAAGACGGACGGCGCCACGGCCGTCACCACCCGCCCATTGTCGGGCACGGGCCACGGAAGGCCAACCGGCGGTCAGCGCGGCGAGCAGATCACCACCGGGATCTCGCGCTCGGTCCAGGACTGGTAGGAGTCGAAGTCGGCGTACAGGTCCACCAGCCGCGGCCACAGCCTGCGCCGCTCCTGCGCGTCGGCGGTCCGGGCACGCACCTCGCGCACCTCGGAGCCGATCTGGATCCGGGCGTCGGGGCAGGCCTCCAGGTTGCGGTACCACTGCGGATGCTGGGGCAGCCCGCCCTGCGAGGCGACGACCACCACGTCGGGCCCGTCCAGCAGGTAGAGCAGCGGGGTCGTGTACGTCGTGCCCGAGCGGCGCCCGACGTGCTCGAGCAGGCAGACCGGGACCGGGCGGCGCAGCGCCGAGCCGATCCGCCACCGGGCGCCGACCCTGCCGCCGGTGCGTCGGTAGAGCGCGACGTGGGCCCGCCCGGCGTACTTCATCACCTTCGGCACCAGCGGCGAGTCGAGCCCTCCGGGGCGCGGCTTGGCCTGCCCGCTCATCACATCCCCCTCTTCCAGACCAGCTCCTCGTGCAGCCGACGGCTGCGCCAGCCGCGCTCGGTGCGCACCATCTCGTGGTGGTAGATCCCGCCGAACTCCACCAGCAGCTCGCCGCCGCCGGGCTGGGCCAGCGTCATCGGGTTGTGGAAGTACGCCGCGACCCGCGCCGCGTCGCCGTCGAGGTCGACCTCGCTCTGGCCCAGTGTGTGCATCCGCCGCTCGAAGACCGGCAGGTTCTGCGCCAGCCACGCCTTCACCTCGCGATACCCGCCGGCGATCCCGCCGGACTCGGTGTAGTCGATCGCGGCGTCGTCGGTGAACACCGTGTCGAGGCGGTCCCACTCGCCGGTGTCGATGGCGCGGGTGTAGCGCACCAGCACCTGCTCGATCTCCAGCCGGTCGCCGATCTCCGCCAGGTCCATGGGGCTCCTCGTGCCTCGCCGCAGGGCGTCTTCCGCCCATCGGGAGCACTATGGCAGTGAAGTGGAACACGTTCTAGGGTGCGGGCATGCGATTCACCTACGCCGAGGCGATGACCCGCGTCGAGAACTATGTGCCGCTCGCCCAGGCCGCCGAGGCGGCCGGGTACACGTCGATGACCATCGCGGACAGCCTGATCTATCCGCGCGAGTCCGACTCCACCTACCCCTACACCGACACCGGCGACCGGGAGTTCCTCGAGGACAAGGCGTTCATCGAGACGATGACGCTGGTCACCCACCTGGCCGCGCTGACCAGCACCCTGCGCTTCACGCCGTTCGTGCTGAAGCTGCCGGTGCGCCCGCCGGTGCTGGTCGCCAAGCAGGCCTCCTCGATCGCCTACCTCTCCGGCAACCGCCTCACCCTCGGCGTGGGGCTCTCCCCCTGGCCCGAGGACTTCATCGCGATGGGGGTGCCGTGGGCGCGCCGCGGCAAGCGGATGGACGAGTGCATCGACGTGCTGCGCGGCCTCACCAGCGGCGAGTACTTCGGCTACGACGGCGAGTTCTTCTCCTTCCCCGAGATCAAGCAGTCCCCGGCCCCGACCGAGCCGATCCCGCTGCTCGTCGGCGGCCACAGCGACGCCGCGCTGCGCCGCGCCGTACTCAAGGGCGACGGGTGGATGCACGCCGGCGGCGACGCCGAGGAGCTGGACCGGCTGCTGGCCCGTCTCGCCGAGATCCGCAAGGCCGAGGGCGACACCCGCGAGGACTTCCAGGTGCACGCGATCTCGACCGACTCCTACACCCTCGACGGCATCCGCCGCCTCGAGGACAAGGGCGTCACCGACGCCATCGTCGGCTTCCGGGTGCCCTACATCAAGGGCCAGGACGACCAGCCGGTGAGCAAGAAGGTCGCCCACCTGGAGCGGTTCGCCGAGCAGATCATCGGCCGGCTCTGATGGACGCCGGGGGGCGGCCCGAGGACCTGCGGCTCGACGACCCGGGCATCACCAAGCCCTTCGCCGACGCCGTCGCGCAGGCCGAGGAGCTGATCCGCGGGGCCGACTTCATCCGCACCGAGCAGGACCTGCTGGAGGGCTACGACTACCTGGCCGGGCGGATCCGGATGGCGATCCAGGCGGCCTTCAGCCACGACCCGGGCCGCACCCTCTTCGTCAACGGCACCCACCAGTTCTCCCGCCAGGGCCTCGACAACCCCGATGCCCTGTACTTCCACGCGGTGATCAACGACTCCGCGACGTACGTCGTGCGTGGGCGCCGCGGGACCACCGCCGACCTGTCGTTCCAGGTGATGGCCGGCAACTACACCGCCGAGGACACGCCGGCGGCGCTGGCGGCCTTCGACGAGCGTGAGATCGAGCTCGACGAGGACGGCACCTTCGCGCTCACCTTCGGCCCGGAGCTGGTGCCGGGAGCCGAGCGGCCGCGCAACTACTTCGTCTCCGGGCCCGGCGCCTCGTCGCTGATCGTGCGCGAGGTCTACAACGACTGGGACACCGAGGAGCGCGGCACGCTCTGGATCGAGCGCACCGACCAGCTCGGCGTGCCGGCGCCGCCGCTGACCCGCGCCCGGCTCGCCAAGAAGTACGAGATCGCCGCACGCACGCTCACCGGGACGATCCAGACCTGGTTCATGTTCCCCCAGTTCTTCCAGTACCAGCAGCTGGTCAACACGCTGACGCCGCCGCAGTCCACGCCCGGCGGGCTCACCTCGCAGCGCTCCTCGATCGGGCACTACGAGCTCGCCGACGACGAGGCGCTGGTGATCAGCGTCCCGGCCTGCGCGGACTGCACCTACCAGGGCATCCAGATCGGCTCGGACTGGTACGTCTCCACCGACTACGAGACCCACCAGACCTCGCTGACCAAGGCGCAGGCGCAGACCGACCCCGACCAGGTGATGCGCTTCGTGATCAGCGAGCGCGATCCCGGCGTGGCCAACTGGCTGGAGGCGCTGGGGCACCGCACCGGCGCGATCATGCTGCGCTGGCAGCAGCTCTCCCGCGACCTGGGCCCCGAGGACGGGCCGGTGGTGGAGAGGGTGCGCTTCGACGACCTGCCCAGCGTGCTGCCGTACCACGCGTCGAACCGGATCGGCCCCGAGCAGTACGCCGCCCGGATCGCCGCCCGTCAGCGCGCGGTGGCCCGGCGGATGCTCTCGTGAGCACCTCCCCGCTCGGTGCGGGCCTGCTGCGGGACAAGGTCGTCGTCCTCTCCGGCGTCGGCCCCGGGCTGGGCCGCGCGCTCGGCGAGGAGGCCGCGCGGATGGGCGCCGACCTGGTCCTGGCCAGCCGCACCGAGCGGCGCCTGGAGAAGGCGGCGGCCCGGGTGCGCGAGCTGGGCCGGCGCGCGCTCGTCGTCCCCACCGACATCACCGACGAGACGGCCCGCGCCGCGCTGGTCGACGCCGCGCTGGCTGAGTTCGGCCGGGTGGACTGCCTGGTCAACAACGCCTTCGCGATCCCGCCGATGGACCCGCTCACCACGCTGGGGCTCGACGCGCTGCGCACCGCTCAGGAGACCAACGTCTACGCGCCGCTGCGGCTCTCGGCGCTGTTCGCCGACGCGCTGGCCGCGACCCAGGGCTCGATCGTGATGGTCAACTCCGCGGTCCTGTACCACTCCCAGCCGGAGTTCGCCGGCTACAAGCTCTCCAAGGGCCAGCTCGCCCACGCCGCCTCCGCGCTCGCCACCGAGCTCGGCCCGCGCGGGATCCGGGTCAACTCGATCGCGCCGTCCTACATCTACGAGGACGTCAACAAGGCCTACTTCGACTGGATCGCCGCGGAGACCGGGCGCACCCACGAGGAGGTGTACGCCGAGAAGGCGGCCCCGACCGACCTCAAGCGGCTGGCCACGCCGGTCGAGATCGCCCGCGCCGCGCTGTTCCTCGCCAGCGACCTGGCCAGTGCCGTCACCGGCACCGTGCTCAACGTCGACTGCGGCGAGTTCCACGACCGCTAGCCCCCGCCGGTCCGCACCCCGACCTGCCCCAGCCACCCCCGGAGGAGACATGGCACGCGAACGCGCCGACGTCGGCAGCTACGAGGACATCGCGGCCGCCGCGATCCGCTCCACCGGCCTGGCGGACTTCGGCGGCACCGAGCACGAGGAGGGACTGCGGATCCTCGTCGAGGACCTCAACTCCCCGACTGCCGGGCTGACCGGCGTGGGCAGCTACATGATGCGCGCGCAGGTGAAGGGCGCGCTGGTGGCCCGGCTGCTGTCGCAGTCCGGGTTCGCCCAGCACCCGTCGTACGCCGAAGTGGCGATCGAGCGGCCGATCTTCGTGCTCGGCCTGCCCCGGACCGGCACCACCGCGATGCACCGCCTGCTCACCGCCGACCCGGCCCACCAGGGCATCGAGCTGTGGCTCGCGGAGTTCCCCCAGCCGCGCCCGCCGCGCGCGACGTGGGAGGACAACCCCGTCTACGCCGCGATCAACGCCGGCTACGCCGCCCACAACGCCGAGCACCCCGAGCTGATGGGGATCCACTACATGGACGCCGCCACGGTCGAGGAGTGCTGGAAGATCCTGCGCCAGAGCGGCAAGTCCATCGGCTACGAGTCGGTGGCCCACGTGCCGACGTACGCCGGCTGGCTGGCCCGCCAGGACTGGACCGACGCCTACCAGCGCCACCGCGCCAACCTGCAGCTGATCGGCCTGCACGACACCGCGCGCCGCTGGGTGCTGAAGAACCCCTCGCACCTGGTCGCCCTGGACGCGCTGATGGCCGTCTACCCCGACGCGCTGGTGGTGCAGATGCACCGCGACCCGGTCACCTCGGTGGCCTCGGCCTGCTCGCTGTCGGCGACGTCCGCGGCCGGCTGGTCGACCACGTTCGCCGGCGAGGTGGTCGGCGCCACCCAGCTGGACCTGCTCGCCCGCGAGTTCCACGCCTTCCACGAGGCGCGGCCGGCCTACGACCAGCGGCAGTTCGTCGACGTCGACTACCTCGACTTCGTGGCCGACCCGACCGCGACGGTCCAGGGCATCTACGAGACGTTCGGCCTGGACTACTCACCCGCGGTCGCCGACGCCGTCCGCGCCGCGGACGCCGCCTCGCGCGAGGGCGACCGCAAGCCGGTGCACGCCTACACGCTGGCCGACTACGGGCTCACCGAGGAGCAGGTGCGCGCGGCGTTCGCGCGCTGAGCGCGCCGGGCTCGGCGCTCGGCTCGCGGCTGGGCGCACCTGCGGCAGGCGGTTGTCCACAGGTCCGGAAAGTGAGGCTTGGCGGCACGCCGGATGCTTCCTAGCGTCGTCGGCATGCAAATCGACTACTCCCGGATGCGCGGCGCGGCCCGGCGGCTGTCCGTCCAGCGCGAGGCCGTGCTCGACGAGCTGCCCCTGTCCCGGCCCGACACCGGCGCGACCAGCGCGGAGACCGCGCAGGGCCTGGCCCGGGTGAGCGGCGCCTGCCGGGAGCTGGCCACCCACCTCGCCCGCATCTCCACCGGCGTGGTCGACACCTGCGACGACTTCTGGGCCACCGACGAGCTGCTGGTGGCCCCCGACTTCCGGTGCCGGGTCCCCGATCTCGCCGACGTGGCTCCGGGGGCCGGGCGATGAGCGTGTCCCTACGGGTGGCCGGGGCGCCCGGCGAGTGCCGGCGCACGGCGCGCCAGCTGACCCGCGCCAGTCACGCCGTCGCGGACACCGCCGACCTGCTCCTCCGTGAGCGCGAGCGGTCGGGTCCCGGTCTGGCCGGCGGCTCCGGCGCGGCCTACCGCGCGCGGGTGGCGACCACCGCCGGGGAGGCCGAGCTGCTGTCGCGGTGCGTGGCGGAGCTGGCACACCGGCTGAGCGCGCTGGCCGAGGTGCTCGAGGACGTCGAGGACCGCATCGAGCGCGTCCGCCGCCTGGTCGCCCCCTACGACCTGGTCCGCGGGGACCGGCTCGTGGAGCCGGTGGACCGCGCGGACGAGAGCGCCCGCCTGGTCAGGGAGCGCCGGCTCGCCCACCGCGAGGCGGTCGCCACCGTACGGCGGGCGCGCGCCGACGAGACCGAGGCACAGGACGGCTGGCGAGCGTCGCTGAAGGCCTACGCCATCGAGCTGGGCCAGAGCTCGTGGAACGCGCTGCCCAGCGGCACGTTCCTGCCGCCGGTCGAGGACCTCCCCGCCGGCCCGCCGCAGCAGCCCGAGCGGCAGCCCGAGCAGCGGCCCGCACCCGGCCCCGAGCGGGGGCCCGACCGGCCCGAGTCACCGGCCGCCGAGGCGCCGGCGTCCCCAGCGTCGCCGGAGGCGAGGCCGTCCTCCGGGTCACCGGCCGGCGCAGCATCCGACCCGTCCTCCGGGTCCCCGGGCATCGGCGCGTCCGACCCGCCCGCCGAGCGGACCCCGCAGGACCGGCCCGGTGCGCCGGGAGGCGCCCGCCGCTGGCAGCTCGCCTCCGCTGTCGTGTCGGACGCCGGGCCACCGGTCCTCGCCGGCACCACCCTCGTCCTGCCCGTCCCGACCACCCGACCGCCGGGCGCCGACCTCGACGTCCCGCCCCACCTGGAGGTATCCGATGAGCCCTGCCGGCCCGACCCCCGACCCGCCCCCGCCCCCTGACCTGCCGCTGACGCTGCCGCCGGGCTGGGTGCACGGGACCCGGCCCGAGGCGGGGATCCTGCTGGCCGCCTCTCCCCGGCGGCCGGGACCCAGCGGTGTGCGTCCCGGCATCAACCTCGTCGCCGAGCCGGTGACCGTCGGCCTGGAGGACTGGGTGGAGCTGACCCTGCGCGACCTGGGACCGGGGCTGGACCGCTTCGACCTCGAGGACGAGGACGACTACGACGGCGGCTGGCCGGTCGCCTACCGACGCTTCTCCTACGCCTACGAGGGCCACGACCTGGTCTGTGACCTGTGGGCGTGGGTGGCCGACGGCGTCGGGCTGATGCTGACCGGGACGGTGGTGCGCGAGGAGTACCTCGACTACTGCGACCTCTTCGAGGACGTCGCGCTGGGCTGTGACCCGGAGGCGGTGGTGCGCGCCCTGCACGCCGGGCCGCCCCGGCCCACGGCGCGTGCCTCCTAGCCGGGCGTGCCTAGCGCCGGTGCACCCGGATCGGCGCCCCGCGGCGCGGGACGCTGGTGATGTTGCGGACCCGGGGGCGGTCCTCGCCGAGGGTCTCCACGTCGTAGGCGGTGAGCACGGCGCGCAGCACCGCGACCCCCTCCATCAGCGAGAAGCCCGCCCCGATGCAGCGCCGTACGCCGCCTCCGAACGGGATCCAGGTGTGCGGGGCGGGGCTCTGCCCGACGAACCGCTCGGGGCGGAAGGCCTGCGGGTCGGGGTGGCTGTCGGGGCGGGCGTGGCCGAGCAGGATCGAGGGCCCCACCGTCACCCCCGCCGGCAGGTCCCACCCGCCGACACGGGCCGGCGCCGTCAGGTGGCGCACCACCATCGCGATCACCGGGTGCAGCCGCATCGACTCCTTCAGCACCGCCTCCAGGTAGTCGTCGTCGCCCTCGTCGGCCGCCTGCTGGGCGCGCGCCAGCTGACGCGGGTCGCGGCCGAGCTCGTAGAGCGCCCAGGACAGCGCGGTGGCCGTGGTCTCGTGGCCGGCCAGCAGCAGCGTGACCAGCTGGTCGCGCAGCTCGGCGTCGTCGAGCATGTCGCCGGCCTCGTCGCGGACCTGGATCAACCGCGACAGCACGTCGGTGCGCTGCGCGAGATCGCCCTGGCCGCGCCGCTCACCGATCTCGGTGTACATCAGCCGGTCCAGCGCCCGCTGGTTCTCCACGCTGGCCTTCCACGGCCCGATCCGCTGCAGCTGCGGCACCGGCCAGCCGAGCAGGACGATCGGGCTGACGTCGACGGTGCGGTTGACCCGCGGGCGCAGCCCGCGCAGCCGCTCCTCGTCGGTGACGCCGAAGACCACCCGCAGGATCACCTCCAGGGTGAGCGCGTTCATCCGGTCGAGGGAGCGGAACTCCCGCGCGGGCGTCCAGGTGTCGACCTCGGCTCGGGCCAGCTCGCTGACCAGGGCCTGGTAGCCGCGCAGCGCGTGGCCGTTGAAGGCCGGCATCAGCAGCTTGCGGGCCCGCTTGTGCTCGGCGCCGTCCTGCAGGAGCAGCGAGTGCTGCCCCATCACCGGGCCCAGCACCGCGTTGCCCTTGCCCGCGTGGAAGACCGCAGGGTCGCCCGCGAAGATCTCCTTGGCGTGCTCGGGCCCGGTGAACAGCACCAGCGGCTGCCCGCCGGGCAGCAGCCTCACCGCGAAGACGTCACCGTGCTTGCGGTGCATCGCGGGCACGAACTGGTGCCGGAAGCGCACCAGCGCGATGGTCTGCAGCAGCGGCGGCCACGACGGTCCCGGCGGCAGCGCGGAGCGCGGCACCTTCCGCCGCCGTCGCGTCGGGGGCCGGGCCGCGCGGAAGCGCGCGTCGGTGAGCCGGTCCATCTGCTCCTGGGTCATGGCCATGACGCCCTCCTGAGGGGCCGCGTCGGTGGCCCGGGTCACATGCTAGGAGGGCCCCGGCACCCGCGGAAGCGCGCAGCGCGCGCTCGTCTCAGGCCGGGCGGGCCAGCTGGTCGACGGCGGCCGCGAAGACCCCCGGCCAGGCCGCCGCCAGCGGCACCACCCGCCGGCGCAACGCCGGCTGCCGGGTGGCCCCCAGCAGGGTGCGGGTCAGCAGGTCGTGGCGCCGTCCCAGGCGCCGTGCCACCCGCTCGTAGCCCGCCGGACGGTCGGTGACGAGCGCGGCGACGGCGGCCTGGGCCTGGGCCAGGCCCAGCGAGATCCCCTCCCCGGTGAGCGCGTCCACGTACCCCGCGGCGTCCCCGACCAGCAGCACCCGGCCGGCGACCCTGCGCCGGGCCCGCTGGCGCAGCGGGCCGGCGCCGCGGGCGCGCGTCGACTCGGCGCCGGCGAGCCGCTGGGCCAGCGCCGGCAGCTCGACCAGGACGTCCTCGAGACGGCTGCCCCGGGCTCCCAGCACCGCGATGCCCACCAGCCGCTCCCCCACCGGGGTCACGTACGCCTCGGCGGTGGGCGCCCAGTGCACCTCGACGAACGAGGTCCATGGCTCCCGCTCGACGTGGCAGCGCAGGCCGTAGCGCCGGGCGCCGGTGACCGGCACGTCCAGGCCGAGCATCCGGCGCACCGGCGAGTGCAGCCCGTCCGCGGCGACCAGGTGCCGGGCTGCGTCTCCGTCCACCAGCACCCGGTCCCCGACGTCGCGCACCTCCCGCACCGCCACCGGCTCGATCACGACCCCGGCGTCCAGCACCGCCTCGCGCAGCGCCGCGTGCAGCACGGTACGGCGCACGCCGCGCCCCGGCCCGCGCCGGAACGCCGCCTGGGCGCGGTGGTCCGCGTCGAGGTAGCGGATCCCGTCGATGGCGCACCCGGCCGGGTCGACGCCGAGCGCGGCCAGCGCCGCCACCGCCCCGGGCATCAGCCCTTCCCCGCACGCCTTGTCGATCGTGCCGGGGCGGGGCTCGCGGACCACCACGTCGAGTCCCTCCCGCGCGGCGTACAGGGCAGTGGCCAGGCCGACCGGTCCGCCGCCGGCCACGATCAGGTCACGCACGCGCGGCCGGCTGGGGCAGGGTGGCGAGCGCGGCGTCCTCCACCCGGATCCGCACCCGCAGCAGGGCCGCGTTCAGGATGGTGAAGACCAGCGCGGTGATCCAGGCGCCGTGCACCAGCGGCAGCGCCGCGCCCTCCACGACGACCGCGACGTAGTTGGGGTGCCGGAACAGCCGGTAGGGCCCGCCAGCGACCGGGGCGAGCCCGGGCACCACGATCACCCGGGTGTTCCAGCGCCGCCCGAGGGTCGCGATGCACCACCAGCGCAGCGCCTGCGAGGCGAGCACCAGCGCGAGCATCGACCAGGCCAGCACCGGCGCCACCTCGGGACGCCGCAGCCACGCCTCGGCGAGCGCGCCGACGAGGAGCCCCGAGTGCAGCACCACCATCACCGGGTAGTGCCCCTGCCCGGTCTCCCGCCCGCCCCGGGCCAGGCTCCAGGCGGCGTTGCGCTTGGAGACGACCAGCTCGGCGACCCGCTCCAACCCGACCAGCGCCACCAGCACCGTGAACGCGCCCAGCCCGGTCACGCCGCCGCCTCACCGAGCGAGCGGAGCAGCACCAGCTCGGAGCAGAAGCCGGGGCCCATCGCCAGCAGGACGCCGTACGAGTCTGGGCGCGGTGGCCGATCGCGCAGGGTGTCCTCGAGGACGTGCAGCACCGAGGCGGAGGAGAGGTTGCCGATCCGGGCCAGCGACTCCCAGGTCAGCCGGACCGCCTCGCGCGGCACCTCGAGCGCCTGCTCGAGGGCCTCGATCACCTTCGGCCCGCCGGGATGGCAGACCCACCAGCCGATGTCGGCCCGGGTCAGGCCCTGCTCGGCGAGGAAGCCGTCGACGTCCTCGCGCAGGTAGTGGCCGACCACGTCGGGCACCGAGGCGTCGAGCACGATCCTCAGGCCGCCGGAGGTCACGTCGAAGCCCATGGTCCGCTCGGAGTCGGGATAGAGCCGGCTGCGGCTGGCCAGCACCTCGACCGGGCCGCGCGCCGCAGAGTCCCGCCCGCGCCCCCCGCGCGCGACGACCGCCGCGGCGCCGTCGCCGAAGAGCCCGCTGGCCACCAGGTTCGGCACCGACACGTCGTCGCGCTGCACCGTCAGCGAGCACAGCTCGACCGCGACCAGCACCGCCACGTGGTCGGGGTGGCCGACCAGGTAATCGTGCAGCCGGGCGATGCCGGCCGCGCCCGCCACGCAGCCCAGCCCCACCAGGGGCAGCCGCTTCACGTCGGGGCGCAGGCCGATGCCGGCGGCGATGCGCGCCTCCAGGCTGGGTACCGCGAGCCCGGTGACGGTCGCCGAGATCACCAGGTCCACGTCGGTCGGCGTCAGGTCGGCGGCCTTGAGGGCGTCGCTGAGCGCACGCGAGCCGAGCTCGACGGCCGCCTCGATGAAGTGGTCGTTGGCCCGGCCGAAGTCGTCGAGCCCGGCGTAGCTCTCCAGCGGCAGGACCAGGCTGCGGTGCTCGACCCCGGCGTTGGCGTGGAAGCGGCGCAGCAGCCGCTCGTCGAGACCACCCCGGGCGATCACGCCGGCGAAGGCGTCGGTGATCTCCTGCTGGGTGTAGCGGTGCTGCGGGAGGGCCCCGCGGACCGACAGGATCTCCATCTGCTGCTCCTTCAACCGGTGGTTCCCGCGGCGCCCGGGAGGGGCGTGCGGGGGATGAGGCCCGCGAGCAGTCCGCCCGCGAGCCGAGGGGTGATCCGGCCGTCCCCGAGACCGATCTCGACGAGGTCGTCGAAGACGTGTTCGTTGCCGGTGGCGGCACGGATGCCTGCGTCGATCACCACCGGGAGCGTCGCCAGCCGGGAGGCGATCCAGGTGTGGCGCAGATGGCCGCCGAGCAGCGCCCGCACCGCCCGGCGGTGCTCGGCGCCGGCCTGCCGGGGCCGGTCCTGCGCCAGGGTGCGCGCCGCCGTGCGGCCCGCGACGATGCCGGTGGCGACGGCGTAGTAGATGCCTTCGCCGGTCATCGGGTTCACCAGCCCCGCGGCGTCGCCGGCCAGCAGCAGCCGGCCCGCGGGCTGCTGCCAGCGCCAGCCGGACAGCGGGAGGTGGTGGCCCCGCCAGCGGGTCCCGGCCGCCGCCGCGCCGGGCAGCAGCCGTTCCAGCTCGCCGAGGAGCAGGGCCCGCGAGGGCGGCTCGCCGGGGCCCAGGAGCTCGCCGTACCCGACGTTGGAGAGGCCGTCGCCACGATCGAAGGCCCAGGCGTACGACGGCTGGCGGCGCTCGCCGTAGCGGATCACCTGGGTGCCGCGACGCCCCGGCGCGGTGGGGGCGTAGCCGCGCAGGGCGAGCGCGCGGCGGCCGCCGACGGACACCCCGGCGGCGCGGCGGACCACCGAGTGCGCGCCGTCGGCGCCGACCACCACCGGGGCGCTGAAGCCGTCCACCTCCACCCGGTCCAGATGCTGGCGGACGTGGGCGACGCGGTGGCGGCGCAGCACGGCCCCGGCGGCCACCGCGCGCTGGACCAGTCGGGCGTCGAAGACCTCGCGCGGGATGACCCACACCGGCCGGGCCATCGGGCGCGCCACCCGCGCCTCGCGCCGGGCCAACTCGAGGCTCCACAGCGGCGACCAGCCCTCGACGACGTCGCCGGCGCCGACCTGGGCCAGCGCGTCGACGACGTGGGGGGCGATGCCGTCCCCGCAGCACTTGTCGCGCGGGAAGTCGGCGCGGTCCAGCAGCAGCACCCGCAGCGCCGGGTCCTCGGCCAGCGCGGCCAGCGCCGTGGCGCTGCCGGCGGGGCCGGCGCCCACCACGATCAGGTCCCAGGCCGCCGGCGGTGCCGCGCTCATCGGGCCCACCCGAACATCACCACGTCGACCAGCGCGATGCCGAGCGCCGCCCGGAACGGCGCCCGGCCCTCGCCGGTCAGGGCCAGCACCGCGAGGACGGCGACGACGACCAGCGCCCCGACGGCGACCGGCGGCGAGTCCACCGGGGCGCCGGCCACGATCACCACCGAGGCGAGCGCCAGCACGGCGACCGCGATCGGCGCGGTCCAGCGGGCCCCGATCCGGTGCGGCAGCCCGCGGACGCCGGTCGCGGCGTCGTCGTCGAGGTCGGGCAGCACGTTGACCAGGTGCGCCCCCACGCCCAGCAGCGCCCCGGCCAGCGGCATCCAGCCGGGTGGGACGGCGTCGTCCACGGCGAGGCTGACGAAGACCGGCAGCGCCCCGAACGCCACGGCGTAGGGCAGCCAGGACAGCACCGTCGCCTTGGCCCCGAGGTTGTAGACCCAGCCGGCGGCGACGACGAGCAGGTGCACCGAGCCGGCGAGCAGGCCGCAGGCCAGCGAGAGCGGGATCGAGGCGAGCAGGGCCACGGCGCAGGCGGCGCGCACCAGCCGCTCGCCCACGTCGCCGGTGGCGATCGGCTTGTCAGCGCGCCCGACCCGGCGGTCCCGGGCGGCGTCGAGGAGGTCGTTGGACCAGCCGATGGAGAGCTGCCCGGCCGCGACGGCGACGACGACGAGGGCCACCCGCCCCGGGGAGCCGCCGAGCGCGGCCGCGAGCAGGCCGCCCAGCAGGGTGACCGCCGCAGCGGGCCCCGGGTGGGCGGCACGAAGGAGTGCGGCCGAGGCCCGCCTGGCGCTCATCGCCTGGCCGGTACCCCGACCGACCCCGCTCATGTTCGGGCGGCGGGGTCGGGGCTCGGCGAGGTGGTCGCGACGCTGAGCACCTCGTGGCGCGGGGCGACGTTGTCTCGGGTGGCGCCGCAGGTCAGCCGGTGTGCCGGGCCGTCGTCGGTGGTGCGCACCCGCACCGTCCACTCGGCGCCGGTGGCCGCGAAGACCGCCTCGGTCACCGCGTCGGCACGGCGCGAGCGGACCCTGCGGACGTCGTCTGTGCGGGTGAGCCCGAGGCGGCGGCGCAGCGCGATCTCGGCCGCCTGCACCGGCATCGGCAGTCCGGAGCGGCCGCGCAGGTGGTCGAGGTCGAGCTCGCCCACCAGGTGGCCGCCGGCGACGGCGAGCGCCGAGCGCTCGTCGAGCCTGCCGTAGTAGAGGCCCTGCGGCAGCACCAGCAGGTTGGCGGCGAACCGGTCGCCGCCGATGTGGGAGACCTCCCAGGTCTCCTCGGGGTGCGCGCGGGACAGCGCCGCGGCCACCGGGCGGCCCCGCTCGGCGCAGCAGACGTCGTGGCGCCCGTGCGCGCAGACCGCCAGCACGCTCGCGTCGTACGGCGTGAGGCCGGGCGAGCGGCCGGCGCCGAGCGCGTCCAGGTCGAGCTCGAGCAGCGCGGAGGGGGCGTCGAGCAGGGCCGTCTCCAGCCACGGGCGCACCGCGTCCGCGTGGGCGGCGAAGACCCGGATCCCGGCGGCGGCGGTGACCCGCCCGGGGCGTCGTACGAGCAGCACGCGCACGCCCGCCTTCCGGGCCCGGCGCTGCAGTCCGGTGCGCACCTGCTCGGGCAGCCGGCAGTCGCGCAGCGCGTCGACCCCCCAGGGGCCGGGAACCTCCACCAGCAGGAACGCGCGCACCGTCGAGGCGGTGCCGGCGAGGTCCTCGTCGCGCAGCAGGCTGCTGGCCGCGCAGCGGAACGCCGGGTCGGGGCTCACCCGACGACCTCGAGCAGCCCCTCCCGGACCAGACGACGACACAGCACCGACCGCCCGGGCTCGTCGAGGTGGGCGGCGAGGTCGACGGGGCGCAGCTCGGCGCGCGAGCCGATCTCCTCCAGGGCCGGGCGGATCCGGGCGGGCAGGTCGAGGTGGCGGTCGCCGAGCAGCAGCCGGACCCGGTCGTCCGGGGCGTCGAGGAGCACGCAGGGGTGGGCGGCGCGGCGGCGCAGCAGCGTGGTGTCGTCCAGGTCGCGTACGGCGAGGACGTCGCGCAGCCCGTGCGGCAGGCGCGGGCTGCGCCCGGTCAGGAAGCGCTGCACCTCCGCCTCCACGGCGGCGGAGACGTCGGCGCGCCGTACTCGCTCGGCGAGCTGCTCCAGGCGCGCGGCGAGCTGGTCGCGCAGCTGCTCGGGGTGCTCCAGGTAACCGGCGGGCAGGTGCTCGTCGGGGACCTCGTCGAGCAGCGGCCGGACGGTGCGCCCGACCAGGCCGCGCCAGGTGAGCTGGTTGATGCCGAGGGTGACGTGCAGGGAGGCGCTCTCCTGGGCGCGCGCGGCGTGCGGGGTGCCGGTGGGCAGGTACATGCTCAGCCCGGGCTCGAGGAGGACGTCCTCGACGCCATCGTCGGTGTGCACCTCCCAGCGCTTGGCGCCGTGGGTCTGGAAGACGAACACGTCGTGGCTGTCGGAGTGCACCGCGAAGCCCTGCGATCCCGGCGGGGTCAGGTAGGCGTTGGCCTGGCACGGGTGGCCCAGCTCGTTCTCCAGCTCGGCCACCAGCCGGGTCAGCGGCGGCCAGTAGCGGTGCAGGCCCTGCAGCACCACGGTGGCGCCCTCGTCGAAGAGCCGCAGCACCTTGCGCGGATCGACCAGCCCGGTCAGCGGCTTCCCGGCGAGGGTGGCGGCGCGGGTGAAGTCGGCCTCGGGCAGCACCCGGCCGTCGCGGGCGAGGCGTACCGCGGGGGTGCGGATCGCGGTCTCGGTGAGCAGGTGGTCGACGTCGTCGAAGGAGAGCAGCTCGACCAGCCGCTGGGGGTCGGTGCGGTGCAGGTGCACCCGTGACGCCCAGACCTTCGTCAGGAAGGTCTGGGCGTCACCGCTCAGCAGGTCGAGCGCGCTCAGGAGTCGGTCCCGTCGGAGTCCGTGCCGTCGGAGTCCTTGGTGTCGCCGTCGGAGGTGTCGGTCGCGTCCCCGTCGGTGCCGTCGGAGTCGGTGCCGTCGGAGTCGCCCCCGTCCGTGCCGTCCGAGTCGCCCCCGTCCGTCCCGTCCGCGTCGGCGGTGTCCCGCCCGTCCGCGTCGGCGGGCCCGGGCATCGACGTGGCCTGGGGGGTGCCCACGGTGCCGCTGGTCATCTCATCGTCGCTCAGTGAACCGGTCATGCGTCCTCCTCTGCTCCCGGCGGAGGTTCCGCCGAGTCGTCGTACGGCAAGTCCCGGGTAACGACCGGATGGCCGCCCGTCAGGACCGACGCCAGCCATTTACCCAAGCCCGGCCGAATAACGCCACCCCTCCGCAGCCACGCCCGCCCGAACCCGCCCCGGGTGGGCGTCAACCCCTCGCCGTTTGGTCCCCAACGGATGCAATCCGGGCGAAATACATGCCGTCTCTGCCCAATCGGCAACCTCACCGCCCACCCAGGCCCGAAACCACGCCGACCCCTCACCGTTTGGTCCCCAACGGACGGAATCCGGGCGAAATACATGCCGTCTCTGCCCAATCGACGCCCCCAACGCCGACCGCCGACCCCACCCCAGCCTCAGCTCCCTCCAGCCCCTCCAGCCGCTCGGGCCGCCCGCTCCACCCGGGCACGCTGGTCCTCCCAGGTCTCGCCGTCGGCCAGCCACAGGTTGTCGTTGCCCAGGCGTAGCCCCGCGGTCCCGTCGATCAGCTCGCGGACGATGTCGGCGTGGCCGGCGTGGCGGTGGGTCTCGGCGACCATGTGCAACAGGATCCGGTGCAGCGTGACCTCGTTGCGGCCCTCGCCCCACCAGGGGACCCGGCCGATCGTGTCGAGGTCGAGCGCCTCGATGGTCGCGTCGGCGTGCGCCCAGGCCCGGTGGTAGAGGTCGACGATCTGCTCGCGCGACTCCTCCGGGGTCGCCCACAGGTCGGCGTTGGGCTCCGCGCCGGGCTCCAGCCAGGGCAGCGGCTCGCCGGAAGGCCGGTCGAAGGTGTCGCCGAAGTACCCGAACTCGACGCTGGCGAGGTGCTTGACCAGCCCGAGCAGGTTCGTCCCGGTCGGCGTGAGGGGGCGGCGTACGTCGTACTCGGACAGGCCGTCGAGCTTCCACAGCAGCGCCTCGCGCGCTTGCTGAAGGTAGCGATGGAGGTCGGTCTTCGCGCCCTGGTCGGTCATCTGACGACTCTGACGGGGCGCCGCACCGGAGGTCAACCGGCTTCTCGGACGCGGCCGAACGAGCGCGTACGCCGGCGCCCGCCAACCGGCGCGCACGACGCGGTGGCCACGCGGCGGACGCCGGCTACGCCAGCAGCCCCGTACGACGCGTGATCGCCGCCGCCTCGGTGCGACCCGACGCGCCGAGCTTGGCCAGGATGTGGGAGACGTGCACCGAGACGGTCTTGGTGCTGATGAACAGCTGCTTGCCGATCTCGCCGTTCGTCCGGCCCTCCGCGACCAGCGCGAGGACCTCACGCTCGCGGGTGGTCAGCGGCTCGGTGCCCTGCTCGTGCCCCGGGCCCGCCTCCGCGGGCCGGGGGGTGGATCCGCTGGCGACGAGCTCGTCGAGCAGCGGCCGCGCGCCCAGCGCCTGGGCCGCCTCGCGGGCCAGGTCCGCCGCCTCCCGAGCGGTGGCGGCGTCGCCGGTGGCGCGCAGGATCTCGGCCAGCCGGGCGCGCACCTTGGCGAGCTCGAGGACGTCGCCGTACTCGGCGAAGTGCCGCTCGGTCTCGCGCCAGCTCGCCAGCACCTCCGCCGCGTCGGGCGGGTCGACCTGCGCCCGCCAGCGCCAGCGCAGCGCCTCCGCGTTGAGCCGGGCGTGCCAGGCCCAGGTCTCGGGTCCGAACACGATGCCGGACTCGCGCTGGTAGGCGAAGACCCGGCGCCCGTCCTCGAGCAGCCGGGCCGCGTCGGCGGCCTGGACCTTGCGCTGCGCGGCGCTCAGCCTCACCGCCGCCGACGAGAGCGCCGCCAACGTGGTCGCGGACAGCCGCAGGCGCGCCTGGAAGCTCTGTCCCCACAGCGGCGCGATCGCCGCGCACACCTCGTCGTAGACGCCCACCGCGGCCACGTGGTCGCCACGCTGCTCGTGCATCTCCAGCTCGGCGCTGCCCCCGGTGACGGCGACCAGCCCCTCAACCGCCCAGAAGGGGCGCGCCACCCGGGCCAGCTCGAGGGCCGTCATGTCGCCACGGGCCGCGAGCACGGTGGCCCGCATCGTGGAGAGCATCGCCTCGTACAGCGGCGGCGGGGCCTGGTCGGCGACACCGGTGAGCGCGAGGACCTCGTCCCACCGCCCGGCCGCGCGCAGCACCGAGCCGTGCATGAAGCGGGCCTCGAACGCGTACGGCGCCCACGGGATGCCCGCCGCCGCCCCCCGCTCGGCGGCCCGCTGGAACGCCAGTCGCGCCTCGTCGAACTCGCCGCGGTCCTGGTAGAGCCGCCCGAGCAGGTACAGCGCGCGCAGCTCCGCGTTGACCGCGCCGGCGGCGTGGGCCCGGCCGATGACCTCCTCCACCCCCTCGCGGACCTGGTCGACGGGGCCGTCCTTGTCGATGCCGATCAGCGTGGTGCGCACCTCGGAGGCGAGCCGCGGCATCCCTAGCCGCTCGGTCATCGCGAGCGTCTCCAGGGCGACCTGCCGGGCCTCCTCCCCGTGCCCGCACGCGTCCAGGATCCGGGCGTGGCTGGCCAGCACCCGGGCCCGCGGCTTGTCCGCCACGTCGCTGATCAACCCCACTGCCTCACGCGAGACCGCCAGCGGGTCCTCCTCCCCGTCGAGCATCAGCAGGCACACCGACAGCGCGGCGAGCATCTCCGCGCGTGGTGCCGGCGGCGCGTCGGGCGGCAGCCGGTCCAGCTGCTCGCGGATCACGTTCACCGCCCGCGCCACGTGGCCGGCGGCCATCAGCGCGTCCGAGGTCAGCCGCACCAGCCCGGCGACGTCGCGCTCGCCGGCGTCCCCGGCGCCGGGGTCGGTCAGCAGGACCAGTGCCTGCTCGAAGTGCTGGGCGGCCTCCTCGGGTCCGCCGACACTCATCGCCTCCTCGCCGGCGCGGATGCTCGCGGTCAGCGCGGTGCGCAGGTCCTGGCCCAGGCGGGCATGCCGGGCGAGCTCGGCGGCGCTGCCCGCGGCCCGCTGCTCGCCCAGCGCGGCGGCGTACGCGGCGTGCAGGCGCACCCGTTCCCCGGGCAGCAGGTCGTCGTAGACCGCCTCGCCCAACAGCGCGTGCCGGAAGGCGTAGGCGTCGCCGGAGACCGGTACCAGCACGTTGGTCTCCACGCCCGCGCGCAGCGCCTCCTCCAGCGGCCCCGGAGCCAGCCCGGACGCCGCCGCGAGCAGCTGGTGGGAGACCCGGCGACCGGCGACCGAGGCGGTGCGGACCACCGTGCGCGCCCCGTCCTCGAGCCGGTCCAGGCGCACCAGCAGCACGTCGACGAGGTCCTCGGGCAGTCCACCGCCGCCGCTGGCCCAGGTGGCGCCGACGAGCTCCTCGACGAAGAAGGCGTTGCCCTCCGAGCGGGTCACGATGTCGGCCACGTCGGCCTCGCGGATCGGGTCGGGGTGCAGCTCGTGGACCAGCAGCCGTACGTCGGGCGCGGCCAGCGCCTCGAGCTGGATCCGCTCGACTCCCGCGGTCCGCGACCACTCGGCCACCTGGCGGCGCAAAGGGTGGCGCCGGTGCAGGTCGTCGGAGCGGTACGACGCGACCAGGGCCACCGGGCCGGCGGGGCGCCCGACCCCGCGGGCGAGCAGGAAGCTCAGCAGGTCGCGGGTGGACCGGTCGGCCCAGTGGGTGTCCTCGACGACCAGCAGCAGCGGCGCCTGCAGCGCGGTCTCCTCCAGCAGGGCGTGCACCGCGGGGAAGAGCGCGCCGCGCTCGAGCAGCGCCCCGTCCTCGCCGTCGGAGCCGCTCAGCATCCGCCGGCCGGGCTGCAGCCGAGCCAGCGTCGGGTGCTCGGCGACGACGCGCTCGACGACGCCCGGGATCTCGCGGTGCAGCCGGCCGAGGATCTCCGAGAACGGCAGGTAGGCCACTGCGGAGTCCGCGAAGTCCAGGCAGTGACCGGCGACGACCTGCCAGCCCTGCGTCACGGCGCGGTCGCGCAGCTCGGTCAGCAGCCGGGTCTTGCCGACTCCGGCGTCCCCTCCCAGCAGCACCGCCTGCGCGGTGCTCTGCGCGGTGCCCTGCGCGGACGCACGGATGCCGAGCGTGGAGCTCAACAGCTCCAGCTCGGCATCTCGTCCCACCAGCTTCGAGCTCCGCATCGCCACGGGGTCCATGATGTCGTGCGCGGGTGGGTACGCGCTTCCGGGTTTCCGCTGAGCGCGGGTCGCGACGAGCGCACCCGCGGCCCGCCGGGCTGGACGGTCGGCGACCGACACCGCCCGGTCAGCCGATGGTGTCGTGGTCGCGGCCCGCCGCGCGGCGGCCCCGCCTGCTGTCCAGCTGCGGGTCACGTCCCGCGCGGCGGCGACGGCGCACCGGCTTCCAGGTCTCGCTGATCCGCTCGGTGCGGTAGTCGATCTCGGCGTTGATGAAGAGGTCGGATCCGTTGAACATCTGCTTCTCCCTGCTTCCGGCCCCGCGTCCTCGGGGCGTGAGAAGACAGTCCCGCGCTGAGGTAGTCGCCCACATCGGACGAGTGCCCTAGCCGGAGCGCCCCGGGTGCCGCCGCGCTACCTCAGAGGCCCCCGCCTCGGGGCCCGACCACCTCAGGGCCCCATCACCTCAGGGCCTGACCACCTCCGGGCGCCCCCGGCTCCACACCCCGACCACCAGCGGTACCCCGGGCCGGTAGGCGAGGTGGACGTGGCTGGGCGCGTCGAGCAGCACCAGGTCGGCCGGCGACCCGACCCGCAGCGCCCCCACGTCGTCGCGCCCGAGCGCCGCGGCGCCGCCGGCGGTGGCGGCGTGCACCGCCTCCGCGCACGTCATCCCCATCTCCCGCACCGCCAGGGCGATGCAGAACGGCATCGACGTCGTGTACGACGAGCCCGGGTTGCAGTCGCTGGCCAGCGCGACGCGGACGCCGGCGTCGAGGAGCCGGCGGGCGTCCGGCCACGGCTGGCGGGTGGAGAACTCCGCACCGGGCAGCAGCGTCGCGACCGTGCCGGCCCCGCGCAGCGCGTCGACGTCGGCGTCGTCGAGGAACGTGCAGTGGTCCACCGCGGTCAGCCCCAGCTCCGCGGCCAGCCGCACGCCGGGGCCGTGGCCGAGCTGGTTGGCGTGCAGCCGCCCGCGCAGCCCGGCGGCCTCCCCCGCGCGCAGCACCGTGCGGGCCTGGTCGGCGTCGAAGGCGCCCTCTTCGCAGAAGACGTCGATCCAGCGGGCGTACGGCGCGCACGCCGCGAGCATCGGCCCGGTCACCAGCTCGACGTAGGCCGCCGGGTCGCTGCCCTCGGGGACCACGTGGGCGCCCAGGAACGTGGTCTCCTCGGTGAACTGGCGCGCCACCGCGAGGCTGCGCGCCTCGTCGCGCACGCTCAGCCCGTAGCCGCTCTTGGTCTCGAACGTCGTGGTCCCCTGGCGGCGCATCTCGTGGACCAGCCGTGCCGTGTGCGCGCCGAGCTGCTCGTCGCTGGCCGCCCGGGTAGCGGCGACGGTGTCGCGGATCCCGCCGGCGCGGTACGGCTCACCGGCCATCCGGGCCGCGAACTCCGGCGCCCGGTCGCCGGCGAAGACCAGGTGGCTGTGGCTGTCCACGAAGCCGGGCAGCACCGCGCGTCCGCCGGCGTCGTAGGCCTCGTCGGCGGCGGGCGCCCGCCCGGTCGGCCCGAGCCACACCACCCGGCCGCCCTCGACGACCAGCGCCGCGTCCTGGAGGATCCCCAGCAGCCCCTCGCGCTCGACGTCGTTGGTGACCAGCTCGCGGATGCCGGTCAGAACCGTCGCCGTCACCGGGGCCTCCTCACGCCCACACCGCGGCGACCGCGGCCGCGAGCTCGCGGCCGATCTCGGTCTCGTCGCCGGCGGCGAAGACCACCCGCCCGTCGGCGAGGACCTGGCGCACGTCGGCGGCGCCGGCGGCGAAGACGACGGTCTGCGCGTCACGCCCGGCCCCCGCGGTGCGCGGCGAGGCCGCGTCGAGGGTGACCAGGTCGGCGCGCGCCCCCCACCGCGATCCGCCCGGCGTCGGGGAAGCCCAGCGCGAGGTGGCCGCGCGTGGTGGCGAACGAGAGCAGCTCCTCGGCCAGGAAGTGGCCCCGCGCACCCGAGGCGAGCCGCTCGTGCAGCTCCAGCGCGCGCATCTCCTCGAACAGGTCGATCACCGCGTGGCTGTCGGAGCCCAGGCTCAGCGCGCTGCCGGCCTCGTGCAGTCGCCGCGCCGGGCCGAGGCCGTCGCCCAGGTCGCGCTCGGTGGTCGGGCAGGCACAGACCACGGTGCCGCTCTCGCCGAGCAGCCGCACGTCGGCGTCGCTGAGGTGGGTGGCGTGGACGGCGGTGGTGCCCGGCCCGAGCACGCCGGTCTCGGCGAGCAGCGCGGTCGGGGTCATCGCGTGCGCCGCCAGGCAGGCGTCGTTCTCGTCGGGCTGCTCGGAGAGGTGGACGTGCAGCGGAGCGTCCCCGGCCGCCGCGGCCACCTCGGCGAGCTGGGGGCGCGCGACGGCGCGCACCGAGTGGATCGCGGCGCCCACGACGTGATCGGCGCCCCGCGGGAGGTCGGCCACCCGCTGCGCCCAGGCCGCGGCGTCGCCGTCGCTGAAGCGCAGCTGGACGCCTTCGACGGGCCGGTCGAACCCGGCGGCGAGGTAGCAGGTGTCGAGCAGCGCGATCCGCAGCCCGGCCTCGCGGGCCGCCTCCAGCAGGGCCAGCCCCATCACGTTCGGCTCGTCGTACGGCGTGCCGTCGCGCTGGTGGTGCAGGTAGTGGAACTCGCCCACCGCGGTGATCCCGGCGGCCACCATCTCCCGGTACGTCGCCCGGGCGAGCGCGAAGCAGGTGTCGGGGTCGAGGCGCCGCGCCGCGTCGTACATCTGGGTGCGCCAGGTCCAGAACGACCCGCGCCCCGGCCCGGCGCCGGGTGTCTCGGCGCGCCCGCGCAGCGCCCGGTGGAAGGCGTGGGAGTGGGCATCGGCCAGCCCCGGCAGCGTCAGGCCGGGCAGCCGGACCGGCGGTGCGCCCGTGCCGGTGGCGGTGCCCGGCGGCGCCTGGGGCAGCACCCGGGTGAACCGGCCCGCGGCGATCTCGACCAGCACCTCCGTGCGCATCTCGCCGTCCACCCAGCCGCGCTCCAGCAGGTACGCCGCGTCGCCCGCCCCGGCGCCGCTCACCGGGCGAGCCGTTCCAGCGCGTCGGCCAGCACCGAGACGCCGGCCAGGCAGTCGGCGGCGCTCGCGTGCTCGGCCGGGGCGTGCGAGACGCCGGTGGGGTTGCGCACGAACAGCATCGCGGTCGGGATCCCGGCGGCCGACAGCACGCCGGCGTCGTGGCCGGCGGCGGTGGCGAGCACCGGCAGCCTCGGCTCGTGCCCGGCGCCGATCCGGGCGGCGAGGCCGGGGTCGAAGGTGACCGTCGGGGAGCGCGACTCGGCGGTGACGGTGACCGCGGTGCCGTCGCGGCCGGCCCGGTCGCCGGCCTGCCGGGAGATCGCCGCGACGAGCTCGGCCAGGGCCGCCTCGTCGGGGCAGCGGGCGTCGAGCCAGGCGGTGACCCGCGAGGCGATGGCGTTGGTGGCGCCGGGCTCGACCTCGACCCGGCCGAAGGTGGCGCGGTGCCCGCCGAGGCGGGCCTGCTTGTTGGCGGCCAGCACGGTCATCGCGTAGGTCAGCATCGGGTCGTGGCGGTCCGCCATCCGGGTCGTGCCGGCGTGGTCGCCGGTGCCGGTGAACTCGAAGCGCCACCGCCCGTGCGGCCAGATCCCCTCGGCCAGGCCCACCGGCGCGCCCAGGTCGACCAGCGCCCGGCCCTGCTCGAGGTGCAGCTCGACGAAGCAGTCGACGCCGCCGAGCCACGATGAACCGGTCTCCGGCTCCAGCCCGGCGCCGGCGAGCACCTCGGCCAGTGCGACCCCGTCGCGGTCGCTCAGCTCACGGGCCTCGCTCCAGGCCAGCGCCCCGGTGGCCAGCCGCGACCCCAGGCACGGCACGCCGAAGCGCGAGCCCTCCTCCTCCACGAACACCGCGACCCCGATCGGGCGCGACGCCGCGACGCCGCGCTCGCGCAGCAGGTCGATCGCGGCCAGCCCGGAGACCACCCCCAGCGCCCCGTCGTAGCCGCCGCCGTCGGGCACCGAGTCCAGGTGCGATCCGGTCAGCACGCCGCGCCGCTGCGCCGGGTCGCCGGCCGGGCGCCACCAGGCGACCGTGTTGCCCCACCGGTCGGTCTCCACCTCCAGCCCGCGCGCGGTCGCCTGCGCGACGAACCAGGCGTGCAGCTCGCGTTCGGCGGGGAGGAACGACTCGCGGACGTAGCCCCCGCCGGGTCCCCGCCCCACGGGGGCGACCTCGCGCCACATCTGCTCGAACGTCAAGATCGCCTCCATGGAGTTCAGTGACGTGGTGCGCCGGCGTCGGATGGTGCGACGCTACGACGCGAGCCGTGCGGTCGACCCGCGGATCGTGGACCGGATGCTCGATCATGCCCGACGCGCCCCCAGCGCGGGGTTCAGCCAGGGCTGGGCGTTCCTGCGCCTGGACACCGCCGAGGACGTCGCCCGCTTCTGGCGCGCCACCAGCCCGGACCCGGCGGCGAGCAACCCCTGGCTGGACGGGATGCGGACCGCGCCGGTGGTGATCGTGGCGCTGGCCCACCGCGAGGCCTACCTGCGCCGCTACGCCGAGCCGGACAAGGGCTGGACCCCCGGCACCGGCACCGACCCTGATAGCGACGCCGTGCAGGAGCGCTGGCCGGTGCCCTACTGGGACGTCGACACCGGGATGGCCTCGCTGCTGATCCTGCTCACCGCGGTCGACGAGGGGCTCGGCGCGTGCTTCTTCGGGGTGCCCCCCGAGCGCGTCGACGCCTTCCGCGCCGAGTTCGGGGTGCCCGCGGACCACCACCCGGTCGGCGCGATCACGGTCGGGCACCGGCTGCCCGACACCGGCGCGCCCGGCTCGGCCGCGCGCCGCGCCCGCCGGCCGGTGCAGGACGTCGTGCACCGCGGCCACTGGGGCGCCCGCTGACCGCGCACCGACCCGCGGCGACCGCCCGCTGATCGGGCGAGACGGGAGCGCCCCGCACGCCGTACCGTCCTGCCTGACCCAGCCCAGCCCACCAGGAGGCGCCCGTGCCCGAGCCGGCCCCAGCGATCGCCAAGCTCCAGGCACTGGTGCGGATCCCGACGGTCTCGCACAGCGATCCCGCGCAGGTGGACACGGCCGCCTTCGACGCGTTCCTCGAAGAGCTGGCCCGGCAGTTCCCGCTGCTGCACCAGCGGCTCGAGCTGACCCGGATCCACACCCACGCGCTGCTGTTCCGCTGGCCCGGCGCCGGCGCGGAGCGGCCGGTGGTGCTGATGGCCCACCTGGACGTGGTGCCGGTCGTGGAGAGCGACCCGTGGACCCATCCCCCGTTCGCCGGCGTGCTCGAGGACGGGATCCTGTGGGGCCGCGGCACCCTCGACGACAAGGGCAGCCTGGTCGCGATCTGCGAGGCCGTCGAGCGACTGCTGGCGCGCGGCTTCACCCCCGCCCAGGACGTGTGGCTCTCCTTCGGCTGCGACGAGGAGGTGTTCGGGGTGGCCGCGCCGATGGCCGTCGACGAGCTGGCGCGCCGCGGGGTGCGGCCGTGGTTCGTGCTCGACGAGGGCGGCGCGGTGGCCGCCGGGGCGTTCCCGGGGATCACGGCGCCGCTGGCGGTGATCGGGGTGACCGAGAAGGGCACCACCTCGCTGGAGCTGCGCGTCGAGGGCCGCGGCGGGCACGCCTCCACCCCGGCCCGGATGGGGCCGACCGCGCGGCTGGCCCGGGCGATCCTCCGCCTGGAGAAGGCGCCGTTCGCCTCGTCCCTGCCCGCCCCGACGCTGGAGCTGTTGCGCCGGCTGGCCCCGCACGCGCCGCTGCCGCTGCGCCCGCTGCTGGCCAACGCCGAGCGGCTGCGTCCCGCGCTGACCCGAGCCCTGATCGCGGCCGGGCCGGAGTCGGCCGCGATGACGCGCACCACGATGGCGGTCACCACGCTGTCGGGTTCGCCGGCGATCAACGTCATCGCCGCCACCGCCAAGGCCGGCGTCAACCTGCGGATCATGGTCGGCGAGTCCGTCGCCTCCGCGGTCGAGCACGTCCGCCGCGCGATCGGCGACGACAAGGTCGCCATCGACGTCCTGGAGTCCGGCGAGCCCAGCCCGCTCTCGCCGTACCACGACGAGGCGTTCGCGCTGCTGGAGTCGACGGTCGCCGAGGTCTTCCCCGACGCGGTGCCCACGCCGTACGTGATGATGGCCGCCACCGACTCGCGCCACTTCGCCCGGATCAGCGAGCGGGTCTACCGCTACGCGCCGTTGCGGATGTCGAAGGCGCAGCGCGAGTCCATCCACTCCTACGACGAGCACGTCGGTGTCGACGCGTTCGTCGAGGGCGTGCGCTGGTACCAGCGACTGATCGAGAGGCTCCCGGCATGAGCGGCGTCGACCCGGTCCCCCTGGGCAAGGGCACCCCCCGAGCTGGAGGCACCGTCGTGCCCGGCCTCGCCGCGATCGTCGGGCTGCTGGTCTGCGTGGAGATCGCCAGCGGGGTGCTGCAGGGCTACTACACGCCGATCTTCTCCGACATCGCCGACCACCTGTCCATCACCGACGCCGACGTCAACTGGTTCGAGGCCGCGCAGCTGATGGTCTCGGCGCTGGTCGTGCCGCTGCTGTCGCGGATGGGCGACCTGGTCGGGCACAAGAAGGTGCTGCTGCTCTCCACCGCGGTCACCGCGCTCGGCTCGTGGATGACCGCGTTCGCGCCGTCGTTCACGACGTTCCTGATCGGCTGGGCGCTGCAGGGCGCGTACGTCGTGTGGCTGCCGCTGGAGGTGGCGATCATCTATCGCCGTACCGCCGGCAGCGGGCACCAGGCGCGGCTGACCCGGCGCTCCGCGGCGATCCTGGTCTTCGCGCTCGAGGCCGCGGTGATCGCCGCCGCGCTGACCAGCGGGGCGCTGGTCGAGGCGACGTCGATGACCGTGCTGCTGGCGCTGCCCGCGGTCGTGGTCACGCTGTGCCTGGTGATGATCTGGTTCGGCATCGAGGACGCCCCCGGCACCGCGACCGGCGGGATCGACGTGCCGGGGCTCGCGCTGATCACGCTGGTGCTCGCCCTGGTGATGGGCGGGCTGGTGCTGGTGCGCCTCGAAGGCGTGGGCAGCGTGCTCCCCTGGCTGCTGATCGCGCTCGGCCTGGCCACGATGGTGCCGTTCGTGCGCTACTCGCTGGCGGTCCCCGAGCCGCTGGTGGACATCCGGGTCTTCGCGGCCCCCGGGCAGTGGCCGGTGCAGCTGACGGCGTTCCTGTTCGGCATGTCGGTGCTCGGCGCCCAGATCCCGCTCTCGACGTTCGCCCGCACCGATCCCGCGGAGGTCGGCTACGGGCTCGGCGCGGACGCGGGGTTCGTCTCCACGCTGATCGGGGTCTACGTCCTGTCGATGGCCCTCGGCGCGCTGTCCCTGCCGCTGACCACCCGGCTGTGCGGGGCCCGCAACGCGCTGGTCGCCGCCTCGCTGATGGTGGCGGCGGGCTACGCGCTGTGGCTGCCGTTCCACGACACCACCGCGCAGGCCCTGCTCAACATGGGCGTGGCCGGCTTCGGCTCCGGCGCCCTCGTCGCCGCCCTGCCGGCCGCCGCCGCCGCTGCCGCCCCGGCCGACCGGACCGGCTTCGTGACCGGGATGACCAACGCGACCAAGACCGTCGGCGGCGCGATCGCCTCGTCGATCTTCGCGATCGCGCTGGCCGCCACTGGCTCGCTGGAGGGCCCCGAGGCCGGCCACGCCCCGCTGAGCGGCTACCTCACCGTCTGGTCGGTGTGCGCCGGCGCCGCGCTCCTCGCCGCCCTCGCGCTGCTGCTGGTCCCCCGGCGGGCGTTCTCCGACCCCGCCGAGCTCCCGGTGGCCCCGCCGCTCGCCCCGTAACCCCCGCCCGCCGCCGCGCGCCGCGCGCCGCGCGCCCGCGCGCCCGCGCGCCCCCACAGCCGCTTGTAACGCGGGGTTATGCGCACCAACTCAGCGATATTTCGCTGTGGCAGTGGACATAACCCCGCGTTACAAGCCGGCGGGGGCGGGCGGAGGGGTGGGACGGGGTGGGGTGGGTGGGTAGCGTGGACGCCCTGATGGAGCGGCAGCCTGACGAGCGCGATGACCGGCCCGAGGACCTGGCCGGCCCCCGCGAGCGTGCCCGCGACGAGCGCACCGGCGGGGACGCGGCGGCGGCTCGGGTCCAGCACCAGTCGCGGTGGGTCGAGCTGCAGATCCAGCAGGCGATGGAGCGCGGCGAGTTCGACGACCTTCCCGGCTACGGCAAGCCGATCCAGGGCCTCGAGGGCCCGCACGACCCGGACTGGTGGCTCAAGAAGCTCGTGGAGCGCGAGCAGATCAGCGTGCTCCCGCCGGCCCTGCAGATCCGCAAGGACGACGCCGAGCTCGAGGCCCGGTTGGACCGGATCACCACCGCCGCAGAGGTACGCCGCGAGGTCGAGGACTTCAACGCCCGGGTCCGCTCGGCGCGCATCCAGCCGCTGGGTGGGCCGCCGATGATCACCAAGGAGCGCGAGGTGGCAGCCGAGGTCGACGCCTGGGCCGCGCGCCGCGAGACCCGACGTACGGCGCAGCACGAGGCGCTGGCCCGCGCCGAGCAGGAACGCCGCGACGAGCGCGCCGCCCGGCGCCGCCGTCCCCGCTGGCGCCGTCGCTCCCCCTGACCGCCATCCCTGCCCCCGCCTCTCCCAGGGTCGTGTGCCCGAGCACGCGCCCCACCGCGTCCTCAGGCACACAATCCGGCAGGGCGGCAGACGCGGCAACGCCACAAGCCTGTCCACCCGAGACGTGCGTCATACCCGCCGGTAACCGCGCGCTGCTAGCGTCCGGACCCATGCGTAGCGCCAAGGACTTCTTCGCCCCCCTCGCCGTCGGAGCCCCGGCCCCGGTCCGCGAGATTCCCGCCCGCCCGTCCCGGGCGATCCACTTCTTCGACCCCAGCAACGCCAAGATGGCGGCCAAGATCCCGGCCATGGTCGGCACCGTCGACGTGCTGCTGGGCAACCTCGAGGACGCCGTCAAGGCCGACAACAAGGTCGCCGCCCGCGAAGGGCTGGTGAAGATCGCCCAGGACACCGACTTCGGCCCCACCCAGCTGTGGACCCGGATCAACGCCCTGGACTCCCCCTGGGTCCTCGATGACCTGACCACGCTCGTGCCCGCCATCGGCGATAAGCTCGACGTGATCATGGTCCCGAAGGTGCAGGGCGCCGAGGACATCCACTACATCGACCGGATCCTCGCCCAGCTCGAGGCCAAGGCCGGCCTGACCCGGCCGATCCTGGTCCACGCGATCCTCGAGACGGCGCGCGGCGTGGCCAACATCGAGGAGATCTGTGGCGCCTCCCCGCGGATGCAGGGTCTCTCCCTCGGCCCGGCCGACCTGGCCGCGGACCGGCGGATGAAGACCACCCGCGTCGGCGGCGGCCACCCCGGCTACCTGGTCCGCCAGGACCCCCCGCGCGACGCCGACGGCACCGCCCAGATCCAGGCCGAGCGCACGACGTACCAGCAGGACCTGTGGCACTACACGATCGCGCGGATGGTCGACGCCTGCGCGATGCACGGCATCTACCCCTACTACGGCCCGTTCGGCGACATCGCCGACGTGGTCGCCTGCGAGGACCAGTTCCGCAACGCGTTCCTGCTCGGCTGCGTCGGCACCTGGTCGCTGCACCCCAAGCAGATCGCGATCGCCAACCGCGTGTTCAGCCCCAGCGTGGAGGACATCCAGCACGCCCGCCGGGTGGTCGCGGCCATGGGCGACGGCACCGGCGCGGTGATGATCGACGGGAAGATGGAGGACGACGCCTCCCTCAAGCAGTGCCTGGTGATGGTCCGCCTCGCCGAGGAGCTGGCCGCGATCGACCCCGAGCTGAAGAAGCAGTACGACGCGATCCCCGCCGAGAAGCAGGAGGCCTGAGCCATGACCGACGCGACCTTCCGCCCCCGCCGCTCCGTGCTCTACATGCCCTCGTCCAACGAGCGCGCGCTGGAGAAGGCCAAGACGCTGCCGGTCGACGCGCTGATCCTCGACCTCGAGGACGCCGTCGCCCCCGACGCCAAGCCGGCCGCCCGCGAGGCCGCCTGCGCCGCGGTGCGCTCCGGTGAGTACGGGCGGCGCGAGCTCACCATCCGGGTCAACGGCATGGACACCGAGTGGCACGCCGACGACCTCGCTGCCGCGTGCGCGGCCGGGCCCGACGCGATCGTGGTCCCCAAGGTCAACTCCGCCGACGAGGTCCGCACCCTGGTCGCCGCGATGGAGCAGGCCGGCGCCCCCGCGCACACCAAGCTGTGGGCGATGGTCGAGACCCCGGTGGCGATGCTGCACGCCGAGGAGATCGCCGGCGCCTCCGAGCGCCTGACGGTGCTGGTGATGGGCACCAACGACCTCGCCAAGGAGCTGTACGCCGAGCACGTCCCCGGCCGCCAGCCGCTGCTCACCGGGCTCGGTCTGGCGCTGCTCGCCGCGCGCGCCACCGGCAAGGCGATCGTCGACGGCGTCTACAACGACGTGAAGGACGCCGAGGGCTTCCTCGCCGAGTGCCAGCAGGGCCGCGAGATGGGCTTCGACGGCAAGACGCTGATCCACCCCGGCCAGGTCGCCGGCGCCAACGAGGCCTTCGCGCCGTCGGCGAAGGCGGTCGAGGACGCCCGCGGCATCCTGCAGGCGTGGGAGGACGGCAAGGGGTCCGGCGTGGTCACCTACAACGGCCGGATGGTGGAGAACCTGCACGTCGAGTCCGCCCAGCGCACGCTCTCGATCCACGAGGCGATCACCGCGCTGGAGGCAGATCAGGGCTGAGCCGCGAACAGGACCACGACGTCCGGTATCCGGGTCGATTCGGGCCGACTTCGAAATTAGTCGGAATTGGGAGGGTTTGCCCCCGTCCGGACCGGGGCACAGGTCTTGCTCCCAAGGGCGCTCCCCGCGGGCCCTGCCACCCGGCGGGGACTGGAGCGCTCTGCACGAAAGGAACGTGACACTGTGGTCGCACTCGGCCTGATTCTGCTCATCATCGGCCTCGTCGCCAGCATCTCGGTCCTGACGACGATCGGACTCATCCTGATCGTGGTCGGGCTCATCCTGAACTTCGTGCCCCTGGGTGGCACCCGTCGCCGGGTCTTCTGATCTGGCCAGGCGCCGAGCCGCATCAGGGGCGGCGACCTGGCCCAGCACGACCAGCAACACCGCATCACCAGCAACACCGTCGACGGCGGCCCGGCTCACGCAGCCGGGCCGCCGTTGTCGTCTCTTCGGGTCGCCCGGCTCAGTCGAGGCGGCCCACCGCCACGCGCGCGGCAGCGAGCACGGCCCCGGATCCGACCAGGCCGACACTCGCCTCGATCTCGGGCGAGAGCCACCGGTCGGGCCCGGGGCCGGCCACACCCGCCCCGCGCAGCAGGTCCACCACCGCGGCGGTGCCCGCCGCCGGCTCCAGCGGCCGGCGCAGGTCGAGGGCGCGCGCCGCGGTCATCACCTCGAGCGCCACCACCCGGGTCAGTCCGTCCACGGCCCGGCGCAGCTTGCGCGCCGCCGACCAGCCCATCGAGACGTGGTCCTCCTGCATCGCGCTGGACGGGATCGAGTCCACCGAGGCGGGCACCGCCAGCCGCTTGAGCTCCGAGACGATCGCCGCCTGCGTGTACTGCGCGATCATCAGCCCGCTGTCCACCCCGGGGTCGTCGGCCAGGAACGGCGCCAGCCCGTGGTTGCGCGCCCGGTCCAGGAAGCGGTCGGTACGCCGCTCGCTGATCGAGGCGACGTCCGCGGCGACGATCGCGAGGAAGTCCAGGGCATGGGCCAGCGGCGCCCCGTGGAAGTTGCCGTTGGACTCGACCCGCCCGTCGAGGACCACGGGGTTGTCGATCGCGCTGGCCAGCTCGCGCTCGGCCACCGTCGCGGCGTACGCCACTGCGTCGCGGGCGGCGCCGTGCACCTGCGGCGAGCAGCGCAGCGAGTAGGCGTCCTGCACCCGGTGACAGTCCGGGCCCTGGTGCGAGGCGAGGATGCCCGAGCCGTGCAGCAGCCGGGTCAGGTTGGCAGCCGAGACCGCCTGCCCGGGGTGGGGCCGCAGCGCCTGGAGCTCGGCGGCGAAGACCCGGTCGGTGCCGAGCTGGGCCTCCACCGACATGGCCGCGGCGACGTCGGCGGTGCGCAGCAGGCCCGTCAGGTCCTCCACGGCGAGCACCAGCATCCCCAGCATCCCGTCGGTGCCGTTGATCAGCGCCAGCCCCTCCTTGGCGGCAAGCTCGACCGGGGTCAGCCCCGCCCCGGCCAGGGCCTGCCCGGCCGGCCTCGGCGTGCCGTCGCCCGCGCGCACCTCTCCCTCGCCGATCAGCGCCAGCGCGCAGTGCGCGAGCGGCGCCAGGTCGCCGGAGCAGCCCAGTGAACCGTGCTCACGCACCACCGGCGTGATGCCCTCGCGCAGCAGGGCGGCCAGCAGTTGCGCGGTCTCGACCCGGACGCCGGTGCGGCCGGTGGCCAGGGTGGAGAGCCGCAGCAGCATCATCGCCCGCACCACCTCGCGCTCGACCTCGGGGCCGGTGCCCGCGGCGTGCGAGCGGACCAGGGAGCGCTGCACGCGCGCGCGGCTCTCGGCCGGGACGTGGCGTGTCGCCAGTGCCCCGAACCCGGTGGACACGCCGTACGCCGGAGTCGGGGCGGCGGCCAGCCGGTCCACCACCTCCCGGGCGTCCCGGATCGCCGTGAGCGCCGCGTCGGTGAGCACCACCGGCGCGCCGTGGCGAGCGACCGCGACGACGTCCTCGGCCCGGATCGGGCCCACCCCGACCTGCACCGGTGCCGGAGCGTGGACCGGTGCCGGAGCGTCGGCCGGGCCGGGGGCGGAGGGTGGTGAGGTCATCCGGTCATCCAACTCCGCGTACCCCCGTCCCGCCAGCCCCGCGCCCGGTCGTCACCTCTGGTGCTCGGCGCGGAACGGGCGCACCCTGAGAGATGGGAGGGGCCCGCTCGGGGCTCACCGGTCCAACCGAAGGAGCACCGCCATGAGCATCGTGAGCAGCCGCCCCAGCAGCCGACTGGCCGACATGTTCGACTGGCTGGAGAGTGGCAGCAGCCTGGCCACGCCGTTCTCCACGAAGGACGACCGGTTCGTGCGGGTCGAGAGCTACCGCGAGGACGACACCTACGTGGTGCGCGCGGAGCTGCCGGGCGTCGACCCCGACAAGGACATCGACATCAGCATCGAGGGCGACGTGCTGAGCATCCGCGGCGAACGGCGCGAGGAGAAGCGGGACAAGGGGCACAGCGAGTTCCACTACGGCTCGTTCTCCCGCAGCGTCACGATGCCTCCGGGTACCGACGCGGACGCGATCACCGCGACGTACACCGACGGGGTGCTCCAGGTCCGGATCCCGGTCGCCGAGCCTCAGTCGAAGCAGCGCAAGATCGCGGTCACCCGACCCGAGAGCTGAGCTCGCGTCGCAGCGGTCGGCCCAGGCGGGCCGGAGCGGCCCGGGACGATTGGCGCACACCTCACAGCCCGCTGCGTAAGACGGTGGTCGGCCCAGGGGCACCGAGCGCGTTCACTGGTCGGGTGACAGTCGGTCGGGCCCGGGCGCCGGGAGTGAGCGCCGCGCAGGCGGCGGTGGCCGCCTCGTGGCCGCGGCGCTGGCTGATGCTGGCGGCGAGCACGCTGGCGCAGGCGGCCGCCGCGGTGATGATCCACGGGCCGGCCTTCCTGATCCCGGTGCTGCACGACACCCGCTCGATGAGCCTGGCGCAGGCCGGCGTGGTCGCCGCCGCACCGACGGTCGGGGTGATGCTGACGCTGGTGCTGTGGGGGCTGGTCACCGACCGGCGCGGGGAGCGCTTCGTGCTGCTCGCCGGGCTGGTCGCGACGGCCGCGGCCGGCGCGCTGGCCGCCCTCGTGCAGAGCACCTGGCTGCTCGGGGCGGCCCTGCTCCTGGCCGGCGCGGCGGCCGCCAGCACCGGGTCGGCCAGCGGCCGGGTGGTGGTGGGCTGGTTCCCGCCGCACCGGCGCGGGCTGGCGATGGGCATCCGGCAGATGGCCCAGCCCGTCGGCGTCGGGATCGCCGCGGTCACCATCGCGGTGCTCGCCGAGCGGTACGGCGTCGGCGCGGCGCTGTGGGTGCCCGTCGCCGCCGCGGTGCTGGCCGGGGTCGTGGTGGCTGCGGTGGTGGTCGACCCGCCGCGCCCCGACCACCGGGGCGCCGCCGCCGCGAACCCGTACCGGCAGGACTCCTACCTGGCGCGCATCCACGCCGTCTCGGTGCTGCTCGTGGTTCCGCAGTTCCTGGTGTGGACCTTCGCCCTGGTCTGGCTGGTGCAGGACCGCCGCTGGTCGGCGGCCGCCGCAGGCTCGCTGGTCGCCGCCACCCAGGTGCTCGGTGCCCTGGGCCGGATCGCCGCGGGCCAGCTCTCCGACATGGTGTCGAGCCGGTTGCGTCCGCTGCGCTGGGTCGCGGTCGCCGCGGCGCTCGCGATGGCGCTGCTCGGGCTGAGCGCCGGGCTGGGCTGGGGGGTGGCGGTCGCGTTGATGGTGCTGGCCACCGTGCTCACCGTGGCCGACAACGGCCTGGCCTTCACCGCCGTCGCCGAGCGCTCGGGACCGAGCTGGAGCGGGCGCGCGCTCGGCCTGCAGAACACCGCGCAGTACCTGACCGCCTCCGCCGTGCCGCCGGTGGCCGGGCTCGCGGTCACCCACTGGGGCTACCCGGCGGCGTTCGCGCTGTCCGCGCTCTTCCCGCTCGCCGCGATCGCCCTGGTACCGGTCCGCGAGGAGCGAGCGCTGGTGTGAGGCCTCGGGGGCGCACGGCGTACTGGCCACACGAAACCCGCACTTCCCACGTGTTGCATCACGTGGGAAGTGCGGGTTTCACGAGTTAACTCGTGATCGCCACACCCCCCAGGCAACCCGCGCCGCTCACAACCTCAGCGTGCCGGTGACCAGCGTGCGGCTCTCGCCCCCCACCCAGATCCGGCCGCCGGGGTCGCTGCTGACGAGCACCCGGCCGTCGCGGCCCAGCGCCGTGCCCTGTCGTACGACGTAGTCGGGTGGCAGCATGCCGGCGCGGATCAGCCACACCGCGAAGCCGGCGTTCAGCGAGCCGGTGACCGGGTCCTCGGGGACCCCGATGCCGGGCACGAACGCGCGCACCTCGTGGTCGGCCGGGCCACCGGCCGGGTGCGCGCCGATGACGCCGAGGCGCAGGTCGCCCATCGCGACCGGGTCGGGGCGCAGCGCGAGCACGTCCGCGGCCGACTCCAGCACCAGCCCGAGCCAGCCGGGGCCGTTGTCGACCCAGCTCGCGGCGCGCACCTTGGACGCGTCGATGCCCAGGGCGGCGACCGCCTGCGCGAGCGTGGCCGGCTCCGGCGGGCCGGAGCGCAGCAGCTCGGGCGCCTCGAAGGCCAGCGTCGCACCGTCGCGGCGCAGCTCGACCAGGCCGATGCCGCACTCCTGCACGACGCGACCGGTGGCCGCCGGCGTGCCGCCGCGCTCCAGCCAGGCGTGCGCGCTACCCAGCGTGGGGTGCCCAGCGAACGGCAGCTCGCCGCCGGGCGTGAAGATCCGCAGCCGGTAGTCGGCGCCGTCCTCGGCCCGCTGCTCGGTGGGCGGCTGCAGGAACGTCGTCTCGGACAGGTTGGTCCAGCGCGCGAACGCCGCCATCTGCTCGTCGCTGACCCCGAGCGCGGCGTGCACCACCGCCACCGGGTTGCCGCTCAGCGCCCGCGGGGCGAACACATCGACCTGGGAGAACTCGTACGTCGTCACCGGATTCACCGCAACCACGCTAGCGACCGATCGGTGCGTCGCCTATCGGCCGTTGCGTCGTTGTGGTCTCCAGAGCGCCCGTGACACCCCTGATGAAAGAGGTCGCCGGATGACCCAGCCCCGCCCCCGCCTTCGGCTGCGTCTGGTCTGGTCGACCGTGACGGCGGTGGCGGTGATCGCCACCGCGATGACGCTGCCCTCGCCGCAGGAGGAGGAGCGGGCCGGCTCGCTGGTGGACCGCTACGAGGCCGCCGTGAGCCTCGACCCGGATGCGGACCTGTCCGAGGAGACCTCCGCGGCGGTGGACCGGGAGTCCCGTCCCCACGACCACCCGGCCGGGGAGGAGGGCTCCCTCGATGACGGGCACGGGCACGACCACAACGACCCGGCGACCAAGAACTCCGTCTCCCGCGCGGGTGAGGCGACCCGCGAGAGCGCCGACCCGACCTCCGCGGTCCAGGCGCGGCGCAACGCCGACTCGGTCGCCGCCGGGCGCCGTACCCCCGAGCCCACCCTCACCACCGCCGCGGTGCGCGCACCGCGCCGCGCGGTGCCCGAGAGCCGCTACGCGATGGCCGGCGGCTGCTACACCCTGCGCGCCCCGGACGGGCGCTACGTCGCCCGGTCCGGCGAGACGCTGGCGGCCACCGCCTCCGGCCCGGCCCGCGCCGAGCGGTTCACCTTCCAGGCCGTCGACCTCGGCATCTACCTGCTCTACGGCACGAAGCGCGACTTCGTCTCGCGCGCCACCGGGCTCCTGGCCCGCGACGACGACAGCGTCCGGCTGCCCGCCAAGCCCTCGCCCGCCGGCGAGTGGACGGTGCGCAAGCGCGGGGGCGCGTTCACGCTGACCGGTGACCGCGGGGCGCTGACCCGGCGCGCCGACGGCACCCTCGGGGTGGGCGCGCCGACCTCCTTCCGGCTGGCCCGGGCCTCGGGCTGCGCGGCGTACCCGGAGGCCCAGGTGAACGTGACCGGCGCGCCGCACGCCGGCACCTCGACGTTCCAGGAGGTGCGCGGCTACGTCGACGCCCACACCCACGGCATGGCCTACGAGTTCCTCGGCGGCAAGCTGCACTGCGGCAAGCCGTGGGACCGCTACGGCGCGGCGTACGCGCTGGTGGACTGCCCCGACCACAAGCTCACCGGCGGCTACGGCACCCTCACCGAGACGATCCTGTCGGGCAAGCCGGCCCACGACACCACCGGCTGGCCGACGTTCAAGGACTGGCCCGCGCCGGACTCGCTGACCCACGAGGGCACCTACCACAAGTGGCTGGAGCGCTCCTGGCGCGGCGGACTGCGGGTCTTCGTGAACCTGCTGACCGAGAACGGCCAGCTGTGCAAGATCTACCCGCTGAAGAAGAACTCCTGCGACGACATGGACTCGGTGCGCCTGCAGGCCAAGCGGATGCGCGAGCTCGAGCGCTACGTCGACGCGCAGTACGGCGGGCCCGGCAAGGGCTGGTACCGCATCGTGACCAGCCCGCGGCAGGCGCGCCGGGTGGCCAACCAGGGCAAGCTCGCCGTGGTGATGGGCATCGAGACCAGCGTGCCGTTCGGCTGCACGTTCAAGGCGACCCCGGTGGTGGGCGACGTGCCGCAGTGCAACGTGGCCGCGATCGACCGCCAGCTCGACGAGATGTGGCGCCTGGGGGTGCGGCAGATGGAGCTGGTCAACAAGTTCGACAACGCGCTGTCCGGGGTGGCCGGCGACGCCGGCGCGACCGGGCTGGCGGTGAACCTGGCCAACTTCCTGGAGACCGGCACGTTCTGGAACATGAAGCACTGCGAGCCGGCCGACGGGGAGACCGCCGACAAGCCGCAGCTGGCGCTGCCCGACATCAGCGCGGGCCAGCAGGACGCGCTCTTCGGCGCGATCGTCGACGTCTCCGGCGTGCTCAACCTCCCGGCGCTGCCGGTCTACGGGACGGCGTCGCACTGCAACCAGCGCGGCCTGACCGACCTCGGCAGCCACCTGATCGACCGGATGGCCGACAAGGGGATGCTGATCGACCCCGACCACATGAGCGTCAAGGCGCGCAAGGCGCTGCTCACCCAGCTGGAGAAGCGCAAGTACCCCGGGGTGCTGTCGAGCCACTCCTGGTCGACCCCGGACGCCTACCCGCGGATCTACAAGCTCGGCGGCTTCGTCGCGCCGTACGCCGGTGACTCGCAGGGCTTCTACGACAAGTGGAAGCGCCACCTCGGCTGGGCCGACAAGCGCTTCTACTTCGGCTTCGGCTTCGGCGCGGACATCAACGGCCTCGGCGCGCAGGGCGACCCGCGCGGCAAGGCGGCGAAGAACCCGGTGACCTACCCCTTCCGCGGCCTGGGCGGGACCCGCATCGACAAGCAGCGCTCCGGCAGCCGGGTCTTCGACATCAACACCGACGGCGTGGCGCACTACGGGCTCTACCCCGACTGGATCGAGGACCTGCGCCGGATCGGCGGCAGCAAGGACGGCGCGGCGATCACCGAGGACATGGCCCGCGGCGCCGAGGCGTACCTGCAGACCTGGGAGCGCGCCGAGGGCGCGCGCCCGGACTCCTGCCGCAACCCCGGGCTGCGTCGCACCCGGCAGGCGTTCACCCGGGCCGTGCGCAAGGGGATGTCGACCGAGCGGGTGATCGCCGCGGTGGGGCAGCCGTACCTGCGGCTGGGCACCACGTTCACCTACTGCGTGCGCCGGTCCTCGGCGGGCGCCAAGGCCGCCGGCGCCAAGGTGCGCGTCCAGTTCACGTCCGCGGGCAGGGTGAAAGCGGTCACGCGACGGTAGCCGACAAGTTACCTGTCGGTAGGATCTGCTTCACACAGCTCAGGCACTGACGTGCCGCCACTGGACGCATAGGCTCAGGCCGCTCGCGCCACCGGTGGTGCGAGCGTACGCACAGCCGAGGAGCCGTAGCACATGCAGATCTTCGCCATCGTGGTCTCGCTGGCCATCGCCGCCGTGGGAATCGCCCTCCTGGTGAGGGCGGTCCGCGAGATCATCGGAGTGCTCAAGGTCGGTCAGCCGACGAGTCGCACCGACAACCCGCTCGCTCGCACGGTGACCCTGGTCAAGGAGACCCTGGGTCACACCCGGATGCTGCAGTGGAAGGTGGTGGGCATCGCCCACTGGTTCATCTTCGTCGGGTTCGGCCTGCTCTTCTTCACCCTGCTCACGGCGTTCGGACAGCTCTTCGACGCGCACTTCGTGCTGCCGCTGATCGGGGACTTCTTCCTCTTCGAGTGGCTCACCGAGTTCTTCTCGGTGATGATGCTGTTCGCGATCATCGGCTTCATCATCTACCGCGCCACCCGACCCAAGGACCGCGTCCGGGGCAAGAGCGGGCGGTTCTACGGCTCGACCATGTGGTGGGGCTACTTCGTCGAGTCGGTCATCCTCGGCGTCGGCCTGTGCATCGTGATCCTGCGCGGCCTCGAGTACGCGATGATCAGCAACAGCGCGCACCCCGAGCACGCCTCGGCGTTCCACTTCCCCTTCACGTTCTGGCTGGGCGAGCTGTTCTCGGGTCTGTCCACCAGCACCCTGGAGAACCTCGTCTACCTGGTCGCGATGCTGAAGATCGTCATCTCCTTCGCCTGGATGATCACGATCTCGCTGAACACCAACATGGGCGTCGCCTGGCACCGGTTCACCGTCTTCTTCAACATCTGGTTCAAGCGCGAGGCCACCGGCGGTACGGCGCTGGGCGCGATGAAGCCGCTCACCTCCGAGGGCAAGGTCGTCACCCTCGACGACATCGAGGAGCTCGACGAGGACTCCGCGCTCGGCGTGGGCCGGATCGAGGACTTCTCCTGGAAGGGCATCCTCGACTTCGCCACCTGCACCGAGTGCGGCCGCTGCCAGTCGCAGTGCCCCGCCTGGAACACCGACAAGCCGCTGTCGCCCAAGCTGCTGATCACCGCGCTGCGTGACCACGCCTACGCCAAGGCGCCGTACTCCCAGGCCGCCGAGGGCGAGCGCGCCGCGCTGCTGGAGGGCAGCGACACCCTGACCAAGGAGGTCGAGCGCCCCCTGGTCGGCGAGACCGAGGGCTGGGCGTGGATGCCCGAGGGCGGCGCGGTCATCGACAACGACGTGCTCTGGTCGTGCACCTCGTGCGGCGCCTGCGTCCAGCAGTGCCCCGTCGACATCGAGCACGTCGACCACATCATGGACATGCGGCGCCACCAGATCCTGGTGGAGTCGAACTTCCCGGCCGAGCTCAACGGGCTCTTCAAGGGCCTGGAGAACAAGGGCAACCCGTGGAACATGTCGCCCAACGCCCGCCTGGACTGGGCCAAGGACCTGCCCTTCGACGTCAAGGTCGTCGGTGACGACATCGAGGACCTCGAGTCGGTCGACTGGCTGTTCTGGGTCGGCTGCGCCGGCGCCTACGAGGACCGCGCGAAGAAGACCACCCGCGCGGTGGCCGAGCTGCTCGACATGGCCGGCGTCTCCTTCGGCGTGCTCGGCAACGGCGAGACCTGCACCGGCGACCCGGCGCGCCGCGCCGGCAACGAGTTCGTCTTCCAGGGCCTGGCCCAGCAGAACGTGGAGACGTTCAAGGAGTACAAGGTCAAGAAGGTCGTCTCGACCTGCGCCCACTGCTTCAACACGCTCAAGAACGAGTACAAGGACTTCGGCATCGAGCTCGAGGTCGTCCACCACACCCAGCTGCTCAACCGCCTGGTGCGCGAGGGCAAGCTGACCCCGGTCAAGACCGGCGAGGGCGCCGCCAAGCGCTCGATCACCTACCACGACCCCTGCTACATCGGCCGGCACAACGGCGTCTACACGCCGCCGCGCGAGCTGCTGCAGGTGCTCCCCGGCGCCGAGTACGTCGAGATGGAGCGCAACTCCGAGCGGTCCTTCTGCTGCGGCGCCGGCGGCGCCCGGATGTGGATGGAGGAGAACATCGGCGAGCGGATCAACGTGAACCGCACCGTCGAGGCGGTCGGCACGGGCGCCGACCAGATCGCCGTCGGCTGCCCCTTCTGCCGGGTGATGCTCTCCGACGGCCTGACCGCCCAGCAGGCCAAGGGCGAGGCCCGCGAGGAGGTCGAGGTCCTCGACGTCGCGCAGATGCTGCTCGCGTCGGTGAAGGGCGAGGTCGCCACCCGTGCCAAGCCCGGTACGGCGAAGGCCGCCCCGGCGAAGGCCGCCCCGGCGGCCAAGCAGGCGGCCGACGACCAGGCCACGAAGGCCGAGCCGGAGTCCGGCGACGTCACGCAGAGCGCCGACACCGTCACCGCCACCGAGGACACCGGTCCGGCCGCCAAGGCCTCCGGTGGGTCGTCGCTGTTCGACACCCCGGCCTCCGAGGCGGAGCCGACCGGTGACGCCGCGGAGAAGAAGCCGGTCAGCTCGGTCGAGAAGTCCGGCGGGTCGCTCTTCGACACGCCCGCCCCCGAGGAGCAGGTCGCGGAGAAGCCCGCCGAGGCGGCCGAGGAGCCGGCGGCGAAGGAGCAGGCGGAGCCGGCCTCCGGCGGATCCCTGTTCGACCTGGGCCCGGCGGAGCCCGAGGCGAAGGCCGAGCCCGCACCCAAGGCCGAGCCGGCACCCCAGGCCGAGCCCGAGACCAAGGCGGAGCCCGAGGCGAAGGCGGAGCCGGCCGCGAAGGCGGAGCCGGCCGCCGACCTGGGCTCCGGCGGGTCGCTGTTCGACCTGGCGGCTCCCGCCGAGGAGCCGGCGAAGGCCGAGCCCGAGGCGCCCGCCACGAAGGCCGACCCCGCTCCGGCCGAGGCGACCGAGGCGACCGAGGCCGCCCCGGAGCCGGAGGCAGAGGCGGCGCCGGCGGCGAAGCCCGCCGCTCAGGCGGCTGCCCAGCCGGCGCAGGAGATCCCGACCGGATCGCTGTTCGACCTGGCTGCTCCGGAGCCCACCCCGGCCCCGGAGCCCGCGGCGGCCCCGGAGCCCACCCCGGCTTCGGAGCCCGCCCCGGCCCCGAGCTCCACGGAGGTCGAGGCCCCTGTCGAGGCTGAGCCCGAGCCCGAGCCGGCCGCAGCGGCGCCGGCACCGGCGGCCTCAACGCCGGCCCAGGAGATCCCCGAGGGCGGCTCGCTCTTCGACCTGGTCGCCCCCGAGCCGGTCCCCGCCCCCGCGGCGAAGGCCCAGCCCGAGGCCGTGGCCGAGCCGGCGGCGACGCCGGAGCAGGAGCCTGCCTCCGAGCCCGAGCCGGCCGCCGAGGCCGAGCCCGAGCCGACCCCGGAGCCGACCCCGGAGCCGACCCCCGAGCCGGCCGCCGAGGCCGCCCCGGCCCAGGCCCCGGACGGTGCCGCGATCAGCGAGGCCGCCACCCAGGCGGCCGAGTCCGCGGCCCAGACCGACCAGGCCGAGCCCGACCAGGCCGAGGCAGCCGGCGCGACGGAGGCCGCCGCGGAGACGGCGAGCGCCGAGGAGGCTCCCGCCACCGAGGAGCCCGCTCCCGCGGCCGCCGAGGAGTCCGAGCAGGCCGAGGAGTCCGAGCAGGCCGAGGAGCCGAAGTCCGCTGCGTCCAGCAACGGCGCCGCGCACCAGCCCAAGACCGACGTGGACATCCACGAGACGGGCTCGCTCTTCGACCTCTGAGTACCACCGCACCGCACGCAACGGGCCGTCCCTCCTGGAGGGGCGGCCCGTTCTGCATGCCGCCGCCGACGAGAGCCTGCGCTCAACCGTCCGCGGCGTACGGCGCGAGCGCTCACCCGGGTGGTGGAATTCCCGGCCGACCGGGGAAGCCTGAACATGTCGGCCGAAACTTCGCCCGACAGCATCAGTAGTTGACGCCCGCGCACACCCCCTCCGCACCAGAGGACAGCTCTGCCCCTCCGGCCCCAACGCTCAACGCCGCAATCCGGACGCATCCCAGCAATGTCACCGTGACGGTTGACGTGGTGTCACTTTGGTGTCAGCGTGGTGCGCATGGACATCACCCCGTACGTCGAGAGCCTGCGCCGCGACCTCGTCGCGGCCGCCGGGACCGGCAGCGAGGAGACCCGGGCGGCCGCCGAGCGGCTGGCGCTGGCCCTCGACCCGGCGGCCCGACTCGCGCTGATGGAGGCGATCAGCCAGGCGGCCGCGGAGATCACCACCGAGATGGCGGCCGGCAGCGTCGACGTCCGGCTGGCCGGGCGCGAGCTCGACTTCGTCGTCCAGTCCGACGACCCGCCGGGCCCCGCCGCGCCCAGCCCGCCACCTCCGCCGGCGTCGCGGTCGGCCGCCGAGAGCCTCGAGGACGACGCGGTCGCCCGGGTCACCCTGCGCATCCCCGAGTCGGTCAAGGCGCGTGCCGAGGAGCTCGCCGCCCGCTCCGGCCACTCGCTCAACACCTGGCTGGTCAACGTCGTGCGCAGCGCCACCCAGGAGGGCGCCGTCAACGTCGAGATCGACCTGTCCAGCATCCCGTTCTTCGGCAGCGACCCGTTCAAGCCCGGCGGTCGCGGGCCTCGCCGGATGACCGGCTGGCTCTGACCGCTCCCCACCCCACCCCGGGAGACCCCCATGAGCACGCACGAATTCGCCACCCACGACCCCGTCACCGTCAACGTCGAGCTCGACGCCGGCTCCCTGCACGTCACCGCCGCGGACCCGGCCGAGCCGGCCACCCGCAGCACCGTCACCGTGACCGGACCAGACGCCGACACCGTCCTGGTCAGCCTTGAGGACGACCGCCTCGACGTCCTGGCGCCGCATCCCCGGATGGGGTTCCTGCGCACCCAGGCCGCCTTTGACGTACACGTCACCGTGCCCGCCGGCAGCCGGCTGATCACCCGGACCGGCAGCGCCGACCTGACCGCCCTCGGCGAGCTGGGCGCGGCACACCTGCGCTCGGGCAGCGGCCGGATCCGCTGCGAGGTGCTGAGTGCCACCTCGCTGGTGGAGACCGGCTCGGGCGACGTCAGCCTCGACGAGGTGCACGGGGAGCTGCGGGTCAAGAGCGGCTCCGGGAGCGTCCAGGTCCGCTACGCCGCGGCCCCGGTGGCCGTCTCGACCGGCTCGGGCGACGTGAGGATCGAGACCAGCACCGGGCCCGCGGCGGTGAAGACCGGCTCGGGCGACCTGCGCGTCGACGACGCGGGCACGGACGTCTCCCTGCGCACCGGCAGCGGCGACCTGGACGTGGCCACGCTGCGGCGCGGGCGACTCACCGTCAAGAGCGCGTCCGGGAGCGTCCGCGTCGGGGTCCCGGGCGGGCTACCGGTCTGGACCGACATCTCGACGATCAGCGGATCGATCCGCTCGGAGCTGCCCGGCGTCGGTGAGCCCGACCCCGACTCCGAGCACGTGGAGCTGCGGGCCAGCACGGTCAGCGGCAACGTCGTACTCACCCAGGCGCGTGCCTGAGGGTCAGGAGCGCATCGCGACGCCGCGGCGCCAGTAGCCCATGAAGGCCACCTGGCAGCGGTCCATCCCGAGCTCCTTGACCAGGTGGCGACGCAGGCCGGTGACGACGCCCGACTCACCGGCGATCCAGGCGTAGAGCCCGTCGTAGCGCGAGCACGGCACGTCCGCGGCAGCCACCACGTCGCCCGAGGACGAGTAGGTCGGCGTCTCCCACAGGTCCGGGTCGGCGTCGGCGGGGATCTCGACGGGACCGTCCACGGGCACGCCGAGGTGGTCCAGCACGGCCTGGTGCAGACGCTCGCCCTGCGGGGCGCCCTCGCGCGGCAGCCACACGACGTTCATCCCCTCGGGGCAACGGACCGGGACCACGTCGCCGGTCAGCGGAACCTCGAGGAAGGCCGTGCCCAGGGTGCCGTCGGGCAGGTCGTCGAGGATGCTGGCCACGGCCGGGACCGCGGTCTCGTCGGCGACGAGCAGCAGCGAGGAGGCGTCGCCCGGGGCGAACTCGATGCCGCCGAACATCTGGCCACGGCGCGGCGCCATCAGCACCAGGCGATCGCCCACCCGGGCGCCGGCGGCCCACAGCGAGCCCGGCCCGGTGGCCCCCTCGGCGAGGTGCAGCACGAAGTCGATGACCAGGCGGGTGTCCACGCCGGAGCCGCGGACGGCGCGCACGGTGTAGGTCCGCATGTGGCCGCGGTCCTCCGCCGGGATCGCCTGCCAGGTGCTCCACCAGGACTCGTCGGCGCCCTCGAAGGAGGCGAGCTCGCCGCGCGCGTTGGGGAAGACCAGCTTCACCCGCTGGTCGTAGAGCGGCGTCCCGTCGACGCCGAAGTCGGCGAGGACCGCGCCGCCCAGCTCGATGCGGACGAAGGAGGGCGAAAGGCGCTCGACCGCGACCACCTCGACCTCGTCGAGGATCATCGGCAGGCGGTGCACGGCGGTGGTGGTCATGGGACGCCTTTCACGGGACTAAGGCGAGCCTAACCTCAGCACCCAGGGTCCCGTCAATGGCCGTCCCACCCTGGACGCGGGCCGGGTGGCGTGCAGCGCTCAGATGGGCGTGCGGTGGAACGACTGCGCCGAGCGCGACGGCGTCGGTCCCCGCTGCCCCTGGTAGCGCGAGCCGTACGCCGACGAGCCGTAGGGGTGCTGAGCCGGGGAGGTGAGCCGGAAGAAGCACAGCTGCCCGATCTTCATGCCCGGCCAGAGCTTGATCGGCAGGTTGGCGACGTTGGCGAGCTCGAGGGTGACGTGACCCGAGAAGCCGGGGTCGATGAACCCGGCCGTCGAGTGGGTGAGCAGGCCCAGGCGCCCCAGCGACGACTTGCCCTCCAGGCGGGCGGCGATGTCGTCGGGCAGGTCGACCCGCTCGTAGGTCGAGCCGAGCACGAACTCGCCGGGGTGCAGGATGAACGGGTCGTCGCCCTCGGGCTCGACCTCCCGGGTGAGGTCCGGCTGGTCCTCGGCGGGGTCGATGTGGGGGTACTTGTGGTTCTCGAAGACCCGGAAGAACCGGTCGAGCCGCACGTCGATCGACGAGGGCTGCACCATCTCGGGCGCGAAGGGGTCGAGCGCGACCCGCCCGGAGTCGATCTCACTGAGGATGTCACGGTCGGAGAGCAGCACGAGCGCACCTTACCGGCGTACGCCGTCCGGGGCAGCCAGCTGCGCCCGCCAGTGCCGTGCAGCGCCACCCCCGACGGCACCGGTTGGGTCCACCAAGGAAACTGGTGTCATGACGTTCCATCGCTACGTCGCCCTGGGCGACTCCTTCACCGAGGGGGTCGGCGACCCCGACCCGACGCGCCCCAACGGCCTGCGTGGGTGGGCCGACCGGGTGGCCGAGGTGCTGGCCTCACAGACGCCCGACTTCGGCTATGCGAACCTCGCGATCCGCGGGCGCAAGCTCGACGGCATCATCGCCGAGCAGATCGAGCCCGCGATCGCGCTGAGCCCGGACCTGATCACGATCTACGCCGGCGCCAACGACATCCTGCGACCCAAGGTCGATCTGGACGCGCTGATCGAGCGCTACGACGCGGCGCTGGGCCGCCTCGCCGCGACCGGCGCCCGACTCGTCGTGTGGACCGCCACCGACCCCGGCGGCACCGGGATCTACCGCCCTGTGCGCGGCCGGTTCGCGCTCTACAACGAGCTCGTGCGCGAGGTCGCGGACCGGCACGGGGCGACGCTGCTGGACTACTGGCGGCTGCGCGAGTACCGCGACTGGCGCTACTGGGACGCCGACCGGATGCACATGGGCCCGGCCGGACACCAGCGGATGGCCATCGCCGTCCTCGACACGCTCGGCGTCGAGCACGACCTGGTCCCGCTCCCGCTGAGCGAGGTGCCGGAGTCGACCGGTCGCGAGAAGGTCCGCGAGGACCTGACCTGGGCGCGCACCTTCGCCGCACCGTGGGTCCACCGGCGGATCACCGGGCGCTCCTCGGGCGACACCGTGAGCGCGCGCCACCCGCACCTGGCGCGCGCCGAGCACTTCCTCGGCGAGCGGCTCGAGGCGATGGCCGAGCGCCACGCCGACCCCGGGGTTCCCCAGGGCACCGCTTGATCCGTTAGCATGTGCGCGGCCGGTCATCCGGTCGTGCGGACGTAGCTCAGTTGGTAGAGCGCGACCTTCCCAAGGTCGATGTCGCGAGTTCGAGTCTCGTCGTCCGCTCGCATAGCCCCGCAGGTCAGGACACTAGTCCGGGCCTGCGGGGCTTTCTTTGTACCCATCTTTACCCATTGGGTTCGCGTAGGCTGAGCACATGCGGCAGGTCAAGGAGTTCGTAACCAAGGACGGCGAGGCGCGCTACCGAGTGCGCTACCGACTTGGTGAGCGCCAGACCTCGGAGACTTTCTTGCGCAAGGCCGACGCCGTGACCTTCGCCGGACTGCTCGACGGCGGCGGCGTGACGGCCGCACTCGGCTGGCTCAAGGCCAGCGACGACAAGGCCACGACGCTCACGTTCGGCCCGTGGTTCGAGGAGTACGTCAAGCAGCTCACCGGAGTCAGCCCGCGCACCCGCGACGACTACCGCTCCATGCATCGGCGCTACCTCGCCCACCTGGACTCCACGCCCCTGCCGCTCATCACCCGCGGGCACGTGACGGATCTGGTCAACTCGCTCGAGGCTAAGGGGCGCTCGCCGAAGACGATCAAGTCGACGGTGAACATGCTCTCGTCGGTGCTGCAGTTGGCGATCGACGACGGGCACATCACCTCCAACCCGTGTCGGCGCGTGCGGCTGCCCCAAGCAAAGCTCGGCGGGGTCGAGGCGCGGTTCCTCACTCACGAGGAGTTCGGGATGCTGCTGGCCGCGATGCCGGCGCACTACCGGCCGCTCATCATCTTCCTCGTCGGCACCGGCCTGCGCTGGTCGGAGGCGACCGCGCTGCAGGCTCGCCATGTCAACCTCGCGGCCGGGACTGTGCGCGTGGAGCAGGCGTGGAAACGGGTGCCTGGGAAGGGCTACGAGATCGGCCCGCCCAAGACGGGCAAGAGCAGGCGCACGGTCAACGCGGCCGTGATGGCCCTCGCCGCCGTGCGCCCGCTCCTGAAAGAACCCTCCGCCTTCGTCTTCACTACGCCCAGCGGTGGGCACGTGTCGCACTCGAACTTCTACACCAACGTCTGGCAGCCCGCTTGTGTCCGAGCCAAGCTCAACCCGGCCCCTCGCATCCACGACCTGCGGCATTCGCACGCGTCGTGGCTCATCAGCGATGGGATACAGCTTGAGGCGGTTCAGGATCAACTAGGCCATGAATCGATCCTGACCACCCGCAAGGTGTACGGGCAGTTGCTGCCAGCCCTCGGAGTCGCTGTCGGCAGGTCTGCGTCTGCAGCCCTGGAGCGCGCCTTACCGGAGGGGATGCACCTCGCGCTCACCGCCAGCCTCGGACCCGTTCAGTGCCCTGATGACGTTCAGGACGCGAGTGAAGTAGCCACGGACGTGCGCGACAGCAGCGACGGCTGACAGCGCGCACGCCGTGTAGCCCAGGACTGGCGCGAGCTCGACGCGGCCAGTCAGTAGGGCCGCCCATGCGGCGATGATGAGCCCTGCCACGGTCCCCCAAAGGATCGTGACGATGATGCGGCTCACGGAGATGACAGATGCGTTGGTCATTCGACGTACCCCCAGTGTTCGATCGGCTTTTGGCCTAGTTCGCAGACGCTAGGGCCTGGCGCCGACGCTCCGGGAGTCTTTACTTTGGGGGCGCGCTCTGCTGCGACAGGGAGCGCGCCACCCCTACGATCAATGATGGCCCGCGACCACCGGCCTGCCAGCTCCCGGTCGCGGGCCACCTTATTGGGGGCGGAACAGTGTTCATGCTCCTCGCCTCCCTTCGTCCTCGTCCTGCTCTCGCAGGTGCTTCTTGTAGACACCGATGACCGCGTACTGCCGGTCCTCAGTCAGCCTGGACGCCTTCACGGCAACCTCCACGGGATCGCCCGGGTTGTCGTACTCCCCGAGCGCCTTGCGCAGTAGCGCCTTCTGCTTCGGGCTCGGCTCCGTAGAGCCGTTGGTCCAGTTCGTCACCGTGCGCGGGGTCGCGCCGGCAAGGTCCGCAACCGTCTCCCTGTCGTAGCCCTTCTGGGCTATCGCCAGCTTGAGTCGGCGGCCGTGCTCTGCCTTGTCCATGCCAGAACTGTCGCGAACTTCCTCAAGAAAAGCCAACGCCGCCACTTCCTTCCACATGCCTCCACTTGCAGAAAACCCTGCCAGTAGTTCACATGCGTTTCCGCAGGTCACCCCACATTTTCAGTAGTTTTCACTCCATGCGCTTGCCTTCTGCCTCCACTTTTCATACAGTTGCCGCTATGAGAAAGCGCATTGCTCTTGGAGCAGCCATCAGGGCGATCCGAACGGCGAAGAACATTGCCGCCGCCGAGTTCGCAACGAAGATCGACATGAGCCCGGCCCACCTCTGCAACATCGAGGCGAACCGCCGACCGGCCCCCCAGGACAAGATCCAGCTCATCGCGAAGACGCTCGGCGTCCCCGTCGACGCCATCTCCTACGAGGTCGACGCAGACCTGGCGGTGGTCGCATGACCCTCGAGCCCAACTACTCGCTACGTGAGGTCTCCCTCGCTCTCGGCATGAGCACCCGGTGGGTACGCGACCGGATCAAGCACGACAAAGCCGAGCACTTGCGCCAGGGCCGCCAGATCTTCTTCACGGCCGAGCAGGTCGAGAAGCTGCGCGCCAGCCTCACCGTCAAGCCCGCCGAGGTGGGCATGACGACCGGCCGCAAGAAGCGGGCGTCATGAGCGGCGTCGCGAACCCGAACGCGCCCCACTACGTCTACGTCGCCTTCGACGCGGACCGCCGCTGCCTCTACGTGGGCTGCACCAACAACGTCAAGCGCCGCATGTCGGCACACCGCAGCCACTGGCACAACTGGACCGAGCAGGTCGACCGCCTCGACGTGATGGAGTTCCCGTCGCTCGAAGAGGCACTGGCCGCCGAGCGCAACCGCATCGAGAAGCTGCGCCCGCTGCGCAACATCAGGGACAACCCGCGCAAGCAGTCCCTGCGCGTGGCGCTTAGCGACCACGAGTGCTACGAGCGCTTCCTGTCTGCCAATGCGCATCTGTTCGGCGAGCGTGCCGCATGATCCGCCCCGAGTGGTCCCGCACCGACGACGAAACCGCCGACCTGCTCACCCTGGTCCGCGACGAGGGCCACGTCAGCGCCGACCGCGAGTGGGACATCTACGTCGCCGCCCTCGAGACCATCGCGATCGGCCCGGGCGGCGTCATCTACCCCAACGAGATGCGGCCCCTCCTTCGCGGCAAGGTCGCACCTCGTCGCATCGGCGCCTTCACGAACCGCGCGCTCAAGCTCGGCCTCATTGAGTACACGGGTGCTTGGCAGATCAGCGACGACCGTGAGGGCAGGAACGCCGGACGCCCCGCACGCGTGATGCGCCTCGCCGCCCAGCAGGAAAGCGGTGCCGCATGAGCAGCCACGCCATGCTCCCCGGCAGCCACGAGCGCCCCGGCGGCCCCGAGTGCCAGTGCGGCGCCGAGTGGAGCCGCTGGGACGACACGTGCGCCTCGCTCGCCGCCCAGTCCACGAGGGCCGCGTCATGAGCGCGCTGTCGCAAGAGGACCGCGAGCGACTGGGCGATTGGTGGGATGCCGCCGAGGACGAGATGAACGAGTGGGGCCTGAGCACCCTCGCCCCCGTCGTCGAGCAGATCATCGCCCGCCACGTCCGCGAAGCCCTCAGCACTGCCACTGAGGTTGTCGACAACGAACCGTGCGATGCGGAGACGCACTCCTGGGACCACTTCCTCCCCGCGCAGGTCGACTCCTACTGGATCCGCTGCGGCCGAGTCGGGAAGCACGGCGAGCACGGCGACGACGGCAACACCGGCCTGACGTGGACGGAGCCCCAGTGATGGGCCGCGGCGCCCACCACCCCTAACCCCAGACCCGCCCAGTCCCTCACCTTCCGAGGAATCCCCGCTGGGCGCACACGTGAAGCCGCACCACCGCCAAGACAAGCCGAGAGCCAGCGTCCGATTCGACCCGGCGTCGCTGGCTCCCAACACCGAAAGGCTACGACATGAAGTTCCGCAAGAAGCCCGTCGAGATCGAAGCCATGCAGCTCGCCGGAAGCAACGTCGACATGTACGCCGTCTACCAGTGGATCGAGCAGAACACCCAGGGGTCATTCGACCCTGACGCCGACGAGCTCCCCGGGTCGGGCGTGTCTATCGACCCCGCGACCGGGTTCCTGCTCATCGCCACCCTCGAGGGCGTCATGCAAGCCAAGCCCGGCGACTGGATCATCCGCGGCGTCCAGGGCGAGTTCTACCCGTGCAAGCCCGACATCTTTGAGGCCACCTACGAGCCCGTCAGCGAAGCCACCCGATGACCGGCCCCGCACTCCTCCACCACCTCGCCACCCTGCTCGACGGCGCCGTGGACGGCCTCGCGATCCTGCTCCCCAGCGGCGGCGTCATCACCTGCCGACCAACCGGGCGCGTGGTCCTCAATGGCTCCTGGCAGCTCGGGTCCGTGAGCGACGGGGCTGACCTGCTGGCCGCGAAGGCGCGTGTGGCTGAGCAGGTGGCGGCATGACCACCTGCCACCGCTGCCTCTCCCCCGCCACCACCACCTGCTGCCCCACCCACGGCAAGCCCCTCTGCGACCGCCACCAGGACCGCCACGACAACCCGGGCGTGCCTGTGCGGCCGGTGCGGGTGTCGACGTTGCGGAGCGCGTCGTGAGTGCGGCGATCGTCGTGACCAACAAGGCCGGCGACGAGGTGCGGATCAACCTGCACCCGATCTCCCTTGCGCTGGTGCTCGCCGAGGCAATCGAGGACGCGGCGACCAACGTCTGCCGCCGCCGTGGGCACGTGCCGGAAGCGAGCGGCGGCGATCACTGCGCCCACTGCGGGACCAGCCTCCCCGAGCACCCCTCTGGCCGGTCGTGGCTCCGCGCCACCTACCGGTCCTTCAAGGCGAGCGAGGCCACCCAGTGACCCGCCGCCTACTCCCCGCACCCCACCTGCCCCTGCCCCCTTGCGGGCACGACGAGAGGAGCGCCTGATGGCGCACAACTGGAAGCCCGGCGACGTCGCTCTGATCTCGACCGCCGGCAACGCCGGATGGTTGCGCGCGGTTCGTCGCGCCGAGGTCTGGCACTTCCTCGACCACGGAGGCTACGAGATTGACGCTCACGTGCGCGATGCCCGCCCGCTCGTCGTGATCGACCCCGAGGATAGCGCTCAGGTCGACAACCTGTGCAAGGCGCTGGTCGAGCAGATGCACCGCGCGGGCGACGTGGCAAGCGCCGCGAATGGCGTCCATCCCGCGACCGTCGCCGCCGCCCTCCGCGAGTTCGCCAACCCGACCCCGCCCAAGCCGGATGAGCCAACCGGGCTCGGGGCCGTGGTTGAGGACGCGGACGGGAATCGCTGGGTGCTCTACACGCGCCCCGACAACCTCGCCCCGTGGTGCGACGGCTCTGCGTCCTGTGACTACGCCGAGATCACCGCCGTCCGCGTGCTGAGCGAGGGCCTGTCATGACCCGCACCGGCACCGCCCTCACCTGCGTCACCATCACCTACGCCGCGTGGGTCGCGTTCGACCACTTCGGCGAGGTGGTGCGCGCCTTCTGGCCCCACGTGCTCATCCTCGGCTGCCTCGCGTACCTCGCCTACGTCGCCGTGAGCGTCGTGTTCGAGGACATGGACGAACGGATCGACCGCACGCTCGCCGAACCGTGGGACGACTCCGATGCCGAGCCCGAGGTCGCTATCTGGCTGATGCGCGACGAGCTCGACCGTGGGGACGCCGTGCAGCGGATCACCGGGGAGGCGTCGTGAGCGGGTTGAGCGAATGGGCCGCTGTTCTTGGTGGCGAACACCGCGTGCCGGTCTACGGCCATGCCTCCGGCAGGCGGATCGCCTGGGCCGAGTGCTACATCACTGGCCCCACGGCGGAAGCGTTGGCCGAAGCCCTCGCGCCGCTCATCGCACAGGCCCGGGCCGAGGCGCTACGAGAGGCTGCCAATGATCCCTCTCTGCGCCTGTCGGGCCACAGCGGGATCAGCGTCCGGGGACTCCGTGCCCGCGCGGACCAGGAGGCCGCCCGATGACCGCGATCTACATCTGCGACGGCTGCCGAGAGGCCCGCTGCGAGACCTGTCACCCGCCCGCCTGCCTGCACTCCAGGCCCCTCTGTGACCGCTGCTGGGGCGAGTGCGCTGACTGCCGGCGTGAGGCGCTGGACGAAGGGAGTGCGGCGTGAAGATTACCGAGCCGGGACTCGTGTTCGACATGAGCGACGAGACCTACCACAGCGACCCCGTACCGGGCGGCTCCCTGTCGTCGTCGTTCGCCAGGCGCCTGACCGAGCACGTCCCGGCCAAGGCATTCGCCTGGCACCACGGACGCAAGCCCACCGCGAGCATGAACCTTGGCAAGGCGGCGCACCTCTACGCCCTCGGCGCTGGCCCCGAGCTGATCGTCTGGCAGCACGACGGCCGGACCAAGGCGGGCAAGGAGGAGCGCGCCGAGCGAGCGGCCGACATTGAGGCCGAGCGCGTCATCGCCGTCAACGAGGGCGAGCGACAGCAGGTGCTCGGGATGGCAGCGGCACTCAGGGCTGACCCCGAGGTTGCCGCGATCCTCGACGCCGGCAAGCCCGAGGTGTCCGTGTTCTGGCAGGAGCGCGGCGCTTGGTGTCGCGGCCGCTTCGACCTTCTCGGCGACGTGGGTGACGACTACAAGACCACCGACGACGCATCGGCTCGCGGCTTCGAGAAGTCGATGAGCACCTACGGCTACCACCAGCAGGCCGACTTCTACCTCCGCGGGCTGCGAGCCATCGGGCACCCGGCAGGCGAGCGGCCGATGCGGTTCATCTGCCAGGAGAAGACCTACCCCTACCTCGTGCAGGTCCACACCTGCGACGAGCTCGCGATGGAGGTGGCAGCGGCCCTCAACGACCGCGCCATCAGCATCTTCGCCGCCTGCAACGAGAGCGGTCAGTGGCCGGGCTACCCGACCCTCACGCCCGAGCCGACCGCGCTCCCCAACAACTACTTCTACCGGTACGCGGACCTGATCCCCGACCGGCTCAACCCCTTCGCAGAAAGCCTCTGACATGCCCGACATCACTGAAACCCTCGCCCCGAAATCTGACCAACTCGACAACATCGACCTGCGAGGCAGCGGGCCGCGCATCTTCACGATCACCAGCGTGGACGTCAACCTCGGCGCCGACCAGCCCGTGACGGTCCACCTCGCGGAGTTCGACCGCCCGTGGAAGCCGGGCAAGAACATGCGGCGCGCTCTGTCCGAGTGCTGGGGGACCGACACCGACAACTGGCCCGGCAAGCGAGTCGAACTCTTCGCCGACGAGAAGGTGAAGTTCGGCAACGAGACGCCGGGCGGCACGCGCATCTCGCGCGCCTCTCACATCGACGGCCCCAAGAAGGCGGCGGTCCTGCTAGGCCAGGGAAAGCCCGGCCTCTATCGGGTCGATCCGCTCCCCGACGCTCCCCCGCCCAACCCGAACGCCGAGAAGGTCGCAGCCCTCCGCGCCGAGTGGCACGACGCTGACGCTGACCGCCGTGCCGAGATCCAGGCCGAGGTCGCACGGCTGACCGAGCCAGCCACGGGCGGTGCGGCATGACGACGCGACCCTGGACCCCGAACCGCCACGAAGGCAACACCGCCACGATCAAGCTCAAGCGCAACTGCAACGGTTGCGGCCGAGCACTGGGCGACGTCACTGCGGCCGAGACGGGCTGGATTCAACCCCTCCCGGACGTCCGTGCTGAGTGCGGCTGCAACTGGGAACAGCCGCCTGGGATCAACGAAGACTCGCACGACATGCCCCACCCGGCCGCTGCTGCCGAGCGAATCCTCGAGTTCGTCAAGGACTTCGGCGACGGGCGGGTCACGGGACACCCCAACCTGCCGGGAGTCGAACCGCTCTATGCCCGCGACCTCGAAGCGCTGGCCAAGGCTTACCTGCGACTGACGCAGGGCGGTGCGGCATGACCCGCCACGAAGCCGACGAAGCAACCGCCGCCCGCCACGACGCCGACGACCGCGAGCCCGTCTACGCCGCCGACGTCCTCGAGCCGTGGGAGCACGGCGGCCGGTCCAGCATCGTGCAGCCGTGGCACTGGAGCCAGCGGTGAGCGCGGCCTGCCACGAGTGCAAGCGGGTGCTGCGCGAGGGTGAATCCGCAACGGCGTCCGACTGGAACGTCTTCGACACCAGCGGCGAGCGCTCGACCTGGCGCATCGAGACGCGCTACACGTGCGACGACTGCGAGGGCATCAGCCCCACCGACGCCGAACGCCTCGCCGCCGCCCTCGCCCTCTGCGAAGAGGGCAACGACTACGGGGTGCTGTCCATCTCGCAGGTGCGGGCTGCCGCTGGGGGTGGGTCGTGATGAGCGACTGTCAGTTGTCCCTCCTAGACTCCGCCGCGGACAGCGGCGGGAAGGAGGTGATGGAAAGTGACAAGCAAGACCGCTGTTCGGTCGCGCCCAGCGTGGGGCACCTGAGCATCGGCGACGCCCTCGAGCACGTGGGCACCCTGCCGAGCAACTCAGTGGATCTAGTCCTGTTCAGCCCGCCCTATGACGGCGTGCGGGACTATCGGGGCAACTGGTCGATCGACCTCCCCGCGCTCGGTCAGGCGCTGCTACGAGTCGTCAAGGACGGCGGCTTCGCGGTCATGGTCATCGCAGACGGCACGAAGAACCAGCGCAAGTCCATGACGACGTTCCGCACGGCGGTCGCGTGGGAGGACGCTGGTTGGTCGCTGTTCGAGTCGGTGATCTATAGCCGTGACGGACGACCAGGGGCTTGGTGGTCAACCCGCTTCCGCGTGGACCACGAACACATCCTCATGTTCTACAAGGGGAAGCGCCCCCGCCCGGTCCAGCATCACGCTGGACTCCGCGTTCCTAGCAAGCACGCCGGCAAGAAGTGGACCGGCACGCAGCGCATGACGGACGGGTCGCTCATTAAGACGACCGCGACCGTGGCGGCCGACAAGTGCCGGGGCACGATCTGGCACTACGCGACCAGCAACTCTGAGGGCAACAAGGTCAAGGCCGAGCATCCGGCCACGTTCCCCGACGCCCTCGCTCGTGACGTGATCCTCGCCTTCTCGGCGCCTGGCGAGGTTGTCTACGACCCGATGATGGGGTCCGGAACTACGCCGGTAGTAGCGGCCCGCGAGGGGCGACGCTGGATGGGCAACGACTTCTCTGCCGAGTATGTCGGCGTCGCACAGGAGCGCCTCATGGCCGAGGCGGGAGTGCCGCTAGTGCCCATCGTCTCGACTTGCTGCGAGTGCGGCAATGACGACGTTTGCGAGGGGCATCTCTACTGCTCTGACTGTCTCGAGCAGGTGGTCGCATGACCATCCTCACCCTCGCCGCCGTCCTCATCGTCTGCACCATCTACTGCCTCGCGGCGGATCAGAGGCAGCCATGAGCGCGATCCGCAAGCCGGGCGGCAAGTGGCACCGGGGCGGGCGCTACGACTACCCCGGCCGCACTCACTGCCCCACGGGGCTCGGGCTGGTTCTCATGCCACGCAACTGCGAGACCGCGTGGTGGGACGAATTGCCGAAGGGCGACCTCTGTCGTCGCTGCTTCGGAGAGGACGGCCCCGCATGACCACCCGCCGCGTCACCCTCAAGCCCGACGAGCCGCTGGACGAGGTGCGGGGGAAGCTGGCGGCTGCGAGCCCGTGGGACGACTGTCTCCACCCTGGCCACCACTGTTCCCCGATTCAGTGCATCGACTGTGGCCGCTTCTCTGCTCACTCGTGGGCAACCGGCGCCTACTACACCCAGAACGGCTTCAACGAGGAATGGGGCGGCGTCTGCAAGGTCCACGGCGAGTGGTCGGAGTCGGCGGCATGAGCACCGCAACCTCAGGCCGAGCCCGCGAGCACCGCATCCGCGACCTGATGATTCGCCACGGTTGGGAGCCGATCTTCCGCGCGGCCGGCAGCAAGGGTCCCGCCGACATCGGCATGGCCCATGAAGACCACGGCCTCGCGCTCGTGCAGGTGGGGACGGGTAACAAGACGCTCGGCCCCACCGAGCGGGCGCGACTCCTCCGTGCCGCCTGGCTCTGCTCGGCGCTGCCCATCGTCGCGCAGGTCATCCCGCGTCCCGGCAAGCCGTCACAGGTGCTGTGGTGGCAGGTCGTCGATGGCCCGCCGAGTGAGTGGGAGGCGTGGGCGCCATGAGCCGCGAGGAGCCCGACCTCTACCACCTCGGCCCCGTCGTCCCGCCGACGCGCCACCAGATCACCGCGGTTGTCCACCACGTCCGCAACCACGCCCACGACCGAGACGACGCCGCGTTGCTGCTGGCCGCTCTCGGCATCGACTTGAAGGAAGAAGTGCCATGACAGGACCCGCACTCAACCTGCTAGCCACCCTGCAGCCGATCGACGCGCTGTGTGGCGACGGGAGTATCGCCCCGCCCGACACGTGGCACAGCGAAAGCTCCATGGAGAAGACCCAGGTAGCCAAGGAGGTCTGTGCCATCTGTCCCGGCCGTAGCCAGTGCCTCAAGGAAGCGCTCGATCGCGGCGAAGAGTGGGGCGTCTGGGGTGGCCTCGACCCTGCCGAGCGCCGCAAGATCCTGCGCAAGGCCCGACCAAGGTGGGGCGCGGTCATCATCTGCACCGACTGCGACCGCGAGGCGCTCCTGACCGGCGACGGCAAGTGCCGCGAGTGCTACGACCAGGCGCGTCGTGCCGTCGAGGACGTGGCCTGATGCCCGCGCCCATCACCTGCACCTGCATGGCGTGCTCCAAGTGCCGCACCCGTGAGTGGGCACGCGAGCGCTACCGGGCCAAGGCATACGGCCAGTGGTCCCCGCACGGCGACCTCGAGGCCGTCCGCGCGCACCTCGACTACGTGCGCTCACAGGGTGTCGGCCGCGACACTATCGCCGAGGCCGCCAACGTCAGTCGGGCTCACGTCGGGCGCATCATCGGCGGCCAGACGACGCGCATCGGCAAGGAGGTCGCCGCCCGACTGCTGGCTGTGACCCCCGCCGACACGGCCAAGATCGAGCCCTACCGCGTGACTCGCCGACTCCAGGCGCTCAACGCGATCGGCTGGACCACCCGCGAGATGGCCGACCGACTCGGCTGGACGCAGGAAGCCGTCTGGGATCACCTCGCCGGCATCCGCAAGTGGGTCCTGCGCCGCACCTTCGACCAGGCCGACGCCCTGTACCGCGAGCTGTGCATGACGCCGGGCGGCAACACGATCAGCGTCGCCTCAGCCAAGCGCCACGGGTACGCGCCGCCGATGGCATGGGACGACATCGACGACCCGAACGAGACGGCGCGCGGAGTCGGGTACGTCGAACCCGAGCGAGCCCGACTGCTCGCCGACCTCCACGCCCAGGGAGCCAACGCCACCGAGACCTGCCGCGCTCTCGGCATCTCCCGCAGCACCCTCCAGAAGTGGTGCGGCAACAACAGCCTTAGCCACATCTACCGCGACCTGACTGGGCGCGAATCCCACACCCGAAATCAGTACGCCAAGGAGGTGGCGTGATGGGGTGCGGGAGTGCGTTTGCGCAGGTCAGAAGGGGTTTTTGCCTGGACTTCGACGCTCAAATGCGAGACAATAGGGACGTCTCTTTGACCGCAAACAGAGAGACCCGGGCGACTGCCGCAAAACAGCCCCCGGGCGTGACCTCCAACCGCGATACCGGAAGGAAGTGACTCCATTATGGAGCACCCAGACCAGGGCGTGAAGTCCCCGCCCACCTGCTCAGAGCATGGCCCCGTTCCATCGACATGGTTCGGGCGTGGCACTTGGCCCACATGCAAGTGCGGGCTGGACCCTCACGACAACAGCCTGCTGAGCGCCCATTGGCGTGGGCATGGCTTCATCGTCGTGGATGAGCACGGACACCTCGTTTGTCGGGAGGTCTGATGAGCTCCTCGATAGTCACGGGCGACACGTGCGCCGACGCCCTCCCGCTCCCTGACGGCGTCGTGCAGACCACCGTCACCAGCCCGCCGTACTGGGGCCAGCGTGACTACGGCTATGCGGACCAGTCCGGCATCGAGCAAACATATGTTGAGTACCTCGATTGGTGGCGCTCGGTTTGCGCCGAGGTTCACCGCGTCACTCGCAACGACGGCACGTGGTGGCTGAACATCGGGGACACCTACAACACCCGAGCGACGATTCGCCCGTCCGCTCACCAGGGCGGCGTCGGACACGACAACGCGTCGATCCGAATGACGTGGGCCGACCATCGTGACCGCGGGCTGGTGCGCTACTCCGCACGTCAGCCGGGGTTCAAGGACAAGGACCTTATGGGCCTGCCGTGGTTGATGGCAGGAATCGCCCAGGAGGTCGGCTGGTGGCTTCGCTGTGACGTGATCTGGCACAAGCCCTATGGCATGTCCGAGAACGCCCCCGACCGCCCTGCCCGCTCGCACGAGTACCTATTCCTGCTCGCCAAGAGTCGGCAGGGGGTGAAGTCAAGGCGGACGCCGTACATGCACGAGCATCGGTCCGTGTGGCCGATCGCTCCTCGGCACGGCGCGGCCGGTCCGGCGTCGTATCCAGAGGAGCTGGTCGAGCGGTGCCTTGAGGGCACCAGCGACCCCGGCGACCTCGTGCTCGACCCCTTCGGCGGCGCTGGCACAACCGCTGTCGTGGCGACCCGAATGGGGCGAAAGGCGGTCGCTTTCGACGCCGCCCCCGCCCACCTGTTGGCGTCGTGGTGGGACCGCGCTTACGGGGCCAACGACGACGAGATGGAGGTGCCCGCATGACCACCACCACCCCCGAAGCGGGCGGCTACACGGTGGCGGGCGGGTGCGGCTGGACCGCCTGGAAGCGCAACCACAACGACGCGGATCGGGCGCGGCGGGAGCACGAGAAGAAGTGCAAGGGGTGCGGGGGTGGGGGGTCGTGAGTGAGTTGGACCTGGCCGCCATGCGTGCCGCCCATCGCGACTCGTACCCGATGGGCAACATCCACCACGGCACCCCCGAGCGCCCCGACTGGGGGACGTTCTGCGTCGGGTGCAAGGGCTCGTGGCCGTGTGAAGTCGCGACGCTCTTGGACTTCATCGACAGGCGCCTCGGCTCCGAGCGACCAGGGGGGGGCTGAGTGACCGCCGCGACCATCGAGCACCTCGACCACTTCCAGCGGCGGGTAGTGCAGGACGCGCTCGCCGACGCCACTCAGCTCTACTGGCTGCGCAGGGCCGAGGCGTTCGAGTGGGCCCGACCAAAGCGCGGCGACTTCATGGGACGCGCAACGCGCGAGGAAGTCGCCAAGAGGGATCGGACGCTCGCTGAGGCTGCGCAGGCGTGTCGAGCGCGGGCCGCTGCGAACGTCATCGACGAGACGGGGGTCGCCGCATGACGTGGCGCAAGACGGGGACCGAGTTCGACGACGAGTGCGCCAACGTTGGACTGAGTGACGCCGCCTACAGGACGCACCTCGAAGGCATCGGGTTCGTCTACAAGATCGAGAATGTGGAGTGCCGGTTCGCCAAGACGGCACTGCGCCGGTTCGCCACGAGTGAGCACACCAGCGAGGCCATCCGAGAGCTGCTCGACCACGGGTTCTGGGGAGAGCACGCCAACCACTACGAGATCCGCCACCACGCCGACGTCATCAGGGACTCATTGGCTGCCCAGCAGAACAAGAGAGACCGCGATCGCAAGGCTCAGCAGAACCGGAGAGCCAAGCAGGACAAGGACTCTCCTGAGCGGGATGTCAGTGGCGACGTCAGCGCTGACACCAGACAGACAGACAGACAGACAGACAAGCATTTAGGTGAGCGGGTTCTTACTACCTGTGAGCACCAGTTCCACCCGGACCGACAGATAGATCCTTGGTCCTCTGTTGCTGCTTGTAAGCAGTGCCAGGAGAAGGCCGGGAGGTTGAGCGCATGACCGCCCCCGTCGTCTCTCTGGATGAGTACCGCCGCAACGTCAAGCCGGGATGCAGGTGTGGGAGCTCGGAAGGGTTCGTCTGCTACTCGCATCGCCTGGTCGACCTCATGGCCCGCGTCGAGGACACGCGTGCCGACGTGGAGGTGATCCGGTTCTGCGACTGGTCCACCTTCGACCGCCTCACTCGAGACGTGCTGGACGTCCTGGCCGGTATCGCCGCCGAGACGTTGCCCGGACAGGAGACCCGATGACCACCCCGCGCGAGAACTGCAACGACCACCGACCTGCCCAGCCTGAGAGGACGACATGAGCGAGCACCTGACCGAGGACGAGCGCGAGGCGCTTGCACTGTTCGAACAGTCGGGCGCCTACACCTGCGCCTGCGTTGAAGAGACGTGCGCGACGCTGCCCTGCCAGAACGACCGCGACGACCTGTTCGCCACGGTCGCCCGCATCGTCGCCGAGCGCGAGGTCGCCGCGAAGGCCGCAGCACTGCGGGAGGTCGCCGACGAAGCGCGCAGGATACCTGCCGACCCCAGCAAGGTGGCGGCCTGGCTCCGCGCCCGAGCTGACCGGATCGAGGCCGCCACGCCCCGCCCCACCCCACCACCCGCGCACGGCGGGACCGAGAGCTTTGAGAGGACGACGGCATGACGAACGTGACCGACCTGTTCCTGTACCGGAACGAGCTGGGCCAGACGTTCCGCGAGTTGCTCGCCGAGCGAATCCGCGCGCAGGGCATCGCGTGGAACAGCGACCACCCCGAGATGTTCGAGTGGCGCGGTAAGCCGTGGATGGACGGCATCCGCGTCGACCTTGATGAGCCGGATCAGGTCGAGTACCTCGTCAAGGGGGTGACCGCCGTGATCCGCGAGATTGTCGGCGAGGACTTCTGGGCCGAGTTGACCAGCGCCTACTTTGCGCGGGAGTTGGCCACCCCCGCGCCCACCCCGGCGCACCCGAGCGAGGAGGCCGACCGTGGGTGAGGTGAGCGAGGCGGGGCGGCACTGCCCGACCTGCATCTGCGGCAGGCGCGCTCCAGTGCAGGGCAACCACGGCAAGAACCGACGTGCGCCCGGGACGGTCTCCTGGGCCGAGCATGAGGAGGCGTACACCGCCTACGCCGCGCGGTACGGGACCAGCCAGAGCGCCGAGCGCCTGGCCGAGCGCGCTGGCTTCGGCTACGACGAGATGACGCACCTCCTCGGACACGAGCCGACGACGTGGGTGCCGGTGGGCGCCCGCACCACCAACCCCCACCCGACCGCGAGCGCTGGGCTGGCGGGGACCGAAGGAGATGCCAAGTGACCGCGGGAGACGAGATGGAACTGATCGAAACCAGCGTCACCGAGTGGGCGGTCCGGTGCCGCACGCGGGACGGCGACCTGCATACCGGCCGGCACTACACGACCAAGCGCGAGGCTATCGAGTCGGGAGAGCGGTTGGAGCGGATCAACGGCGCTGAGTGGTGGCTGGTCTCCCGTCGTTGCGTCGTCACAGTCGAAGCGTCGCCGTGGTCCACCACCCCCGCCGCGACGAAGGAGACCTGATGAGCGAGCACGAGATCGACGTGGAGGGGTTGCGGGCCATCGCTGACGCCGCGACCAAGGGCCACTGGTGCTGGGCTGGGAACATCGACACAGGAGAGCCGTATCTGGCGAGCCGCGGCCCGGGAATGGGCGCGTCGGTCCTCGCGATCGGGTCTGCTGATCGGTCCACCACGGGCAGGGCAGCCGACGACGTCCGGTCCTACGCCGAGGAGAGTGGCCTCGACCCTGACGCCGAGGTCGAGGCGTGGGCCACCGACAACTACGGCGAACCGATCAAGGAGCCCCGCCTGTGGTTCTACACCGACCACATGGCTGTCGAGGCTCGTGAGCGCGTCGTCTTCGAGGTCGCGCCTGAGGCAACGACTCGCGAGGACCGCCGGGTCTACCGCGCGGACATCACCGCTGTCCGACACCCCGACGCGGCCCACATCGCCACCTTCGACCCGCCGACCGTGCTGGCCCTGCTGGACGAGGTGGAGGCGCTTCGGGGGCAGGTGGAGCGGGTCGGAAAGTTGGCCCGCTACTGGGAGACGACGCCCGCCCTTCGGCGAGGGACGATGGCCCGCGACCTCCGCGCGGCCCTGGGCGGCCCCCGATGAGCGGCGAGGTGGGGACGCTGGGGGCGGTGCTGGCTGGGCATGAGTACTCGCTCGGGCGCGGCCGGGGTTCGATCTGTGACTGCGGATTCGTGCCGACGCTCAAGCCGGGCGCGCTGACCACGCAGCAGGACCACCACCGCGAGCACCTTGCCGACGCCGTGCTGGCTTGGGTGGCGGCGAGGCTGGATGGGGCGCGGGGACCTGCTCGCCTCGCCGCCGAGGACGCGCACCCGAGCCCTTGGTCCAAGCGTCACGCCGACGCCGCGCTGCACGTCGTGGCTGAGGCGTTGGGGGTTGGGGACGGTAGTGGCGACGAGGGGGGCGGCAAGTGAGCGAGCAGCGATGCGAGTGCGGACGACCAACCAGGGACTCGGCCTACGTGTGCGAGCACTGTGGCGACGAGCTCAACCGGGCACTAGGCGAGGTCCCGTGGATTGCCGACGAGATGCCCACCACTGTCGCCCGTCAGCGCGGCGTGGACTACCGGGCAGCGACAGGCAGCAAGGGGCCGAAGAAGCCGGTCGAGCGACCGCTGCCCGCCAACCTTGGCGCGGCTGAGGCGCTGTCCAACCTCAAGGCGCTACTGGTCTCGTGGACGAAGCTCTGCGCCGAGGAAGGCGTCAGGACCCGCAGCGAGTCCAACGCCTACCCCGCGGACAACCTGCCGGCGCTCTCGCGGTGGCTGATGAACCGGGTGGATGGGCTCATGCTCCACGAGGCTGGGTCGGAGGCGGTCCACGAGATCACGTCTGCGGTGGCTCACTGCTACCGGCTCATCGACCGGCCTGCTGAGCGTGTGTACGCAGGTCGCTGCACCGCCACGATGGGCGCATTCGAGTGCCCCTACGACCTGTACGCGAAGGTTGGCGCCCCGCATATCAAGTGCGGCAACTGCGGCACGATCTGGGATGTGGCCGAGCGTCGAGAGTGGCTGCTGCGTGAAGCTGAGGAAGTCCTCGCCACGGCCACCGAGATATCCCGAGCCGTGTCATGGCTCGGGGCTACACCGCTCACCGCAGAGCGTGTCAGGAAGTGGGCGTCTCGCGATCGCCTGACCGTCAGAGCGCATGACCGACACGGCAAGCCGATGTACCGGGTGGGCGACGCGATCACACTGCTGGCCCAGACTGCGCCGAAGGAGGAGGTCGCCTAGCGCGCGCGATTATCAGCGACCCACTCGCAAGACACAAGCCGCTTGCCCATTCCGGCAAGCGGCTTGTGCTATTCTGTCACGCAGGGATGGACGACGACTCCACCCCAAAACTTAAAAGCGGCCCCGCAGCGACTGCAATCGCCCGGGGCCAGGCCGAACTTCTAGGGAGTCCGACGTGCCACACTCTACAGTCATTCCGCGCTGCACAGCTCAGCGCGCCAACGGTTCGTTCTGCGACGCGCCCTCCGCGCCAGCGATGCCGTTCCCCATCTGTGCCAAGCATGCGACCAAGGTCTTCGTCGAGATGCGCGAGCGCTACCAAGAGTTCACCAGCGACCGTGACCGCATGGTCATCGACGGCTGGGAGAACATCGAGCGGGCCCGGGCCAAGGAATCAGGCAAGGGCGACCCGATCGTTTACTACGTACTCGTCGGCGACCTGCTCAAGATCGGCATGAGTCGCAACGTGCGCCAGCGAATGACGCAGTACCCGCCCAACCGGAAGCTCCTCGCCACCGAACGAGGTGACGCCAGCCTCGAGAAGCGGCGACACCGGGAGTTCGCGGACCTGCTCACGGGCGGCAACGAGTGGTTCCGCTTCGAGGGCGCACTGGTCGAGCACATCAAGGCTCTCCGCGCCAACGCCTAACCACCCTGCATGAACGACGGAAGGCTCACCATGCTCGACCACGAGTTCCCGCAGGGCTACCCGGACGCACTGATCTGCCGGTGGTGCGCCAATGCCAAGGTGCGCAACGAGGGCAACGTCCTGCTGTGCCACAAGTGCGACGCGCCTGCACATCTGGTGCGCCCACCGTCGTGCGCCTGACCATCCGCCTACTCGGCACCGAGGTCTTCCACGTCAGCACCGACCCGGACGAGCAGCAGCAGCAGCAAGGACCGGGCGACTGCACCACGTACCCGGTCGGCTTCACGGCCTGGCACGAGCGGCCCGACGAGGCTGACCTGCCCGTCCGAGGCTTCGAGTAGCCCCACTGATTCGCCCCCGCCACCGAGCGCACATGAGCCGCGGCCTATGAGTCAGCGGGAGACGTCGGTGAGCGGGGGCGTGGACTTAGCGTGAGGTGCGTGTGAGCACAGGCCGCAACACCACGGTCCGCGACCAGCACCGGCGTGCCATCGCTCGAGGCAAGCCGCCGTGCGGGATCTGCGAACAACCCATCGACTACACGCTCAAGTCGCCCGACCCGATGTCATTCGAGGTCGATCACGTGCTCGCCCTTGACAACGGCGGCGAGGACAGCTTGGCGAACAAGCAGGCCAGTCACCGTCGATGCAACCGCGAGAAGTGGAACCGCCTGGCCGAAACGCTCGGGCCGCGCACCTTCGAGACTGATCGAGTTTGGTGACCGGGGGAAGGTCCCCCTTCGTTGCGCGCCCGTCGCTCCTCTTGGCATAGGCGAGTCCTCCCCCCGACCTCCCCCCCTCCCCCCCAGGCAGGTGATCCCGATGGCTGCACGGAAGCTGCGGGTGGCTAGCGAGGGCGAGAAGGTCACCCCCCCGACCCTGATGGAGGCCGTCGAGGCCGGCGATGTGCTCGCGATCATGAAGGCGCAGCGACGGATCATCGCGGAGTCGCTGACGACCGCGCCGGACAACACGCGCCCGCAGTTCTCCAACGAGCTCAACAAGCTGAACGCGCTCATCCGAGAGGAGGAGTCGCGCCGAGTTGTGGAGTCTGCCGACGAGTCGGTTGTGGCTCCGCTCGAGCCGACCGCGTGGGATGGCACAGGCTACTGATCGGCGCCGACTGTCCGAAGTGGCCCGGCATGTGGTCATCCCTGACGGCATCGTTGCTTCCGAGTGGCCGGCCGTTCGCGAGACGTGTCGCCGCCTCGGTTGGGGCTTCGATGGCTGGCAGGACGGTGCCGCGATGCTGGCCCTCGGGCTGCGCGCTGATGGTGAGTACGCCGCCGACACGACCGTCTTCTCGATCCCCCGCCAGGTCGGCAAGACGTACCTGATCGGCTGCATCATCTTCGCTCTGTGCCTCATGAAGCCTGGCCTTCGGGTGATCTGGACGGCGCAGGTCAAAGACACGGCCCTCGAGACCTACGCCAAGTTCGTCGAGCTGGTCGACGCTTCGCCCCGGCTGAGGCGCCACATCGATCGGATGCCGAGCGGCAAGGGCGACGAGGCAATCGTCTTCAATAACGGCTCGTCCATCGAGTTCGGCGCTCGCGAGTCCGGCTTCGGCCGCGGGCGCACTGACGTGGATGTGATCGTGTTCGACGAGGGGCAGCACCTATCCACGAACGCGCTGGAGAACCTTGGCGCGGCGCAGAACGTGGCGGTGAATCCGCTGTGCTTCGTCATGGGCACCCCGCCTCGCCCACAGGACAAGGGCGAGTGGTTCGCCCTGCTGCGCCAAGAGGCGATTGACGGCGAGTCTGACGGGACGCTCTACGTCGAGTTCTCGGCCGATCGAGGCGCCGATCCGATGGACCGCGACCAGTGGCGCAAGGCCAACCCGTCTTTCCCTCTGCGGACCTCGGAGCGCGCGATGCTCAGGCTGCGCAAGAAGCTCAAGAACCCCGACTCGTGGCGGCGTGAAGCGCTGGGCGTGTGGGACGAGATCACCAAGCAGTTCTCCCCCATCAATGGCGCGTTCTGGTCCGACGCAATCGATGTCGGTCCGCCCGGTACCGCCAAGCCGACCGCGCTCGCCGTCGATATGTCCCACGGCCGCGAGATCAGCATCGGCGCCTGCTGGCTCGAGGCGTCATCGGCGCACGTCGAGGAAGTCTGGGCCGGCATCGACGAGCCCGCCGCAGTCGAGTGGGTCGTCGCGCGCGCCGGCCGCCGCATTCCGGTGATCATCGACGCCAAGAGCCCCGCTTCGTCGATGATCCCCGCGCTTCGAGCCCGCAAGGTCAAGGTGCTCACTGGCAACGAGAACGACATGGCTCGTGGTTGCGGCCTCATGGCTTCCGATGTCGAGGCGGGCCGCCTGACGCACGCCGATCAGGAGTCCGTGAACAAGGCTCGCGAGGGCGCCCGCAAGCGCGCCATCGGCACGGCGGGCGGTTGGGGCTATGACCGCAAGGACCCGAGCGTCAACATCGCGCCCCTCGTGGCCGTCACGTTGGCCCGCGTCGCAGCAACGATCAACGAGAAGCCGACCGGGAGCTCCACGCGGGCGGGCCGAGCGAGTGCCACTAGATGAGAGGCGGTGCAGGCGTGAGCCAGTTTGACTCCCTGACCGTCCCTGGCCTGTCGGACGACGAGCAGCGCACGCTCAACCACCTCGCGGGCCAGCTCAAGGCCAAGGAGCCGCGGAACCTGCTGCGTCAGCGCCTCTACGACAACAAGGAGGTTGCGCGGCGCATCGGCGACACGATCCCGTCCGAATACTTCCGCATGGGCATCGTCCTCGGCTGGTGCGGCAAGGCTGTGGACGCGCTGGGCCGCCGCTGCACCCTCGAGCAGTTTGTGTGGGGCGACGGCGAGCTCGACTCGCTCGGCTCGCGCCAGGTGTGGGATGACAACAACCTGCGTTCCGAGATCAACTCCGCGAAGGTCTCGTCGCTGATCCACGGGCCGGCGTTTCTCATCAACACCGAGGGTGACGAGGGCGAGCGCGAGGCGAAGTCGCTGATCCACGTCCGCGACGCGCTGAGCGCGACTGGCGACTGGAACCCGCGTCGCCGCCGCATGGACAACCTGCTCTCTGTGCTCGACAAGGACGAGGACGGCCGGATCGCCGAGTTCGCCCTGTACCTCAACGACCTGACCATCATGGCGAAGAAGACTCGCGGCGGGTGGGAGGTTGAGCGCCAGGAGCACCCGTGGGGCGTGCCTGTCGAGCCGATGGTTTACAAGCCGCGCGTAGGTCGCGCGATGGGGGCTTCCCGCATCTCTCGGCCGATGATCGGCATCCAGAAGACTGCGGTGCGCGACCTGATTCGCCTCGAGGGTCACATGGACGTGTTCAGCTTCCCTGACTTCTGGCTGCTGGGTGCCCTCGCCAAGGATGTCAAGGGCGACGACGGTGCGAACGTTGCGGCTATGCGTGCGGCGCTGGGCCGCATCCGTGGCATCCCTGATCTGCCGGTCGATGACAAGAACGCGCGAGACAACAACCTTGATCGCGTCGACATCAAGCAGTTTCCCGCGTCCGCACCCACGCCGAACCTGGCGACCCTCAACATGCGGGCGAAGCTCTTTGCTCGCGAGGCTTCGCTGCCGGATTCGTCTGTGGCTATTACCGACTTCGCCAACCCGACGTCGGCCGAGGCTTACGACGCCTCGCAGCGTGACCTGATCGACGAGGCGGATGGCGCCGTGGAGGATTGGTCGCCTGCCGTCAAGCGCTCGCACCTCCGCGCCCTGGCGATCCTCAACGACCTCGAGGAGATCCCCGCAGAGTGGCAGACGATCGAGCCCAAGTGGCGCGACCGCCGCTACACGTCGAAGTCGGCGCAGGCTGACGCGGGCTCGAAGATCGTCCCGCTGATCGCTCAGGCGACATCCGAGGTCGAGCTGGAACTGCTCGGCCTGGATGAACAGCAGATCCGGCGCGTGATGGCCGAGAAGCGCCGCTCACAGGGTTCGTCCGTGCTCGACCGGCTGAGGAGCGTCCCTAGTGGCGAGCAGCCTGCGGGCTGAGACGGCCAAGTTGGTCAGCCTCGCCGACCGCGACTTGTCCCGCTTGTGGCGCCTGGTCGCCAACGGGGCGAACGCGGGCGAGGCGCTTCACGACCTGCTGCCTGCCATTGTCCGGGAGTACGGCTCGTTGGGTGGCGCACTAGCGGCCGAGTGGTACGACCAGCAGCGCGAGAAGGCGGGGGCGTCGGGCCGCTACTTCGCCGAGCCGATCCCGCCCGACGATCGCGGCACTCATGCACTAGTTGGTGCCGCGGTCGCGCAGGCGCGCGACGATTCGACCCTGCAGACGCTGATCCTCGGAGGCGTCCAGCGCCGGATCGCCGATCACCTTCGCCTCACGATCACCAACAACGCGGTGGCAGACCGTGCAGCCGAGGGCTGGGTCCGTGTCGGCTCGGGCGGCTCGTGCAACTGGTGCGCTCAGTACCTCGATGGCGAGGTTCGCACCGTGGCGGGCTACGACTTCGACGCTCACGACAACTGCAACTGCAGTGTCGTTCCGGCCTTCTAAGGCCCCACTGACTCCCCCAGCCGTAACGGATGGGACTAACCCGCAACGGGAGCACAGCATGTCCGAGCAGACCGCCGAGGTAACCGCAACGGAGCCCGAGGCCACCACGGAGCAGGCCCAGACGAAGCCGACCGAAACGGTCGACTTCTGGAAGCAGAAGGCCCGCGAGCAGGAGAAGCGCGCCAAGGACAACGCCGACGCTGCGAAGCGCCTGGCCGAGATCGAGGACGCGCAGAAGTCCGAGACCGAGAAGACGGCCGACCGCATCGCCAAGGCCGAGGCCGAGGTGGCATCCGTGCCCAACAAGGTCGCCGACGCTCTCCGCGAGCACCTTGTCGCCCTCCACGAGATCGACAAGGACGACGCCGAACTGTTCCTGACGGCCAGCGAGCCCGACCTGCTGCTCAAGCAGGTCACTCGCCTTGTCGGCCAGTCGGACAAGCGCAAGAAGACCCACGTCGTTCCCGGCGAGGGCAAGACCCCCCCTGTCACCCCCGGCGACGCCGACCGTCGCGCCTTCGTGCGCCAACTGACCGGCCGGGACTGACCCCCTTTCTCTGAAAGCGAGCATCATCATGGCACTCGACACTTCCGACCTCACTCTGCCCGGCACCTCGCTGGGCATCGTCACCGAAGCCGCCCTCGACGCCGGCCTGCTCCCCAAGCTCGTCCCGAGCAAGCCCACCCTGTTCGGCCCCGTCAAGGGCGCCACCTTCTCCGGCGTGCCCCGCGCGCAGATCGTCGGCGAGTCCGAGGCGAAGGGCAGCCAGGACCCGTTCGCGACGGTGCCCTGGAACGCCGAGCCTGTGAAGGCGCAGATTTCCGTTCGCATCTCGGACGAGTTCCGCTGGGCTGACGAGGACTACCAGCTCGGCGTTCTCGACGACCTCGTGGCTCCGGCCATCGGCGCGGGCATGGGTCGCTTCGTGGACCTGTTCGCGTTCCACGGGATCAACCCGCTGACCGGCACGGTCTCCGCGAAGGCGACCAAGTACCTCTCGCAGGCAACCAAGGTCGTCGAGGCGGCCGGCGCCCCGACTAACGAGCTGAACCAGGCGGTCGGCCTCATCGCGGCGAGCGGCACTGCCATGCCCAACGGCATCGCGTTCGACGCCGCCTACAACTACGCCCTCGCGACCGAGGTCTGGCCGGAGGGCACCGCGCTCGCCGGCCAGGAGCGCTACCCCTCGCTCGGCTTCGGGGCCGTGGAGAACTGGCGCGGCCTGCGAGGCGCGTCTTCCTCGACCGTCTCAGGTCGCCCGGAGCTCGCCGACACCAAGATCCGCGCGATCGTCGGCGACTACACCCAGGTCCGTTGGGGCTACCAGCGCCAGATCCCGCTCGAGATGCTGACGGCCGGTGATCCTGACAACACCGGGCGCGACCTGGCTGGTCACAACGAGGTGATGCTTCGTTCCGAGGTCGTCATCTACATGGCGATCGGCGACCTGAGCAAGTTCGCCAAGGTCGTGGACGCGGTCGCCTGATGCCCCGCCTGCGTGACACGCGGACCGGTGTCGTCGTGGACGTTGACGACGCCACGGCGACCGCGCTGGGTGCGGCCTACGTGCCGGCCGACGAGTCCGACAAGAAGAAGGCGCCGGCCAAGAAGGCGACGCCCAGCAAGTCCGAGAAGTGACTAGGAGGGGGTGACTCGTGGGCATCATCAACGTGACCGACCTGCCGACTGCTCTGCGGCAGGTCGAGCTGATCGAAGTGATGGTGGCCGGCGCCAACGCGAAGGCCACGCGAGTCGCCCCCTGCCTGGCCACCACCGACCCGGCACCGTCCAGTGACAAGCTGGACGAGGCCAAGCTGATCCTGCTCGGCGCCGTGAAGCGCTGGGCCCAGGCGGGAGCCGGCGCGCTCCAGACGCAGACTGCCGGTCCGTTCGGCATGACCGTCGACACCCGCCAGCGCGGCGGGTACAACCTCTGGCCCTCCGAGATCACCGACCTGCAGGCCATCTGTTCGGGCGGCCCGGTTGAGCGTCAGGCGTTCTCGCTCGACACGGCCCCCAGTCGCGCAAACGGGTCGCACATCCCGTGGTGCTCGATCTTCCTCGGCGAGCCCTGCTCGTGCGGCTCGAGCATCAATGGCTACGAGGGTCCGCTGTATGAGTTCGGCTACGGACTGGACTACATCTGATGTTCCCCTACGGCGAGACCGTCACCCGCCTCCGCGCAGGCGTGGCGGCGGACCCCTACTCAGGCGAGCCGATCGGCGAGGACTGGGATAACCCGACCGCGCTCGAGATTCCCGGCTGCGGCTTCAATCCTGGCGGCTCCTCGGAACCCCTGCAGGATGCCCGCAACTCGGTCATCACGCGCCCTGAGGTCTACGACCCGTCCTTCGCTGACGTCCTCGCTGGCGACCGAATCGTGGCGCGCGGCGAGGTCTACGAGGTCGACGGCAAGCCTGCCCAGTGGCGCTCCCCGTTCACCGGATGGCAGCCGGCGCAGGTCATCGTGCTCAAGCGAGTGGGAGAGGACGGCTGAGTCATGGCACGCGCCCGCGTAGAGCTGAACCATCGCGCAATGGCCGAGCTGCTCAAGGGCGACGTCGGCAAGGCTGCGATTGAGGACCCCGCGGAGGCTGTCGCAGCAGAGGCTCGCGCCAACGCCCCGGTCGTGTCGGGGTGGTACCAGGGCAGCATCGAGGTTGTGTACGACGTGACGGACCGTGTTGTCGCCCGCGTGATCGCGGACGTCGACTACGCCGCGGTCGTCGAGGCCAACACTGGCAACCTCGCCCGAGCCCTGGATGCCGCCCGATGACCCCGGTGATCGTCTTCCCCGACATCGAACTCTGGGCCGCGGACTACTTGCGCCGGCACCTGTTCGCCTACGGGTGGCCCAAGGTGCATGTGGGGAACGCCTACCCGAAGAAGGGCAAGCACGATCAAGTGGTGACCGTCCGTCGCGATGGCGGGGCGTCCACCGACGTGCGCGACTTCCCTCGCCTCGGCGTCAACGTCTGGGCTGACACGGAGTTCGAGGTCAACGAGTGCGCGTCGATGGTCCGCGCTCTGCTGAACGCCTCCACCAACGACGGCCCCATTCTCCGCGTCCGCAATCCGGGGGGCCCGTCACCGATTCCCGACGAGAACGGCCGCGCCCGCCGCTACATGACGTTCGAGTTCGTAACCCGCGGCGAGGCAGTCGCCTAGGTCGCTTTGAGCATCGCGCCACACCCCTGGCACTTGAGCCGCTTGGGCGCGAGTAGCCCGCCCATCATCTTCCCCTTGACGCTGCGCTTCATCGAGAACGACTTCGCGTTGCACTTCGGGCAGCGGACGTCGCCCGCCTGATCCACCTGGGTCTTCTTCATCCGTGCACCCTACGACGCCCCGGAGGCTCCCGTGCCGAATCTTGTGACCCTGACTCACCCGGGCAGCACCAAGAGGCTCAAGGTCGCCGCCGACATGGTGCCGATGTACGCCTCGCAGGGCTGGTCCGAGCCCCCCAAGTCATCCGCTGACCGCGCCAGCGGCAAGAGCGGCACCGCGCCGCGCACCACCACCAAGAAGGAGGAGGCATGAGCCTCGACAGCAGCAACGTCCGCGTGGCGGTCACTGGCGCGGTGAGCGCGGGTCCGATCGGCACCACCGCCCCGACCGGCACATCCAGCGCCATCGCCCCACGCGTCGACCTCGGCTACATCGGCGAGGACGGCGTGACCGAGGCGCAGCCCGGCTCTGGCGACGTCAACCGCATCAAGGCGTGGCAGAACGGCGCCACGGTGCGCACGATCCGCACGCCCACCGAGGACCTTCCGACGTGGACCTTCGTCCTGCTCGAGACCAAGAAGGAGGTCATCGAGCTCTACTACAAGACCACGGTGACCCCCGGCGCCACGGAGGGCTCCTACGACATCGACGCCAACGCTGTCGACCCGGGTCACGACTTCATCCTCGACGTGGTGGACGGCGCCGAACTGGAGCGCGTCCACATCCCCCGCGGCTTCGTCTCCGAGGTCGGCGACAAGGTGTACGCCAACGGCGAGGCCATCGGCTACGAGGTGACCATCGAGGGCGAGCGCGACGACGAACTCGGCTACAACGCCCGCGTTTTCGCCACGTCCCTCAAGGCGGCCTGACCCCACGAACCCACCCCCCAGCCGGTCGCGCGGATCTGGCTGGGGGGTGGCACAACCCCTCATCCGCGCACCCATCCATTCCTGTGCGCCTTCGCGCGCCTGCGAGGAGATCGAAATGGCAAAGATCGGCACCGCTCACGTCGAGATCAAGCCCGTGCTCAACGAGGAAGCGCTGGAGGAGATCGTCCAGCGCATCGAGCAGGCGGTGGAGCGCGGCGTCCTGTCGGCGCTCCGTGCCGCCGAAAGCAAGGCGACCAAGTCGCTCGTCATCCACATGGGCGACGCGGCAGGGCGCACTCGCGAACAAGTTCTGGAGATTCTCCAGCGACCCACACCATCCGCGCACCGAAAGGCATGACCATGCCCAAGAAGAAGACGAAGAACGGCCGCGAGTACTCCGTCACCGGCAAGGTGTTCACCTGGATCACGGAAGACGGCGCCGAGGTGACCATCCCGATGCGCGTCAAGATGAAGGTCATTAGGGCGATGGGCGAGCGCGAGATGGACGCCGGCGCCATGTTCGACATGCTCGAGTCCATCGCGCCCGGGCAGGCTGAGGTGTTCGACGAGATGGACATCGTGACGGACTTCCAGCCGATGTTCGAGACCTGGCAGAGCGAGTACAACGCGCTCGCTGGGGCCACGCCGGGGGAATAGTCGCGCTGGCGGACTTGATCGCGGCCCACCGCGGCGCGTTCGAGTACGACTGGCGCACCCGGTTTCACATGCCACTCACGGTCGTGGGTAAGGCGATGTCCTGGGGCGAGGCCCTGCGGTTGACGCAGATCCTTGCCCAGGACACCACCTCGCAGGTCGCCGCCGCTGTCTCCAGGTGGGACCGCCCCGTGTCGCGCGAGGAACTGATCCTGATGGATCACTACGACGCCTTCGCTCGCGTGAACTTCAAGAAGCCGGACCCCCACCCGGGCCGCCCCTGGTCCGACCGCCCCGACGTCACCCGTCGCGGCGACGCTGCCGGCCGCACGCCTGAGCAGGTCCGCGCGATCCTCAACGCCCACGGGCACAACCTGAACTAGGAGGCGTTGTGGCTGAGATCGGCTCCGCGTTCATCAGCATTCTGCCAAGCCTTCGGGGCTTTGGGCGCAGCGTGGACTCTCAGGTCGGCGGTGACCTCGACTCGTCGGGCAGGAGTGCGGGCAAGAAGTTCGGCAACGCCATGAAGGTCGGCGCCCTCGCTGTCATCGGGGGCGCTGGCCTCGCGGCAGGCTTCCTCAAGGGCGCGGTCGACGAGGCGTCCGACCTATCCGAGTCTACGTCGAAGGTCGGCGTCGTCTTCGGCAAATCGTCGGCGCAGATCGTCAAGGCATCCGAGACGGCTGCCAGGTCGATGGGTCTCACCAAGAGCGCCTACCTCGGCGCCACGGGCTCGCTGGGCAACCTGCTGGTCTCGCTCGACCTCGCGCCGAAGAAGGCCGCGGACATGTCGCAGCAGATGGTGAAGCTTGCGGGCGACCTCGCGTCGTTCAACAACGTCTCCCCCGAAGAGGCGTTGGCGGCCCTGCAGTCTGGCCTCACGGGCGAGACGGAGCCGCTGAAGAAGTTCGGCGTCAACATGAATGACGCCACGCTCAAGGCCGAGGCGCTCAAGATGGGCCTGATTGCCTCCACGAAGGAGGCGCTGGACCCGCAGACCAAGGCGCTCGCTGCCCAGGCGCTCATCATGAACCAGACGAAGACGGCTCAGGGCGACTTTGCCCGCACGTCTGGCGGGCTGGCCAACCAGCAGCGCATCCTCTCGGCCCAGTTTGGCGACCTCAAGGCGACCATCGGGACGGCACTGCTGCCCGTGGTCACACGCTTCGTGACGATGCTGAACAAGTCCGGCCCGGTGTTCACTCGCGCCAGCAAGGCGCTGCAGCCCTTCGGTGGGACGCTCCGCAAGATCGGCGCGGACGTCAAGGTGTTCGCCCAGCAGTTCTCGGCCCAAGTCGCCCCCGTGCTGGCTCGCGTGGGGCAGGCGGTCCGCACCAACTTCCTGCCCGTGCTGCAGACGGTCGCCACCACCTTCCGCACCACGATCCTGCCTGCCGTGACGGCGCTGGCCACCTACCTGGCGTCCAAGATGCTCCCGGTCTTCCATCAGGTGACCGGCATCATCGCCAACAACGTGGTGCCGATCATCGCCCGCCTGGGCCAGTTCCTTTACGGCACGCTCTACCCGGCCGTCATGGGCATCGTCACCGCGGTCGCGAAGAACCTGCGCCCCGTCTTCGAGCAGCTCGTGAAGACGTACCAGGCACAGGTGCTCCCGGCCGTGCAGAAGCTGCTGGTGAAGTTCCGCGAGTGGCAGCCGACGCTCGAGAAGATCATCATGACGGTGGTCAAGTTCGTGGGTTCGGTGCTCAAGATCGCCTCGGCCATCCTCGGCAAGGTGCTCCCGCCGCTCATCAAGCTGGCGGGTTTCCTGATCGGCACTATGGCTCGCAACCTGGGCGTCATTATCACGGTGATCCTCAAGGTCATCTCGAAGCTGATCGACTTCCGCTCGGCGCTCCTCAACGGCGCCAAGACGGTGCTGGACTTCGCCAAGAAGGTCGGCGATTCGGTCGGCAAGGTGATCGGCTGGTTCCGGGATCTGCCGAGCAAGGTCACCAAGGCTGTCGGCGACCTGAGCACTCTGCTCAAGAACGCCGGCCGCGAGTTGATTCAGGGCCTGCTCAACGGCATCGACGAGAAGTTCGACGACCTCAAGGCCAAGGCCGGCAAGGTCGCGAGCGCGATCAAGGATCTGTTCCCTGGCTCCCCGGTCAAGAAGGGGCCGCTGACGTCGTGGAACCAGGGCGGCGGCGTCTCTGGCGCTGGCTTCCGGCTCGCTGAGGGTCTCGCCAAGGGCATGGACGACGGCGCTCAGGGCGTCAAGAAGTCGGCCGAGAAGCTGGCGAAGAAGCTGCGCGACACGATCCAGAAGAAGCTGGACGCCAAGTGGACGGTCTTCGACTCGCTCAAGTCGGAGTTCGCTTCGGTGCGCGAGTCCATCGCGGGGTCGTTCCAGTCTGGCTTCTTTGACGCGGCCACGGCGAGCGAGGCCCTGGCGAAGGGCTGGGAGCAGGTCACCAACGGGCAGGCGGTCGAGCAGGCTTTCGCGAAGCTGCGGAAGATGGGCGCCAAGAACGAGTTCCTGAACGGGCTGCTCGGCTCGGGGAACACGGCCCTGATCTTGGACTTCGCGCGCGGCGCCAAGGCGGACCTGCTCAACGCGCAGTCGATGTTCAACTCCACCAACGCGACTGCGGATCGAATCGGGTACGCGGCGGCGCAGGTCTTCGAGGTCCAAGGCAAGCAGCTCGGCAAGTCGCTGCTCAGCCTGGAGAAGGAGATCCTCGCGCTGAACCGCCAGCTCGGCGGCAAGGGCGCGAAGGGCAAGGCGGTGGCGACCCCCAAGGCGACGGTGACGGGGCCGCGGGTGACGCGACCGCGGGTCACGCTGGCGGCGGCCTCGGTTCCACAGGCGGCTCAGCAGCCGCGCCAGATCGTCATCCAGGGTGTCTCTGATCCGTCTCGTGCGGCTCAGGAAGTCATCCGTCGCGAGTCGTGGGCTGGGAGGGTTTGATGAGTGGTCCGTGGCTGCAGGAGGACTTGGTTTCCCTGGGTGACGTGTCCTCGGACGACCCGTACCGGACTGGGATCGCTTTCGGCGAGGTTGACGGCTGGGGCGTGGAGTGGATTCTCACCGGGCTGTCCGGCTGGAACGACATGCCGGGCAGCACGGCGACGGTGGAGCAGCGCTCGGGTGCTCACGGCGGGTGGCGCTCCCCTGACTTCCTGGTCCCGCGCGTGATGGAGCTTTCGGGCACCTTGATCGCACGGGACGGGGAGGCCGCTGAGGAGGCGGTGGAGCGACTGATGGCGGCGATCCCGCTGGGGGCGCCGACGCGCCTCGAGGTCGCGAACCGCCGCCGAGTCCTGTGGGCGATGGTGTACATGGAGGGCGATCCCCTTTCTGAGCGGATCGACCACCACGCGGACTTCTCCCTGAGCCTGATCGCGACGGACCCGCGCCGGTACGCCTCGGAGCCGACCGTGGTTTCGACGGGCCTCCCGTCGACCACGGGGGGCCTGTCGTTGCCCATCTCGCCCCCGTTCTCGATCCCGGCCGTGGTGACTGGCGGCGTGCTGGTGACGGAGAACAAGGGCAACATGACGACGCCGCCGCGACTGACGGTGACCGGCCCGTGCCCCCCGTTCTCCATCACCCACGCCGCGACGGGTCGCACCCTGCGATTCCATGACCCGGTGGCCGCCGGCGAGACGGTGGTGATCGACCCGACGACGCGCGAGGCCACGGTCGACGGCGCCCCCCGGTACTTGACGGGCGCGCCTTTCGAGTACGCGCCGGGCGTGAATGGGCTGGCGTTCAACGCGGCGTCGTACAACCCCGGCGCCCTGCTCACCTCCACCCACTACGACGCGCTGAGGTGACCTGATGCCGCACGAGTTTGATGCTTCCTGGGCTGGAACGGCGACCAACCCCGTCTTCTACGACTCGGTGGAACTGCGCCGCGCGGACGCCGGGCTGTTCGCTGGCGATGGCGCCCCGCTGGGCGTCCGTGGGGGGATCATCCCTCACGGCCCGCTCTCGGGGAACGTGGCGGTCGACTCGCAGGACGAGGTGGCCGTCTGGCCCTTCGCGATGGCACTCCCGGCTGGCGCTGGCGGGGTCTACCGGGGCGCACTCGCAGCGGTGCACACCGAGAAGCTCGCCGCGCGTGACGGCACCTACAGCCGTGTCGACTTGGTGGTGGCCCGAATGCTCGACGCCGACGTGATCCCTTCGCACGGCATCCGCAAGGCGCGCGTGGAGATCATCCCTGGCGCCCCGGCGTCTGCGCCTATCGCGCCGACACTGCCCAGCATGGCGATCGAGATCGCCCGCATCACCGTGCCCTCGGTGGCCAGCTCCACTGACCCTGTAGTCAGCCGCCTCTTTACCCAGTACGCCTGCGCCCCTGGTGGCACATGGCTGGTACCGACGACGGCGCGGCTCGACGCCTCTGGGCCTCCCGGGCAGGAGGCGTTCGTCCTCGACACCAAGCGCAAGGTTCGGTGGAACGGGACAGCCTGGCGCCCCATCGAGCCCGCGACCGGGATCGTCACCTCGGTCACGACGAACAGCGCAGGCGCGTTCACCCTGACTCACAATCTCGGGTACGTGCCCTCCGCTGTCATCGTGACACTCACCCACTCTCAGTACGTCGCGGTCCCCGAGGTGGGGAGCTTCTCTGCGACCACATGCAGGGTGTACGTCCGTCGCCTCGGAGACGGCTCGCTGTTCACGGGCACGATCGCCAGCCCCTACACCTTCGTGGCGTACCCGTGACGATCACCTGGCACTCCTTCGACCTGCGCACCGGCCAGCGGGGTCCACAGTTGCAGACGAAGCAGATGGGTGCGGTCTCGCGCATCATCGGCGAGGCGACCGAGACCACCATCGACGTCCTCGCGTGGCGCAACGGCGCTCCGATCAGGGGCTGGAACGCCAACACACTGCCCGGCCGCGCGATGCTGGTCGCGCTCGATGACCGCGATGAGCCCGTGTGGGGCGGCATGGTGGTGCGCCGGCTCTCGGATGCGTCCGAGTGGGTCAACGTCGCGCTGGTCACGCTCGAGGCGTACTTCGATCGCCGCTACGTGAAGAACCAGACCTACATGCTGGCCGATCAGTCCGTGATCGCGGCAGGCATCATCGGCGACGCGATCACCGATGGCGTGGAGATGGTGATCGACGCGCCCGTGAGCGGGGTCCTGCGTCAGCGCGAGTACGCCAGCGACGAGGACAAAACCGTGAAGTCGGCGCTCGACGAACTCTCCGAGGTCGACCGCGGCATCGAGTACACGGTGGATCTGGAGTGGCCCGACACCTCGCACCAGAAGCTGAGGCGTGTGGTCCGGGTTCGCCAGAGGCTGGGCGCGATGGCTGGCTGGCCGACCGCGAGCTTCACCCTGCCGGGCAACATCGTGGGCTTCACCTACTTGGAGGACTTCTCCAGCGACAATGGCGCGAACAGTGTTCTCGCCACGTCGTCAGGCGAGGGCGAGTCTCGACCGGAGTCTGCCGAGCACATCGCCCGCGGCACCGTCGATTCGGGCTGGGCGAAGTTCGAGCGCCGCTTCTCTCCCTCGACGTCGATCACCGAGGTGGAGACCCTCAACGCTCACGCCACCAACGAGCTGTACCAGACCTGGGACGGCATGAACGAGCTGACCCTAGAGGCGCACCTCGACACGGCGCCCGTCTTCGGGCGCGACTGGCACCTCGGCGACGACGTAGGCGTGTCCATCATCAGCCCCCGATTCCCCGAGCGGGTCAACGCAGACGGCGCGATCGTCTCGGGCTACGACGCGGTGGTGCGCGTGACGGGTGTCGACATCGACTTCGACGGGCGCCGCGTGAAGCCCCGACTACTTGAGGCCCGACCCGTGGAGGTGCAGACGCTGTGACGAAGCCCCGCCACTCTGACGCCGGTCACGGTTGGATCAACAAGCGGTTCGCCAAGATCGAGAAGAAGATCAGCGAGCAGAACGCAGCGAAGCGTCTGCAGTCAGCGACGATCGGGAAGGGCGGCATCACCGTCCGTGACGGCGGCGGCATCCTGGTCGAGGACGGCGGCGACTTCATCTCCCGCTATCCCGACTCGGCGGGCGGTGGCGAGGCGACCCGCTTCGGCCCGCTGCGGTCGATGGAGGCTGCGGCTGCCGGCTACGTGCTGCAGTTGCTCGACGAGGCCGGATCGCAGGTCTTCTACGCGGTGCGGAACTACCCGACGCCGGACTTCCCGAGCGGCCTGAGTGCCATCGGTGGGACGGCCGACCAGATCGACTACGTGGCCAAGATGGCGGTCTCGCTGTACCGCGGCAACCTGGCGGGGACGTACTCCTACATCGCCCTGGCCCCGGACGGTGCTCGCGTCTCGGCCCCCGAGGGCGTCTATCTCGACGGCGCCAGCAACGGGGTCATGGTCCAGCACGGCACGACGTCGGCAGCCGCCAATTGCTTCATTGACCCGACGACCGGCCGGCTGTGGCGCACGACGTCCTCGGACCGCTTCAAGCAGGACACCGCCGAGGCGCCGGTCGATGTCGACGCAGCCCTCGCGCTGATCCCCCGCCGCTTCCGGCGCAAGGACGAGGTGGCCGAGCTCGGCGCCGAGGCCCCCTGGTACGTCGGGTTCATCGCCGAAGAGGCCGCCGCCCTGGGCCTCGACGACTGGGTGACCTGCGACGAGAACGGCCCCGAGTCTTTCGCCTACTCCACGTGGGGCGTCGCACTGCAGGCCGTGGCTCGCAGGCAGCAGCAGCAGATCGCGGACCTGACGGCACAGATCGAAGGGCTCGCGGCGCAACTCGAGGCGCTGGGGACCTAACCAGGACAGGGGCCGGGCGCACCTGCTCCCGGCCCCCTGACACCCACTGGCCGATTACGGCGGCCGGGGTGGTCGAAGGAATCTAGCGGGGGAACGCTCGACGCACCAGAGCGCCGCGGAAAGTGCAGGCACCTATGCCACATCTAAGGAGACCCGACGTGTCTCTCTTGTCCGAGAAGTACGGTCATCGCGGCGCCTGTCTCCTGGGCCTGGGCGTCGTGTGGGCGCTGTTCGGGATCTCCGTCATGATCGACCCGCAGGAGCCGCGACCGTTCGTGCTCCACGAGATGCTCCCTGTGTGGGTGCGTGGGGCGCTGTGGATCAGCAGCGGGATCGTCGCTGCGTGGTTCGGCTCCCGTGGCGCGCAGCATGACGACACGTGGGGCATGGTCGCGCTGGTCTTGCTGCCCTTTGAGCGGCTCGTCAGTTTCGCGGTGTCGTGGCTGGCGTGGGTGCTGACCTCTGCCGCGCACAACATCTGGCCGAGCTTCGAGGCGCAGGGCTTCGAGCGGGGCTGGTACGCAGCGATGCTGTGGGGCGTGATCGCGGTCCTGTTGCGAATCATCGCCGGGTGGCCGAACCCGCGCCGGGTCCTGACACTCCCAGTCAGCGGGGGCGACCATGCCTGACGCCCTCGCGCAAGCCACACTCGGCGCTTTCGCCGCCATCGTCGTTGCCTACCTCACCTACCTTGGCGTGGCTCGCCAGGCGAAGGCGTCGCGCGAGGCGAACCGTGACACCGCGACCGTCGCGGAGCAGCAGACGACACTCAAGGTGGTCGAGTCCATCGCGTTGAACCTTCTCCAGCCGCACATCGACGAGGCCGCCCGGATGCGTGAGCGGGTCGAGGAGATGGAGCGGACGCAGGAGGGTGAGCGCGAGGAACGTGAGCGCAAGGCCGCCGCGGTGCAGGAGCAGCTACGGAAGCAGTCGGAGCGCATCGACGATCTGACGATCGAGCTCGGCCACTGGAAGCGGCTGGCCAGGGTCATCGCTCGCTGGGCGACGACTCTGCGCGATCAGGTCATCTCGCTGGGCGGCACGATCCCGGCGACTCCGAACGAGCTGCTGCTGATTCAGAGCATCGACGACGAGGACCTGTGAGCACCCCCCGCCCCCTCTCGCACGACATGCCCTGCAGCGCGTGCCATCACCCGGCCCACAGCGTTATCCCCTGCGATACTTGCGGGCCGGATTGTGTGTCGCCGCCGACGCCGGGGGTTTATGCGTGAGGGAGGCTCAGGCGGCAGTCGCCACACCATCGCTGCACCACTTCGCCGGACCAAAGTCGCACCTCCTCGGCCGACTCGTGTGGACACGCGGCCTGTCGCTCTCGCATGGCATGAGCGCTTCTGCACTGGTCGCAGTGGTCGGGGTACTCACCGAGGGGCCGCAGTCCCGACTCGTGCTCAAGGCGGTCGACGCTCACGGCCTCCACTCCTCGCGGTAGTCGGGGTGGTCGGCGTAGGCCAGAGCCATCCGCCTGTTGAACACCCTTCCGAGCGGGCTAAGAATAGCCGCCTCCCGCAGTCGTGCGCGTAGGCGAATGAACGCAACGGCGGTGGTGCCTTCTAGGGCCGGGATTGCGGCAGGCTCGCCGCATGCAGCGGCAAGGACCGCTTGCCCCTCATCCTCCGCGAGCCGAGCCAGCAGGAACTCCACCAACCCGCTCACTTCTTGCTCCTCACGTAGCGCTCCAGCGCCTCTCGCAGCACGTCGGAGACATTCTCCTGACGCTCCATCGCTACCTGTCGCGCCTCGTCCCGCAGAGCGCGGCGGACGCGAAACGAGATGTTGACCTCCATCGAGGGCTTGCCCGGCTTGCGGTCCTCGACTGCTGCCATCAGGCGAACCGCTCGGCGTCGGCGACCTGCTCGGCGTGCTGCTCGCGGATCGTGGCGACCTGCTCGTCGGTGAGCGGCGCGTAGGCGTCGAAGTCGCGGCCCAGGTCGAGGGACTCGACGATCTCGGCCGCGGCCTGCTCGGCGGGGACGGTGCTGTCGAACTGGGCGGCGAGGGCGATGAGGTTCATGACTGCTCCTTGGCTTGTGGTTGTGAGACCAATCTAGCCGTTGTCAATACGTCCGTCAATACGTAAGGCGCATGTTTTACCCACGAATCCGCGCCCGCCTCGCCTCTGCGATCGCGGGCAACAGCCCTGCCCTTGGAGGCATCATGGCCGTCACCTTCCGCAGCAAGCCCGCGTGCGAGTGCCTCGCCGAGTGGCTGCCCCACTTCGAGGCCGAGCTGATCCGGCGCGGCGTCATCAAGCAGTCCATCGACATCGCGCAACTCATCGGCGGTGCGGCTGCCAGCGGCGGGACGCACTCCGCAGGCGGCGCCTTCGACATCTGGCAGCACGACGCTGTGACGATCAAGGTCGCCCGCGAGATGGGTGCCGCGACGTGGGCACGGACTCGCGCGCAGGGCTTCGACCCGCACGCGCACGGTGTCCTCAACGGCTGCCCGCACAACGGACCCGCCGCCTACCAGATCGCGGCGCTCGCTGCTGGCTACAACGGGCTCGGCTCCGGTGGCCGGGGCGCTCCCGACGACGGCCCGGCACCGCGCCAACTCCGCACCTGGCGCGAGGGCATCAAGTGGGCCAAGGCGCAGCAGCCGAAGACTCTCCCCACCCGTGTCGCCACCACCCGCGCCAACCTGCTGGCCGAGATCAAGCGGACCCGCACGGCACGCGCACAGGCTAAGCGTCGCGGCGAGGCCGTGAAGCCGTACACCGCCGTCCTGACCGAGCTGTGGCAGGCGCGCAAGGCGACAGGGAAGGTACCCAAGCGATGACCCCCCGCACCCGCCGTCACGGTGTCATCAACGCCCCCGAGCGCACCGACAAGTCCAAGCGCCACCTGCTCGCCCCTGCACGCCGCGCCCTCAAGATCCTGCGCTGGCGTCGTCGGCAGTCGGTCGCGTTCCTGGCGCTGATCGAGTCCGGCTCCGTCATGGCGCGCGCTGTCCGTGGCCGCAACCGTCTCCGGGCGATCTACGCGCGGCCGAACTCGATCATCCGCGGGCATCGTCTCGGCAGCGGCGCACTCGTGGGTGGCTCGCTGGAGGTGCTGGACCGCTCGGAGTTCCGGGTCGCCCTCCACAAGCGCCGGCGCAAGCTGTCGATGCTGGTCCTGCTGCTGCGAGACCGCGAGACCGGGCATCGCTTCGTGGCCATCGTGCGCCACCTGCCCCGCAACGTGGAGCGCATCGACCCGGGCCGTGTGGCGCGCGCTGACATCGACAACGAGACAGCCAGGCGCGCCGAGCTCTACGCCAAGACGCTGCCGGTCGCCATCTACTCCGACTCCAACGGACGCCCGCCGACGATCCGGGGATTCCACACCGCCTCACGTCACGGCGTCGAGTCCATCGTCGTCAGCGGCTTCAAGGTCGAGGACCACGGAGCGACCGCGCTACCTGGGGCGACCGACCACCCCGCTGCCGTGTGGGCGGACCTGACGCCTGCGCGGATCAACACGACTGCCGACCGACTGCCTAGGGAGAAGCCATGAACAGCACCCAGTACGCCACCCTCCGACTCGTGATCTACGTCGTGACCGGGCTCGGGACCCTCGTCGCGGGCTACCTGTTCACCAAGGGCTACATCGGTGAGCCCGAGGTCGCCCTGTGGAGCGGCGTCGTCGCTCTCGTCACCGGCCTCGCCGCGGTGAACACGTCCACGGGCGGCGACCACCGGGCCGGCCAGTGACCCCCACCTTCGCGCGCGGCGTGATCGTGGGCGCGCTCGCCATGCCGCTGGGCTCGCTGCTCGTGGCGCTGCTTGCTGGCCGTTCGCCGATCTACCCCCGCTGACCACCCGCTCAGGGCCCCGCCTACAGACAGGACCGCCCAATGGCACTCGCCACCGCAACCATCCGCTTCAACCTCTCCGACCTGCTCGGCGAGACGTTCGATGCGCGCCGCACGAAGGTGTGGCTCACGACGAACATCCCGAACGACACCATCGTGGACAAGTCTTCCGGCAAGCAGGTCCACCTCGGTGGCGGGCGGATCACGCTCAACCCTGACGGGACCGGCGAGGCTGTCGTGCCCGTGCCTGGCCCCGACTCCAGTCCCGCGACGTGGCAGACCAGCATCCACATCACCTACATGGACCCCGCGAAGATCCAGAACACGTGGAAGGTGCGCGTCTTCGGCCCCTTCACGATCGCGGGTGACGCCCACCTCGCGGACCTGATCGAGGAGCAGGAGATCCCGCCCGACTTCGGGGCTGCCGGGTTCATTGCGCAGGTCGAGGCGATCCGTGACGAGACGGCGCAGATCAGCGGGCTCGAGACGGTGGAGCAGGCTGTCGACCTCGCGCTGCCCGCCAAGCTCGCGCCCATCGAGGCCGAGTTGGGTGGGCGGCTGTCGCAGGCCGCACTAACTGCCACGTTTGTCCGCTTCGTCGACCTCGCCGGACAGCCCCTTCCGGCCGGGAACGTCGTCATCAAGGTCGACACCGCCAACGGCAACGAGATCAACGACATCATCTGGGAAGCGAGCATCTGATGGCCTACATGAAGGACGCCAGTGGGCGCCGACTCGACACGATCGAGATCCCCAGCGCCTTCGAAGTGGCCCGCCCTCTGCGCAACGTCGCATCCCGAGGGTCGATCATCGACACGCGCTCCAACGGGGTCATCACGTCCCAGACCAGTCGAACCCGCCACGTCATCCGGGGTGGCGCCGCGCTGGTCCGCCTGGTGTACGCGAACTGGTACCTCCCTTCCGGGTCCTCCGAGCGGCCGATGGGCAACAGCTACGACGTCAAGGCGTCCATCGAGAACCCCGAGGCCAACGGCGGTCGCCCCACTGGCGACGTCGTGATCCCCGTCTTCTTCAACGGCAAGCGCACCGCGACCGTCGAGAACAACAGCATGATCATCTCGGACCCCGTGCTCATCAACGCCCCCAGCGACTGGGCGATCTTCGTCCGGTCCCTCGCCACCGTCTCGGCAGGGGGGTACTTCCCCACGAACTACGCCACGAACACCTCCGGCGTCCCGCAGGCCGACACCTCCGGCGTGGCTGAAGGCTTCGTCAACGACGCTGACGCCGTGGACTCCGGCACCATCAGCGCCGCCACCGGGTTCGTCTTCGGCCCAGTCGGCGTCCTCGTTGAAGCGACCGGCGACACCCAGCTCAACGGCACCGTCGTCATCGGCGACTCGATCGCGCGAGGCACCGGCATCATCAACCCCGTGGGCTCGTTCCTCGCGCAGTCCGCGATCAACGCCGGGCTGCCCGTCATCCGCGCCGCAGTCGGGGGCGAGTCGTTCGTCTACGCCAAGCGGGTCGTGAACATCTACCGCCGCATGGCCCTGGCTCGCTTCGCCCAGCACGCACTCGTCAACATGGGCATCAACGACATCAACACCGGCTCGACGCTGCCGGCCCTCAAGGCCGACGCGATCATCTTCTGGAGACTGCTGGCCGCGCAGGGACTCAAGGTCCACCAGGCCACCATCCTCCCCGCGCCGGGTGCCTCGACGGACGGCTATATCACCGCAAGCGGGCAGTCCATCGTCAACCCCACCCGCGAGGCGGTGCGCACCGGATTCAACACCTGGCTCCGCTCCGGCCAAGCCGAGACCGACGCGGCAGGCGCCCTCACCTCGGTCATCGACGCTGCCGCGCAGATCGAGGTCAACTCCGCCAACGTCCTCACGCTCAACGGCGGCTTCTGGAAGGCGGGCGGTCCCGTCTCCGACACGGGCACCGCCACGGGAGTCACCGCGGCAGCCCTGACCGACACTGGCAAAGCGTGGACTACCAACGAGCACCAGGGGAAGGTCATGCGCATCACGAGCGCCACGACCGGGGACGGGCAGATCGCCCGGATCACCTCGAACACGGCCACCACCCTGTCGCTCAACCCGGCCTTCGCCACGGTGCCCACCGGGGCCGTGAACTACCAGATCGCGCCCGCGTACTGCTGGGACCACCTGCACCCCACCGAGTCCGCGCACGTGCTCATCACCGCCGGGCTCGACCTGTCCGGGCTGCGCGCGATGTAGGAACGCCCACCAATGACCGGCCCCGGCCCTCGCTCACGCAGCGGGGCCGGGGCCTTCCGTCATTTCGCGCGGGTCCACGCCAAGCGCCGCGGCCATCCCCAACGCTTGACGGCGCCACCGATGTAACGCGCCAGGATCTCGTGCCCCTCGCCGTTCGGGTGCAGCTTGTCCGAGCCGATGTGCCGCGCGTTCTTTCCCGTCATCACGCGCGACACGTCCAGGTAGCGGACTCCCGCCCTCTTCGCCACGGCCTCGATGACGTCGCCCACCGCGTCCACGTCCGGGTCACCTGCCTTGAAGGGTGACAGCAACAGGATGTCCGTCGTCGGCATCGCCTGCCGGAACTCCGCGACCACCTCGCGCACCGCCGCCCGCAACTTCGGGGCCGGAACCTGCTGGTCGTTGATGCCGCCCGCGAGGATCACCAAGTCGGCCTTGTAGGTCCTGACCAGATCAGGGGCGCGCTCAGTGAACGGCAAGTGGTCGTCCTTGGCGCCCACGTATCCCGTCGCGCCCTGCGCCTCGGAGTAGACGAGCCAACCGAACTGCTCCGCCATCACGTCCGGCCACGTCGGTGACCCCTCGTTCATGGGGCTCCCGGCGACGAACGAGTCACCCATCACGAAGACCACGGTCGGGTCCGGCTCTGGGGGGCGGGGCTTGATAGGCGCGCGCTGGCTCTCGGCTGCGTTCGCGTCGATCCGGTCCTGCCACTGCACGTACCCAGCGCCCGTGCCGGCGAGCGCGGCAATAGCCGCGACCACTGCCACGACCGACCCCGCGCGCTGCCGACTGCGTTGCGTCCCCCTGCGCCTGCGCTTCACGGCGTCAGGCTAGCGCGAGAGTCGCACTTGGGGGCGAGCTCGCCCAATCTGCTCGATCCGCACGGCCACACTCGCCCCGCCACCCCGCTCACCCAGCGGCGGTGGCGGGGCGATTCGTGCGTTCGGGGGAGGTGGGGGCGCGTGTGTGGTTGGGGGTGGTGAGTGCACGGGGAGGGGTTGCAGGTCACCGCCCGGCGCCGCCCGATGGGTACCGCTGGCCGGGCATGGGTACGCCGTACCCACGGCAGCGTCTCGCCTTGCCGTTGCTTTCCACTAGCGGCAACTCATACGGCACTTACCTTGCGTTTCCGCAGGTCAGCGAGCACTATCGCACGAGTTCGAGTCTCGTCGTCCGCTCCACGCACCACATGAGCCGCTGGTCGGCCCGGACACCGGGCTCCGGCGGCTCACTGCATTTCGCCTGGCCCACGAATTACACGGTTGTCATTCTCTCGGCGTGTCGCTCTCGTGTTTCTCGTGTGACTGGTGGGAGACTTGACGACTTTTGGGGTCATTGGGGACAGTGGGGCAGTTCCACCTTCCCCCTGCGTTAGGCCTTCCCCCATGTCCCGCCGCACTTCCCTCGCCAGTCCCCGCCGCGGTCTCGTCATCGTCGCCTCCACCCTGACGCTCGCCCTCGCCCTGGTCCCCCTCCTCCCCGACGGCCAGGGCGACCGAGGCGCGATCGCCGCCGCAGCAGCGCCCGCGTCGCCGGCCGCGGCCGACGCCCTGGTCGCGGGGTCGGGCACGGTGACCCCGCAGATGCAGGCGGAGATCGATCGGGTGGTGTCGGCAGGCACGGCCAGCGCCCGCCGCAGCGGCAAGCTCGCACCCGAGCAGCTCGCCGCCGACGCGGTGCGGTGCGCGCAGTTCGAGGGACAGCGCTACTGCCTGAACACCGGCTGGACCACCGAGACCGAGCGCCAGGTCCAGGCCCGCGTCGCGGCCTCGGCGCGCACCGTCGTCAGCCGCGCCGCGCGGGGCCGGAAGCCGGAGAGCACCGGCGACCTCGACGCCCTCGCTCTCGCCCGTCGCGTCGCCTCGATGAGCCCCGCCGCCCGCGCCCGCGCCGAGCGCCGCGAGCTCGTGGCGGCGGCACGCTCGGTCGCCAAGGTCGTGCTGCTGCGCCACCAGGTCCAGGGCGCCCCGCTGCCCGCCGGTTTCCTGGCCCGCCACCCCGAGGTGACCCCCAGCACCGCACCCGGCGTCTCGGCCCGGACCACCGCCGCCGCCGGCCGGACCAAGGGCATCGCGGACTACCCCGACCGGGCGGTCGTGCTGCGCAACCGAGACACCGCCGAGCAGACCACGACGTACTGGTGCGGCCCGGCCAGCATGCAGATGATCGCCTGGGGCTGGGGCAACTACCGCGGCCAGGGCGCTTGGGCGAGCCGGCTCGGCACCACCCGCAGCGGCACGGCCATCACCGAGATGGTCCGCGTCACGAACGCCGCGACCGGCTGGGACCGCGCCGACCGCGCCGGCACCTACGTGACCCTCAGCATCGCCGGGTGGTCCTTCGAGCAGTGGGCGCTGCTGCAGATGCGCCACATCGCCGACTACCGCGCGCCGGTGATCCTGCACCCGGTGCTGCGCAAGCAGTACTTCCCCTACCTCGACGACGACGCCTCGGGGCACTTCCAGGTGGGCCGCGGCTACCGCAAGGGCAGCGGACCGATCAAGCTGGGCTACTTCGAGCCGTGGAACCAGCAGCGCTTCGACCCCTCCGAGCCCTTCCTGCGCCGAGTGCAGTGGCGCCACGCCTACCGCAGCTACCGGGCCAACCAGGCGCACTTCCAGCAGAACATCGGCGTCTGATGCGGGCTCGTCGCGCCACGGCGCTGGCCGCGCTGCTGCTGGTCGTCGGCGCCTGCGGCAGCGACTCCGACCCCGCCTCTGACCCTGCCCCCACCTCCGACCCGGCCCCCGACTCGGGCTCGGTCTCCGGGCCCAGCGACGACACCGTCGGCTCCAGCGCCTCCGGGCCCAGCGGCGGCACCGCCGCGGAGCCGGCGACCGCACGAGCGAGCACCGACCTCCTCGACTGGGAGCCGGTCGGCGGATCGATGGAGGACGTGGTGACCACGGGCGGCGACTGGACGCTACGGGTGAACCGGGGCGGGACCCAGGCGAGCCTGCAGGGCCCGAAGCCCACCACGATCCCCGCCGGCAAGGGCCGGCGGATCAGCGAGGCGCTGCTCGACGAGCGGTACGCCGTCGTGGTCGCCCAGGACAAGCTCGAGGAGCGGGCGGCGGTGGCCACGGTGATCGAGCTCGACACCGGTCGGCGCACCGTCCTCGACGACCGCTCCACCCCGCCGACCGTCAACGGCGGCACCTGGGCCCTGGGTCCGGGCGTGACCGGCGGCAGCACGCTCGCGCACGCGACGTACGGCGAGGGCGGCAGCTACTGCCTGGCCCGCGTCGACCTCGGCTCCGGCGACTCGGAGTCGGCCTGGTGCGCCCCGAAGCGGCACGGCTTCACCAACGCCCGGATCACCCCGGCCGGCACCAGCCTGCTCTCCTTCGACGACTCCCGGCCCTCCTGCTTCACGGTGCTCGAGCTGAGCGACCAGGAGGCGACGCCGTTCCCCGACGTGACCGACTGCAAGGGCTGGGACGGGCTGCTCCTCGAGGACGGGCGCGCCTGGTCGGTGGTTCCGAAGGCCAACCAGATCGAGTCGGCGCACTTCTACGCCAGCAACGCGCGGGGCCACTTCGACCTCGGCGCGGGCACCTCCGGCAGCCTGACCTGGTGCGCCGGCGCGGCGTACTTCGCCCAGGACCCGCAGCGCGACGGCGACCCGGCGCGGTTGATGCGCTGGGACGGCGACGAGCTGAGCGTCGTCTACGAGACGCCCGGCGAGCCGGGCCTGGTCGGCGAGCCCCGCTGCGGGGGCGACCGGCTCACGCTCAGCGCGCTCAGCGAGGGCGGCGACGAGCAGGTCAGCGCGCCCGTCGGTTGAGCCGCTCGTAGGCTCTGGGGCGTGGAGTTCACCGGTTTCCCCGTCGCCGCCCTCGACTACTTCGACGACCTGGAGATGGACAACACCCGGTCGTTCTGGGAGAAGCACAAGCAGGTCTACCTCGACTGCGTGCGCGCGCCGATGGTCGCGCTGTGCGCGGCGCTGGCCCCGGAGTTCGGGGAGGCCAAGGTGTTCCGGCCCTACCGCGACGTGCGCTTCGCCAAGGACAAGACGCCCTACAAGGAACATCAGGGCGCCTTCGTCGCGGTCGGCGAGGCCACCGGCTGGTACGTCCAGCTCTCGGCGCGCGGGGTCTTCAGCGAGGCCGGCTTCTACCGCGCCTCACCCGACCGGCTCGCCGCGATCCGCGCCGCGATGGCCGACGAGCGCACCGGCAGCGAGCTGGCCCGACTGCTCGACGAGCTGCGCGGCCAGGGATTCGAGGTGGGCGGCGACCGGCTCAAGACGTCCCCGCGCGGGTACGACGCCAGCCACCCGCGCATCGAGCTGCTGCGCCACCGCAGCCTCGCAGTGGTGCACCACTACGGCTTCGACGACGTCATCCACTCCCCCGACCTCGTCGACGCGGTCCGCGCGGACTGGCAGGCGCTGCGCCCGCTGGTCGAGTGGCTCACCGCGGCCGCGCGCGACTGAGCCGGCTCACTCCTTGCGGGCGGTGGCCATCGACCGCTCGGGCTCCCAGAAGGCCCGCATCGACGCCACCTGACCCGCGTCGTCGACGGTGTAGACCATCACCAGGTCGGTGTCGACGACCGTGCCGTCGGCGAACCGGGCGGTGATCGTGCCGACGTTCGCGCAGGTGGCGCCGTTGGCGTGGGAGTCGTGGATGGTGAACGTGAACCGCTGGACCGGGGCGATCGCCTTGTCCCAGAAGGCGCGCATCCCCGCGTGCCCCCGGTGTCCGGCGCCCTCGGGGTCGAACCACGACGGCCCGACCGGGTCCTCCACCACGGCGTCCTCGCGGTACGCCGCCAGCCACTCCTCCAGGTCGCCGTGGCAGGCCGCGGAGTACGAGCGCTGTGAGGCGCGCCGGGCCGGGTGCTCGCCGTCGGGCGCGTTCCAGATGACGTCGTCGGAGGTGATCATGGGGGCATCGTAGAGGACGGCTGAAACGTGTTCTAGTTCCGGCGCTCGCTCGCGACCCCTGCCGCGGTCAGTGCGGCTGCCAGGCGTCCTCGTCGGCGGTACGGGTAGTCACCGCGTCGGGCAGCGCGCGGTCGGCGAGGTGCTGGATGCTGACCTGCTCGAAGACGTCGCGCAGCGAGCGGCGGGCGGCGATCCAGACGTGCTGGAGGACCTCGGCGGACTCGTTGTAGCTGACCGCCTCGGGGCGCAGCCCGTACACCGAGACCAGCGGACCGTCGACGGCGCGGATCACGTCGGCGACCGACACGCTCTGCGCGGGGCGGGCCAGCCGCCAGCCGCCGGACTGGCCGCGCTGCGACACCACGATCCCGGAGCGGCGCAGGTCCGCCAGGATGGCCTGCAGGAAGCCGTGCGGGATGTCCTGGAGGCGGCCGATCTCCTCAGCGCTCACCGGCACCCCGTCGGTGCGCCCTGCCATCTCGATGAGGGCACGCAAGGCGTAGTCGGACTTGGCGGAGACGCGCATGGGGCCAGTCTGTCAGATTTGTCGAGAGGTCCACTCGACTCAGTGGCTCTGGGACCCCGCGGCGCTGCCTCACACCGAGGCGAGCGCCTCCTCTACCGGCTCGGCCTGGCGGGCCAGGCGCTCCTGACGCACCGCCCACACGATGCCGGCCACCCAGGCCACGAACAGGACGACGGCCAGGGCGACGACCTGCTGGCCGGAGGCACCCAGCGTCTCGGCGATCGTCTTGGAGTTGGTGAGGATGATCAGGCCGCCAGCCGCGACGCCGAGCACGCGCGCCGCCAGCTTGCGCACCAGCCAGGCCGCGACGGGCGCCGCCACCACGCCACCGGCGAGCAGCGCGCCGGCGATCGTCCAGTCGATCCCCGAGGAGCCCAGCGCCAGGATGAAGCCCAGCGAGCCGCCCACGGCGACCACGAACTCGGAGGTGTCGATCGAGCCGACCACCTTGCGGGGCTCGAGCCGGCCCGAGGAGAGCAGCGTGGTGGTGCCCACCGGACCCCAGCCGCCGCCGCCGATGGCGTCCAGCGCTCCGCCGACCAGGCCCATCGGAGCCAGGAAGCCCGCGGAGGGGCGGCTCTTGAACTGCGGCCGGCGCCCGCCCAGCGCCAGGAAGCGCCAGATCACGTAAACGCCGAGCACGAGCAGGATGCCGGCCACCCAGGGCTTGGCCGTCCCGCCGTCGATGTTGGACAGGAACGTCGCCCCGGCGAAGGCCCCGACGAAGCCGGGGAAGGCCAGGATCGACACGGTGCGCCAGTCGACGTTGCCGAGCTTGTGGTGGGAGAACCCCGAGACCAGCGAGGTGCCGATCTCGGAGAAGTGCACGGCGGCGGACGCGGCCGCGGGGGCGACCCCGGCCGCGAGCAGCAGCGTGGACGAGGTGACTCCGTACGCCATCCCGAGCGAGCCGTCGATCAACTGAGCCAGCAGGCCCACGAAGGCCAGGACGATCAGCTTGCGCATTGCGGTTCCATCCGGTCTGACGAGGCGTCGACTTCGTCGCTTAAGTACATCGAGTTCATTTCCTTACTGTCTTAGTAGAGTTACTTCCGCCTGGGTTGTCAAATGAGCGCGCCCACCGCCGCCCGACTAGGCTGGTGGCATCGGTCGCGCGCCCCGACCCCTGCTCCCGTGCGTCCGTCCACACGCCCTTGACAACCCCACGGACCGCGAAGGCCCCCGCTTGCTCACGATCGTCGGCGTCCACTTCCTCGTTGCCGCACTCGCGCCACCGCTCATCGGCGCCCTCGGACGCCGCGCCTTCCTGGCCCTCGCCCTGGTGCCCGCCGGGGCCACCGCCTGGGTGCTCGCCCAGGCCGGCGCGGTGCGCGAGGGCGACACACTCGACGAGGTGGTGGGCTGGGTGCCCAGCCTCGGTCTGGACCTCGCCTTCCGGCTCGGGGCCCTGCAGTGGGTGCTGGCGCTGGTGGTCGTCGGGATCGGGGCCCTGGTGCTCGCCTACTGCCGTTGGTACTTCGCCGAGGACGACCCCGGCCTGGGCCGCTTCGCCGGCGTCCTCACCGCGTTCGTCGGGGCGATGCTGGGCCTCGTCCTGGCCGACGATCTGCTCCTGGTCTACGTCTTCTGGGAGTTGACCACCGTCTTCTCCTACCTGCTGATCGGCCACTCCCCCGAGAAGCGCGCCAGCCGTCAGGCCGCGACGGAGGCGCTGATCGTGACGACGCTCGGCGGGCTCGCGATGCTCGTCGGGATGCTGCTGATCGGCAGCGCGGCCGACACCTACCGGATCAGCGAGATCCTCGCCGACCCGCCCAGCGGCACCGCGATCACGGTCGGGGTCCTGCTCGTCCTGGTCGGCGCCCTGAGCAAGTCGGCGCTGGTGCCGTTCCACTTCTGGCTCCCGGCCGCGATGGCGGCCCCGACGCCGGTGAGCGCCTACCTGCACGCCGCCTCGATGGTGAAGGCCGGCGTCTACCTGGTCGCGCTGCTCGCACCCGCCTTCGCCGGCAGCCCGGGCTGGCGCGGCGTCGTACTCACCCTGGGCGTGCTGACCATGCTGGTCGGCGGCTGGCGGGCGCTGCGCCAGATCGACGTCAAGCTGCTGCTCGCCTACGGGACCGTCAGCCAGCTCGGCTTCCTGCTGGTCGTGCTCAGCCTCGGCACCCGCAGCGCGGCGCTGGCCGGGGTCGCGCTGCTGCTCGCCCACGCCCTGTTCAAGGCCACGCTGTTCCTCGTCGTCGGCATCGTCGACCGCAGCACCGGCACCCGCGACCTGCGCGAGCTCTCCGGAGTGGGGCGCACGATGCCGGTGGTGGCCGTCGCCGCCTGCATCGCGGCCGCCTCGATGGCCGGTCTGCCACCCGCGCTGGGCTGGGTCGCCAAGGAGAGCGTGTTCGCGGCGCTCCTCGACGTCGCCCAGAGCAACGGCGACGGCACCGGGCTGTCCAGCCTGGCCGGCTGGGCGCTGCTGGCCGGCGTCTTCGCCGGCTCCGTGCTGACCGTCGCCTACTCCGCCCGCTTCGTGTGGGGCACGTTCGCCACCAAGTCGCGGGTGATGAACCCCGAGCCGACCCCGGCGCAGCCCGTGCCCGCCGGCTTCGCCGCCGCCCCGGTGCTGCTGGCCGGGCTCACCCTCGTGCTGGGCCTGGCCGGCCACCCGCTCACCGAGCAGGAGGCGCCGTACGCCGACACCTTCCCGATGGGCGTCCACGACGCCGAGCTGGCCCTGTGGCACGGCTTCGGGATCCCGCTGGCGATCTCGCTGCTGGCCGTGGCCCTGGGCCTGGCCGCCTTCGCCGGGCGCGGCTCGGTCGCCCGGCTCCAGGCCCGGATGGCCCACGCCTGGAGCGCCGAGCGTGGCTACCGCTGGACCATGCGCAGCGTCGACCGGCTCGCGGTCGAGGTCACCGGTACGACGCAGCGCGGCTCGGTGGCGGCGTACCTGGCGATCATCCTGGTCGCGGTGCTCGTCTTCCCCGGCTGGACGCTGGTGGCGGGGCTGTCCGGAGAGATCGACGTGGTGGCCTGGGACACCCCCGCACAGGCCCTGGTCGCGATCGTGATGGCCGCATCCGCCCTGATGGCGACCCGCTCTCGCCGCCGACTGCGCGCCGTCCTGCTGGTGGGCGTGACCGGCTACGGCACCGCGATGCTGTTCGCGCTGCACGGCGCCCCCGACCTGGCGCTCACCCAGGTGCTGGTGGAGACCGTCTCGGTGGTGGTCTTCGTGCTGGTGCTGCGCCGGCTGCCCGAGTACTTCACCGACCGCCCGCTGAGCCGGAACCGCTTCTGGCGGATGGCGCTGGGCGCCGCGACCGGGATCGCGGTGGCCGGGTTCCTGCTGGTCGCCACCGGAGCCCGCACCGCGATCCCGGTCTCCGCCGAGTTCCCCAAGGAGGCGGTCGACTACGGCGGCGGCAAGAACATCGTCAACGTCATCCTCGTCGACGTCCGGGCCTGGGACACCCTCGGCGAGATCTCGGTGCTGCTCGCGGCTGCCACCGGCGTGGCCAGCCTGATCTTCCTCGACAGCCGCACCTCGGGCATCCGCCGGGTGCACGAGATCCCGCAGCCGCCGACCGTGGAGAAGGTCCCCACCGCGCCCGGACGCCGGGTCTGGCTGCCGGGGCCGCGCACGATGCGCCCGGACCGCCGCTCGATCATCTTCGAGGTCGTCACCCGGCTCGTCTTCCACACGATCATCGTGTTCTCGATCTACCTGCTGCTCGCCGGGCACAACCTCCCCGGCGGCGGCTTCGCCGCCGGCATGGTGACCGGCCTCGCCCTGATCGTGCGCTACCTCGCCGGTGGGCGCTACGAGCTGGACGAGGCAGCGCCGATCGACGCCGGCCGACTGATGGGGGTCGGGCTCGCCGTGTCCGCGCTGGCCGGGCTGGCCCCACTCGCCTTCGGCGGCGCGGTCCTGCAGAGCGCGCTGGTCGACCTGCACATCCCGGTGCTCGGCGACGTGCACCTGGTGACCTCGACCTTCTTCGACGTCGGGGTCTACCTCGTCGTCGTCGGCCTGATCCTCGACCTGCTGCGAGCCCTCGGCTCCCGCATCGACCGCCAGATCCTGCGCGAGGAGCAGGACCGCGCACACACCCAGGAGGTGAGCAGCTGATGGAGGCCAACCTGACCCTGGTGATCACCTCGGCGGCATTGATCGGCTGCGGGGTGTACCTGCTGCTCGAGCGCAGCCTGAGCCGCGTGCTGGTGGGACTGATCCTGATGAGCAACGGCGTGAGCATCGCGTTCCTGGTCTCCGCCGGACCGGCCGGGGACGCCCCGATCGTCGGGGCGGGCGACCCGGGCGACCCGCTCCCCCAGGCGATGGTGCTCACCGCCATCGTGATCACGCTGGCGACCACCGCCTTCCTGCTGGCGATGGCCTACCGCAGCTGGCAGCTCAACGCCCACGACGACGTGCAGGACGACGTCGAGGACGCCGCCATCCGCCGGCTCGCCGCCGCCGACGACGCGTCCGACAGCTACGACCTCAGCTCGGCCGGAGAGACCGACGAGCAGCCGCTGGAGGAGGGCGCATGAACGAGATCGTCCCGCTCCCGGTGATCCTGCCCCTGCTGGGCGCCGGCGCGACGCTGGTGCTCTCGCGCCACCCGCAAGGCCAGCGCGCGGTCAGCTTCGCCACCCTGACCGCGGTCGCCGGCATCGCCGCGGTGCTGCTGGTCCAGGCCGACCGGCACGGGCCGCAGGTGATCTGGGTCGGCGGCTGGCCCGAGCCCCTGGGCATCTCCCTGGTCGCCGATCGGCTCTCGGCGCTGATGCTGCTGGTCTCGGCCGTGGTGACGCTGGCCGTGCTCGCCTACTCCCTGGGCCAGGGCATGACCGGCGACGACGAGCGCGAGGCGCCGCTGTCGGTCTACCACCCGACGTTCCTGGTGCTCGTCGCCGGCGTCTCGAACGCGTTCCTGGCCGGCGACCTGTTCAACCTCTTCGTCAGCTTCGAGATGCTGCTGTTCGCCAGCTACGTGCTGCTGACCCTCGGCGGCACCGGGGCCCGGATCCGGGCCGGCACGATCTACGTGGTCGTGAACCTGCTGTCCTCCACGCTGTTCCTGATCTCGCTGGCCACCATCTACGCGGCCACCGGCAGCATGAACCTGGCCCAGCTCGCCGAGCGCATCAGCGACCTCCCCGGCCACGTCAGCCTGATGCTCCAGCTGCTGCTGCTGGTCACGTTCTCGATCAAGGCCGCCATCTTCCCGCTGTCGTTCTGGCTGCCCGACAGCTACCCGACCGCCCCGGCTCCGGTGACCGCGGTGTTCGCCGGCCTGCTCACCAAGGTGGGCGTCTACGCGATCCTGCGGGTGCAGACCCTGCTGTTCCCCGAGAGCCCGCTCACCGACCTGCTGATGTGGGCCGCACTGCTCACCATGGTGGTCGGGATCCTGGGCGCGGTCGCCCAGTCCGACATCAAGCGGATGCTGTCCTTCACGCTGGTCAGCCACATCGGCTACATGATCTTCGGGATCGCGCTGGCCACCGAGGCGGGCCTCTCGGGCGCCATCTTCTACGTCGCCCACCACATCACCATCCAGACCTCGCTCTTCCTGGTGGTGGGCCTGATCGAGCGCCGCGCCGGCAGCACCTCGCTGGTCCGGCTCGGCGGCCTGGCGGCGCTCTCACCGCTGCTCGGGCTGCTGTTCTTCGTCCCGGCGATGAACCTGGCCGGGATCCCGCCGCTGTCGGGCTTCCTGGGCAAGGTGGGCCTGCTCCAGGCCGGCCTCGACACCGGGACCCCGCTGGCGCTGACCCTGGTCGCGGCGGGCACGGTGACCAGCCTGCTGACCCTGTACGCCATCGCCAAGACCTGGGGCCTCGCCTTCTGGCGCACCCCGGAGCAGGCGCACGCGATGGCGCAGGCGCTGCCCGACCCCGGCTTCGACGCGGGCGATCGTCCCCGCCCGGCCACCGCCCTGGAGGCCACCGTGCTCTCGGTGCTCGACCAGAGCAGCGGGCCGATGGTGCGGCACCGCAGCCACATCCACACCGGCGGCGGCACCTTCAACCACTCCGACCTCGAGGCGGCCCGCCGCCTGCGCGACGACGACGAGCCCGACCGCGACCTCTACCAGCTGATCCGCGACGGCGACCAGCCCGACCGGCTGCCGCTGGCGATGGTGCTGCCGACGGCCGGCCTGGTGGCCTTCAGCCTGCTGCTCACCGTCGTCGCCGGCCCGCTCTTCGGGTTCACCGACCGGGCGGCCGAGGACCTGCTGCAGCGCGACATCTACATCGGCGCTGTGCTGGGAGACGGCCGATGAGCCCGGTGATGCGCACGCGCCGCGACGGCAGCGTCAGGCCGGCCCGCTACCGCGCCGTCCAGCTCCCGGTGGTGGCCTGGCTGACCTTGGTGTGGCTGGTCCTGTGGGGCGACGTGACCCTGCTGCTGGTCGTCGGCGGGATGCTCGTCGCGGTCGGCGTCTGCCTGCTCTTCCCGCTGCCGCCGGTGCGGATGGGGGTGCGTCCGCGTCCCTGGCCGCTGGCCGTCCTGGTGGCGCGGTTCCTGCGCGACGTCGTCGTGGCCAGCGTCCAGGTCGCCGGCGTGACGCTGCGGCGCGACCAGGTCCTGAGCAACGCCGTCATCGCGGTCTCGCTGCGCACCCCGTCGGACTTCGTGCTCACGGTGGTCGCCGAGATGGTCTCGCTGGTCCCCGGCAGCATCGTGGTCGAGGCCCGACGCTCCACCCACACCCTGTTCCTGCACGTGCTCGACGTGGCCGACCTCGAGGGCGTCGAGCGGTTCCGGGCCAGCGTCCTGGACCTGGAGGCCCGCGTCGTGCACGCCCTCGGCGCGGACCGGGTGCCGCTCCCCCCCACGAAGGAGAACGCCTCGTGACCCTCGTGCTGATCCTCTGCGCCGCGATGCTGGCGGTCGCCGGGTTCCTGCTGGTGATGCGTACGACGATCGGGCCGACGCTGCTGGACCGCACGGTCGCCCTCGACGTGCTGGTGGCGGTGCTGATCTGCTCGGTCGCCCTGGAGGCGGCGTACAACGGGCACACCTACACGCTGCCGATCCTGCTGACGCTGAGCCTGCTCGGCTTCGTCAGCTCGGTGAGCATCGCCCGCTTCACCAAGGGCAGCGACGACATCGAGGCCGAGCAGCGGGACCGGGAGAACCCATGAGCCAGATCGACTGGAGCACCGTCGCGGACGTCGCGGCCGCCGTCTGCCTGCTCACCGGCGCCCTGCTGGCGCTGACCGCGGCGATCGGCGTGCTGCGGCTGCCCGACCTGCTCAGCCGGATGCACGCCGCCACGAAGCCGCAGGTCCTCGGCCTGCTGCTGGTCCTGACCGGCCTGGCCCTGAGGCTGCGCGAGCCCGAGGTGATCGCCTTCCTGGCGCTGGTGGCGCTGATGCAGATGATCACCACCCCGGTGGCCAGCCACATGGTCGGGCGCGCGTCGTTCCGGGCCGGCCAGGTGCGCCATGACCTGCTCGTGGTCGACGAGCTCACCGAGGCCCTGGACCGCCCCGAGGAGCCCCGCGGGGCCCCCTGAGACCTCGCCCCGCGGCGGGGCCTGCGTCACGTTCGGGGGTGATCTGTTGCGCGAACCCGGCCACACGAGGCACCATTAGGTTACTGGCGAGTAGCAGAACTGCTCTGTGCCGTCTCCAGCTGCGGCTCCCGGCCGCACCGAAACACCCAGGACCGGATTCCCGTGACCGGTACCCCGACGCGAAAAGGTGGGTCAGTGAGCCACTACAAGAGCAACCTGCGCGACATCGAGTTCAACCTCTTCGAGGTGTTCGGCCGCGAGGAGATCCTCGGCCAGGGTCCCTTCGCGGAGGTGGACGCCGAGACCGCGCGCGAGGTTCTCGCCGAGGTCGAGCGGCTCTCCCGCGAGGATCTCGCCGCCTCCTACGAGGACAGCGACCGCAACCCTCCGGTGTTCGACCCCAAGACCCACACGGCTCCGGTCCCGGCGTCGTTCAAGAAGAGCTACCGCGCCTGGATGGACGCCGAGTTCTGGCGCCTGCAGATCCGTGAGGAGCTCGGCGGGACCCCGGCCCCCTCGTCGCTGAACTGGGCGATGGGCGAGATGATCCTGGGCTCGAACGCGCCGGTGTGGATGTACGCCGCCGGCGCGCCGTTCGCGGGCGTCATGTACGACAACGGCAACGAGCGCGACAAGCGCGTCGCGCAGTTCATGGTCGAGCGCCAGTGGGGCTGCACGATGGTCCTCACCGAGCCGGACGCCGGCTCCGACGTCGGCGCGGGCCGCGCCAAGGCCGTCCCCAACGAGGACGGCACCTGGAACATCACCGGCGTGAAGCGCTTCATCACCTCCGCCGAGCACGACATGAGCGAGAACATCATGCACCTGGTGCTCGCCCGCCCCGAGGGCGTCGAGGGCGTCGGCGGCCCGGGCACCAAGGGCCTCTCGCTGTTCTGGATGCCCACGCACCACTTCGACCTGGAGACCGGCGAGCTGACCGGCGAGCGCAACGGCGTCTACGTGACCAACGTGGAGCACAAGATGGGGATCAAGGTCTCCAACACCTGCGAGGTCACCTTCGGCGACCCGCAGGTCGGCGGCGGCGAGCCTGCGAAGGGCTGGCTGCTCGGCGAGGTCCACAACGGCATCGCCCAGATGTTCGACGTGATCGAGAACGCCCGGATGATGGTCGGCACCAAGGCCATCGCGACCCTGTCGACCGGCTACCTCAACGCGCTGGAGTACGCCAAGGAGCGCGTCCAGGGTGCCGACCTCACCCAGTCGGCCGACAAGACCGCGCCGCGCGTCACGATCACCCACCACCCCGACGTGCGCCGTTCGCTGATGACCCAGAAGTCCTTCGCGGAGGCGATGCGGGCGCTGGTGCTCTACACCGCCACCTGGCAGGACGACGTCCAGATCGCCGCGCACAAGGGCGAGCGCAACGAGCTCGCCGAGGCGATCAACGACCTGCTGCTCCCGATCGTCAAGGGCTACGGCTCGGAGCGCTCGTGGGTGCTGCTCGGCACGGAGTCGCTGCAGACCTTCGGCGGGTCGGGCTTCCTGCAGGAGTACCCGATCGAGCAGTACGTCCGCGACGCCAAGATCGACACCCTCTACGAGGGCACCACGGCGATCCAGGGCCAGGACCTGTTCTTCCGCAAGATCGTCAAGGACCAGGGCCGCGCGCTGGGCCACATCGCGGGCGAGATCGAGAAGTTCCTCGCCTCCGAGGCGGGCAACGGTCGCCTCAAGGCCGAGCGCGCGCTGCTCGCCACCGCGCTGGAGGACACCAACGCGATCGTCGGCGCGATGATCAACGACCTGATGTCCTCCGACGCCCGCGCCGAGGGCGGCGACCCGCGCAACATCTACAAGGTCGGCCTGAACACCAGCCGCCTGCTGATGGCCCTGGGCGACGTGGTCTGCGCCTGGCTGCTGCTGCGCCAGGCCGAGGTCGCGCTGGCCAAGCTGGCCGGTGACCCCGGCAAGGACAAGGCCTTCTACGAGGGCAAGGTCGCCGCTGCGCAGTTCTTCGCACAGAGCCTGCTGCCGAAGATCAGCGCCGAGCGCGCCATCGCCGCCGCCACCGACCTGTCGGTGATGGACCTCGACGAGGCTGCGTTCTGATCGACTGAGAGAGCGCTCGTGTGAGCGTGCGGGCGCCGAACCCGCGAGCAGGGCCGTCCCGTCGGGGCGGCCCTGCTGTCGTTGGCGCCCAGGTGACCGACAGGTAACTGGAGGTTCCCGTGCACCTGGTGCGTGCGATCCACCAGTTACCTGCGGGTAGCAGACGCGCCGGGTGCGGCGTGGACCGTCTGCGGCCCGAACGAGAACGAGCCCCCGCCCCGTGAGGGGCGGAGGCTCGTGGTGTCAACGCGTCACCGGAGCGTGTCCGGGCGGCCCCTGGTGGGGGGCAACGTCAGCTCGCTGCTCAGAAGGAGCGGCGACGCTCATGTCCGCGTGAGTCGTTGCGGCCGCCGGAGCGGCCTTCGGGGCGCCGCGCGCCGCCGGCGTACGGCGGGCGACCGCCCGGGGCCGGGCGGCGCGAGGAGGACGAGGACGAGGGCCGCGGCGCGTTGGTGTCGCCGGAGACGGCCAGCGCCTCGGCGGTCATCGGCTGCGGGGCGGTCCGGATGTCGTGGTGACGCACCTGGACGCCGGCGCTGCGCTGCAGGCGCACCAGCTGGTCGACGAACTTCGGCGTCGAGATCGTGATGACGCACCCGCTGCTGCCCGCGCGCGCCGTACGGCCCGAGCGGTGCAGGTAGGCCTTCGGGTCGTTGGCCTGGTCGAAGTGGATGACCAGGTCGATGCCGTCCACGTGGATGCCGCGCGCGGCGACGTCGGTGGCGACGACGGCCTGCACCTTGCCCGAGGAGAACTTGTGCAGGTTGCGCTCACGCACGCGCTGCGAGAGGTTGCCGTGCAGGTCGACCGCGTCGACGCCCGCGGCGGTGAGCGCCTCGGCCAGCTCGACGGCACCGTCGCGGGTCCGGGTGAAGAGGATCGTGCGGCCGTTGGCCGTGACCAGCTTGACCGCGGCGTCGACCTTGTCGCGGAAGCCGCCGACGACCATCGTGTGGTGGGTCATCGTGGTGACCGCGCCGGAGTTGGGGTCGAGCTGGTGCACCTTCGGGTCGCGCAGGTGCTTGCGGACCAGGCGGTCGACGTCGCCGTCGAGCGTGGCGGAGAGCAGCATCCGCTGGCTGCCGGCCGGCGTCATCGAGACCAGCTTGTCGATGGCGGGGTAGAAGCCCAGGTCGCACAGGTGGTCGGCCTCGTCGAGGACGGTCATCTGGATGTCGTCGAGCTTGCAGTGGCCCTGCTTGATCAGGTCGTCGAGACGGCCCGGGGTGGCCACGACGATGTCGGCGCGGTTGCGCAGCGCCCGGACCTGGCGGTCGTAGGGCGTGCCGCCGTACACCGTGGTCATCTTCAGGCTCAGCGAGTTGGCCAGCGGGTTGAGCGCCCGGCTGACCTGCTGGGCCAGCTCGCGGGTCGGGACCACGATGATCGCGCGGGGGAAGTTCGGGCGGCTGCGCTCACCCTCGAGCCGGGCGAGGACGGGCAGGCCGAAGGCGAGGGTCTTGCCCGATCCGGTCTGCGCGCGACCCAGCAGGTCGTGGCCGGCGCGGGCGTCGGGGATCACCGCGGCCTGAACCGAGGTCGGCGCGGTGATGCCCTGCACGGCGAGCGCGGCGATCAGCGCGTCGGGCAGGTCGGAGAAGGCGGTGCTGGCGGTGCTGGCGGCCGTGGTGTCCGGCGCGGGGGAGGAAGAGGGTGCAGCAACTACGGACGCAGACATGCGTGGGAGAACTTTCGCGTGGAGAAGCGCCTGCGCGACGGAGCCACGGCGTGGTCCGGTGAGCCTTGCGAGACGCGTTGTCTCTGGGCACCCGACTCGACTGGTCTTCGCGCGATCGAGAGCTGCGCACCACACCGGGAACAAAGAGAATGAGCGGCCACTCCTCGATCGAGGGGCCACTGGCTTCTCCCTACCCTACGGACCCCACCCCCTGCCCGACGAATCCCCGCACGCCCCGCAACCCCTTGTAACGCGGGGTTATGTCCACTGCCACAGCGTCATTTCGCTGTGGTGGAGCGCATAACCCCGCGTTACAGCTCGGGGGTGCGCCCACCCAGCGGGAGGGCGAGCGTGGCGGCGCCGTCGGGAGTGAGGCGGACCGGGACGCCCCAGTCCTGCTGGTGCATGTGGCAGGCCGCGCCGTCGGCGGCGGCTCCGTCGGCCACGACGTCGCAGGAGGCGGCCCGCGCCGCGACGTGCAGTACGCCGTCGCCGACGGCCGGGTCCAGGACCAGGGTGCGGGTCAGGTCGGTGCCGCGGCCGTCGCCCTCGCGGATCAGCGCCGTCGGGGTCGCGCTCACCAGCAGCTGCGAGGGCGGCCCGAAGCGGTCGTCGACCTTCTGCCCGGGCGGCGGCGTGAACACCACCGCGAGCTCCAGTCGGGCCGCGACCTCGGTGACCGGCCGCTGCGTCGAGTGCGCGAAGCCGTCCACCGGCACCGCGGCCGCGCCCAGCGGCACCCGGGTCAGCGCATGGGCGCCGGACTCCACGACCACCAGGTGCTCGCCGTCCACGAACGCGCCGCTCGGCTCGACCAGTCCGGTGGCCAGGGTCGAGACCTCCCCGCTGGCCGGGTCGAAGCGGCGCACCGCGCCGTTGTAGGTGTCGCACAGCGCCACGGTGCGATCGGGCAGCACGCTCACCCCGAGCGGATGCTGCAACAACGCCTGCGCGGCCGGGCCGTCGCGGAAGCCGAAGTCGAACAGGCCCGAGCCGACCGCGGTGTGCACCCGCGGCGCGCCGCCGGGCCCCGGGTCGCGCTCGACCCAGCGCAGCGAGGACGTCTCGCTGTCGACCAACCACAGCCGGTCCTCGTCGGCGGCCAGCCCGGAGGTCTGGGCGAACCACGCCTCGGGCAGCGGCCCGTCGAGCAACCCCTCGTTGGCGGTGCCGCCGGCGACCTCGACGCAGCCGGTGCGCGGGTCGAACGTCCACAGCTGGTGGATGCCGGCCATCGCCACCCAGACCCGCTCCTGCCACCACGCGACGTCCCAGGGGCTCGACAGGCGCGTGGTCGCGTCGCCCTCGAACCACTGCCGCCCGTCCCCGGCGAGCACCCGTACGGCGCCGGTGGCGAGGGTGAGGCCACGCAGCTGGTGGTGCACGGTGTCCGCGACCACGACGTCGTAGCCGACCTCGGCGGCGACGTCCTCGGGCAGCAGGCACAGCCCGTTGGGCTCCGCGAAACCGCCGATGCGGCGCACCACGCGGTCCTCGGCGTCCAGCTCGACCACCTGGTCGTGGCCGGCGTCGGCGACCAGCGTGTGCCCGCCGGGCAGCCGCACCGCCTTGGCCGGGAAGCGCAGCTCGGTCGGCTCCACCACCGGCGCGACGTACGGCGAGTCGCCCGGCTGCAGCGTGCCGCGCTCGCGGTGCTCCGCGACCAGCTCGCCGAGCAGCCGATCGATCGCGTGCACGTGGCCCTCGCCGGCGTAGTGCGCCACCACGTATCCGGTCGGGTCGACGAGCACCAGCGTCGGCCACGCCCGCGCGGTGTAGGCCTGCCAGGTGACGAGCTCGGGGTCGTCGAGCACCGGGTGATGCACGCCGTACCGCTCGACGGCCTGGGCCAGCGCCACCGGGTCGGCCTCGTGGGCGAACTTCGGCGAGTGCACGCCGACCACGACCAGCTCCTCGGCGTACTTCTCCTCCAGCGGGCGCAGCTCGTCGATCACGTGCAGGCAGTTGACGCAGCAGAACGTCCAGAAGTCCAGCAGCACGAACCGCCCGCGCAGGTCGCTCAGGGCGAGCGGGCCGTCGGTGTTCAGCCAGCCGCGGCCGCTCAGCTCGGGGGCGCGGACGCGGGGGCGGGTGCTCATGGGGTCATTCTCCCCGGCCCGCGGCGGACCCCTCCTCGAGGGCGTCCAGGCGCTCCCGGATCGCGCGCAGCTCGCCGAGCATGGCGCCCGGACGGCGGGGTACCAGGGCGCATGGCGCCACCGGTTCGAGCAAGTGTGGCCGCGACCGGCTCCTGGACGGACCCGGACGGCTTCCGCACCCCCGCCGGCGAGGTCCACGCCTGGATCCCCGGCACCAACCAGACACTGTGCGGGCTCTCCCTGCATCGTTCGCAGCTGGCCCGCTTCTCCCACGTCGACTGGGGCGACGCACAGCCCGAGACGGGCCGTGACGCGGACCAGGTCGCGGTGGTGTGCCCCCGCTGCGCCGCGGGCATGGGTCGCCGCCGCGACTCCCGGCCCTGGCGGCGCACCAACCCGCGTCCGTGACGGGTACGGCGGCCGCCACCCGCCGTGCGGGCCTCCCCAGCTGTCCGTGCCCGCCACTAGGGTGTCGCGCATGAGCGAGACGACCCCTGAGTCCCAGCGCCTGGCCGGCCTCGTCGACGTGTGGTGGGACGCCGTGGACGACTTCACTGGACTGCTCGAGCAGCTCTCGCCCGAGCAGTGGCGCGCGCCGACCGACCTGGCCGGCTGGGACGTGCACGCCGTCGCCGCGCACATCGCCCATCTGGAGTCACTGCTCAACGGCGTCGCCGGTGAGCCGGTCGACGTGGGGCGGCCCGCCCACGTGACCAGCGCGATGGGGACCTTCACCGAGCAGGGCGTCGTCGCCCGCCGGGGCCGGACCCCCGACGACCTGATCAACGAGATCCGGGAGATGGCGACCCGTCGGCGCACCGAGCTGCTGGCGACCCCCCCGACCGACCCCGCGGCGCCCGCGCAGTCGCCGTTCGGCGACCTCGGCTGGAGCGTGGACACGCTGCTGCGCAACCGCCCCCTCGACCTGTGGATGCACGAGCAGGACATCCGCCGCGCGGTCGGGCTGCCGGGCAACCTCGACTCGTCCGCGGCGCGGCACACGGCCGACTACCTGGCCGAGAGCATCGGCTTCGTACTGGCCAAGAAGGTGCGTGCGCCGGCCGGTACGACGGTGCTCCTCGCCGTCGAGGGCAGCGAGCCGGTCGCCGCCACGGTCACCGAGCAGGGCCGCGGGGAGCGGCTCGCCTCCGCTCCGGCCGAGCCGACCGTGCGCCTGAAGATGGACCGCGAGACGTTCATCGTGCTCGCCGGTGGCCGCCGGACCCCCGAGCAGGCCGGCGCCGACGAGCGGGTCACCATCGAGGGGGACCACGACCTCGGCAGGCGCATCGTCGCGGCCCTCACGGTGACCCCGTGAGCGTGCGACCCGAGCCCTGGGAGCTCGCGGACATGCCCGACCAGGCCGGGCGGACCATCCTGGTCACCGGGGTCACCAGCGGGCTCGGGCACCACACGGCGCTGGAGCTGGCGCGCCGCGGCGCCCGGGTGGTGCTCGCCGCCCGCGACGAGAGGCGCCTGGCCGAGACCGCGAGCCGGCTCGAGCGTGAGCACCCGGGCGCCGCCCTCGAGCAGCTGGTCGTGGACCTCGCCGACCTGTCCGCGGTGCGCGGCGCCGCCGCCCGGGCGGAGGCGTTCGGGCCGATCGACGTCCTGGTCAACAACGCCGGCGTGATGGGCACCGACTACCAGCGCACCCGGGACGGGTTCGAGCTGCAGATGGGGACCAACCACTTCGGGCCGTTCCTGCTCACCGGGCTGCTGCTGCCCCAGCTGGTGGCCAGCGGCGCCGGCCGCGTCGTCACGGTCTCCTCGCAGATGCACCGCCTCGCCCGCCAGGCGCCCCTCGACGACCCGCGCACGCCCCGCCCGCGCTACCACCGCTGGGTCTCCTACGCCGAGAGCAAGCTCGCGAACCTGCTCTTCACCGCCGAGCTCGATCGGCGCGCCCGCGAGGCCGCCATCCCGGTGCGGGCGCTGGCCGCCCACCCCGGGTTCGCGGCCACCCACCTGGCCGCCAACGGCCGCTACGGCCGCCCCGCCGGAGGCCGCGCCTCGATCCTCAACGCCACCATCGGCGCGGTCGCCCAGCCGGCGGCCGACGGCGCGCTGCCCACCTTGATGGCGGCGACCGCAGACCTCCCCGGCGGCACCTACTGCGGCCCGGACGGGTTCCAGCAGGGCCGCGGCCGGCCCCGCGTCGTCGAGGGGAACCGCCTCTCGCGCGATCCCGACGCCGCCCGCCGGCTCTGGGAGCTCAGCGAGGACGCGGTCGGGCTGCGCTGGCCGTGAGGCTCAGCCCAGGCAGGCCTGGATCGCGCGCAGGTAGGCCTCGGAGCGGTCCGAGCCGATGATGCCGGGCGCCATCTTGTTCATCGCGTACGCCACGGTCGTGCGCGCGTCGAGATCCATCGCGATCAGCGAGCCGCCCCAGCCGCCCCAGTAGCAGGACCGTCCCTGGGAGACGTAGGGCACGGTCTGGGTCTCGGGCAGCGCGAAGCCGATGCCGAAGCGCAGGTTCACGCCGAGGACCAGGTCGGGCCCGTGGCTCTGCTCGTCGAAGATCAGCTCGAGGGTGTCGGGCGAGAGCAGCCGTACGCCGTCCACGGTGCCGCCGAGCGAGACCGCCCGCAGGATCCGCGCCACCGAGCGGGCGTTGCCGTGGCCGTTGGCCGCCCCGATGTCGGCGCGGCGCCACCCGGGGGTGTTGGCCACGCCCGCCTCGGCGACCGGGCCGGTGAGCGTCTTGAAGGCGGGGCCGTCCAAGTCGATCGCCGAGAAGTCGATCTCCAGCGGCGGGGGCGGCACCACGGCGGCGATGCGGTCCCAGTCCGACTCCGCGGCACCGATCTGGAAGTCGGCCCCCAACGGGCCGGCGATCTCCTCGGCGACGAACGTCTTGAGCGGTCGACCGTCCACCCGGCGGAGCACCTCGCCGACCAGGTGACCCTGGCTCAGCGCGTGGTATCCCGACGCCGTGCCCGGCTCCCACCACGGTGCCTGACCGGCCAGGCGACGCGTCGAGGCCTCCCAGTCGTACATCTCCTCGACCGTGAACGGCGCCTGCCAGCCGGAGACCCCGGAGGTGTGGCTGAGCAGGTGGCGGACCTCGATCAGGTCCTTGCCGTTCTCGGCGAACTCCGGCCAGTACTTCGCCACCGGCGCGTAGGGGTCCAGCTGGCCGCGGTCGACCAGCATCAGCGCGGCCAGCGCCGTCAGGGTCTTGGTGGTCGACCAGACGTTGGTGATCGTGTGCTCGTCCCAGGGGACGCTCCGGGCGACGTCGCGGAAGCCTCCCCAGAGGTCGAGGACCGTGTGGCCGTCGATGTCCACGACCAGGCTCGCGCCCAGCTCGTTGCCCGAGTCCAGCTGGCGGGCGAACTCGTCGCGCACCGGCTCGAACCGGGCGTCGGTCCTGCCGTGCACCTCGGCCATGGCCACACCCTCCTCGCGAAGCGGCGCCGCGCCGCCACCTGGCGCGACCCTAGGCCGCACCGCTCCCCGGCCACCATGGGCGCAGCGCCCAACATCCCCACGGGCCCGCGCCCGCCGTACGCGCCGCGCGCCACGCGCGCCGCGCGCCGCGCCGCGCCGTACCCCTCCGGCTGTAACGCGGGGTTATCACCACCACCACAGCGTTAGAGCGCTGTGGTGGATGGCATAACCCCGCGTTACAGCTGGTCGTACGGCGCGGGGCGCGCGGCGGGCGGGGCGTACGGCGCGGCGCGCCGCGGCCGGGGTCAGGCGGTGAGGTGGTGGACGTAGCACCAGCGCCAGTCCTCGTCGGGCTCGGCCGACTGCACCACCGGGTGTCCGCTCTCGTGGAAGTGGGCGGTGGCGTGCTGTCCCGAGGAGGAGTCGCAGCACCCGACGTGAGCGCAGGTCAGGCACTGGCGCAGCGCGACCCACACCGTCCCCTCGTCCAGGCAGCGCTGGCAGAAGGGCTCCGCCACGGTCTCGATCGCCGGGTGCGCCCGCAGGTCCGCGCAGCTCTCCCCCGCGGCGGCGGGGACCAGGCGTCCGCTGTCCCTGCCGGCGAGCCGCAGGTCCTCGTGCTCGGGCTGGGTGGAGTCGAGGGTGGACTCCTCGACGTCGAGCATCGCCAGCACGTCGTCGATCACCTCGGCCGGGGTCTGCCCGACGTCGCGCACCTCCAGCACCCGTCGCCGCTCGGCCTGGATCATCTCCAGGCGCACCCGCGCGTAGAGCGCACTGGGGCTCTCCTCCCCCGGCTTCGTGGACAGCCGCTCCCAGGCCGCGAAGTTGCGCTGGTCGACGCGCTGCCGGATCAGCTCGCCGACGCCGTGGGGGTCCTCGACGGCCAGCTCGTCGAGGCGGGCCAGTCCCGCCTGGCCGGCCTGCTGCAGCACCGTCGCCCGGGCCAGGGCGTCCTCCATCGGGTCGGGCGCGGGCACCCGCAGCCGGCGGGCCAGCCAGGCCAGGGTGCTGCCCTGGCCGAACAGCGTGCCGGCCACCACGGTGAAGGCGACCAGCAGCAGGATCTCGCGGTGCTCGGTGTCGCCGGGGATCACGAACGCCGCGGCCAGCGTCACCACTCCGCGCATCCCGGCCCAGCCGAGCAGGAAGGTCTGGGTCCACGGCGGATGGGCTCCGCCGCCACGCTCGAGGGCGTAGCGGGCCGCACAGACCCACACCATCCGCAGCACCACCACGGCGGCGAGGGTGGCCGCGCACAGCAGCGCGATGCGCCCCGCGCCGAGGTCGCTGGCGCCGACGTCCTCGAGGATCCACCTCGCCTGCAGCCCGATCAGCAGGAACACGGTGTTCTCCAGCACGAAGGCGATCGTGCGCCAGGTGACCCGCTCGATGATCCGGGACTGCGCCGTCTGCAGCACCGGGGCGTTGTGCCCCAGCAGCAACCCGGCGATCACCACCGCGATCACCCCGGAGGCCTCCACCCGCTCCGCGACGAGGTACGCCGCGAACGGGGTCACCAGCGAGATCGCCCCGTCCAGCAGCGCGTCCTCGAGCCCGCGGCGTACCCGCGCGACGAGGAGGTAGACCAGCACGCCGATCAGCAGCCCACCGCCGGCGGCGATGAGGAACTCGACGCCGACCTCCCACAGCTCCACGCCCCCGGCGGCGACGGCTATGGCGGTGCGCAGCGCGACCAGGGCGGTGGCGTCGTTGAGCAGCGACTCGCCCTCCAGGATGGTCACCACGCGCCGGGGCAGCCCGATCCGGCGGCCGATGGCGGTCGCCGCCACGGCGTCCGGCGGCGCGACCACGGCGCCCAGCGCCAGCGCCACCGGCCACGAGACCCCCGGCAGCAGCGCGTGCACCACGACGCCGACGCCGAACGTGGTGAAGACGACCAGGCCGACCGAGAGCAGCAGGATCGGGCGGCGGTTGGCCTTGAAGTCCACCAGGGACGTCTGCAGCGCGGCCGCGTAGAGCAGCGGCGGCAGCAGGCCGAGCAGCACCACGTCGTGGCTCAGGTGCAGCTCCGGCACGCCCGGGACGTACGACGCGGCGATGCCGCCGGCGATCAGCAGCAGCGGCGCCGGCACGTCCAGGCGCCGGGCGAGACCCGCGCCCAGGAGCACGCCCAGGGCCAGGGCGACGAGGACGAAGGCGATCTCCACATCGACCATCCTGCCCCCGCCCGGCCACGCAGGACCGGCTCCGCGCCCCCGTGAGGGGCCGCGGAGCCGGTCAGCCGAGCGAGGTCAGGCGGCGGTCTGCTGCTCCGCGCGACGCGCCTCCTGGCGCGAGCGCGCGTCCAGGGCACGACGGACCTTGGGCCCGCCGGTGGTCATCTTGTAGAGCTTGGCGAGCTGCTTGGTGGCGTTGGCCGGCTTGGTCTCGGCCAGCCAGCCGTTGGGCAGCGAGAGCCGGACCACCTTGTGCCAGGCCGACGCGACCTGGTTGACCAGCGGCGCCTCGTGGTAGTTCAGGCCGTACTCGTCGAAGATCGCGCGCACCTTCGGCGCCACCTCGGCGTAGCGGTTGCTGGGCAGGTCGGGGAAGAGGTGGTGCTCGATCTGGTGGGAGAGGTTGCCGGTCATCAGGTGCATGGCCTTGGACCCGGAGATGTTGGCCGAGCCGAGCATCTGACGCAGGTACCACTGGCCGCGGGTCTCGTCGGCGGGGATCGACTTCTTCTCGAAGGTCTCCACGCCCTCGGGGAAGTGCCCGCACATGATCACCGAGTGCGACCACAGGTTGCGCACCAGGTTGGCGGTGAAGTTCGCGGCCAGCGTCGGCAGGAACGAGCCGGTCGGGATCGACAGCGCCGGGTGCACCACGTAGTCCTTGGTGGCCTGCTGGCGGATCTTGCGCAGCGTGTTCTTGGCGTTGCGCTTGAACGTCTCGCTGCGCTTCTCCTTGGGGATGCTCAGGTTCTTGCCGAGCTCGAGGTCGTAGGCGGCGATGCCGTACTCGAAGAAGCAGGCGTTGATGAAGTTCCACAGCGGCTGGCCGAGGTACATCGGGTGCCAGCGCTGGTCCTCGTCGACGCGCATGATGCCGTAGCCGAGGTCGTTGTCCTTGCCGACGATGTTGGTGTAGGTGTGGTGGATCTCGTTGTGCGAGTGCTTCCAGCCCTCGGCGGTGGAGGCGTTGTCCCACTCCCAGGTCGTGGAGTGGATCTTCGGGTCACGCATCCAGTCCCACTGGCCGTGCATGACGTTGTGCCCGATCTCCATGTTCTCGAGGATCTTGGCGACGCTGAGCCCGATCGTGCCGGCGATCAGCGCGGGCGGGAAGGACGAGGCGAGCAGCACCGCACGGCTGCCGAGCTCGAGCTTGCGCTGCACGTCGACGACCTTGCGGATGTACGCCGCGTCGCTCTCGCCGCGGGCGTCGAGGATCTCCTGGCGGATCGCGTCGAGCCGGCGGCCGATCTCCTCGATGTCCGCCTCGCTGAGGTGGGCGGTGGGGTTCTCGGGCTTCTTGGTCATCACGGTCATCGGATGTCCTTTCCGTTCGCGGGAGCGGGCGGTGGGGCGGGGGGCAGAGGGGTCAGGGGGGTCAGTGGTTGATCTGGCAGTCGCCGGCGGCGGCGCTGATGCAGGTCTGGATGGGCACGCCCCCGGGGTCGGTCTCGCCGGGGACGGCGACGGTCAGCGCGCCGTTGCGCAGGTCGCGCACGGCGCCCTCCTTCATCGGCAGCACGCAGCCCATGCAGATGCCCATCCGGCAGCCGCTGGGCATCAGCACGCCGGCGCTCTCGGCGGCGTCGAGGATCGGCGTGGTGGCGTCGGCCTCGAGGGTGGTGCCGTCGGCGAAGGTGAGCGTGCCTCCGCCCTCGCCGTCGGTGGGGGTGACGACCACCGGGCGGAAGCGCTCCAGGTGCAGCGGCAGGCCGCGCTCGCCGTGGTGCGCCTCCAGCGCGTCGAGCAGACCGACCGGCCCGCAGGCGTACGTCGTGCGCTCGGCGAGGTCGGGCACGATGGTGTCGAGGTCGGCGACGTCGAGCATCCCGTCCACGTCGGTGTGCAGCTCGACCAGGCGCAGGCGCCCCTCGGCGGCGTAGCGGCGCAGCTCGTCACCGAAGATCACCTCCGCACGCGTCAGCGCGGAGTGCAGCAGCACGATCTGGTCGGGGTGCGCGGCGCCTCCCGCGGCGGGGACCGCCCGGGAGAAGAGGTTGCGCAGCATCCCGATCACCGGGGTGATGCCCGAGCCGGCGGTGACCAGCAGCAGCTTCGCGGGCAGCGGGTCGGCCAGCACGAAGTCGCCCTGCGCCTGGTCCAGCTGCAGCATCTGCCCGGCCCGGGCGCGGTGCACGAGATAGGTGGAGACCACGCCGTCGGGGATCGCCTTGACGGTGATGCTGATGCAGCCGTCCGGACGCGGGCCGTGGGTCAGCGAGTAGGTGCGCCACAGCCGGATCCCGTCCACCTCGGCGCCGACGCGGACGTACTGGCCGGGCACGTGGCCGGCCCAGTCCTTGCCCGGCTTGATCACCAGGGTCGCCGACGAGGACGTCTCCGGGCGGACCTCGACGATCCGCCCGCGCAGCGGGGCGCCCGCGCGCAACGGGTGGAAGACGTCGAGGACGTCGTCGAGCTCCAGCGGCGTGACCGCGGCATCGGCGACGCGGCGCAACCCGTCGCGCAGGCCGCGCGGCAGCCCCAGCGGGGCGCGACGGAGGGGGACGGCAAGACTCATGGGTTCACTCTCCTGCATCGCCGGGTGTAAAGTCCTGACCAATTCGCGTGAACCGATCGGACTGCCTTGTTCGATCCGAACAATCTTCCGAGAGTTTCCAGGTCGCGGGGAGTCCTAACCTTGACCGAGCATGGTGCCCGTCACACTTCCGGCCCTGCCGTCGGCCGGGTCTCCCGGTTCGGCGTCGCGGCCATCGAGGAGATGCGCGCGAGCCTGCCCGCGGTCGCCGACCGCGCCGTCGAGGCCATCATCTCCGAGGTGCCCAGCTACGCCGGCGCGTTGAGCGGGGACATGGGCTCCACCATCCGCAACGCGGTCCAGCTGGCACTGGGCGGCTTCATCTCCCTGGCCTCGGGGCGTCACGGAGCCGACCCCCGGACCCCGGCCGCCCCGGCCGTCGAGGGCGCCTACCAGCTCGGCCGGGGCGAGGCCCGCTCCGGGCGCTCGATGGAGGCGCTGCTGGCCGCCTACCGGATCGGCGCCCGGGTGTCGTGGCGCGAGATGTCGGGGACGGCGGTGCGTGCGGGGATCGGCGCGGAGACCGTGGCCGACTTCGCCGAGCTCGTCTTCGCCTACATCGACGAGCTCTCCGCCGCGAGCGCCGCCGGCCACACCGACGAGCTGGCCTCCTCGGGCCGGCTGCGCCAGCGGATGGTCGACCGGCTGGTCCGGCTGCTGGTCGACGAGGCCCCCGCCGACGCCCTGCACGCCGCCGCCGAGCGGACCGAGTGGGTGCCGCCGGAGACGCTGACCGTGGTGCTGGTGCCCGAGGACCAGCTGCGCGCCACCCTGCCCGCGCTGGACCCGGCGACGCTGCAGACCGGCGAGGACCTGCCGGGGCTCGGCGACCGGATCCTGCTGCTGGTCCCCGACGCCCACGGCCGGCGTCGCGGCGCCCTGCTGCGCGCCCTGGCCGGGAGCCGGGCGGTGGTCGGCCCGGCGCGCCCCTGGACGTCGGTGCGGGCCTCCTACACCCGGGCCGTGGGCACGGTCGAGCTCGGCATCACCGGCCCCGACGCCGTCGACACCGACGACCACCTGCCCGAGCTGCTACTGGCCGCCGACCCCGCGCTGCGCGCCGACCTGCGCGCCCGCGCCCTGGCCCCGCTGGAGGGGCTGCGGCCGGCGACCGCGGAGAAGCTCGCCGACACGCTGCGCTCGTGGCTGCTGCACCAGGGCCGCCGCGAGGAGATCGCCGCCGAGCTGTTCGTTCACCCCCAGACCGTCCGCTACCGGGTCGGGCAGCTGCGCGAGCTGTACGGCGAGCGGCTCGAGGACCCGCGCACGCTGCTGGAGCTGACCCTCGCCCTGGCCTGAGGGGGCGCGTCGTACGGTCGGGGCATGGAGCGCACGAGCCGGCTGCTGGCTGCCCTCGTCCTGGCGGCGGCGCTGGGCGCCTGCGGCCAGGGCGGGGACGGCCCACAGGCGGAGCCGAGCCCGGCCGCCGGCGCCGAGGCGTCGCCCGCCGAGGCCGCCCCCGAGTACGACGCGTACGTCGCGCTGGGCGACTCCTACACCGCCGCGCCGTTCGTGCCGACCACCGAGCTCAGCGGATGCCTGCGCTCCACCGGGAACTACCCCCAGCTGGTGGCGGCCGAGCTCGAGGTGCCCTCGTTCGAGGACCGCAGCTGCAGCGGCGCCGACACCACCCACCTGCTGGCCCCGCAGCCGCTGCTCGGCGGCGCGGCGCCCGCTCAGCTCGACGCCGTCGACGCAGGAACCGACCTGGTCACGCTCGGGATGGGCGGCAACGACTTCGCCGTCTTCACGACGCTGGTCGGCCGGTGCACCTCGCTGCGCGACGTCGACCCGGACGGCACGCCGTGCGCGCAGACGCTCACCCGGGAAGCCGGCGGCCGGGACCCGCTGCTGAGCGCGATGGCCGAGATCCGCGGCCGGCTCGCGGCGGGCGTCCAGGAGATCCGGCGGCGGGCGCCCGAGGCCCGGGTGCTGCTGGTGGGCTACCCCCAGATCGTCCCGGAGTCGGGCACCTGTCCGCGGCTGCTGCCGCTCGCCGAGGGCGACTACGCCTACGCCCGCCGGGTCAACGAGCGCCTCGCCGAGACGGTCGCGGGCGCCGCGCGGGACGCCGGCGTCGACCACGTCGACGTCTGGGCGGCCAGCGAGGGCCACGACGTCTGCGCCGAGACGCCGTGGGTCGCCGGGGTCGAGAGCGACCCCACCCGCGCGCTGGCGTTCCACCCCTACGCCGTGCAGCAGCAGGCCGTGGCCGACCTCATCCTCGACCTGCTCTGAGGACCCTGACCGCTCTGAGGCTCCCGCCCACCCCGGCGCCGCTGCCGCCGAGGCGGCGGGTCACAGGGTGCTGTGCACGTTGATCCCGGCGACCCAGGTGGCGGCGACCGACATGTGCCGCAGTCGGGCGGCGGCGCGCTCGGCGCCCTCGGGGCCCCCGTCGTCCCCGGCCTCGAGCGGGTCGGCGTCGAGCAGCGCCAGGTCGCCGCGCGAGCCGGGCTGGACGGTGGGCTGACCGTCGACCGAGGCGGCGAGCGCCTCGGCGGCGCTGAGCGCGTGCTCGGGGTGCCAGGCGTCGCGCTCGTCGGCGCTGCGGTGCACCGCGGCCGCCATCGCCAGCCACGGGTCCAGCGGCGAGACCGGCGCGTCGGAGCCCATCGCCAGCGTGACGCCGTCGTCGAGCATCCAGCGGAACGCGAAGCACCGCGCGGAGCGCTCCTGCCAGATCTTCTCGGTCAGGTCGCGGTCGTCGAGCAGGTGCGCGGGCTGGATGCTGGCACGCACGCCCAGCTCGGCCATCCGCCGTACGTCGTCGCGGCCCACCATCTGGGCGTGCTCGATCGAGCCGCGCGCGCCGGTGTCGCCGTACGCCGCCAGCGCCTCGGCGACGGCGGCGTCCCCGATCGCGTGGGTGGCGACCTCGATGCCGGCTGCGTGCGCCCGGGACAGCAGCCCGCGCAGCTCCTCGGGCGAGACGTTGGGCTGCCCGCAGGGGTACTCCAGGCGGTGCGCGTCGGCGTAGGGCTGGCAGCACCACGCCGTCCGGGTGTTCAGCGAGCCGTCGGAGATGATCTTCAGCGGGCCCATCGTCGCCCGGTCGTCGCAGCCGGGGAGGGTGTCGCCGGTGCGCAACCCGGCCGCGATGACCGCGTCCAGGGTGTCGGCGTAGGCGGCCACCCGGACCCGCAGCGGGTCGCAGTCCTGCCCCCAGCGCTCGGCCCACTCCAGCGGCCCCCCGCTGAACTCGAAGTCCACCAGACCGGTCACCCCGATCGCTGCGGCCGCGTCGAGGGTACGGCGGTAGGCCTGCGGCGAGGTGCCGTCGTTGCCGACCAGCGTGGCCAGCCGGGGATAGACCGCGAACCACTCCGCCTCGCGCACCACCGAGTCCCGCACCGGCAGCGCGAGGTGCATCAGCGCGGTCGTGTTGAGCCAGGCGTGGTGCCCGTCGCCGCTGATCAGCACGACCGCGCTGTCGCCGGAGACGGCGTCGAGCTCGGAGACGGTGACCTCCCGCTCCCAGCCGCCGGAGCGATGCCCCCAGCCGATCACCGGCTGGCCGGGGTACTCCGCGACCCGGCGCGCCACCATCCGGGTGGCGTCCTCGGGCGAGCGGGTCCGGGCGAGGTCGAGGCGCTGCGAGGCCAGCGTCCACTGGCCGAGGTGGACGTGGGCGTCCCACAGGCCCGGGATCAGCCAGCGCCCGCCGGCGTCGACCTCCTCCAGGCCGGCCGGACGCGGCAGCTGCGGGCCGACCGCGCGCACCGTGCCGTCCTCGACGAGCACGTCGACGGGGGCGTCGGGGACAGCCACGGCGCCAATCGGCACCAGCCGGGCCTGGCGCAGCAGGAAGCTCGTCATGGGGCTAACGCTAGGCGCGTCGCCGTCCCCGCCCCACCCCGGCCCGGCCGCTACCGTGTCGCCATGACGGCGAGGGCGCGGGGATGACCAGGCGGGCACGGAGCGTCGTCGCGGCGTCCGGGCTCGCCCTGAGCGTCGTCGTGCTGCTCGGCGTGAGCGGCGTCGTGCTCAGCCGCGGGGACCAGCGCGCCGGGGACGAGCCGCGCAGCGACGCGGGCCCGGCCCTGCACCCGGCCCGCGCCCCCGACCTCGCGCTGGCCGAGGACGAGCCGCGCGAGGACAGCCTCTACCCCGAGGTCGGCGACCCTGTCGTGGACGCCCTGCACTACGACCTGAGCCTCGACTGGACCCGCGCCACACGCACCCTCGACGCGGTGGCGCGGGTGCGGTTCCGGGCGACCACGGACGCCGCGTCGTTCCGCCTCGACCTCGGCGAGGCGCTGGAGGTGGCCTCGGTCGAGGTCGACGGCGTGGCTGTCGCGCACCGCCACGACGGCAAGGACCTGCGGGTGCTGGCCCCGGTCTCCCGCGACCGGCGCTACCTGGTGCAGGTGTCCTACTCCGGCTCCCCGCGCCCGGTGCGCGCCCCGACCCGCCGCACCGACTCCGCCCAGGTGGGCTGGCGGACCACGCCCGCCGGCGAGGTGTGGACGATGCAGGAGCCCTTCGGGGCCTACACCTGGTACCCGGTCAACGACCACCCCTCCGATGAGGCGTTCTACGACGTCGAGGTCACCGTCGACACGCCGTGGGTGGGCGTCAGCAACGGGCTGCTGACCGGCTGGGAGGAGTCCGCGGGGCGCACCAGGACCGGCTGGCAGCTCGACGAGCCGGCCGCGTCGTACGTGGTGACGCTGGCCATCGGCGACCTGGCGGCGACCTCGGCCACCTCCGCGGGCGGGGTGCCGCTGACCTACTGGACCCCGCGCGACGACGTCGCGGCCCGCGCGGCGGTCCAGCACACCGCCCGGGTGCTGGACTGGGTCGAGGAGCGGCTCGGGCCCTACCCGTTCTCCTCGCTCGGCGCGGTCGTGGTGGACGCCGCGAGCGCGATGGAGACGCAGACGCTGATCACGCTGGGCAACACCGACTACGCGCTGTCCACCGCGGTGCTCGTCCACGAGGTGGTGCACCAGTGGTACGGCAACCAGGTCACCCCCGCCGACTGGCGCGACCTGTGGATGAACGAGGGCATGGCGACCTACCTGCAGGGCCTCTGGGAGGCCGAGGAGGAGGGCCGCCCGGTGGACGCGGTGATGGACGAGTGGGCGGCGCTGGAGCCCGGGTTGCGTGAGGAGGCCGGGCCGCCGGGCGACTTCGACCGCGACGCGTTCGGGGCCAGCAACGTCTACTACTCCCCCGCCCTGATGTGGCACGAGCTGCGCGGCCGGCTCGGCGACGAGGCGTTCTGGGCGATGGTGCGGGCCTGGCCGCGTGAGCGGGACAACGCCCAGGCCACCCGCGCGGACTACCTGGCCTGGATCGAGGAGGAGACCGGCGAGGAGCTCACCTCGTTCTTCGACGCCTGGCTGCTCGACGAGCGGGCGCCGCGGGGCTCCTGAGCGCGGCGCCCGCTCCGGCTCCTCAACCGGCCGTGGCGTACGGCGCGGAGCGGGCCCCGCTGGCCGGCACCGGCAGGCCGTAGTGCTCGCGCAGCGTGCGCCCGGCGTAATCGCGGCGGAACAGCCCGCGCTGCTGCAAGATCGGCACGACGTGGTCGACGAACACCTCGAGGCCGACCGGCAGCGCCGGCGGCATCACGTTGAACCCGTCGGCCGCACCGCCGGTGAACCACTGCTCGATGGTGTCGGCCACCTGCTCGGGGGTGCCCACGAAGCTGCGGTGGCCGCGGCCGCTGCCCAGGCGCAGCAGCAGCTCGCGCACGGTGAGGTTCTCCCGGCGGGCGAGCCCGACGACCAGCTCGTAGCGGGTCTTGTTGCCCTCGATGGCGTCGGCGGGACGGATGTCGTCGGGCAGCGGCCCGTCGAGCTTGCCGGGGGCGCCGGGGCGCGGTTGTCTGGAGCCATGCGACTCCTGGTCCTGGGCGGCACCGTCTTCCTCTCCCGCGCCGTCGCGGCCGCCGCCGTACAGCGCGGTCACGACGTGGTCGCGGCCTGCCGGGGCAGCTCCGGCGCGCTGCCGGAGGGGGTGCGGCACGTCGCCCTCGACCGGGTCCGCGACGACGCGTCGGCGCTCGCGGCAATCGGCGAGGTCGACGCGGTCGTCGACGTCGCCCGCAACCCGGCCTGGGTGCGTGCGGCGGTGGCCGCGCTGCCGCGGGCGCACTGGGTGTTCGTCTCCTCGATCAGCGCCTACGCCGACCACGCGACCCCGAACGGACGACCCGGCCTCACCCCGCTGCTGGACCCGATCGACCTGGCCGCCGACGAGGACGCGATGACCTCCCCCGAGCGGTACGGCGCGGCCAAGGTCGCCTGCGAGCGCGCGGTGCTCGCCGGCGCCGCCTCGTCGTTGATCGTCCGCCCGGGCCTGGTCAGCGGCCCCGGTGATCCCTCGGGCCGGTTCAGCTACTGGCCGGCCCGGCTGGCCGACGTCGGGGCGCACCCGGAGGTGCTCGCTCCCGGCTCGCCCGACGACGTCGTCCAGATCGTCGACGTGCACGACCTCGCCGGCTGGATCGTCGACGCCGCCGCGCGTCATACCACCGGGCTCGTCGACGCCGTCGGCCCGCAGCTGACCCGCGCCGAGCTGCTCGCGCAGGTCGCCGCCGGCGTCGGGGTCGAGGCCACCCCGACCTGGGCGTCCCAGGAGTTCCTGCTCGCCCAGCACGTGGAGCCGTGGGCGGGGCCGCGCTCGCTGCCGCTGTGGCTGCCGTTGCCGGAGTACGCCGGGATGCTCGCCCACGACCCGGCCCCGGCCGCGGAGTCCGGCCTGGTCTCCCGCCCGGTCGCCGACATCGCCCGCGACACCCTCGCCTGGCTGCGCCGTACCCCCGACGCGCCCGTCGCCGGGCTGACCCGGAGCGAGGAGGCCGAGCTGCTGGCGGCGTGGGCGAGGTGGTGAGGCGTGCGTGAGGCGTGCGTGAGGCGTGGTGAGGCTTGGTGAGGCGTGGTGAGGCTTTCACACGTTAACTCGTGAAATCTGCGCCCCACGGGACCCCTGGGACCTGCGTGGCACTAGGTGCGCGAGGCCGGGAACTGACCACACGAAACCCGTACTTCCCACGTGTTCCTTCATGTGGGAAGTACGGGTTTCACGAGGTAACTCGTGAAACCCGCACCGCGCACCCGCCGACCCCACAGGCACAGGTCTGCCAATCGGCGCCCCCACTTTTCACCTGTTGTCGCCAGCGTCAGCGACCGGCGCGGTGCCCTAGCCTGCGGGCATGACCGCCCAGCCCCGCACCCGGCTCACCGCTCGCGACCTGATCGATCTCGTCCTCGACGACGGGTCCTGGACCTCCTGGGACGTCGCGCCGGTACGGGGCGAGCTCTCCGAGGAGTACGCCGCGGAGCTGGCCCGCGCGGCGCAGAAGAGCGGCGCCGACGAGTCGGTGCTGACCGGCGAGGGCCTGCTGCGCGGTCGGCGGGTGGCCGTCGTGCTGGGCGAGTTCGGGTTCCTGGCCGGCTCGATCGGTCGCGCCGCCGCCGACCGGCTGGTCGCCTCGATCGAGCGCGCCACCGCCGAGGGGCTGCCGCTGCTGGCCGCCCCGGTGAGCGGGGGGACCCGGATGCAGGAGGGCACCCCGGCGTTCGTGCAGATGGTCCGGATCACCGCCGCCGTGGCCGCGCACAAGGAGGCGGCTCTGCCCTACCTCGTCTACCTGCGCCACCCCACGACCGGCGGGGTGATGGCCTCGTGGGGATCGCTGGGCCACGTCACGGTCGCCGAGCCCGGCGCGCTGGTCGGCTTCCTCGGGCCGCGGGTCTACGAGGCGCTGTACGGCAAGCCGTTCCCCGCCGGCGTGCAAACCTCGGAGAACCTCTACGCGCACGGCATCATCGACGCGGTGGTGCCGCCGGAGGAGATCGGCGACATCCTCGACCGGGCGCTGCGCATCCTGATGGCCCCGCGCACCGGCATCGCCGCCGTCCCGGCCCCCGCCGACGAGGCGGTCCCCGACGTCGAGACGTGGGACGCCGTCACCCGGTCCCGGCGTCAGGAGCGCCCCGGCGTACGACGCCTGCTGCGCCACGCCGCCACCGACGTCGTACCGCTCAACGGCACCGGCCAGGGCGAGGCCGACCCTGGCCTGCTCATCGCGCTGGCCCGCTTCGGTGACGCGCCGTGTGTGTTCCTGGGCCAGGACCGTCGCGGCCAGACCAAGGACCACCCGATGGGCCCGGAGGCGCTGCGCGAGGCACGGCGCGGGATGCGGCTTGCCTCGGAGCTCGGGCTGCCGCTGGTCACGGTCATCGACACCCAGGGCGCGGCGCTGTCGGTCGACGCCGAGAACGGCGGGCTGGCCGGCGAGATCGCCCGGTGCCTGTCCGACCTGGTCACCCTCGACGCACCCACGCTGTGCCTGATGCTCGGCGAGGGCAACGGCGGGGGCGCGCTCGCGTTCCTCCCCGCCGACCGGGTGATCGCGGCGCAGCACGCCTGGCTCTCCCCGCTGCCGCCCGAGGGGGCCAGCGCGATCGTGCACCGCGACCTCGACCACGCCCCGGAGATGGCCCGCGCGCAGAAGGTCCGCGCGATCGATCTGCACGCACGCGGGATCGTCGACCGGATCGTCGCCGAGCAGCCGGACGCGGCCGACGAGCCGGAGGCGTTCTGCCGGCGCCTCGGTCTGGTGCTCGAGCACGAGCTCGCCGGGCTGCTCGAGCGCGGCGCGGGCACCGCCGAGCAGCGCAGCCAGCGCTACACCTGAGCGATCACCCGAGTCGTCACCCGAGCCGTCACCAGCGGTTGCGGGCCTCCTCGGCCCACCCGACCAGCCCGTCGAGGGCCACGGTGGCGCCGTCGTCGGTGGCGGCCCACCCGCTGAAGTGCCCGAACAGCTGGTGGGTCTCCGCGCCGACGACGCCGAGGTTGGTGCGCGAGACCCGCTCGTGGAACGGCGTGAGCGTGGCCTCGACGCGCGGCCCGCGGATGCGCCACGGGCGGGTCCAGTCCTCGCGGTCGTAGTCCCACGCGAGGTCGTCGCCGATCTTGTGCAGCCGGCCGTCGACCAGCAGCGCGTTCTCCGTCGAGCCGGTGCCGTCGGTCCACCGGCCGCCGAGCTGGATGCCGAGCCGGCGCCCCGCGACCAGGCCGCTGCCCGCCGCCCAGTTCCAGGTGATCACGTAGGGCCAGCGCCCCCGGCCGTGGTCGAGTACGGCGAAGGAGTCCTGCGCGTCGACGTCGTGCGCCTGGCCGTCGACGACGATCCGGCCGGTGACCGGGCGGGCGACGTCCTTGACGGTGTACTGGAACAGCCGATCGCTCCAGGGCACCACCACCCCCAGCGCCTCGTGGCCGGGCACGCTCGGCGCCACCAGGTCGACCTGCAGACCCGGCGCCACGGCCAAGATCCTGACGCCGGTGGGCGTCTGCCGGAGCTCGATGTCCAGCCCCGCGCCGCCGCCGCGCGCCGTACCCTCCCCGCAGCGGTCGGCCAGCACCACGCCCCGAGCCAGCGGCACCGTCGCCTCGGCCGTGCGCTCACGCCCGGTGGCGCGCTCGAGCAGGTAGAGGCTGTGCACCCCCGCGTAGTCCAGGGAGGAGACCACCAACCCGAGCACGTGGGTCGGCGTGATCACGCCCCAGTACTCCCAGCGCTTGGTGCGCCCCCACCCACGCAGGTTGGCCCGATGCAGCGGCGTACGGGTCCAGCCGACGGCCGCCGGGTTCAGGCGCCCCGACGGCAGGCACAGGTCGACGGGCTCGGTGATCTCACGCTCTGCGGTGGTGGAGGGCATCTGACTGATCTACCAGAGCGGCGGGCGTCCGGCTGACGAACCCCCGCCGCCCACCCCTCTGCCGTTTGGTCCCCAACGGAGAGAAATCGGCGCGAGAACCCTCCGTTTCTGACCAATCGGCGCCCGCTCCGACGCCGGCAGGACCTCACGTCGCTGAACCCCGCGAAGCAGACGCCGTTTGGTCCCCAACGGAGGGAAATCCGGCGAATCACCCGCCGCCTCTGACCAATCGACGATGCCCCCGACCGCAGCCCCGACGTCCCGCAGCCCGACGCCCCGACGCCCCACCGCCCCACCCACCTCAGAACAACAGCGCAGTCCCCGGGTCCTCCAGGATCCCGGCCACGTCGGTGAGGAACCGCGAGCCTTTCTCCCCGTCGATGTGGCGGTGGTCGAAGGCCAGCGCCAGCGTCGTCACCTGCCGTACCGCGATCTCGTCGACGCCGTCGCGCTCGACCACCCAGGGCTGCTTGCGCACGGCTCCGAAGCAGAGGATCGCCGACTCGCCAGGGTTGATGATCGGCGTGCCCGCGTCGACGCCGAAGACGCCCACGTTGGTGATCGTGAACGTCCCGCCGCTCATCTCGCCCGGCTGGGTGCGGCCCTCGCGGGCGGTCGACGTGAGCTCGCCGAGCGCTGCGGCCAGGTCGGACAGCGCCAGGTCCTGCGCCTCCTTGACGTTCGGTACGACGAGCCCGCGCGGCGTGGCGGCGGCGATGCCGAGGTTGACGTAGCTGCGATAGACGACCTCCTGGGCGGCCTCGTCCCACCAGGAGTTGATCTCCGGCGTACGGCGCATCGCGAGCATCGCCGCGCGCGCCAGCACCAGCAGCGGCGACACCTTCAGTTCGCGCAGCTCACGGCGCTCGCGCAGCCGTTCGACCAGCTCCATCGTGCGGGTGATGTCGACGGTCACCCACTCGGTGACGTGCGGGGCGGTGAAGGCCGAGCCGACCATCGCGGACGCCATCATCTTCCGCACGCCCTTCACCGGCTCGCGCCACTCGCGCCGCTCACCCACGTCGTACGACGTCGCCGGCGCGGCCCCGGGAGCAGAAGCGGTCGCGGCGGCCTGCTCCACGTCGGCGCGGCTGACCGTGCCGTGCGGCCCGGTCGGGGTCAGCGTGGCGAGGTCGATGCCCAGGTCCTTGGCCAGCTTCCGCACCGGCGGCTTGGCCAGCATCCGGACCGACCCGTCACTGACGCCGCCAGCCCCCGGCGTGTTGGTCGAGGGAGTGACGGGTCGCGCGGGGGTGGGGGGTGGGGCTGGGGTGGGGGTGGGGGTGGGGGGTGGGGCTGGGGTGGCGGGGACGGCGGGCTCGTCGCCCTCGACGACGGCGTCGGACTGGGCGCCGCCGGCGGCGAAGGCCCCCTGGACCTGCATCTGGGTGGCGGCGGCGGCCGGGCTGGAGGGCGAGGCGGAGCCCTTGCGGGCGCGGCGGCGGGCGACGACCTCGCGGGGGCCGTAGCCGACCAGGGTGGGGTTGCCCTCCGGGGGGACGTTGGTGTCGATCGGGTCGGTCGAGGGCCGCGCGGCGGGCTCGCCGATCGCGATGATCGGGGCGCCCACGTCGACGGTCTGGCCCTCCTCGACGAGCAGGGCGGTGACCCGTCCGGCGTACGGCGAGGGCAGCTCGACCAGCGACTTGGCGGTCTCGATCTCGACGACGACGTCGTTGATCGCCACGACGTCGCCGATCTTCACCTTCCAGGAGACGATCTCGGCCTCGATCAGGCCCTCGCCGACGTCGGGCAGCAGGTACTCGGGCATTCAGGCTCTCCTGCTCAGAACTCGAGGGAACGGTCGACGGCGTCGAGCACCCGGTCCACGTCGGGGAGGAACGACTCCTCGATCCGGGACGGCGGGTAGGGGGTGTCGAAGCCGCCGACGCGCAGAACCGGGGCCTCCAGGGAGTAGAAGCACTGCTCGGTGATCCGCGCCGAGAGCTCGGCGCCCAGCCCCAGGTTCACGTGCGCCTCGTGGGCGACCACGGCCCGCCCGGTCCGGGTCACCGACTCCAGCACCGGCTCCATGTCCAGAGGCGAGAGCGTGCGCAGGTCGATCACCTCCACCGAGCGGCCCTCGCCGGCGGCGACCTCGGCGGCCTTGAGGCACGTCTTCACCATCGGGCCGTAGGACAGCAGGGTCAGGTCGGAGCCGCGGCGCACCACCCGCGAGGTGAACAGCGGGGCGGCGCTGCTGAGGCTCTGCGTCTCGTCCAGGTCGGCCTTGTCGGCGTGGTACTGCCGCTTGGGCTCCAGGAAGATCACCGGGTCGTCGCAGGCGATGGCCTGTTGGATCATCCAGTAGCCGTCGACCGGGTTCGAGCAGGCCACCACCTTGAGCCCTGGGGTGTGCGCGAACTGCGCCTCTGGCGACTCGGAGTGGTGCTCGACCGCGCCGATGCCGCCGCCGAACGGGATCCGGATCACGATCGGCATCGGGACCTTGCCCTGGCTGCGGAAGCACAGCTTGGCGACCTGGCAGACGATCTGGTCGTAGGCGGGGTAGACGAACCCGTCGAACTGGATCTCCACCACCGGGCGGTAGCCGCGCATCGCCAGGCCCACCGCGGTGCCGACGATGCCGGACTCGGCGAGCGGCGAGTCGATCACCCGGTCCTCGCCGAAGTCCTTCTGCAGCCCGTCGGTGATCCGGAAGACGCCGCCGAGCTTGCCGACGTCCTCGCCCATCAGCAGCACCTTGGGGCTGTCCTCCATGGCGCGGCGCAGGCCCAGGTTGAGCCCCCTGGCCAGCGTGATCCGCTGCGTGCTCATCGCAGCGCCTCCTCGGTGCCGTCGCCCTCGAAGCCGTCCAGGTACGCCGCGTACCCGGCCCGCTGCTCGGCCAGCTCGGCGGTCTGCTCGGCGAAGACGTGGTCGAAGATGCTCAGCGGTCCCGGATCCGGCAGCGCCTTGCACCCGTCGCGCAGCCGGGCGCCCAGGTCGTCGGCCTCGTCGCCGACGGCGTCGAAGAACGCGTCGTCGGCCAGCCCGTTGCGGGTCAGGTAGACCTTGACCCGCGCGATCGGGTCCTTGAGCTTCCAGCGCTCCACGTCGTCGCTGACCCGGTAGCGGGTCGGGTCGTCGGTGGTGGTGTGCGCGCCCATCCGGTAGGTGTAGGCCTCGACCAGCGTCGGGCCCTGGCCGTCGCGGGCGCGCTGCAGCGCCGCCTGCGTCACGGCGTACGTCGCGAGCACGTCGTTGCCGTCGACACGGACCCCGGGGAAGCCGAAGCCGAGCGCCCGCTGGTAGAGCGGGATCCGGCTCTGGCGCTCGATGGGCTCCGAGATCGCCCACTGGTTGTTCTGGCAGAAGAACACCACCGGCGCGTTGTAGGAGGCCGCGAAGATGAACGCCTCGTTCACGTCGCCCTGCGAGGAGGCGCCGTCGCCGAAGTGGGCCACCACCGCGGTGTCGCGCTCGGGGTCGCCGGTGCCGACCGCGCCGTCTCGCTGGACCCCCATCGCGTAGCCGGTGGCGTGCAGGGTCTGCGCGCCGATCACGATCGTGTAGAGGCCGAAGTTGTGCTCGGCGGGGTCCCAGCGCCCCTGGTCGACCCCGCGGAACAGGCCCAGCAGGTCGAGCGGGTCGACCCCGCGGCACCAGGCCACGCCGTGCTCGCGGTAGGTCGGGAAGACGAAGTCCTGAGGCCGCAGCGCGCGTCCCGCGCCGATCTGGGCCGCCTCCTGGCCGAGCAGCTGGGCCCAGATCCCGAGCTCGCCGTGGCGCTGCAGGGCGGTGGCCTCGGTGTCGATGCGGCGGGTCAGCACCATGTCGCGGTAGAGCCCGCGGATGGTGGCCGCCTCCTCCTCCGCGCCCAGCCCGGCGCCGAAGGCGAAGTCGGCGTGCTCGACGCGCTCGCCCTCGGGCGTCAGGAGCTGCACCAGCTCCGGTCCACCGTCGTGCTGCGAGGGACCGAAGGCCTCGACCAGGTCCGGGCCGAACGGACGGGTGTGGCTCACGATGCACTCCTTCGGGTCACCGCCGACGGGGTTCCCGTCGCCGGGCGGGAAGCCGGAGTGGCCGACACGGGGGTGGTGTGCCGTCGCACCCGGACCTGACTGCTCCTGCGGGTGAAGCCCACGGTGTGACCCCGTCAGCGTGTGAGCGGGGCCACACCGTGCGCTCAGGGAGAACGTAGCGCTCCGTGCCCGCGCGCGCGAATCCCTCCCGGCGCCCGGCCCCCTACAGTCGGAGGATGACCACACGCATCGTCTCCTCGTCCGCCACCGTCACCGCGCCGCCCGCGACGGTCTTCGAGATCCTGGCCGACCCGCGCCAGCACCCCCGCATCGACGGGTCGGGCACCGTCCGCAAGGTCCACACCGGTCCCGACCGGCTCACCCAGGGCGCCCGCTTCGGGATGGACATGAAGCGGGTCGCGCCCTACAAGATCACCAGCGAGGTCGTGGAGTTCGAGGAGGGCCGCCGCATCGCCTGGCGCCACCCCGGCGGCCACGTGTGGCGCTACGAGCTGGAGCCGGCCGGCGCGGGCACCCGCGTCACCGAGAGCTTCGACTACTCCGACGTGCCGGGCGCGCAGGCCAAGCTCTACGAGCTGCTCGGCGTCGTGCGGGGCAACCGGCGCGGCATCGAGAAGACCCTGGAGCGGCTCGCCGAGGCCGCCGAGCAGGACGCCCGCTGAGCCGACCCGCTCAGTGCGACCCGCTCAGTGGGTCTCGCCGAGATCCTCGTGCTCGAGGTGGCTCTCGGGCTCGACCTGGAACGTCGCGTGCCGCACGTCGAAGTCGCTGGCCAGGCACGCGCACAGCCGGTCGAGGATGCCGCCCAGGCCGTGCTCGGCCAGCGCCTCGTCGGTGACCGTGACGTGCGCGGACAGGCTGGGCAGCCCGCTGGTGATCGTCCAGGCGTGCAGGTCGTGGACGTCGGTGACGCCCGGCATCGCCAGCAGGTGGGCCCGCACCACCTCCAGCGGCAGGTCGGCCGGGGCGATCTCGAGCAGCACCGTGCCCGCCTCCTTCGCCAGCCGCCAGGCCCGCGGCAGGACCAGCACCGCGATCAGCAGCGAGGCGATCGCGTCGGCGCGCTCGAAGCCGGTGGTGAGGATGACGATGCCGGCCACGATCGCCAGCACCGAGCCCCACAGGTCCGCCAGCACCTCCGCCGCCGCACCCCGCAGGTTCAGCGAGCCGGTCTCGGAGCGGCTCAGCACCAGCAGCGACACCGCGTTGGCGATCAGGCCGACCGCGGCGAAGGCGACCATCGGCCCGGCATCGACCGGCCGCGGCTCGGCCAGCCGCGAGATGCCGGCCCAGGCGACGTAGCCGCAGACCCCCAGCAGCACCAGCGCGTTGAGCAGCGCCGCCAGGATCTCGGCGCGGTGGTAGCCGAACGTCGAGCGCGGGCCGGGCCGCAGCGCCGCGACGTACGACGCCCCGAGCGCGAGCACGACCGCGCCGGCGTCGGTGGCCATGTGCCCGGCGTCGGCCAAAAGGGCCAGCGACCCGGTGACCCACGCGCCCACCAGCTCCACGACCATGACGACGCCGGTGACCAGCAGCACCAGCCGCAGCCGGGCCCGGTCCTCGGCACGGCCGCGCGCGTGGCTCCCGTGCCCGCGCCCGCCGTGCCCGTGCCCAGCTCCCATGGGCTCAGCCTAGGGACGCGCGCCCGTGCTCGCTGGTCCAGCCCGACAGATCGGGACCCTTCGGGACGATCCCGGACGGGTTGATGTCGGTGTGCACCACGTAGTAGTGCGCCTTGATCTGCTCGAAGTCCACGGTCTCCCCGAACCCGGGGGTCTGGAAGAGGTCGCGGGCGTAGCCCCACAACGCCGGCATCTCGCTCAGCTTCTGGCGGTTGCACTTGAAGTGGCCGTGGTAGACGGGGTCGAAGCGGACCAGCGTGGTGAACAGCCGGACGTCGGCCTCCGTGATCGCCTCGCCCATCAGGTAGCGGCGGGTGGTGAGCCGCTCCTCGAGCCAGTCCAGCGCGGTCCACAGCCGGTCGTAGGCGGCGTCGTAGGCCTCCTGGGAGCCGGCGAACCCACACCGGTAGACGCCGTTGTTGACCTCGGTGAAGATCCGCTGCATCACCTCCTCCATCTCCTCGCGGCAGTCCTCGGGCCACAGGTCGGGCGCGCCGGGCTTGTGGAAGTCGCGCCACTCGAAGAAGAGGTCGTGGGTGATCCACGGGAAGTCGTTGGTGACGACCTTGCCGCTGCTCACCTCGACCATCGCCGGCACGGTGATCCCGCGCGGGTAGTCGGGGTAGCGGGCGAAGTAGGCCTCCTGCAGCCGTTGGATGCCGAGCACCGGGTCGACGCCGCCGGGGTCGAGGTCGAAGGTCCAGCTGCGCGCGTCGTGGGTGGGCCCCGGCGTGCCCAGCGAGATCACGTCCTCGAGCCCGAGCAGGTGGCGCACGATGATCGCCCGGTTGGCCCACGGACATGCGCGCGCCGCGATCAGCCGGTAGCGGCCCGGCTCGACCGGCCAGCCATCGCGCCCGTCGCGGGTGATCCGGTCCGGGATGTAGTTCATGTCCCGGTCGAAGGGCTTGCCCTTCTCGACGTACGTCGGGGTGTGCTCACTCATGGCCCCATCGTGCCAGCCCCCGCCACCTCGTCATTCGCAAAGATTCGTTTGCAAAGAAGTATTTGCAAACGAATCTTTGCGATCTACGGTGATGCCATGCAGCTCTCCTCGATCACCCCCGACGCCACCGCCCTCAAGGCGCTCAGCCACCCGGTCCGGCTGCGGATGCTGGGCCTGCTGCGCTCCGACGGGCCGGCCACCGCCACCACGCTCGCGGCCCGGCTCGGCCTGAACTCGGGCGCGACCTCCTACCACCTGCGCCAGCTCGCCCAGCACGGCTTCGTGGCCGAGGACACCGAGCGCGGCAACGGCCGGGACCGCTGGTGGAAGGCCGCCCACCAGTACACCCGGACCAGCCTGCCCGCCGCGCCCGAGGAGCGCGAGGCCCACGACGCCTTCGCCCAGGCGGTCGCCGTCGTGCACACCGAGACGCTGCAGCGCGCCGTCGAGGAGCGGCCGCTGGTGCCGGCGGAGTGGCAGGACGTCTCCACGCTGAGCGACTGGAGCATCCGACTCACCCCGCGCCGGGCGAAGGCGCTGCTCGAGGCGCTGGACGCGGTGATCGAGGACGTCGAGGAGGAGCCCGAGGAGGAGGGCGCCGCCGACTACACCGTGGTCCTGCACGCGTTCCCCCGGCCCGGACGCATCGCCGCGTCGGGACCGGTCGCGAGCACGGACGAGAGCACGGACGCGCCATGACGGCCCGGGTGGCGCGCCACCACGTGCCGCTCTACGGATGGCTCACCTCCGAGGCGATCTCGCTGACCGGCACCCGGGTCTCGATGGTCGCGCTCCCCTGGTTCGTGCTCACCACCACCGGCAGCGCCACCCAGACCGGCCTCGTCGTGTTCGCCGAGATGGCTCCGCTGGTGCTGCTCAAGGCGCTCGGCGGACCGATCATCGACCGGCTGGGGCCGCGCCGGGTGAGCATCGGCTGCGACCTGGCCAGCGTGCTGGTGGTCGGGTCGATCCCGCTGCTGCACTCCCTGGGCGCGCTCTCGTTCCCGCTGCTGCTGGTGCTGGTCGCGCTCGCGGGCGCCTTCCGCGGCCCCGGCGACGCCGCCAAGCACGCCTACGTGCCGGTGCTGGTGGAGCACTGCGCGGTGCCGATGGAGCGCGCCACCGGGCTCTCCTCGACCGTCGAGCGGACCGCCGGGATGCTCGGCGCCGCCTTCGCCGGCGGACTGGTGGCCTGGGTCGGGGCCGCCAACGCGCTGATCGTCGACGCGCTGTCGTTCGGGGTCGCCGCGCTGGTGCTGGCCTGGTCCACCCGGCGCGTCGGCCCGCCGCGCCGTACGCCGGAGCCCGGCGCGGGTGCCGACGCAGGCGCGAGTGCGAGTGCCGAGGCAGGCGGCTACTGGACCGACCTGCGCCTGGGCTGGGACTTCCTGCGCCACGACCGGGTGCTGGTGGCGATCTCGGCCATGGTGGCGCTCACCAACCTGCTGGACATGGCCTACTCCGGGCTGCTGGTGCCGGTGTGGGCGAAGGAGTCGGGGGCCGGCGTGGAGATGGTCGGCCTGGTCTTCGCGGTCTTCAGCGGCGCCTCGATCGCCGGCTCCCTGGCCGCGGCGGCCTGGGGCGCGCGGCTGCCTCGCTTCCGCACCTACCTGTTCGCGTTCCTGCTCTGCGGGGCACCCCGGTTCGTGGTGCTCGCCCTGGAGGCTCCGCTGTGGGCGGTGCTGGCGGTCAGCGTCGTCGGCGGTGCGGCCGCCGGCTTCATCAACCCGGTTCTCGGCGCGGTGATCTTCGAGCGGATCCCCTCGCACCTGGTCGGCCGGGTGACCTCGCTGACCACCGCGCTGTGCTACGTCGGGATGCCGTTCGGCGCACTGGTCGCCGGCGTCCTGGTCAGCTGGCTCGGGTTAGGCTGGGCGCTGGTCGCCTGCGGTGCCGCCTACTTCCTGGCCACGATGGCGCCCACGGTCGACCCGGCCTTCCAGGGCATGGACCGGCGTCCGGCGGCGCTCCGCAGCGAGGAGTCGGCGGCGCGCTGAGGTCGTGCCCGGCTCAGCGGGCGAAGCGCCGCGCGACCTCGACCAGCCGGTCGTTGCCCTCGGTCTCGCCGATGCTCGCCCGGACGCCCTCCCCGGCGAAGGGGCGGACCGTGATCCCGGCCTCCTCGGCGGCCGCGGCGAACTCGCCGGTGCGCTCGCCCAGCTCCAGCCACACGAAGTTGCCCTGCGCCTCGGGCACGTCCCACCCGGCGGCCGCCAGGGCCTCGACGACCCGGTCCCGCTCGACCACCAGCGCCTCGACCCGGGCGAGCAGCTCCGGCTCCGCCTCGAGCGAGGCGATCGCCGCCGCCTGGGCGACCCCGGAGACGCCGAACGGCAGCGAGACCGCGCGCAGGGCCGCCGCGAGCGGCGCCTGCGCCACGGCGTACCCGACCCGGAACCCGGCCAGCCCGTAGGCCTTGGAGAAGGTGCGGGTGAGCACCACGTTGGGGTGGGCGCGGTAGGTGGCCAGGCCGTCGACGGGGTCGTCCATCCGGACGAACTCGGTGTAGGCCTCGTCGACCACGACCAGCACCCGCGCCGGCACCCGCGCCAGGAAGGCGTCGAGCTCGGCCTGGGTGAGCGAGGGCCCGGTGGGGTTGTTGGGGGTGCAGACCAGGACCACCCGGGTGCGCTCGGTGATCGCCTCGGCCATCGCGTCGAGGTCGTGGCGGCCCTCCGCGGTGACCGGCACCTGCACCGACGTCGCGGCCGAGGCGGCGACCGCGATCGGGTAGGCCTCGAAGGAGCGCCAGGCGTAGACCACCTCGTCGCCGGGGTCGCAGAAGGCGCTCAGCAGCTGGTAGATCAGCGCCACCGAGCCGGTCGCCACCGAGAGGTCCTCGACGGGGACCTCGAGCCGCTCGGCGAGCGCGGCGTACAGCGCGGCGTTGCCCATGTCGGGGTAGCGGTTCATCTCCGCGACGGCCCGGTGTGCCGCCTCGACCACCCCCGGCAGGGGCGGGTAGGGGTTCTCGTTCGAGGAGAGCTTGTACGACGTGAGACCGGGCCGCACGGTGGGCGGACGCCCCGGCACGTAGGCCGGGATCCGCTGCACGTTGGCGCGGGCCCGGGGGGCCTCCTGCGCGGGCTGCTGCTCGGGCGACGTCGGGGCGGACATGCGCCTCAGGCTAGTACCCGGCTCACCTGCGGGGCCGCCAGGTGCGGCGGAACTCCCAGGGCCTGAGCACCAGCGCGAGCACCAGCCCGACCCCCGCGCCGAGGACGGCGCCGGTGACGTTGTCGATCACGTCGGTGACGTCGCAGGCCCGGTCGAGGCGGGCCAGCTCGAGCTGGGTGTACTCGATGCCGGCCGAGTACAGGGCGAGCAGGACCAGCCCGAGCGGGACCAGCACCCAGCCGCTGCGCCAGCGCGCCGCGGTCAGCACCAGCAGGGCACCGGAGGGGACGAAGAGCGCGGTGTTGAGCGTGCGCTGCCCGCCGTCGAAGATCCAGAAGCCCTCCGGGGCGGGTCCGCCGATGTCCCACGAGCAGCCCGGCAGGCGGCCCTCGGGCGAGACCACGTCGGTGGCCGACTCCGCCGGGACCAGCGTGACCAGGGCGATCACCACCAGCGACCACAGCAGGCCCGGCAGCGCCCACCCGGTGACCCAGCCGACCCAGCGCTTGAGCAGCAGGGCGAGGAGCGCGAAGAAGAGCCCGGACACGGCGGCGGCGAGCACCATGAACTCGACCCCACCCACCGGCACGCCGCTGGCCGCGGTCACTGTCATGGCGCCTGGCGTCATGGCGGCGAGGCTAGCGTGATGGCCCAGACCACTCAGGCGGCGACCTCCGCCTCGTCGTCCAGCACCGCGGCGGCGATCGGGCCGGGCAGCACGACCTCACCGCCGGGCACCAGCGGCAGGTCCCGGCCGAGGGTGACGTCGAGGGGGTTGGTCAGGCAGCGGATGGAGCCGCCGCCCTTGTGGAACTCGGACAGGTCCAGCACGACGATCTCGAAGCCCCACTCCTCCAGCTGGGCGCGGACCCGGTCGGGGCAGGCCGGCATCACCACCGTGCGCCCGACCACCACGGAGTTGGCGCAGAACGTCAGCGCCTCCTCCTCGGTGAGCACCAGCGGCTCGGGCACCAGGTCCAGCAGGGCCTGCGCGCTCTCCGCGTCGAACGCCGAGGGGCAGACCATCGCCCGGCGCTGGTCGAGCGGGTGGAAGGCGAGGTCGAGGTGGTACATCCCGGGGTGGGTGATCCGCACACCGCGGACCCGGACGCCGAGGTCGGCGGCCAGGTGCTCGAGGCCGAGCTCGTCGGTGCGGGGGCCGTGGCCGACGACCAGCGCGTCGCCGAACGCGAACGCGTCGCCGGCCTCGAAGTGCGCGCCGACCCCGTCGCGACCGACGTACGACGTGCTCCAGCCACGCTCGGCGAACCACGGCTGAGCGCTGGCGCCCTCCATCCGGCGCTCGGGGAAGCGCATGTGCGACATCACCACGTGGCGCCCGCCGTCCGCCCGGACCACGCCGAGGCCCAGGTTCATCGCGTAGACCATGTCCGGGGCGTCGGCGCGCTGGGCGATCACGTCGACCTCGGCGCCCAGCGCGCGCAGCGTCGCCACCAGCGCGTCCCACTGCCGGCGCGCCAGCGCGGGGTCGGGCTGGTCACGCACGTCCATGAACGGGTTGATCACGTAGTCCACCCGGAAGTAGTCGGGCCGCACCATGGCGTAATGGCGGCCCCAGGCCAGGGCGCCCCGGTCGTGTGCGCGTGCGGTCATGCGTCCCCCTCGGGTCCGAGTGTCGGATTGTCTGACAATCAGACAGGAAGGCTCAGTGTGCTGGTCCCGCGTGCATGTGGCAAGCCGGTGTCGGACAATGTGGGCCCAGCCCATTCGCCGTCCCCGGGGAAGAGAGCCATGACCGAGCAGTTCGGCACGCTTCGCCTGGACCACTCCTCCACGGTCGACCGGGCCGTCGGCGAGCTGCGCCGCGCGGTCTTCGACGGCGAGCTGGCCTCCGGCACGCCGCTGCGCGAGGTGGCGCTGGCCGAGTCGCTGGGCGTGGCGCGCTCCACCGTGCGCGAGGCGCTGGCGATCCTGGTCGCCGAGGGCATCGCCACCCGCGAGCCGCACCGCGGAGTGTCGGTCGCGACGACCCACCCCGACTCCGTGCGCGACGTGATCCGCGCCCGTGCGGTGCTCGAGGGGGCCGGCGTACGGCACTGGCGCGAGGCCGACCCCGAGCACCGCCGCGCGGTCCGCACCACGCTGGAGGCCTACACCGGCGCGGTCCGCGACGGCGCGTCGTACCAGCAGCTCAACGAGCGCCACCTGGCCTTCCACGTCTCGCTGGTGGGCCTGCTCGGCTCGCCGCGGCTGGTGCACATGGCCGACACCCTGGTCACCGAGCTCAAGCTCGCGCTGGCCCAGATCGACCGGATCCGCCGCAACGCCCACGACCAGGCCGACTCGCACACCCAGCTGGTGCTGCTGCTCGAGGCCGACGACGTGGACGGCGCCGCCGCGTACCTCGATCAGCATCTCGCCGACGCCGAGCGGGACATCCTCTGGGCGCTGGGACTCAGCCTAGGATCGGCCACGTGAAGAAGACCCTCCTGTGGCTGGTGACCAATGCGATCGCTCTGGCCGTGGCCGCCTGGCTCCTGGACGGGATCTGGTTCGACGGGCCCTCCTCGGGCCAGGACGAGGTCACCGAGAAGATCGGCCCGCTGCTGCTGGTCGCCCTGATCCTGGGGTTGGTCACGGCCTTCGTGGAGCCGGTGGTGAAGGTCCTCTCACTGCCGTTCATCGTGCTCACCGTGGGGCTGTTCCTGCTGGTGATCAACGCCGCCATGCTCGAGCTGACCTCCTGGATCGCCGGCCAGGTCGGCATCGGCTTCCACGTCGACGGCTTCTGGACCGCGGTGCTCGGCGCGGTGGTGATCACGCTGGTGACGGGCTTCATCGACGTGGCCGTGGACGATGACTGAGCCCGCGCCCGAACGGGCCGGGGCGACGCCGCCCGCGCCGCCCGCGCTGCCCGCGCCGATCGACGGGCCGCCGTACCGGATCGTGCTGGTCTGCCTGGGCAACATCTGCCGCTCCCCGATGGCCGACGTGGTGCTGAGTCAGCGCGTCGCCGAGGCCGGGCTCGCGGAGCGGGTGGAGGTGATCAGCGCCGGCACCGCCGACTGGCACGTCGGCAAGCCGATGGACCGGCGCGCGGCGGCCACCCTGAGCGCCGCCGGGTACGACGCGACCCGGCACCGCGCGCAGCAGTTCGAGTCGGTCTGGCTCGAGGAGCACGACCTGGTGCTGGCGATGGACGCGCAGAACCTGTCCGACGTGCTGGACCTCGCGGTGTCCAGCGACGTGGACCGGGTCCGGCTCTTCCGGGACTTCGATCCGCGTGAGCCGGGTGGGGAGGTTCCGGACCCGTACTACGGTGGGGACGACGGGTTCGAGGAGGTGCTGAGGATGGTCGAGCGGACGTGCGCCGCCCTCGTCACCGCCTTGGAGCGGGACCTGCCTCGATGACCCGCCAGCCGTTGGTCGCCCGTCGCGCCGAGGAACTCCTCGGCTGCGCGGTCGCGGCTACGGCTCCGGTCGCCGGCGGTGACGTCGCGACGGCCACCCGGCTGCGGCTCAGCGACGGTCGCAACGCCCTGATGAAGACCCACCCCCATCCGCCCGCGGGCATGTTCGCCGCGGAGGCGCGCGGGCTGCGCTGGCTCAGCGCCGCCACCGGTGACGGCGGCGTCGCCGTGCCCGAGCTGCTCGCCGCCGCCGACGACTGCGTGATCCTGCGCTGGATCGAGCCGGGCAAGGTCAGCACCGACACCGCCGCGGCGTTCGGCCGGGCGCTGGCGATCACCCACCTCGCCGGGCACCCGACGTACGGCATGGAGCACGACGGCTACATCGGCCTGCTCCCGCTGCCGAACCGCCCGGCCCCGACCTGGGCGGAGTTCTTCGCCACCCGGCGGGTGCTGCCCTACCTCAAGCTCGCCTACGGCCGCGGGGCGGTGAGCGACGAGCAGGCCGCGAAGATCGACCGGCTGGCGCACCGCCTCGGCGAGCTCGTGCCCGAGGAGCCCCCGGCCCGGCTGCACGGCGACCTGTGGAGCGGCAACGTGCTGTGGGGCAGCGACGCCACGCCGTACCTGATCGACCCCGCGGCCCACGGCGGGCACCGGGAGAGCGACCTGGCGATGCTGGCGCTGTTCGGGCTGCCGCACCTGCAGCGGGTGCTCGAGGCGTACGTCGACGAGGCCGACGCGCGCGGACGCCCCCTCCAGGATGGCTGGCTCGAGCGCCAAGGGCTGCACCAGCTCCACCCGCTGCTGGTGCACGCCTGCATGTTCGGCGGCGGGTACGGCGCGCGGGCCGCCGCGGTCGCCGACGCGTTCTAGCGCTCTCTAGCCCGCCGCGCCGGGCCGCTCCGGGCACCCGCGCGGCAGCGGCCCGCGCGGCCTCAGCCGGGCGCCCCCAGGTGGGCGCCCCCAGGTGACCGACGGGTAACTGGAGATTCCCATGCACCAGGTGCGTGCGATCCACCAGTTACCTGCGGGTAGGCCTTCGGAGGGCGGGTAGCGGGCCGACTCGAGGGGATCCGAGTGGGGCCCGCGGAGCTCGGGGCTTCGCCGGCCGGCTCAGCGGACCATCGCCGCGGGCCAAGCCACTCCGGACACCCGCGCGCCATCGCCCACCTGCCCCCGGGGGCGCCCCCCAGGTGACCCACAGGTAACTGGAGATTCCCGCGCACCTGGTGCATGCGATCCACCAGTTACCTGCGGGTAAGCGGACGGGGCGCGGGTCGTCGTACGCCCGTGGAGAAGCCCACCCAGCCCGCCGACGCCCCCACCAGTCGCGAGTTCACGCCGACTCGCGCCCACCCAGTCGCGAGTTCACGCCGACTCGCGCATCTCCGCGCGCGAGTTCACGCCGACTCGCGCCGGGCGGGGGTCAGGCTAGGGCGGCGGCGGTGAGCTCTACGGAGCGGAGGCGGTCGGAGAGCACGGTGGACTGGTGGGCGACGATCAGCTCGTCCGCGGCGGCCTCGGCGGCGAACGTGGTGAGGTAGTCGCGCACCTGCTCCGGGGTGCCCACGGCGCTGTAGCGCAGCATGTCCGCGAGCTGGCGGCCGTCGGGGGTGGTCAGGAAGACGTCGATCTGCTCGTCGCTGTACTCCGGCGCGTCAGCCCCCGGGGCGGCCGGGCGGCTCACCATCCCGCGGACGAAGTCACGGCGGCGCCGGTCCAACTGCTCACGCGCGTGTGCCTCGTCGTCGGCGGCGACGACGTTGACCCCGGCGATCACGTACGGCTCGGCGAGCTGGCGCGAGGGCTTGAAGTCACGGCGGTAGGTGGCCACTGCGTCGTGCAGGGCGGCCGGGGCGAAGTGCGAGGCGAAGGCGTAGGGCAGACCCAGCGCGGCGGCCAGCTGGGCGCCGAACAGCGACGAGCCGAGGATGTAGAGCGGCACGTCGGTGCCGGCCCCCGGCACGGCCTGCACGCCCGGGATCAGCGACTCGCCGCGCAGGAACCCCTGGAGCTCCTGGACGTCCTGGGGGAACCCCTGGGCGGAGGCGGGCGAGCGCCGCAGCGCGCGCATGGTGTTCTGGTCACTGCCGGGCGCCCGCCCCAGGCCGAGGTCGATACGTCCGGGGTGCAGCGTCTCGAGCGTGCCGAACTGCTCGGCGATGGTCAGCGGGGAGTGGTTGGGCAGCATCACCCCGCCGGCGCCGAGCCGGATGGTGCGGGTGTGCGCGGCCACGTGCGCGATCACCACGGCGGTCGCCGAGGACGCGATGCCGGGCATGTTGTGGTGCTCGGCGTACCAGACCCGGCGATAGCCGTGCGTCTCTGCGGCCTGCGCCAGGCTGACGCTGGCGGCGAGACTCTCGGCGGCGGTCTCGGTGGGGGCGATGGGAGCGAGGTCCAGGATCGAGAGCGGGAGAGCCATACCCCCCACCGTACGAACTTGCTCCAACCAAGCAACCGCCACGGTCGCCGGCGGCGCGGGCAAGGAACGGGCATCGTGATGTGACGCGGCGTACATTGGGCGGTGTCCGCGAGTGCTGCTTGGGTGCGGCCCGGCCGGCAGAGAGGTCGTTGCAGATGCGTAAGCAAGGTGACGGTTCCACCCCGCGAAACCAATCCGGTGCAGGCGCCGAGGCGTCGGCGGCCGAGTTGTGGGAGGCGGTCCTGCGTGCTCGCGAGGTGCTCGCCTACGAGCGCACCCAGCCCCGCAGCTCGTCGGCGACGCAGGCGCGCGCGGCGCTGCTCGCGGCGCTGGAGGCGTACGTGCAGCACCTGGAGCGGGCGCGACGCCCGATCCCCTACGCGATCCGCGACGAGCTGCGCCTGCAGCGCCTCACCTCCTCCTGAGCAGTCGCCTCGACGCGCCGCGCTCTCAGACGTGGCTCAGGCTGGGCTGGCACAGTGGTCGGCGTGAGTGCCGCATCCGTCGGGGGTCTCAAGCACGGACCCAAGCCCGACTCGAAGCCCCGCGTGCTCGTCGTCGACGACGACAAGGCGGTGCGCGAGTCGCTGCGCCGCTCCCTGGAGTTCAACGGGTACGACGTGGCGCTGGCCGCCGACGGCGCCGAGGCGCTCGCGGGCTTCGCCGCCGCCGCACCGGACGTCGTGGTGATGGACGTGATGATGCCGCGCCTCAACGGCCTGGAGGCGACCCGCGCGCTGCGGGCCGCCGGCCACGACGTACCGATCCTGGTGCTCACCGCGCGCGACGCCGTGGGCGACCGGGTGGACGGGCTCGACGCCGGCGCCGACGACTACCTCACCAAGCCGTTCGCGCTCGAGGAGCTGCTGGCCCGGCTGCGCGCGCTGCTGCGGCGCGTCGTTCCGCGCGACGCCCCGGACGAGGTGCTCTCCTTCGCCGACCTGAGCATGGACCTGGCCACCCGCGAGGTACGCCGCGGCGAGCGGCTGATCGAGCTCACCCGCACCGAGTTCACCCTGCTGGAGATGTTCCTGCGCCGCCCCCGCCGGGTGCTGGAGCGGGCCTTCATCCTCGAGGAGGTGTGGGGCTACGACTTCCCCACCACGGCCAACTCGCTGGAGGTCTACGTGGGCTACCTGCGGCGCAAGACCGAGGCCGAGGGCGAGCCGCGCCTGCTGCACACGGTGCGCGGTGTCGGCTACGTGCTGAAGGAGACATGAGCACCCTGCTCGGCCACGACCGCACCGACCCCGGCAACCGGTGGGAGGGGCGCCGCTGGCACTACCGCCGCTCGCTGGCCAGCCGGGTCACGCTGCTGAGCACGATGGCCGTCGCCTTCGCCGTCGCCTTCGTCGCCCTGGGCGCCTACGCGACGGTGCGCATGCAGAGCATGGAGGCGCTCGACGAGTCGCTGCTCGAGCGCGCGGAGCGGGCCGCGGAGGCCGACGTGCTGAGCGGCACCCAGGTCCCGTCGTGGGCGCTGGGCGCCGCGGACGTGCAGATCCTCTTCATCACCGAGGACCGCCGCTGGCGCGCGCTCGGCGACGTCTCCGAGCTGAACCTCGGCGAGCCCGAGATCGCGGTCGCCTCGGGCACCCGGCCGCACTCGATCCGCACGCTCACCGCCAGCGACGGGGTCCGCTACCGGGTGGTCACCTGGCCGACCGAGGACGGGCAGGCGCTGGTGCTGGCCCAGTCCCTGGAGCCGCAGGACAGCACGCTGCGCAAGATGGGCACGGTGATGCTGGTGATCGGCGGCATCGGCGTCGTCGTCGCCGCCCTCGCCGGCTGGGCGGTGGCCCGCAACGGCCTGCGCCCGGTGCGTCGGCTGACCGCCGAGGTGGAGGAGATCGCGCGCACCGAGGACCTGACGCCGCTGACCGTGGAGGGCGACGACGAGATCGCCCGGCTGGCCACCTCCTTCAACACCATGCTGACCGCGCTGGCCGCCTCCCGCGACCGGCAGCGCCAGCTGATCGCCGACGCCGGCCACGAGCTGCGGACCCCGCTCACCTCGCTGCGCACCAACCTCGACCTGCTCGCCCAGGCCGACGGACGCGGCGGCCTGCCGCCCGAGGCGCGCGCCGAGCTGCTGGCCGACGTGCGCGCCCAGATCCAGGAGTTCACCACGCTGATCGGCGACCTGGTCGAGCTGGCCCGCGACGAGCCGATGGAGCACGTCGTCGAGGGCGTCGACCTCGCCGAGACCGTCGAGCGCGCGGTCGCGCGGGTCCGCCGCCGCGCGCCCGACCTGGCCTTCGAGGTCTCGCTGACGCCGTGGTGGGTCACCGGTGAGCCGCCCGCCCTGGAGCGCAGCGTGCTCAACCTGCTCGACAACGCCGCCAAGTGGAGCCCCGAGGGCGGCACCGTCCGGGTGCACCTCGAGGACGGCTGGCTGAGCATCGACGACGAGGGCCCCGGCATCGCCGAGGAGGACCTGCCCCACGTCTTCGACCGGTTCTGGCGCTCCTCGGAGTCGCGCTCGCTGCCCGGGTCGGGGCTGGGGCTCTCGATCGTGCGGCAGGTCGCGCTGCGCCACTCCGGCACCGTGGAGGCCACCCGCTCGCCGTACGGCGGTGCGCGGATGCGGCTGTGGCTGCCGGGACGCGCGGATGCTGAGTGATATCGGGTTCACGGCGGGGTCCGGTGGGGCAGGCTGGTGCCCATGAGCCAGCCGCCCACCCCACCCCAGCAGCCCTACCAGGGCCCGCAGCAGCCGCAGCAGGGTCCCCAGCAGCCCTATCGGGGTCCCCAGCAGCCACAGCAGCAGCCACAGCCCGGCCAGTACCCGCCGGGCCAGCAGTGGGGTGCCTACCCGCCACCGCCCGACCAGCGCGGCGGACGCGGGCGTGAGCGCGTCGACCGCCGCCGCGGCGGCGGCGGCGGCGGCAAGGGCCTGTTGGCCGGTGTCCTCGCCGGGAGCCTGGTGCTCGGCCTGCTGGCCGGCCTGGGCGGCGCCTGGGCCTTCGACGCCTTCGACGACGAGGACTCCAGCGTCGAGGTCGGCTCCGGCGACGTCGACACCAGCGAGCTCGACCCCCTCGACCTGGTCTCGGTCAACGTGGTGGCCCGCGAGGTGCTGCCGGTCGTGGTGAAGATCGACGCGCGCGACGCCAGCGGAGGGGGCGGCAGCGGGTCGGGGATCGTGGTCAGCGAGGACGGCGAGATCGTCACCAACAACCACGTGGTGGAGTCCGCCCTCGACGGCGGCAGCGTCACCATCTCCTTCGACGACGGCTCCGTCGCCGAGGCCGAGATCGTCGGGACCGACCCGGCCACCGACACCGCGCTGCTCCAGGCCCAGGACGTCTCGGACCTCGAGGTCGCCGTGCTCGGCTCCTCCGACGCCGCCGAGGTCGGGCAGGCGGTCGTCGCGGTCGGCTCCCCCTACGGGCTGCAGGCCACGGTCACCGCCGGCATCATCAGCGCCCTGCGCCGCCCGATCGTGATGCCCCAGGCCGGCGACCAGGCCAAGCGCGTCGTCTACGGCGCGATCCAGACCGACGCCGCGATCAACCCGGGCAACTCCGGTGGCGCCCTGGTGAACATGGCCGGCGAGGTGATCGGGATCAACGCCTCCATCGAGCTGGCCCGCAACTCCGCGGGCACGGGCGGCGACCTGGGCTCCATCGGCATCGGCTACGCCATCCCGATCAGCGACGTGCTGCCGATCATCGAGCAGATGCGCGCCGGCGACACGCCCACCCACCCGCGGCTCGGGGTGGCCACCGAGGACGCCGAGATCACCGAGGGCGTCCCCAGCGGCGCGCTGATCACCGAGGTGGAGCCCGGCGGGCCCGCCGACGAGGCCGGCATCGAGGTGGGCGACGTGATCACCGACATCGGGGACCTGCACACCGCCAGCTCCGATGCGCTGATCGCTAATCTGTACGCGCACCGGCCCGGGGACCAGGCCGAGATCAAGCTGACGCGCGACGGCAAGGAGCAGACGGTGGACGTCACCTTCGGGAGTGATGAGGAGTGACCCCAGCCCTTCGGGGGCGGCTTGCGGTGGCGGTGGCGATCCTGGCCACCGCGCTCACCGCGTGTGGTGACGATCAGGAGGGGGGCGCCGACCCGGCCGCGGTGGAGAACCCGCACGCGGCCGGGTCGCCGTCGGGGCCGAGCGTGGCCAGCCCGTGCGAGGCGCTGCCCGCCGCCGAGGCCGGGCGACTGCTGGGGACGGCCGTCACCGCGGCCCCCGACGAGCGCGACGTGGGGGTGCAGAAGTCGTGCAGCTACGCCCCCGAGGACAAGGACGCCGGGGTCTCCCTGGACGTGACGTCGCTGTACTTCGACGGCGACTTCGAGGAGGCCTGGGCGAAGATGGCCGACCGGGTGCAGGGCAAGGCCGTCCGCGTCGACGTGCCCGGCGCCGACGCCGCGCGCCTCGTCGTACAGCCGCAGCGCAAGGCGCTGCTGGTCACCGGGTTCGTCCAGCACGGCGACCAGGTGGACACCGCCAACCTCGTCGACCTGTCCCCCGAGAGCCCGGCCGCGGTGCGGGCGACGATGCGCGCCGTGCTGACCCGGCTGGTCGAGGCCTCCGGCTGAGCCGTCAGGGGCCCGCGGTGAGCCGGCGGCAGCCGGGCGAGACGGCCTCGTCGCGCGTCGCGGAGGCGCAGGCGTCGAAGCGCTCGAGGCGGCGGGTCAGGGCCGCGATCGTGGCGCGGTGCTCGGGGGCGCCGTAGCTGTTGGTCTGCTCCCAGCCGACGTCGGTGTAGTCGTAGAACTCCCAGGCGTAGGAGGTCTCCTCCCAGTCCGGGTCGAGGTCGAGGCGGACCAGCAGCGCCTCGCGCGAGCGCACCGCGACGTAGGAGGGGATCAGGTCCAGGGTGCCGCCGGCGTAGGACCGGTCCGGGTCGTCGCCGAGCGAGGGCGCCCAGGTGTGCTCGAAGAAGACGAAGTCGCGCGCGTCCCGGCCGGTGGGCGCCGTCAGCTGCTCGCCACCGCGCAGCGTCGCGGCCAGGGAGCGTCCGGCGCGGTAGCGCTCGGGCCTGAGCCCGGCCAGCTCCTCGAACGTCGGCGCCAGGTCCAGCGAGCTCACCACCGCGTCGCGCTCGCCCTGCTCGACGCCGGGGCCGGTGACCAGCAGCGGCACCTGCGCGTCGGAGACGTACGGCGTGCCCTTGCCGCGCCCGAGCCCGTGCTGGCCGATGTGGAAGCCGTTGTCGGAGGTCAGCACGACGTAGGTGTTCTCCGGGACCGCCTCGAGGATCCTGCCCAGCATCCGGTCGACGGACTGCGCCATCCGGGCCCGGTCGCGCAGCGTCCGGACGGCCACCTGCGGGGTGATCTCGGGCGCGACGCCCTTCCAGGACTCCGCCACGGTGCCGTCGGTGAGCCGGGGCGCGTTGTCCTGCTGGTCGTCGCCGTAGCCCGGCAGGTCGGCCAGCGTCAGGTCGCGGCAGCGGACGGCGCCGCAGTCGCCCTGCGGCCGACCCGGCCGGGCCCGGTCACGGAAGGCGGGCGGGAAGAGCGGGTCGCCGGGGTAGGCCCCGGTCGGCTGGACCCGGGAGTGGGTCGCGTACGGCGAGACCTGCAGGAAGTACGGCGCGTCGTCGTCGCGGCGCGCCCGGATGAAGTCCAGGGCGCCGCGCCCGATCACCGAGCCGGCGTACTCCCGGTCCTTCTCGGCCGCCGACGCGTCCGCGGGCGGCGCCGGGTGCTCGCGCAGGTGCACCCGGCCGTCCTCGACGTAGGTGCTCTCGAAGCCCCAGCCGTCGTAGGCCGAGCCGAACACCACCCGCCAGTCGTCCCAGCCCGGCGGCGGTGGGGGGATCTCGCCGCCGGGTCTCCACTCGTACTGGTTGAGGTACTTGCCGACGAATCCGGTCGTGTAGCCGGCCTGCTGCAGGCGCACGTTGAAGGCCCGCTCGTCGTTGCCGTAGGTCTCGAACGCCTCCCAGCCTCCGACCGGTCCGTAGTCGTTGGGCGTGTTCGCGGTGTTGGTCAGGACGCCGGTCTGGTGGGGGTACTGCCCGGTGGCGATGCTGGCGCGCGAGACGCAGCACAGCGAGTCGACGACGTAGGCGTGCGGGTAGGACGCGCCGGCCGCGCGCATCGCGGCGGCGTTCGGCATGGTCCGCAGCAGGTCCATGGAGAAGTCGTCCATCAGCACCAGCACGATGTTGGGGTCGCCGGCGTCGGCGGAGGCCACCGGCGTCGCCGGCGCGACCCTCTTCGGCAGGGGCGTGGACTCGGGCTCGTCGCCGGGTCCCCCGCTGCACGCGGCGAGCGCGAGCATCATCGAGACCAGTACGGCGACCCACCGCAGCATCCGAGTCATCAGTCCCCCGACTCTCGCGTGACCAGTCTCCAGGGTGACAGACGCAACAATCGGACGGGCGGTTTGTCGGCGGCCGCGACGCCGACCGGCGGGCGTTGGGCCGGCGCTGGGCCGGTTTTGGGCGGGCGCTAGGCCGGTGCGTCGCGCAGCAGCGCGCCCACCGTCTCGTGGATCAGCTCGAAGCCGCGCTGGGTCAGGATGGACTCGGCGTGGAACTGGATGCCGCGGTAGTGCGGGCCGCGCACCAGGTGGATGTCGCCGGTGGCCTCGTCGGCCTCGACCTCGACCCCGGCGGGCAGCGGACCGTCCGCGCGGGCGACGAAGGTGTTGTAGAACCCGACCCGCTCGGTGCGACCGCCGATGGTGACCGAGGACTGCGTGCCCTGGAAGACGATGTCCTTGTAGGCCAGCGACAGCCCGAGCTGGTGGCACAGCGCCTGGTGGCCCAGGCAGACCGCCAGGAACGGACGCCGCTGCTCGAGCAGCTCGGCGACGGCAGCGCGCAGCCGGCCCATCTTCGGGTCGTCGCCGTCGCGGGGGTCGCCGGGGCCGGGGCCGACGATGACCAGGTCGTAGCCGTCCAGCGCGCCCGCGGCGTACTCCTCGTGGCGCAGCACCTCGCTGGTCATGCCGAGCACGCTCAGCGCGTGGCGCAGCATGTTCACGAAGTCGTCCTCGCCGTCCAGGATCACCACGGACTTGCCGGCCAGCGCCGGGTCCGGCTCGGAGCCACCCTGGTCGGTGAGCCAGAAGCCGGAGAGCCGGCGGTTGCGCGCGTTGAGGGCGATCAGCACGTCCTCGTCGCGGGTCAGCTCGGCGATGCCCTCGGCCGCGGTGCCGGCGGCGGGGACAAGACCGAAGGCGCTCAGGATGCCGCCGGCCTTGGCGTGGGTCTCGGCGACCTCGTAGGCCGGGTCGGAGTCGCGGACCAGGGTGGCGCCGGCGGTCACCGTGAGGTTGCCGGCCGGGTCGACGTCGGCGGTGCGGATCACGATCGGGCTGTCCGCGGTGGGCTGACCCTGGGCGTCGCGCCCGATCAGCGCCAGCGCCGCGCCGTAGTAGCCGCGCCCCTCGGCCTCGTAGGCCTTGATCAGCCGGCACGCGTTCTCCACCGGGCTGCCGGTGACGGTGGCGGCGTACATGGTGTCGCGCAGCACCTCGCGCACGTCGCGGCTGGTGCGCCCGGCCAGCAGGTACTCGGTGTGCACCAGGTGGGTCATCGGCTTGAGGAACGGGCCGAGCACCTGACCGCCCTCGTTGCAGATCTCGCACATCATCTTGAGCTCTTCGTCGACGACCATGAAGAGCTCGTAGATCTCCTTCTCGTCGTCGAGGAAGTCGAGCAGGCGCGCCTTGACGTCGTCGGGTGCCGAGGAGCCGGAGTCGACCCGGAAGGTGCCGCTGATCGGGTTCATCCGGACGTCGCCGCCGTGCACGCTGACGTGCCGCTCGGGGCTGGCACCGACCAGGAAGCGGTCGCCGGTGAAGAAGCAGAACGTCCAGTAGGCGCCGCGCTCGCGGGCCAGCAGGCGCCGGAAGACGGTGAGCGCCTTGTCGGGGCCCCAGTCGGCCACCACCGCGCGGTAGTGGCGCCCCACGACCAGGTTGGCGCCCTCGCCCTGACCGATCTCGTCGCGGATGATCGTCTCGACGACCTTCGCGTAGTCCTCGTCGGAGGTCTCGAAGCCGCCGCGGTCGGTGAAGTCGACCTCGGCGTCGGGCAGCGCGGCCAGCACGTCGGCGACCCGGAGCTCGCGCTCGGTCTCGATGTCGACGACCACCAGCGGGGTGCCGTCGTCATGGGCCTCGAAGCCGCGCTCGGCGACCTGGCGGAACGGGATCGCGAGCAGCCGGTCGAAGTGGCGCCCCGGCGGCGGCGGGCCCTGCTCGAGCGGTACGTCGAGGAGGCTGTCGACCTCCGTGCGGGTGCCGCCCACCAGCGTCACCGTCGCCCCGTCCACCCCCGGCGTCGGGCTGCGCCGGATGATCGCCCAGGCCTCGTGCCCCTGAAGCTCGTCGAGCGCGGCTCGTGCTTCCTCGGCGGCGGCGGTCTCAAGCATGGCCAAACCCTACGTGGCCCCCACCCGACCCCACCCCCGGTCTCACCCCGCCCCACCCTCCCCACCGGCCCCGCCCCCGCCGCGGCTCCGCCCCGACTCACGGGTAACTGGAGATTCCCACGCACCTGGTGCACGGGATCCTCCAGTTACCTGGCGGTAGGGGGGCCGTCAGGTGGTGCGGACCATGCCGACGGTGTGCGGCGAGGGGTCGGCGAAGCCGTACGACGCGTACAGGCGCCGCCCGGGCTCGTCGCCCATCAGCGTGACGTAGGGGTCGCCGGGCGCGTCCGCGTCGATCCGGGCGAGCAGCGCCTCGAGCACCTGGGCGCCGAGGCCGCGGCGCTGGTGGGCGGGGAGCACGGCCATGTCGACGATGTGGAAGTACCACCCGCCGTCGCCGAGCACGCGTCCCATCGCCACCGGCTCCCCCGTCGACTCGACGAGGACCGTGACCGCCGCCCAGTGCCCCGCCAGGGCGCGCTCGGCCTGCTCGCGCGTCTTGGGCGACAGCCCCGACTCGGCGCGCAGACGGAGGTAGTCGTCGACGCTGGGCGCCTCCTCGACCAGGCGGTAGCCCGGCGGCAGGGCGGCGCTCACGAGATCGTGGTGAGCAGCTGCGTGGCGCGGGTGAGCACGACGTACAGCGTGGCGCGTCCGGTGGCGGACTCGTCCTCGATCTCCTGGGGGCGCACCACCACGATGCCGTCGAACTCCAGGCCCTTGGTGTCCAGACCGGTCAGCACGACGACGCGGTCCTCCCCCGAGGGCGTCGCGGCGGAGTCGACCGCGGCGGCGGCGCTGGGTGCGTCCGCGGCGAGCTCGGGCCAGGAGGCCAGCCAGGCGTTGACCTGCGAGCGCCGGGCCGCGGGTACGACGATGCCGACGGTGCCGGCGACCTCGCCGGCGATCTCGAGGACCGCCGCGCGGGTGGCCTCCTCCAGGTCGGGCACGCCCTCGAGCACCTTCGGGTCGACGCCGGTCGAGCGCACGGCCGTCGGCAGGTCGGCGTCCAGGCCGACCCGGCGGGCGTAGGCCTCGGCGTGGGCGTAGATCTCCGAGGAGTTGCGGTAGTTCGTGGAGAGGTGGAAGGCGTGGATCACCTTGCCCTCGAGGGCGGCGGCCCGCGCGGCGGCGGACTCCTCGGGCACCGGCCACGACGACTGCGCCGGGTCGCCGACGATCGTCCAGGAGGCGGTGCGACCGCGGCGCGCGACCATCCGCCACTGCATCGGGGTGAGGTCCTGGGCCTCGTCGATCAGCACGTGGGCGAACGGGTCGTCCTCGATGCGGTGGGTCGGCGGAGACCAGGGCCGGCTGTTGGGGGCGTACTCGCGGTCGGAGGCGGTGGTCAGCTCCTTGAGGTCGACCCCGCCCTCCTCGGCGGTCAGCACGTCGTCGAGCTGCTGGTCGGCGTCGGTCTGCTGGGGGACGTCGCCGAGGGCGTAGCGCAGCTCGTCGACCAGCGCGATGTCCTCGATGGTCAGGCCAGCGGCGGGGGTGTCGCCGGCGTGGTCGGCCCACGCCTTGACGAGCAGGATCTGCTCCTCGGGGCTGAGGATGCCGTCGGACACCCGGGCGAGCAGGTCCGGCTCGCGCAGCCAGCCCAGCACCGTCACCGCGTCGAGCGGCGGCCACCAGGCCACCGCGAACTCCACGAACGAGCGCGTGGTGAGCATGTCCTCGTTGAACTCCTCGCGGCCACGCTCCCGGCCGCGCTCGCTGCGCACCTGGCGCCACATCGCGTCCAGCAGCGTGTGCGCCACCCGCGGCAGCTGCCGGTTGCGGCGGCCCTGGCTCATCAGCTGCTTGCGCAGCCTGCTCAGCGTCTGCCGGTCGAGCACGAGGGAGTTGTCGCGCCAGAAGATCCGGTACTCCTGCGGGCTGCCCGGGGCCTGCTGGCGCGCCGTACGCCGCAGCACCTCGGCCATCCGCGCCGAGCCCTTGACGTCGGCGACCGCCGGCTCGTCGTGGCGGGTCGCGCGCATCCCGTCCACGACCTCGCCGAGCGAGCGCAGCGCCACCGCGGTCTCGCCGAGGCTCGGCAGCACCCGCTCGATGTAGCGCATGAACACGCCGCTGGGGCCGACGATGAGCACGCCGCCGCCCTCGAAGCGGCGCCGGTCGTTGTAGAGCAGGTACGCCGCGCGGTGCAGCGCGACGACGGTCTTGCCGGTGCCGGGGCCGCCGGAGATGGTCACGACGCCCTTCGAGGGGGCGCGGATCGCCTTGTCCTGCTCGGCCTGGATGGTGGCGACGATCGAGTGCATGGACCGGTCGCGGGCGCGGGAGAGCTGCGCCATCAGCGCCCCCTCGCCGACGATCGGCAGGTCGGTGTCCATCCGCTCCAGCGCCTCGGCGTCGAGCAGCTCGTCCTCGACGCCGACGACCTTCGGGCCGTCGTTGCGCAGCACCCGCCGGCGGACCACGCCGCTCGGCTCGGCGGCGGTGGCCTGGTAGAACACGGCGGCCGCGGGGGCGCGCCAGTCGACGAGCAGCGAGTCGCGCTGGTCGTCGCGCAGGCCGATCCGGCCGATGTAGCGCGGCTCCGGGTCCAGCTCGGGCTGCAGGTCCAGGCGCCCGAAGACCAGGCCCTCGTGGGCGGCGTCGAGCTGGGCGATGCGGCGCGCGGCCTGGAAGACCATCGCGTCGCGCTCGACCAGGCCACCCTCGTGGCCCAGCTTCCCGCGCTCGTGCCCCTCACGGGCCAGCTCGCGCGCCGCCTTCGCGGACCTCTCCATCTGGAGGTAGACGCGATCGACGAACTGCTGCTCGCGCGCGACCTCGCGCGCTGCGACGTCCTCGGTCAAGGGATCCCCACCACACCAGTCGAACACGTCGCCTGCGGCGACTCGGAAGGAAACAAGATTACTCGCCCGTGCTCCGCAGCGACGGATCGGCACCTGTCTAGCCCTGTCGCGCTCCCTGAGCCCGTCCCGAAGGGCGCGCAGAGCGTGTTGGGCCGATCTCCTCCGGCGTGAGTTCTTGCAGACGATGATTGGCCTCGCCACAATTCCTTCCGCCCCTCGGGGCCGCGTCCGATCGGACCTGCTCATGTCACACCGCCTGGCGGCGAGTCTCCTGGCCGTCGCCCTCACCGCCACCGTCGCCCTCGGGGTGCCGTCGGCCGCCCACGCCGACCGGGTGGAGACCCGCGACGCCGCCGGGGACGTCATGATGGCCGAGAACTTCGACACCGAAGACCTCTTGCCCGCACCGGACTTCACCTCGGTCGACATCGTCCGCACCGTCGTCGACCACCGCCGGAACCGGTTGAACCTGACGGTGCGCTTCCGCGACCTGCGCAGCACGCCCATGCACTTCACCGAGTTCCGGGTGCGCACGCCGAAGCGTGCGTTCGGGGTCTCGGTCACCCGGGGGATGGGCGGCGGCGCCAAGGGTCTGGCCGAGGTGAGCCGCCCGAACGGACGCACGGTGAAGTGCACGGGCCTGCGCTGGTCGATCGACCGCGACGCCGACCGGGTGACGGCCTCGGTGCCGACCACGTGCCTCGGTTCGCCGCGCTGGGTGAAGGTCGGCGTCGGCGCCTTCAGTTCGGAGTCGGGCGTGCTGGAGGACCCCGACGACCGCTACCGCATGTATCTCGACGACGGCCACCGCGCCGGCCGCGTCGGCGAGTACCTCACGATGGGCCCGAAGGTGACCCGTGGCTGAGCGCGCGCGCCTGGCCGGAGCCCTGGCGTCGCTGGCGCTGCTCGCCCCCCTCACCGTGCTGGCCACCTCCGCCCCGGCCTCGGCCGAGCGGGTGACCTTGCAGGATCCGGCCGGCGACGTGGTGCGGACCACCGCCACCGAGGACGGGGACGACGACTCGGTCTACGACACCACCGACACCGGCACCGACGTACGGCGCCTGGTCGTGCGGCACGCTGCGCGCAAGCTCACCCTGACGCTGCACGTGCGCGACCTGGTCCGCGGCGAGCGGGGGCGCAGCGCGCACTTCGGGATCGACACCTCCGGGCCGAGCATGCTGATGGCGCTGGTCGACGTGGGGCGCACCCCGAAGCGCGACCGCGCGAGGACCATCGACCTGACCGAGGGCGGCAACATGCGCAAGTGCCGCGGGGTCAAGCACGCGGTCTCCGCGCAGGACGACACCATCGCCGTCACCATCCCGCGGCGCTGCCTGGGCAACCCGCGGTGGGTCCAGGTCTCGGCGGGCGTCTCCAGGTCCACCGGGACTGGGTTTGTCGTGACGAACCCCCGCCGCAGCGACCCAGGGTTCAGCTACAGCGAGGACGAAGCGGGCACCGACGGCCGCCGGGCCTTCGCGATGCCCCGGACCACCCGCCGGGTCCACGTCGGCTGACGCCCGCACCGGTACGCCGCCGCGCGCGGCGGCGTACCGGTTGACGCGCTATCGCTTGCGCGACAGGAACGCCATCATGGCCTCGTGAGCGCCCTCCGAGCCGAAGAGCCGGGCGCTCAGCGCCGCCACGTCGTCGCGCTGGGCGTCGATGCGGGCGAGCAGGTCACGCGCCAGCAGGGCCTTGGTCTCGCGCAGTCCCTGCGGGTGACCGGTGGCCAGCGAGGCGCAGACGGCCGCGACCGTCTCGTCGACGTCCGCCGCCGGCACCGCCTTGGTCGCCAGGCCCATCTCGACGGCCTCGCGACCGGAGAACACCTCGCCGCCCAGGCAGGCCAGCGCCGCGGCGCGGCTGGTCATCCGCGGCAGCACGGTCAGCGAGATGACCGCAGGCGTCAGCCCGAGCTTGACCTCGGTGAGCGCGAACGTCGCCTCCTCGGCGGCGACCACGATGTCGCTGGCGGCGATGATGCCGATGCCCCCGGCGCGCACCGGGCCGTGCAGCGCGGCCACCACCGGCTTCTCGAGCGCCACGATCAGCCGCTGCAGGTCGACCAGGGCGCGGGTGCCCTCCTCCATGCTGCCGTCCGCGGCCTCCGACAGGTCCGCGCCCGAGCAGAACACGCGGCCCGAGGAGCGGAGCACCACCACCTTCGCCTGCGGGTCCGCCTCGGCGGCGCGCAGCTGCGCGAAGAGCTCGGTGACGAGCTGGCGCGAGAGCGCGTTGCGGTTGGCGGGCGAGTCGAGGGTCACGGTGGCGACGGAGTCGGCCACGTCGAGGTGCACGAGTTCGGTCATGCGCGCCATCCTGCCGGAAACCACGCCCGGCCATCCGCTGCGACGCCCGGCTCCGAACACCTCGCATGAAACGCCCCTCGCCAGCGGCCCTGGCCCATGCCGGCGCAGGTGTACTGGCCACGCTCACCGCGATGGCGGCCGGCCACCTCGTCGCTGCCCTGGTCGCGCCCGAGGCCTCGCCGGTCCTCGCGGTCGGCTCCACCGTCATCGACGCCACACCGACCCCGGTCAAGGAGTGGGCGGTACGCGAGATGGGCAACGCCGACAAGCCGGTGCTCATCGGCAGCGTGATCGTGGTGACCCTGCTGCTCGCCGCCCTGGCCGGGGTGCTCGCCCGGCGGCGGCTGCTCCTGGGCGTCGGGCTGCTGCTGGTCCTGGTCCTCGCCGCCGGCACCGCCGCCCTGCTTCGGCCCGCGGCGGGCGCCGGCGCCGTACTGCCCTCGCTGACAGCAGCCGTGGTCGGCGTCGGCGCCCTGGTCTGGCTGGTCCGCGCGCTCGCCGGCTCCCGTCCGGCGGCTCCCGCGGCGTCAGCCGACGGGGAGGCGGGCGGGGAGGTCGCCGGGGAGGCGTCCGCCGGGGAGGTCGCCGGAAGCGGGGCGTCGCGGCGCGGGGTGCTGGTGGCCGGTGGCGTGCTGGCCAGCGCCGCGGTGCTGGTGGGCGGCGCCGGGCAGTGGCTGATCGACCTCAGCCGGCGGATCGGCGACATCACGCTGCCCCGGCCCCGGCGCCCGATCGCCGCGCTGCCGAGCGGGCTGGAGGAGTCCTACCCCGAGATCACCGCGTTCAGGACACCGAGCTCCGACTTCTACCGCGTCGACACCAACCTGATCGTCCCGGTGGTCGACCACGACGGGTGGAGCCTGCGCATCGACGGCGACGTCGCGCGCGAGGTCACCATCGACTACCAGGACCTGCTCGCGATGCCGATGATCGAGCGCGACATCACGATGACCTGCGTCTCCAACGAGGTCGGCGGCGAATACGTCGGCGCGGCGCGCTGGCTGGGCGTGCCGCTCGTCGACGTGCTCGCCCTGGCGGGGGTGGGATCGGCGGCCGACCAGATCCTGTCCACCGCCGTCGACGGCTTCACGATCAGCACCCCGCTGGCCGTCGCCACCGACGGGCGCGACGCGATGGTCGCGGTCGGCATGAACGGCGAGCCGCTGCCCCGCGAGCACGGCTTCCCGGCCCGGCTGATCACCCCCGGCCTCTACGGCTACGTCGGCGCCACCAAGTGGCTCGAGCGGCTCACCCTCACCACCTACGACGACGAGCAGGCCTACTGGACCGAGCGGGGCTGGGCGATCGACGGCCCGATCAAGGTCGCCAGCCGGATCGACACACCCCGCCCGCTGGCCACCCTCGACGCCGGCCGGCAGGTCATCGGAGGCGTCGCCTGGGCGCAGGGTCGCGGGATCGGCACGGTCGAGGTCCGCATCGACGGCGGCGACTGGCAGCCGGCCCGGCTCGGCCCGGACGCGGGCGTCGACTACTGGCGCCAGTGGTTCCTGCCCTGGGAGGCGACCAGTGGACGCCACGACCTCTCGGTGCGCGCCACCACGACCGACGGCGAGGTGCAGACCGCCGCGCGCGCGGCGCCGTACCCGAACGGGTCCAGCGGGATCCAGGAGGTGGTGGTCACCGTCTCCTGAGCCGGGCTTCGTCTGGGCCCGGCTCCCTGTCGGTTTCCCCGGCCGACCGGGGAACCCTGAACTGGACGGCCGAAATTTCGCCGGACAACATCAGCGATACCCGGCCGACGGGGTAAACCGACACCCCCCGGGACCCGCGCCGCGCCGTACCGCTCCCGGCTCACTCGTCCCCGGTGAGGTTGAAGCCGCGCAGCCGGTGGCCGGTGAGCCACGCGCCGCCGACGATCACGACCACCGACGCCACCACCGCGTAGCCGAGGCCGACCTCCACCACCCCGGGCTCGCCGGCGATCGCCGCCGCCCAGCGTCGGATGCTCAGCCAGCGCACCCCGTCGAGCAGCCCGCCGAGCAGGCCCTCCCAGATCAGCAGGTAGAGCAGGCCGACCACCACCGCGTGCCGCGTCATCGCCGAGGCCCAGGCGAACAGCGAGGAGTAGGCCAGGCCGCCCACCAGCGAGCCGAGCGCGAACTTCACGGCCAGGTCCGGCTCCCCCAGCACCAGGCCCGCGAGCAGCATCGGCACCGCGCCGAACACCAGCACGCAGGCACCGGCGACCAGCAGCTTGCTGGCCACGATCGTGTGCCGCGAGAGCGGCTTGGCCAGCAGGTAGGTGATCGAGCCGTCGTCGATCTCCGGCGCCAGCACGCCGGTCGCGGCGATCAGCGCGACCAGCGGCACGATCACCGCGAGGCCCAGGGCGTTCAGGGTGTTCCCGGCGACCTCGGCGTCCTCGCCGACGAGCGCCCGGATCAGCACCGCGATCGCGACGAGCACCACCGGCAGCACGAACATCAGCACCCCGCGACGGCGCCCGAAGAGGCTGCGCAGCCCGAGGCGCACGATCGTCGGCGAGATCGGGCCGCGCGGGCCCGCGCCGGTGCGCGGGGAGGAGCCGGCCGCGCTCATGCCGACACCAGGTAGGCGAAGACGCTCTCCAGCGATTCGTCGGTGGGCGTCACCTCCAGCAGGCGCAGGCCGTGCTCGCGGGCCAGCTGCGGCAGCACCTCGCTGAACCGGCCGAAGTCCGAGGCCTCCACCTCCAGCCCGCCCTCCGCCCGCACCCGGACCCCGCGCACCGAGGTGTCGGCGAGCAGCACCGAGGCCATCAGCCGGTCGGAGGAGGTGCGCAGCACGAAGCGGTTGGGTCGGTCGGTCATCAGCCGGCGGATCGCGCCGAAGTCGCCCGATGCGGCGTGCCGGCCCGCCACCACGACCTCGACCTGACGTGCCACCTGCTCGACCTCCTCGAGGATGTGGGAGCTGAACAGCACCGTGCGCCCCTCGGCGCCCATCGAGCGCAGCAGCTCCATCAGGTGCATCCGCTGGCGCGGGTCCATGCCGTTGAAGGGCTCGTCGAGCAGCAGCACGCCGGGGTCGTGGACCAGCGCCGAGGCCATCTTGACGCGCTGGCGCATGCCCTTGGAGTACGTCGCGATGGTGCGGTCCTGCGCATCGCTCATCTCCACCAGCGCCAGGGCCCGCTGGGCGGCGGCGCCCGGGTCCGCCAGCCCGTGCAGCTCGGCGTTGGCGACCACGAACTGCCGGCCGGTGAGGTAGTCGAAGAGCGCCTCGCTCTCCGGCACCAGCCCGAGCTTGCGGTAGGCCTCCTTGTTGCGCCACAGCGGGTCGCCGTCGAGCGTGACGGAGCCCGTCGAGGGCGCCAGGAACCCCGCCATCAGCGCGATCAGCGTCGACTTCCCGGCGCCGTTGGGCCCCAGCAGCCCGGTCACCCCGGGGCCGATGGTCATCGACACGTCGTTGACGGCGACCACGTTGCGGTACCACCGCGAGACGTGCTCGAGGCGCAGCGTGCTCATCCGCTCACCTTCCGATAGCGCCACAGCAGGGCGGCGACCGAGCCCAGCACGGTCACCAGCGCCGCGGCGAGGTAGAGGGCGCCCATCGCGCCACCCTCGGGCGGGGTCGGCGTGGCGCTGGCCGAGTCGAAGAGGAAGACCTGCACCCCGTCCACGAGCGTGTACGGCGAGAGGATGCCGGCCACCTGCCCGACCCGCTCGTCGCCGGTCTCCCAGGCGATCGCCTGGATCGTGGTCACCACGGTGTAGCTGACCAGCAGCACCACGATCACCGAGGCCACTGCCAGCCCGCGCCGCAGGGTCAGCGCCGAGACCAGAGCGGCGAGCCCGGACAGGCACGCGGCGAGCAGCAGCGCGCCCACCAGCGAGGCCCCGAACAGCTCGGTCTCGCGGCCCAGCGGCAGGTCGGCGAGCAGCCCCCCGACGTACATCAGCAGCAGCGGCGCCGCGATCAACGCGAAGGTGGCGGCGATCAGCGAGGCCAGCCGGACCAGGACGTAGGTGGAGCGCCGGCCGGGCCGGGCCAGGTACAGGGTGATCGTGCGGAAGCGCAGGTCGCGGGAGAACAGCGTCGGCGCCTGCGCGGCGACGAAGACCGAGATCAGCAGCTGGGTGGTGGTCGGGTAGATCGAGTAGGCCACCAGGTGCTCGTCGAGCTGGAGGACGTCGCCGACCTGGACCAGCACCCCCACCAGGATCAGCGCCGGCAGCAGCATCAGGGCGAACAGGCCCAGCGGCAGGATCTTGGAGCGCCCGGACCGGCCCAGGCCGAAGCAGTTGCGCAGCCCGGTGACGAAGAACCCCCACGCGATCGCGCCCTCACCGAGCCGCGGCCCGCCGTACGGGCGGTAGCCGATGTCGTGGATGACCGCCCCGGAGCGGGCGCCGGGGCGGTCCAGGGTCGGCTGCGCCTCGGCGGACTTCGATTCGGCCGGGTGTGACTCAGACGGGCTGGACACTGCCGGCACCTCCTTCGCGGAAGACGTCCTCGATGCGGTGGTGGCGCTCCTGCATCCGGACCAGGCCGAGCCCGAGGTCGACGGTGAGGTCGCGGACCACGTCGCGGGTGGTCTCGTCGCGCACCTCGACCTCGATCATCCGGCCCTCGGCGGGCCAGGCCCGCAGGCCCGCCTCCACCAGCGCCTCGCCGAGCAGCCGGTCGGCGTCGGGGCGGCCCTGCACCTCGACGAGCAGGTTGCCGGTGGCGTCGAGGAAGTCGGTGGTGGCCGAGGAGCGCAGCAGCCGGCCCGCGTCGAGCACCACCACGTGGTCACTGATCCGCTCGAGCTCGCCGAGCAGGTGCGAGGTGACCAGCACCGCGATGCCGAACTCGGTGCCGATCCGGCGCACCAGGGCGAGCATGTCGTCGCGCGAGGAGGGGTCCAGCCCGTTGGTGGGCTCGTCGAGCAGCACCAGGCGCGGGTCGTGGACCAGGGCCTGCGCCAGCTTCACCCGCTGCTTCATGCCGGTGGAGTAGCCGCCGATGGCGCGGTAGCGCTCCTCGGCCAGCCCCACGTGGCGCAGCACGTCCGAGGCCCGCTCGCGAGCCGCGGGGTAGGGCAGCCCGGACATCTGGCCCATGTGCACCACCAGGTCGCTGGCCGAGACGTCGGCGGGCAGGCAGTCGTGCTCGGGCATGTAGCCGACCAGGGAGCGGATCTGGGCGCCCTGCGTGGCCACGTCGTGGCCGAGGACCCGCGCACTCCCCTCGCTGGCGTCGACCAGCCCCAGCAGGATCTTGATCAGCGTCGACTTGCCGGCGCCGTTGGCCCCGACCAGCCCGGTCACGCCCACCCCGACCCGTACGTCGAGGTGGTCGAGCGCGACCACGCCCGGATAGCGCTTGGTCAGCCCCACGGCATCGATGACGGCCTCGTCCACACCCACGGCGACCAACCTAGCGGCAGTCCGGGCCTGGGCCGGGTGGCGCTCGGACCAATCCGCCTTCCGACCTGCGGCGAACTCCTCCCATCAGGCAAGCCCGGCAGGGGCCCCACCGATGGAAGGCACTGACATGAAGCTGACGACGATCACCCGAACCGGCGGACTCGCCACCCTCGCGCTCACCGTCTCGCTGGGCCTCGCGGCCTGCGGCGGGGACGACTCCGACGACAGCGCCTCGAGCGAGGAGTCCTCGCAGAGCGAGTCGCCCTCGGAGTCCATGGAGTCGGAGAGCGCGATGACCGGCGACGCCGCGTCGCAGACCTTCGGCGAGGCCTGCAGCGCGGTCCCGACGAGCGGGCCCGGCTCCCTCGAGGTGATGGCCACCGAGCCGGTGGCCACCGCGGCCTCGGGCAACCCGCTGCTGGAGACCCTGGTCACCGCGGTGGACAAGGCCGGCCTGGTCGACACCCTGAACTCGGCCGAGGCGATCACCGTCTTCGCGCCCACCAACGAGGCGTTCGCCAAGATCCCGGCCAAGGACCTCGAGGCCGTGCTCAACGACAAGAAGACGCTGACCCAGATCCTCACCCACCACGTGGTGGAGGGCGAGCTCGCCCCGGAGGACATCGCCGGCGAGCACACGACCCTGAACGGCGACATGGTCACCGTCGAGGGCTCGGGCGAGAGCTTCACCGTCGGCGACGAGATGGCGGCCGTGCTGTGCGGCAACGTGCCGACGGCCAACGCGACCGTCTACGTCGTCGACACCGTGCTGATGCCGTGACCTCGACGCACCCTTGTTGATCCCCGGACCACACGGAAAGATCCCCTCGTGGACCCCTCCCGCCCTGCCACCCCCGGATCCGGTCCCCTCGGACCGGTTCCGGGGGGCACCGCTCCCCCCGACCTCACCGCCCTGCTCAAGCTGGCCGGGCGAGGCGACGAGGGAGCCTTCGCCGAGCTGTACGACGCGACGGCTCCGCGCGCCTTCGGCCTCGCGGTCCGCGTCGTACGCGACCCCGCCCAGGCCGAGGAGGTGACCCAGGAGGCGTTCCTGGAGGCCTGGCGTCACGCCGGCCGCTTCGACCCGGAGAAGGGCAGCGCCTCGGCGTGGCTGATGACGCTGGTGCACCGCAAGGCGGTGGACCGGGTCCGCTCGGCCGAGGCGTCCACCCGCCGCGACACGACGTACCACCAGCACAACCGGCCGGTCCCCCACGACACCACGGCGGAGGCCGCCCAGGCCTCCCTGGAGGCGAAGCGGGTCCGCCACGCGCTGGCCGCCCTGACGGCGGTCCAGCGGCAGGCGGTGGAGCTGGCCTATCTGGGGGGGTATACACACACCGAGGTGGCCTCGATGCTCGACCTGCCGGTCGGGACGGCCAAGACCCGCATCCGGGACGGACTGATCCGGCTGCGCGACACGATGGGAGTGGGGCAGTGACCGAGTCCATCCACTTCCTGGCCGGGGCCTACGTGGTCGACGCCCTGGACGGTGCCGAGCGCGCCGACTTCGAGCAGCACCTGGCCGGCTGCGCGGACTGCCGCGCCGAGGTCGCCAGCCTCTCCGAGGGCGCGGCGGTGCTCGCCGACGCGGTCTCCGTCGCACCGCCTCCCGCGCTGCGCGAGCGGGTGCTCGCCGACATCGCCACGGTGCGCCCGCTGCCGCCGCACCAGGAGGCAGGCGTGACCACGCTCGCCTCGCGGCGCCGCCGCGGCGTTGCGCTGCTGGCCGCCGCGGCCGCGGTGGTGGCGACGGTGGGCGTCGGCGGCGTCTGGCAGCCCTGGGAGGACGACTCCTCGACCACCCTGACCGCCGCCGAGAAGGTGATGACGGCCCCCGACGCGGAGAAGGTCTCGCTGGAGTTCGACGGCGGCGCCCGGGCGACGGTGGTGTACTCCGACGAACTCGGCAAGTCGGTGCTGCTGACCGAGAAGATGCCGCCGCCGCCGGAGGGGAAGGTCTACCAGGTCTGGTACGACGTGCCCGACGAGGGCATGGTGTCCGCGGCCGTGATGCCGGTCAAGGAGGACCAGACGGTGATGCTCGAGGGCGACGCCAGCGAGGCCACCGGAGCCGGGATCACCGTCGAGCCGGAGGGCGGCTCGCCGGAGCCCACCTCGGAGCCGATCGCGCTGTTCGCCTTCGACGAGGCCTGAGCGGGTTGACGCCCGGCGCGGCGCCGGTCTTCAGTGGAGCGATGAGCTCCGCGCCCCACCGTGGGGGGACCGACGCCGTGCGGGCCGCGTTCCAGGCCACGCCGCGGGCCGGCTTCCTGCCCCGCCGCGAGCGCCGGCGCGCGTCGTACGACGGGCCGCTGGAGATCGGGCACGGTCAGACCAACTCCCAGCCGCGCACCGTCGAGCAGATGCTGAAGCTGCTGGACGTGCGCCCGGGCCAGCGGGTGCTCGACGTCGGCGCCGGCTCGGGCTGGACCACCGTCCTGCTGGCGCACCTGGTCGGGCCCGGCGGCGAGGTGCTCGGCGTGGAGCTCGTCGACGAGCTGGTGGCCTTCGGCGCCGAGAACGTGCGGCGGGCCGCGGTCCCCTGGGCCAGCGTCCGCCGCGCCCGGCCCGGCGTGCTCGGCCTGCCCGACCACGCGCCGTACGAACGGATCCTGGTCTCCGCCGAACCGCCCACGCTGCCCACCGCCCTCGTCGACCAGCTGGGCGAGCAGGGCCGGATGGTGATCCCGGTGGCGGGCACGATGCTGCGCGTGCAGCGTCACCACGACGAGGTGAGCGTCACCGAGCACGGCTCCTACCGCTTCGTCCCCCTCCGCTGACCCCTCCCGCGCCGCGGCCGCGCCGCGCCCGCACCACCCCCGCGGGCTTGTAACGCGGGGTTATGCCCACTAGGACAGCGTTATTTCGCTGTGGCAGTGGGCATAACCCCGCGTTACAGCTGGGGGGTACGGCGGGGCGCGGAGCGGGGGCGCGGCGCGTGCGCGGGGCGGGGGCGGGGGCGGGGCGGGTTAGTAGGACTTGGGGAGGCCCAGGGAGTGCATGGCGACGAAGTTCAGCACCATCTCGCGGGACACCGGGGCGATCCTTGTGACGCGGGAGGCCACCAGCAGGCCGGCGACGCCGTACTCCTGGGTGATGCCGTTGCCGCCGTGGGCCTGTACGGCGCGGTCGGTCGCGTTGCAGGCGGCCTCGCCGGCGGCGTACTTGGCCATGTTCGCGGCCTCGCCGGCGGCCAGGTCCTCCCCGGCGTCGAGCAGCGCGGCCGCCTTCTGCGTCATCAGCCGAGCCAGCTCGATCTCGATGTGGGACTCCGCCAGCGGGTGCGCGATCGCCTGGTGGGCGCCGATCGGGGTCTTGAAGACCGTGCGCTCCTTGACGTACGACGTGGCGGCGTCGAGCGCGAACCGCGCCATCCCGGTCGCGAACGCCGCCGCCATGATCCGCTCGGGGTTCAGCCCCGCGAAGAGCTGGATCAGGCCCGCGTCCTCGTCGCCGACCAGCGCGTCGCCCGGCAGCCGGACGTCGTCGATGTAGACGGTGAACTGCTGCTCGGGAGAGACGATCTCCATCGCGATCGGCTGGTACTCGAAGCCCGCGGCGTCGGTCGGCACCACGAACAGGCAGGGCTTGAGCTTGCCGGTCTTGGCGTCCTCGGTACGGGCCACGACGAGCACGTTCTTGGCCTCGTCGACACCGGAGATGTAGATCTTGCGGCCCTTGAGCACCCAGCCGTCGCCGTCGCGGCGGGCGACGGTGGTGATGTTGTGGGAGTTGGAGCCGGCGTCGGGCTCGGTGATCGCGAACGCCATCGTGGAGGTGCCGTCGGCGATGCCCGGCAGCCAGCGGCGCTTCTGGTCCTCGGTGCCGAACCGGGAGATGACCGAGCCGCAGATCGCCGGCGAGACCACCATCATCAGCAGCGGGCAGCCGGCCGCTGCGAGCTCCTCGCAGACCGCGGCGATGTCGCCGATGCCGCCGCCACCGCCGCCGTACTCCTCGGGGATGTTGATGCCGAGGTAGCCGGTCTTGCCGATCTCCAGCCACAGCTCGGTGGTCTTGCCGCCGCTGCGCGCCTTCGCCGCGAAGTAGTCGCGGCCGTAGTTCTTGGCCAGCCGCGCCACCTCCTTGCGCAGGGTCTGGCGCTCCTCGGTCTCGTTGAAGGCGGTCGTGGTCATGCCTGCTCCTCGTTGGTCGTCTCGGCGATCGGGTCGCCCTCGTCGACGACGGCGAGCACGTCGCCCGCCGCCACCTGCTGCCCCGCCCCGACCGGGACGTCGGTGACGGTGCCGTCGTGCGGCGCCGCCACGGTGTGCTGCATCTTCATCGCCTCGAGCACCAGCACCGGCTGCCCGGCGGTGACGGCCTGACCGACCTGCGCCAGCACCGAGATCACGGTGCCGGGCATCGGCGCCAGCAGCGAACCGCTGGCGACCTGGTCGGCCGGGTCGGTGAAGCGGGGCACGGCGCGCAGCGTGGTGTGCCCGCGCGGGGAGTCCACGTGCACGACCCCGGCCCCGCTGGGCGCCACCTCGACCAGCACGTCGTACGACGTGACCACGCCGGCCACCTCCAGGCGGACCCCGGTGGGGCTCGCCGCCAGGACCCGGACGTCGTCGCGCTCGGCGTGGGCGTAACCGTCGCGCCCGCCGTACCAGCGGACCTCGACCTGCTCGCCGTCCTGCCCCCCGACCGTCTCGAAGACGTTCAGCTGGGGCTGGCTGACCACGTTGCGCCACGCCACCGGGATCCCACGGTGCAGGGTGCGCCCGGCGTTGCGGGTCTCGGCCAGCGCCAGCGCCGCGGCGTACGGCGCGAGCTCGTCGGCCGCGCCCGCGGTGCGCACCTCGGGGCGCTCGTCGAAGAAGGCGGTGCTGACGTCGCCGGACAGGAACGTCGGGTGGCGCAGCGCCGCGACCAGCAGGTCGCGGTTGGTGGTGAGCCCGTGGATCCGGGCCCGCGACAGCGCACCGGCCAGGCGGCGTACCGCCTGCTCGCGGGTGGGCGCCCAGGAGATGACCTTGGCCAGCATCGCGTCGTAGTGGGTGCCGACCTCGTCGCCGCTGCCGAAGCCGGTGTCGAGGCGCAGCCCGCTGGTGGAGCCGGTGGACGGGTTCGCGAAGTGGGTCTCCACCTCGGGGATCTCGAAGCTGCTCAGCAGCCCCGACTGCGGCTGCCAGTCGTGGGTCGGGTCCTCGGCGTAGAGGCGCACCTCGACCGCGTGCCCGTGTGGCCGCAGCGCACCCCCAGCCTCGGGTCGTGTGCCCGACGGCGCGCCCTCGCGCGTCCCCAGGCACACGACCGGGGAGCGGCCCTCGGCGACCGCGAGCTGCATCTCGACCAGGTCGACGCCGAAGACGGCCTCGGTGACCGGGTGCTCGACCTGCAGGCGGGTGTTCATCTCCAGGAACCAGAACCGCGAGGTGTCGGTAGCGTCGACGAGGAACTCCACGGTGCCGGCGCCGGTGTAGTCGATCGCGGCGGCGGCCCGACGCGCGGCCTCGTGCAGCTCGGCGCGGGTGGCCTCGGACAGACCGGGCGCGGGCGACTCCTCGATCACCTTCTGGTGGCGGCGCTGCAGCGAGCAGTCGCGCTCGCCGAGCACCAGCACGCCGTCGGCGTGGCCGACGACCTGGACCTCGACGTGGCGGCCCTGCTCGACGTACGGCTCCACGAAGACCGTCGGGTCCCCGAAGGCCGAGGCCGCCTCGTTGGAGGCCAGCTCGACCTGGGCCGGCAGCTCGGCCAGCGTGCGGACCACGCGCATCCCCCGCCCGCCGCCGCCGGCGGAGGCCTTGACCAGCAGCGGCAGGTCCGCCTCGGTGGCCGCGGCCGGGTCGAGCGAGCCCAGGATCGGCACGCCGGCGTCGGCCATCAGCTTCTTGGCCGCCACCTTGGAGCCCATCGAGTCGATCGCCTCCGGCGCGGGGCCGACCCAGACCAGGCCGGCGTCGAGCACCGCCCGGGCGAACTCGGCGTTCTCGGAGAGGAAGCCGTAGCCGGGGTGGACGGCGTCGGCACCGGTACGCCGCGCCGCCTCGAGGATCAGGTCGGTGCGCAGGTAGGTCTCGGCCGGGGTGTTGCCCGGGAGCCGGACCGCGGCGTCGGCCTCGCCCACGAAGGGCAGACCGGCGTCGGCGTCGGAGTGGACCGCGACGGTCTCGATCCCGAGCCGGCGGCAGCTGGCGAAGACGCGGCGGGCGATCTCGCCGCGGTTGGCGACGAGCAGGCGGGTGATCATGCGGTGCTCCTTGGCCGGAGTGGTCTCCGGGACGGTCTGGGGAGTGCTCTCGACGATGTCCACGCCACTCACATCCGGAAGACGCCGAAGCGGTCGGTGCCCGCGAAGTCGGCGTTGTCGATCACGGACAGGCACAGGCCCAGGACGGTGCGGGTGTCGCGGGGGTCGATGACGCCGTCGTCGTAGAGCATCCCGGACAGGAAGTAGGGCAGGGACTGCTCCTCGACGGAGGCCTCGATGAACTCGCGCATCGCGGCGTCGCCGGCCTCGTCGTACTCCTTGCCCTTGGCCTCGGTCGCGGCGCGCGCCACGATCGACAGCACGCCGGCCAGCTGCGCCGGACCCATCACCGCGGACTTCGCGCTGGGCCAGGTGAACAGGAAGCGCGGGTCGTAGGCGCGCCCGTTCATGCCGTAGTTGCCGGCGCCGTAGGAGGCGCCCATGATCACCGACAGGTGCGGCACCGTGGAGTTGGAGACGGCGTTGATCATCATCGCGCCGTGCTTGATGATGCCGCCCTGCTCGTACTCCTTGCCGACCATGTAGCCGGTGGTGTTGTGCAGGAACAGCAGCGGCACGTCGATCTGGTTGGCGAGCTGGATGAACTGGGTCGCCTTCTGCGCCTCCTCCGAGAACAGCACGCCCTGGGCGTTGGCGAGGATGCCGACCTGGCGGCCGTGGATCCGCGCCCAGCCGGTGACCAGCGAGGGCCCGTAGAGCGGCTTGAACTCGTCGAAGGGCTGCGCGTTGCCGGGCCCGGTGCCGTCGACCATCCGGACGATCACCTCGCGCGGGTCGAACGGCTCCTTGAGGTCGGTGGGGATCAGGTCGAGCAGACCGTCGGCGTCCTCGTCGGGCTCGGCGAAGTCGAACGCGGTGCGGGCGCTCTCGGGGCGCGCCTTGCGCCAGTTGAGCCGGGCCACGATGCGGCGTCCGATCCGGATCGCGTCACGCTCGTCCTCGGCGAGGTAGTCGGCCAGGCCGGAGACCCGGGCGTGCATCTCGGCGCCGCCCAGCGACTCGTCGTCGGACTCCTCACCGGTGGCCATCTTCACCAGCGGCGGGCCGCCGAGGAAGACCTTGGCCTGCTCCTTGACCATCACCGTGTAGTCGCTCATCCCCGGCACGTAGGCGCCGCCGGCGGTCGAGTTGCCGAAGACCAGCGCGACCGTGGGCTGCTTGCGGGCGCTGGCCCGGGTCAGGTCCCGGAAGAGCTTGCCGCCCGGGATGAAGATCTCCTTCTGGGTCGGCAGGTCGGCGCCGCCGGACTCCACCAGCGAGATCGTCGGGAGGTTGTTCTCCTCGGCGATCTGCGAGGCCCGGAAGACCTTCTTGACCGTCCACGGGTTCGAGGCGCCGCCCTTCACCGAGGGGTCGTTGGCGGTGATCATGCACTCCACCCCCTCGATCACGCCGATGCCGGTGACCACCGACGCGCCGACGTGGAAGTCCGAGCCCCAGCCGGCCAGCGGCGAGAGCTCCAGGAACGCGGTGCCCTCGTCGAGCAGCAGCTCGATCCGCTCGCGCGGGAGCAGCTTGCCGCGGGCGTGATGACGGGTGACGCTCTTCTCCCCGCCGCCGGCGACCGCCTTGGCCTGCTCGGCCTCGAGGTCGGCGACCTTGGCCAGCATCGCCTCGCGGCGGCTCGTCGTACCCGCGCTCATGAGGCGTACCCCAGCAGCTTGGCGGCCAGATCTGTGAGCACTTCGCTCGCTCCTCCTCCGATGGGCAGGATCCGGGCGTCGCGGTAGTGCCGCTCCACCTCGGTCCCGTGCATGTATCCGGTGCCGCCGTGCAGCTGCACCGCCTGATCACAGACGTACGTCGAGGCGTCCACCGCGGTCTGCTTGGCCAGGCACGCCTCGGCGATCACGCCCTCCCCGGCCACGTGGCGCGCGGCCACGTCGCGGGTGAAGGCGCGCGCCGTCTCGACCTGGCGGTGCATCTCGACGAGCTTGTGGCGTACCACCTGGCGGCTGATCAGCGGCTTGCCGAACGTCTCGCGCTGGCGGCAGTACGCCGCGGTCAGGGCCAGCGAGCGGGCCGCGATGCCGTAGGCCTGCACGGCCAGCCCGATCCGCTCGACCACGAACTGGTCGGCGATCTGGTAGAAGCCGGTGTTCTCGGCGCCGACCAGGTGGGCGGCCGGGACCCGCACGTCGACGAAGGAGAGCTCCGCGGTGTCCGAGCAGTGCCAGCCCATCTTGGCCAGCTGCCGGTCGACGGTGAAGCCGGGGGTGTCCTTGTCGATGACCAGCAGCGAGACACCGGCGTGGCCGGGGCCGCCGGTGCGCACCGCGGTGGTCACGAAGTCGGCGCGCACGCCGCTGGTGATGAACGTCTTCTGCCCGTTCACCACGTACTCGTCGCCGTCGCGGCGCGCGGTGGTGCGGATGTTGGCGACGTCGGAGCCACCGTCGGGCTCGGTGATCGCCAGCGCGCCGATCGCGTCGCCGGCCAGCGCCGGGCGCACGTAGCGCTCGATCAGGTCCGGCGAGCCGTTCTCGGCCAGGTGCGGCAGCGCGATCCCGCCGGTGAACAAGCTGGCGATCAGGCCGCCGGACCCGCCGGCCTCCAGGATCGCCTCGGCGACCGCGACGGAGTCGAGCAGGTCGCCGCCCTCGCCGCCGACGGACTCGGCGAAGGAGACGCCGAGCAGGCCCTGCGCGGCGGCCGCCTTGTGCAGCGCCCGCGGCAGCTCCCCGGCGTCCTCCCACTCCTGCAGGTGGGGGACCACCTCGCGGCGGGTGAACTCCGCCGCGCTCTGCTTGAGCGCCAGGCGCTCGGGGGTGTCGAAACCGATCACAGCAATGACTCCTGGATGTTGACGACGCGTGAGCGGACCCACTCGCCGAGGCCCTTGGCCTGCGGGTCGAACCGGGTCGACGAGGCGACCCCCTCGCCGAGCAGACCGTGGATGAGCACGTTGACGCCGCCGAGGTTGGGCAGCACGAAGACCTCGATGTCGAGGCCCTCCGCCTCGCCGACCAGCTCGCGGATCCGGCGCGGCGTGATGAGCTTGGTGAGCCAGCGGACCCGGTCGGCGTACTTCTCCGAGCCGTCGTGGGCAACCCACAGGCCGAGGTTGGCGTCGCCGCCCTTGTCGCCCGAGCGGGCGTGGACGAAGGTCCCCAGCGGCGCCCGGCGGGTCACCGAGTCGACCGGGGCGGGGAACGGCGAGGGGCGCAGCCCGAAGTGCTCGGGCGAGAGCGTCTCCTCGCCGACCGGCCCACCGGCCACCGGCGGGTCCGCGACGACCTCGCGACGCCCGTCCGCGTGCACCACCGTGTGGGTGAGCACCGCGCGGTCGACGTAGGCCGCCTTGTACACGCCGTACGGCGTGGGGGCCGAGGGCGGCGCGGTCATCGTGAAGCCGGGGTAGGAGGCCAGGGCCAGCTCCACCACGGCGGAGGTGAACGGCTTGCCGACGGGCTTGGCGTCGGCGTCCTTGACCACGCAGCGCAGCAGCACCGAGGCGGACTCCTCGGTCGGCGCGTCGGCCAGCGCCGGGCCCACCTCGCCCCAGTGCACGGACGCGGGCGGCCCTCCCGGCGCGGCGGCGAGGGCGCAATCGACCTGGGCGCGGACCCACTCGGCCTTGGCCTCGAGGTCGAGCCCGGTCAGCACGAACTCGGCGGTGTTGCGGAAGCCCCCGAGCTCGTTGACGCAGACCTTGAGCTGGGCGGGCGGGGCGCCGCCGGTGACGCCGCTGACCCGGACCCGGTCCTCGCCGACCTGGGCCAGCGAGATCGAGTCGAGGTGGGTGGTCACGTCGGGGCCGAGGTAGCGCGTGGACTGGATCTCGTACATCAGCTGCGCGGTGACGGTGTCGACGGTGACCATGCCGCCGGTGTCGTCGTGCTTGGTCACCACGAACGAGCCGTCGGCCTCGATCTCGGCGAGCGGGAAGCCGAGCGGGCGCCCGTCGCGCGGCAGCTGCAGGAACCCGGAGAAGTTGCCCCCGCATGCCTGCGTGCCGCACTCCAGCACGTGCCCGGCCACGACCGCCCCGGCCAGCTCGTCGTACGACGTGGGGTCCCAGCCGAAGTGGGCGACGGCAGGGCCGACGACCAGGGAGGCGTCGGTGACCCGGCCGGTGACGACGATGTCGGCGCCCGCGCGCAGCGCCGAGGCGATGCCGAGCCCGCCCAGGTAGGCGTTGGCGGTGAGCGCGTGCGGCAGGCCGAGCTCGGCCAGCGCCTGCGAGCCGCGCACGTCGTCGCCCTCGACGTGGGCGACCGCGACGTCGAGGCCCAGCCCGGCGGCAACCTCGCGCACCTTGTCGGCCAGCCCGGCGGGGTTGAGCCCGCCGGCGTTGGCCACGATCTTGGTCCCGCGCTCCAGGGCCAGGCCGAGGGCGTCCTCGAGCTGGCGCACGAAGGTGCGGGCATAGCCCAGCGAGGCGTCCCGCATGGTGTCCTTGCCGAGGATCAGCATGGTCAGCTCGGCGAGGTAGTCGCCGGTCAGGACGTCGAGGCCGTGCCCGTCCACCGAGCCCTCGAGCATCTCGCGCATCGCCGAGAGCCGGTCGCCGTAGAAGCCCGAGCAGTTGCCCACCCGCAGGACGCTCATGCCTGGACCCCCGCGGCCGCGCGGCCGGCGCCGGGCGGCCCGGCGAAGCACTGCGCGATCTCCAGCCAGCGCTCGGCGTCCGCGCCGGTGGCGACCAGGTCGGTGTCGTCGCGGTGACGGCGCTGGGTGACCAGCAGGCAGAAGTCCTGCGCCGACCCGGTGACCCGCTGCGCGGCGTCCTCGGGTCCCCAGGTCCAGGCCTCGCCGGAGGGAGCGGTCAGATCGATGCGGAACTCCTCGGCCGGCGCGGCGAGCTCGTGCACCGAGAACGAGTAGTTGCGGGTCCGCACGCCCAGGTGCGCGACGTGCCGGATCCGGTCGCTGACCTCGGCGGTGGCGCCCAGCGCCTCGTGCACGTCGAGGGAGTGCGCCCAGGTCTCCATGAACCGCGCGGTGGCCATCGAGGTGGCCGACATCGGCGGGCCGAACCACGGCATCTTCTGTCCCTCGGGGAGGTCGCGCAGCGCCTCGACCAGCGCCGGTCGGGCCGCCCGCCAGCGCGCCAGCAGCGCCTCGGGGGCGACCCGGCCCCCGTCGAGGGCGGCGTTGTCGACGACGCCGGTGGGGTCGGCGATCGCGGCGAGGACCAGCTCGTCCCAGGCCTGCTTGTCAGTGGCCGCGGCCAGCGCGGCCTCGTCGGTCCAGGCCAGGTGCGCGACCTGGGTGGCGACGTCCCAGCCCTCGGCCGGGGTCGGGGTGCGCCAGCCGGCCTCGTCGAGATCGACGACCAGCCGCTCGAGCCGGTCGCCTTCCGCGGCGAGGTCGGCGAGCACTGCGTGGAGCACGTCGTTCATCTAGTTCTCCTTCAGGACGGCATCGAGGGTCGTCGCCCACTGGTCGAGGATCCGGCGGCGGCGGCCGGCGTCGTCGGAGATGGTGTTGGCCAGGCCCAGGCCGCGGACCAGGTCGAGGGTCGCCTGGACCAGCTCGCGGGTGCCCGGCCGCGACTCGTCGACGCCCAGCAGCTCGACGGTCAGCCGGTGGATCTCGCGGCCGACCCGCTGCTCGAGGGGGCCGACGGCGGCGAGCAGCTGCGCGTCGGTGCGGGCCGCGACCCACAGCTCGAGGGCCGCGGTGAAGACCGGGCTGGTGAAGTGCTCGGCGAGCATCTCCAGGACCGCGCGGGTACGCCGCGGTCCGGTCGGCAGCCCCTCGGCCGCGGCCTCGATCTCGGCGGCCCGGACCTGGCTGAGGTGCTCGACCGCGGCGATGACGAGGTCGGTCTTGCTCGGGAAGTGGTGCAGCTGGGCGCCCCGGCTGACGCCGGCCCGCTTGGAGACGAGCGTGGTGGACGTGCCGCTCCACCCGTACTCGACGATGCACTCCACCGTCGCCTCGAGCAGGCGGGCCCGCATGGCGCGGGTGCGCTCCTCCTGGCTGACCCGGGGGCCGGGTCCTGTGGTCTGGCTCACGCCCACATCCTGAGCCCTCCACCAACAAACAGTCAAGCCTGACTTTTTCTACCCCCGAGTCGGCGTGAACTCACGACGTACGACCCGCGAGTCGGCGTGAACTCACGTCATATGACCCGCGAGTCGGCGTGAACTCACCACGTACGACGCCCGAGTCGGCGCAAGTTCGCACTGAGTCACAGCCAGGTGGCCCGAGTTCACGACGACTCGGTGCCCGTGGGCTGCGAGGTCACGCCGAGTCAGCACCCTGGGGAGGCGAGTTCACGCCGACTCGGCGGCCTGAGCGCGCGACTTCACGCCGACTCGGCGGCCTGAGCGCGCGAGGTCACGCCGACTCGGGGGGCTGAGCGTGCGAGTTCACGCCGAGTCGGCGCAAGAGGACGTCGCGGGGTGAGCGCAGCCACTAACCTGTGCCACGTCGGCCGACCGGGCCGATGCAGGCCGCATACGCAGGAGACACCCTTGTCGCAGTACGGAAACCCGCCCCAGGACCCCTACGGCCAGAACCCGTCACCGTACGGCCAGCCGCCGCAGCAGGCTCAGTCGCCGTACGGCCAGCCGCCGCAGCAGGCTCAGTCGCCGTACGGCCAGCAGTCGCCGTACGGCCAGGCGCCCGGCTACGGCCAGCAGCCCGGTCAGCCCTACGGCCAGGCCCCCGCCTACGGCTCGCCCTACGGCCAGCAGCCGTACGGCGCCGGCCAGGGCGCCTACGCCACGTGGGGGCAGCGGGCCATCGCGACGCTGTGGGACCTGCTGATCATGTGGCCCGCGTGGGTCCTGACGAGCATCGGCTATGTGCTGTTCATCGCCGCGATGACCACCGCGGAGACGAACTCGTACGGCGAGGTCACCGAGCCCAACCTCCCGCTGCTGATCGTCGGCCTCCTGCTGCTGGCGGCCGGGATGATCGTGGGAGTCGTGATCTGGGTCCGCAACTACATGATGCGCCAGGGCCGCACCGGCGCCAGCTACGGCAAGGCCAAGGTCGGGATCAAGCTGATCCGCGAGCAGGACGGCCAGCCGGTCGGCGCCGGCATGGCGTTCGCGCGCTACCTGCTGCACGGGGTCATCAACCAGGCCTGCTACATCGACTACCTGTGGCCGCTGTGGGACGCGAAGAAGCAGACCCTCACCGACAAGATCCTCAACACCGTGGTGGTCCAGGCGCCCGAGCAGCGCTGACCCCACCGAGAGCAGCACCGACACACCACCACGCCGGGCGGCGGCGTCGAGCCGGAACAGGCCGACGCCGCCGCCCGCCGCGTCCGAGAGCACTGGGAGACCCCGCCACATGGCCCGCAGCATCCTGATCACCGGCGCCAGCTCCGGACTCGGCGCCGAGATGGCCCGCCAGTTCGCCGACCTGGGCTACGACCTGGCGCTCTGTGCGCGCCGTACCGATCGGCTCGAGGAGCTCCGCGCGGAGATCCTCGCCGCGCATCCGCAGCGCCGGGTCCTGATCCGCGCCGTCGACGTCACCGACGACGAGTCGGTGTTCGCGGGCTTCCGTGACTTCCACGCCGAGCTCGGCCGGATCGACCGCATCGTGATCAACGCCGGCCTCGGCAAGGGCGCGCCCCTGGGCACCGGTCGCCAGGGCGCGAACCGGGAGACCGCGATGACGAACTTCGTCGGCGCCCTGACCCAGGCCGAGGCGGCGATGGAGGTCTTCCGCGCTCAGCAGGCCGGGCACCTGGTGATGGTGTCCTCGCTCTCGGCGGTGCGCGGGATGCCCAAGTCGATGACGACGTACGCCGCGACGAAGGCCGGGGTGGCGCACCTCGCCGAGGGCCTGCGCACCGAGCTGCACGGCACCGCCATCAAGGTCTCGGTGATCTACCCGGGTTACATCGCCTCGGAGATGAACGAGCACGTCGCCCAGCGCCAGCCGCTGATGGTGTCGACCGAGAAGGGCGTGCGGGCGATGGTCGCCGCGATCGAGAAGGAGAGGCCCTCCGCCCACGTGCCGCCGTGGCCGTGGGCGCCGCTCTCGGTGGTGATGCGGCATGCGCCGCTCACCGTGTTCAAGAGACTGATCTGAGCCTCCGGACTCCGGTGCGTCGACATTGGGGCCGACAGTGCCCTGAAAGTGCCACACTCTCCAGATGAGGACCAGCGGCGTCTCCGGCACATGGACCAGGTGTCCAGTAGTCGGACGACGCCCGGCGAGGGTGACGTGAGCGCCGCGGACGACGCGACCGGACCGTTCGCAGGCGACGGCGCACTGGAGGCCGCCCGTGCCCACTATGCGCGGCGCCTCTCCCGGCCCGAGGGCCTGGAATCGCTGAACCGGCTCACCGAGCGGGCGGCGCGGCTGCTGCGGGCCGGCTCCGCGCAGGTGTCGCTGATCTCCGACGTGCAGAGCGTGATGGCCGGCGTCGGCGCCGGCGTGGACGCCGTCGGCGAGCAGTCTGCGACCATCGACTCGCTGTGCCGGCTGATCGTCACCGACTCCGCGGCCCTGCAGGTGAGCGACGCAGGCACCGACGAGCGGGTGCGTCACCTGCCGCCGGTGGTCTCCGGCCTGGTTGGCTCCTACCTGGGCGTCCCGCTGGTCGCGGACGGTCACCCGGTCGGCGCGCTCTGCGTCTACGACGCCTCGCCCCGCGACTGGAGCGACGCGGACGTGGCGCTGCTGGAGCTGCTCGCCGGACCGGTGGTGGCCGAGCTCGAGCTCGCGGCCCTGGTCGCGACGTACGACGAGGAGCGGCTGGTCTGGCAGCTCGCCGTCGACGCGGCCGGCGTGGGCGCCTTCGACTGGGACCTGGGCTCCGGCGAGCTGCGCTGGGACGAGCGCCTGATCGAGCTCTTCGGCGTGCAGCGCTCGGCCTTCGCGGGCACCATGGAGGCCTTCGACGAGCTGGTGCACCCCGAGGATCGGCCGCGCCTGCACCGGGCGCTGCTGGAGGCGATCTCGAGCTGCGGCGTCTTCAGCGTCGACTACCGCGTCGTGCTCCCCGACGCAGGCGTGCGCTGGATCAGCGCCCGCGGACGCGCCCTGGCCGGCCCCGAGGGGACCGCGGTCCGCGTGCTGGGCGCGGGGATCGACACCACCGCCGCCCAGGAGGGCGAGGCGCTGGTCACCCGCGTGCTGGACGCCATGCCCACGGCCTTCTTCCACCTCGACCGTGCCTGGCGCTTCACCTACCTCAACGCCGAGGCCCAGCGCCTGCTCGGCGTCAGCCGGGCCGAGGCCATCGGCAGCGTGCTGTGGGAGCTCTTCCCCCGGATCGAGGGCAGCGACTTCGAAGAGCACTACCGCAAGGCGATGGAGACCCGGGAGGCGGTGTCGTTCGAGGTCTACTACGCACAGCCGCTGGAGAGCTGGTTCGAGGCGCGTGCCTGGCCGACCTCCGACGGGCTCTCGGTCTACCTCCTGGAGACCACCGACCGGCGGCTCGCCCAGGACACGGTCGCCCGCGGCACCCGGCGCGCCGAGCTGCTCGGAGACGTGACGGCCGCCCTGACCGGGACCTTCGACCCGGTGGAGGCCGTCGGGCGCCTGGCCCAGCTGATCGTCCCGCCGGTGGCCGATTGGTGCCTGGTCACCCTGGTCGAGGACTCCGCGGCCGGGCACGGGGACTGGCGCCGCGGGCTGCGCGACGTCGGCTGGTGGCACGCCGCCCCGGAGCTCCGCGACCTGGTCGAGCGCTACACCCAGGTGCGCATCCCCGCCCTCACCGACGCCTCCTTCGTCGCCCGCGCGCTGGACCAGCAGGGCACGGTGCTGGTCGCCGAGCACGCGGCCGCCCAGATCGCGCAGGTGCTCACCGCGGGAGAGGCGCGCGACCTGTGCCTGCGCCTGGACCCGAGCTCGGCCGTGGTGATCCCGCTGCGCGCACGCGGGCGGACCCTCGGTCTGCTCTCCGCGTTCCGCGGCCACGCCCGCGCGCAGTTCGCACCCGACGATCTGGCCACCCTCGAGGAGGTGGCCGGCCGGGCCGGCCTGGCCCTGGACAACGCCCGCCTCTACGTCCAGCAGCGCGAGCTCGCCGAGACGCTCCAGCGCAGCATGATGACCGCGCCGCCGCAGTCGGAGGACCTCCAGGTCGTGGTGCGCTACGTGCCCGCGGCGGAGGCGGCCCAGGTGGGCGGCGACTGGTACGACGCGTTCCTGCAGGACGACGGCTCGATGGCGATCGTGATCGGCGACGTCGTCGGTCACGACACCGCGGCCGCGGCGGCGATGGGTCAGCTGCGCAGCCTGCTGCGCGGCATCGCGGTCACCACCGGCGCCCAGCCCGCCGAGGTCCTGCGCCGGGTCGACGAGGCGATGTCGTCCCTGCAGATCGACACCACCGCGACGGTGCTCCTCGCGCGCCTCGAGCAGACCCCCGCCGAGCGCGCGGCCGGGACCGCCCGGCTGCGCTGGGCCAACGCGGGCCACCCGCCGCCGCTGGTGGTCCAGCCGGGGAGCGGGCCGGCCGCGGTGCTGTGGACCGACTCCCCCGACCTGCTGCTCGGGCTCAACCCGCACGTCGCGCGCGCGGAGGCGGTCCGCACCCTGGCGCGCGGAGCCACCGTGCTGCTCTACACCGACGGGCTCGTCGAGCGGCGCGGTCAGAACCTCGACGACGGCATCGACCAGCTCGCCAGCGTGCTCACCGAGCTGATCGACGAGGACCTGCCCCTGGACCAGATCTGCGACGAGCTGCTGCGCAGGCTGCTGCCCGAGCGCCCCGAGGACGACGTCGCCCTGGTCGCCGTACGGCTCCCCCTCGACGACTGACCGCCCACGCGGCCGCGCCGCTCAGGAGCGGCGACGCCGCCACGCGGCGAGCGCGCCGGTGCACCACAGCGCCCACAGCACCAGCACCGGCTGGAAGACCAGCCGCACCGCGCGCTTGGCGTCGGTGTCGAGCCCGAAGGCGTCCTCGCCGGTGAGGTACTGGCTGATGTTGCCGGGGAAGATCACCACGAAGAACGCCGCAAGCAGGAACCCCAGCTGCACCCGGCGCCGGCCGCGGGCCGCCACCAGGGCCGCCCCGATGGCGAGCTCCACCACCCCGGAGGCGTAGACGATCGCGTCGCGGGCGGGGAAGAACGGCGGCACCTGCGCCCGGAACTCCTCGGTGCGGGCCAGGTGGCCCACCCCGGCGATCAGCATCACCGCCGCCAGCGCGAATCGGCCGACGGTGCGCGGCGCACCATCGGCCGACGACGGGGCCAGGTCGGCACGCGAAGAGGTCATGGCGCCGACGCTAGCCGGTCAGCGGTAGGTGAGCGTGCCGCCCTCGAGGTGGCTGTGCTCGTTGAAGGTCACCAGCGTGGTGCCGCGGCGCCCGACCACCACCTTGCTGACCCCGGAGTTCACCGCCACCGTGTTCAGCCGCGCCCAGGCCGCCGCGTAGGGGGCCGGCCCCTCCCCACTCTCCCAGTCGTTGACCAGCGCGATCGTGCTCCACGCGATCGGCCCACCCGAGGTCACCACCAGCACGGTGCCGCTCGCGGAGACCCGCTCGACCACCCGCTCCAGGGCGCGCACCACCCGGTCGGTGAAGGCGGCGAACGGCTCGTGGTACTCCGCGTCGTGGTCCCCGGAGGACCAGCGCCGCATGGCGGCCTCGAACCACGCCTGGAACTGCCGGCGGTCGAGCTCGTCCTCGAGCGTCTCGTCGTGGCGGGCGAGCACCGCCAGGTGGTCGTACTCGTCCCACGCGCCGTCGACCTCGACCGGGACGTCCCAGCCTGCACCCTGCGCGATCGCCTCGACCGTCTCCCGGTGGCGGCGCATGTCGCCGCGGACCACCAGATCGGGGCGGACCCCGCGCGCCGCGAGCGACTTCCCCAGCAGCCTGCCCTGCTCCCAGCCCAGCGGCGAGAGCACGTCGTAGTCGTCGGTGCCCCACGAGGCCTGGCCGTGGCGCACCAGCAGCAGCGAGCCCATCAGAGCCCCAGCAGGGCGCGGCAGCGGGTCTCGAGGTAGCCCACCGCGGGGCCGAACGTCGCGAAGGCCTCGTTGGTGGTCTGGCCGTGGAAGTAGCGGTAGTGGATCTGCTGGGCGATCACCGCGACCCGGAACAGCCCGAAGACCTCGTAGAAGAGCCACTGCTCGGGCGTCACCGTGCGCCCGGTGCGCTCGCCGTACGCCGCGACGACCTCGGCGCGCGTCCACATCCCTGGCGCCGTGGTCGGCTGGCGCCGGAAGGCCTGGAAGAAGTCGTCGTCCCCGGGCTCCACCCAGTAGGCCAGCGCGCCACCGAGGTCCATCAGCGGGTCGCCCACGGTGGCCAGCTCCCAGTCCAGCACCGCGACCACCTGCAGCGGGTCGTCGGCGTCGAGCACCAGGTTGTCGAAGCGGAAGTCGTTGTGGATCAGGCAGCTGGCGACGTCGTCGGGCCGGTGGCCCTCCAGCCAGGCGATCACGTCCTCGAAGTCGCCGACATCCTCGGTGCGCGCCCGCCGGAAGCGGCCCGACCAGCCGCCGACCTGACGCTCGACGTACCCCGGGCCGCGGCCCAGCGACTCCAGTCCGGCGGCCTGCACGTCGACGGCGTGCAGCTCGACCAGCACGTCCAGGGCGTTCGAGCACAGCGTGGAGGCGTCCGCGGGTGACAGCGCGGCGGGCGGGTCCTTGCGCAGGATCGTGCCGGCCACCCGGTCCATCACGTAGAACGGCGCGCCGAGCACGCTCTCGTCCTCGCACAGCGCCACCATCCGCGGCACCCGGGGGAAGACCGGGTGCAGCGCGGCCTGGAGCCGGAACTCGCGGGCCATGTCGTGCGCCCCGGCGGCCTTGGTGCCGACCGGCGGGCGGCGCAGCACCAGGTCGCGCTCGGGGTAGCGCAGCAGGTAGGTGAGGTTGGAGGCTCCGCCGCCGTACTGGCGCACCTCGGGGGTGCCGGCCAGCTCGGTGCGGTCCCCCGCTGCGTGCTCGCGCAGCCAGCCGGCGGCGGCGGCCACGTCGAAGGCGTCCTCCTCGCGGAGGCCGCGGGTGGGGTTTCCCTCGTCATGGCGCACGGTCACGCGCTCATTGTGCGGCACCTCACCCGGCTGCGGAGCGGATGGTCCACAAATCGCACGACGCGGCGCCGGACCCCCACAGGGATCCGGCGCCGCGTCGGGTGAGAGGCGATCAGGCGGGGAAGGACTCGCCCTTCGCCACCAGGTCGCGCAGGTACGCCGTGGGGCGGAACCGCTCGCCGTAGGCGTCGGCGAGCTCGTCGGCACGCTTGACGAACGCGGCCAGCCCGATCTCGCCGTCGGCGGCCACGTAGCCGGTCATGAACTGCGCGGCGCCACCGGTGTTGGCCGGGAAGCCGATGCCCATGATCGAGCCGATGTTGGCGGCCGCCGCGGAGGTGATGACCCCCTCCTCGAAGCACTTGGCGGTCTCGATCGCCTCGACGAACAGCAGCCGGTCCTTCATGTCCTGGAAGGGGATCTGCTGCTCGGCGACGGGGAACCGCTCGGCCAGCCCGGGCCACAGGCCCAGCCGCTTGCCGGACTCGTCGTACTCGTAGAAGCCGGCGCCCTCGAGGCGGCTGGAGCGGCCCAGCTCGATCATCGTGGCGACCACGTCACCGGCCGGGTCCTCCGGCAGCGTGATGCCGTCGCGCTCGGCGGCGTCGGCGGTGGCCTTGCGGATCTTGGCCATCAGCTCCATGTTGAGCTCGTCGGAGAGCTGCAGGGTGCCGACCGGGTAGCCGTCCTGCGTCGCGGCCCGCTCGATGCTGACCGGGTGCATGCCCTCGTTGAGCATCGCCAGGCCCTCGTTGACCATCGTCCCGATCACCCGCGAGGTGTAGAACCCCCGGCTGTCGTTGACCACGATCGGCGTCTTGCGGATCTGCTGGACCACGTCGTAGGCCTTGGCCAGCGCCACGTCGGAGGTCTCCTTGCCGCGGATGATCTCCACCAGCGGCATCTTGTCGACGGGCGAGAAGAAGTGCAGCCCGATGAAGTCCGCGGGACGCTCGACGCCCTCGGCCAGCTCGGTGATCGGCAGCGTCGAGGTGTTGGAGCACAGCAGCGCGTCCGCGTTGACGTACGGCATCACCTCGGCGAACACCTTGCTCTTCAGCGCCGGGTCCTCGAAGACCGCCTCGATCACCAAGTCGCAGCCGGCCAGGTCGGCGGGGTCGGCGGTGGCGGTGATCCGGCCCAGCAGCTCGGCCTTCTTCTCCTCGGTGCTCTTGCCGCGCGAGACGGCCTTGGTGAGCAGCTTCTCCGAGTAGGCCTTGCCCTTCTCGGCGTTCTCGGCCGAGACATCCTTGAGCACGACCTCCATCCCGGCGCGGGCGCAGGAGTAGGCGATGCCGGCTCCCATCATCCCGGCGCCGAGGACGCCGACCTTGGTGGCCTGGAACGGCTCGATGCCGTCGGGGCGCAGCGAGCCGGAGTTGATCGCCTGCAGGTCGAAGAAGAACGCCTGGATCATGTTCTTCGCCTGCTGGTTGACGATCAGGCTGGTCAGGTAGCGCGACTCGATGCGCGAGGCGGTGTCGAAGTCGACCTGCGCGCCCTCGACCGCGGCGCTCATGATCGCGCGCGGGGCGGGGTAGAGCGCGCCCTTGGTCTGCTGGCGCAGCAGGGCCGGGAACGCCGGCAGGAAGCCGGCGAGCTTGGGGCTGGCCGGCGTGCCGCCGGGCATCTTGTAGCCGGCGCGGTCCCACGGGTTCTGGGCGGCCTCGGGCTCGTCCTTGTGGGCGAGGACCCACGCCTTGGCGGCCGGGAGCAGCTCGTCCTGGCTGGCGACGAGCTCGTCGATCAGCCCCTTCTCCTTGGCCTGGGCGGGCTTGAACTGGGTGCCGGGCAGCAGCACGTCCATCAGCGCGCTCTGGATGCCGAGCATCCGCACCACGCGGGTCACCCCGCCGCCGCCGGGCAGCAGGCCCAGCGTCGACTCGGGCAGGCCGATCGGCGTCTTGTTGTCGTCGACGGCGATGCGGTGGTTGGTGGCCAGGCAGATCTCCAGGCCACCGCCGAGCGCGGCGCCGTTGATGGCGGCGACGACCGGACGCGGGTAGAGCTCGAGGCGGCGCAGGCCGGCCTTGATGGTCTCCGCGGACTCGAGCACCGACTGGGCGTCGTCGGGGCCGGCCTGGACCATGTTCTTGAGGTTGCCGCCGGCGAAGAAGGTCTTCTTGGCGCTGGCGATCACGACGCCGACGACGTCGTCGACCTCGGCGTAGAGCCGATCGACCGCCTCGTCCATCGACCTCTGGTAGAGCTCGTTCATCGTGTTGGCGCGCGCGGTGGGGTCGTCGAGGGTCAGCGTGACGATGCCGTCGGCGTCCCGGTCGTAGCGGACCGCGGTCTGGGTCTCAGTGCTCATGGATGCGTGTTCCTTCTCAGTCCGGGCCGGGTCAGACAAGTTCGACGATGGTGGCGATGCCCATGCCGCCGCCGACACAGAGCGTGGCGAGGCCGCGCTTCTGCTCGCGACGCTCGAGCTCGTCGATGAGGGTGCCGAGGATCATCGCGCCGGTGGCGCCCAGCGGGTGGCCCATCGCGATGGCGCCGCCGTTGACGTTGGTGATGTCGGCGGTGATCCCCATGTCGCGCATGAAGCGCATGGCGACCGCGGCGAACGCCTCGTTGATCTCGAACAGATCGATGTCGGAGACCTTCAGCCCCGCCTTGGCCAGCGCCTTGCGCGCGGCCGGTGCCGGACCGGTGAGCATGATCGTCGGGTCGGCGCCGGAGACCGCCGTGGCGATGATCCGGGCGCGCGGGGTGAGGCCGAGGTCGGTGCCGACCTGCTCGCTGCCGATCGCCATCAGCGCGGAGCCGTCGACGATGCCCGAGGAGTTGCCGGCGTGGTGGACGTGGTCGATCCGCTCGACCCAGTGGTACTTCTCCAGCGCGACGTCGTCGAAGCCGGCCTGCTGGCCGATGTCGGCGAACGACGCCTTGAGCCCGGCCAGGCTCTCCACCGAGGTGCCGGGGCGGATGAACTCGTCGTGACCGAGGACGGTGAGGCCGTTGAGGTCCTTGACCGGGACCACCGAGCGGGCGAAGTAGCCGTTGGCCCACGCCTTGGCGGCGCGCGCGTTGGACTCCGCGGCGAACGCGTCGACGTCCTCGCGCGACCAGCCCTCGATGGTGGCGATCAGGTCCGCGCCGATGCCCTGCGGCACGAACGAGGTCTTGAAGGCGGTGGCCGGGTCGGCGGCCCAGGCGCCGCCGTCGGAGCCCATCGGGACCCGGCTCATCGACTCGACGCCGCCGGCGAGGATCAGGTCCTCGAAGCCGCCACGCACGCGCGAGGCGGCCTGGTTGACCGCCTCCAGCCCCGAGGCGCAGAAGCGGTTCAGCTGGACGCCGGCGACGGTGTCGGGCAGGCCGGCGGCCAGCGCCGCGGTCTTGGCGATGTCGCCACCCTGGTCACCGATCGGGGAGACCACGCCGAGCACGACGTCGTCGATGCGGTGCGGGTCGAGGCTGGGGTTGCGGGTCTGGAGCTCGTCGAGGAGGCCGACGACGAGGTCGACCGGCTTCACCTCGTGCAGCGAGCCGTTCTTCTTGCCCTTGCCGCGCGGCGTACGAATGTGGTCGTACACGAATGCTTCTGCCATGAGGGGTCCCTTGCGTGCTGGAAGACTGTGCCTGCCGATTGTGACACTATTACTGTCACCGTCAAGGCGCCGTCCGTCCAGTGTGGCGTGCGCCACAACCGCGCCACTGCCCTAGCGAAGAGCTTCAGGAGACCCATGGGCGACTCTGTCCCCACCAGCCCCGCCCCTACCGACCTGTACAGCCTCGACGAGCTGACCCAGCGCGTGGGGATGAGCGTGCGCAACGTCCGCTTCTACACCACCCGCGGCCTGGTGCCCCCGCCGATCCGCCGCGGCCGCTCGGGCTACTACACCGCCGACCACGTCTCCCGCCTGGAGCTGGTCCAGGAGCTGCAGAGCCACGGCTTCACGCTGGCCGCGATCGAGCGCTACCTCGCCGCGATCCCCGACTCCGCCGGTCCCGACGACATCGCGCTGCACCGCACGATGCTCGCCCCCTGGCAGAGCGAGCCGCCCCTGGAGATGCCCCGCGCGGAGCTGGACCGGCGCGCCGGGCGCACCCTGTCCGAGGAGGACCTCTCCACCCTGGAGGCGCTGCAAATCGTGACTCCCGGGGAGCCGGGGTGCTTCCGGGTCGCGGTCTCGCAGCTCTCGGTCGGGCTGGGCCTGCTCGACCTCGGCTTCCCCACCGCGGCGGCCCTGGCCGCGGCCGAGGTGTACGCCGCGCACGGGCGCGCGGTCGCCGAGGAGCTCGACGACCTGTTCCGCACGATGGTGTGGCCGCTCTACAAGGAGTCCGGCGTCAGTCCCGAGCGGCTGCGCGAGATCGTCGAGCGGCTCAAGCCGCTGTCGGTCTCCAGCCTGGTCGCGGCCTACGAGGCGGCGGTGGACGAGAAGAAGCGCCAGGCGATCGACCGCCGCGCGCGCTGAGGGCGGGCCTCGGTCAGCTCTTGGCTGAGCTCTTGGCTGAGCTCTTGGCTGCGCTCTCGGTTCCGCCCTGGGTCAGGGTGGCGAAGTAGTCGGGCACGTACGTCGCCTGCTCGCGCGGCGGCCGCTCGTAGCCGGTGGGCGCGGGGCGCTCGGGCAGCTCGAGCTGCGGCAGCGTGATCTCGGTGTAGGGGATCGTGGAGAGCAGGTGGGCCATCATGTTCAGCCGGGCGCGCTTCTTCACGTCGCCCTCCACGACGAACCACGGCGCCTCGGGGATGTCGGTGTGCACCATCATCTGGTCCTTGGCGCGCGAGTAGTCCTCCCAGCGGGTGATCGACTCCAGGTCCATCGTGGAGAGCTTCCAGCGCCGCAGCGGGTCGTCGAGGCGCGAGCGGAACCGGCGCTGTTGCTCCTGGTCGCTGACCGAGAACCAGTACTTGCGCAGCAGGATGCCGTCCTCGACCAGCATCCGCTCGAGGATCGGGCACTGGTGCAGGAAGCGGTGGTACTCGGTCGGTGTGCAGAAGCCCATCACCTTCTCGACGCCGGCGCGGTTGTACCAGGACCGGTCGAAGAAGACCATCTCCCCCGCGCGGGGCAGCTGGTTGAGGTAGCGCTGGAAGTACCACTGCCCGCGCTCGCGCTCGGTCGGCGCCGGCAGCGCGACGATCCGCGCGACCCGGGGGCTGAGGTACTGGGTGATCCGCTTGATCGCGCCGCCCTTGCCGGCGGCGTCGCGGCCCTCGAAGATCACCACGATCCGCTTGCCCTCGGCCCGGGTCCACTCCTGGACCTTGACGAACTCGGCCTGCAGCCGCGCCAGCTCGGCCTCGTAGACCGAGTTGGGGAGCTTCGCGCCGCTGTCGACATCCATGAACCGAGGCTAGCGACCCGAGCCGGATCGCGCGCCCCCTCGCGGGCCTAGGCTCGCCGTGTGGAGAGGCAACGACTGGTACTGATGGCCGACACCCACCTGCCCAAGCGGGCCCGCGACCTGCCGGGTGAGCTGTGGGAGGCGGTGGCGGCGGCCGACGTCGTGGTGCATGCCGGGGACTGGGTGGAGCCGGCGCTGCTCGACGAGCTCGAGGCCCGCTCGCGGCGGCTGGTGGGGGTCTACGGCAACAACGACGGCGCCGAGCTGCGCCGGCGACTCCCGGAGGTGGCGCGCGCGACGCTGGGCGGGGTGCGGTTCGCCGTGGTCCACGAGACCGGCGACGCCCAGGGCCGCGAGCGACGCTGCGCCGCGGCGTACGACGACGTGGACGTGCTGGTCTTCGGCCACAGCCACATCCCCTGGGACACCACGACCACCACGGCGTCGGGGACGCCGCTGCGTCTGCTGAATCCGGGATCGCCCACCGACCGGCGCCGCCAGCCGCACTGCACCTACCTCACCGCGACCGCGGTGGAGGCTCGCCTCGAGGACGTCGAGCTGCACCGGCTGCCGCCGCGCTGAGCCGGCGCCGGGCTCTGCGGGGGGTCCGCGGGTATCACCGCCGGTTCACATTTTCAACACAGCGGCTAGCGTCCAGTTATGACAGCGGACGGGGTCTTTCTCATCGGTGGGCTCTGCCTGCTACTCGCCGTGGTGCTGCCCTCGGTGCTCCAGCGCTTCGCGCTGTCTTCGCCGATCGTGTTGGCCGGCGTCGGGTTGCTGCTCGGGCTGACCCCGCTGCTCGAGGGCTTCACCTTCAACCCCGGTGACGAGGCCGACCGGGTGGTGATCGAGCACGTCTCCGAGGTGGCCGTGCTCGTCGCGCTGATGGGGGTGGGGCTCGCGCTCGACCGGCCGCTGAACCTGCGGTCCTGGCGGTCGTGGGGACGGTGGTCGGCCGCCTGGCGCCTGCTGGGGGTGACCATGCCGTTGACGATCCTCGCGGTGGCGGCCCTCGGCTGGTGGGCCGGCGGGCTGTCCCTGGCCGGCGCCGTGCTGCTCGGCGCCGTACTCGCCCCCACCGACCCGGTGCTCGCCTCCGACGTCCAGGTCGGCGGGCCGGCGGTGACCCAGGACGCCGACGAGATGGAGATCCTGCCCGACCACCAGGACGAGGAGGGCCACGAGCACGACGAGGTCCGGTTCGCCCTGACCGCCGAGGCCGGGCTGAACGACGGTCTGGCCTTCCCCTTCGTCTACCTCGCCATCCTGCTGGCCGCCGGCGGGTTCGCGTTCTCCGACGCGGTGCACTGGTTCGAGTGGTACCTGGTCGCCAAGGTGGTCCTCGGCGTCGCAGCCGGCCTGGTCGTCGGCTGGCTCCTGGGCAAGGCGACCTTCCGGCTGCCCAACAAGGACCTCCGCCTGGCCGAGCAGGGCGAGCCGCTGGTGGTGCTCGCCGCGCTGCTCACGGCGTACGGCGCCTCGGAGCTGCTCGGTGGCTACGGCTTCCTCGCGGTGTTCACCTGCGCGATGACGCTGCGCGCCCAGGAGCGTGGCCACGAGTACCACCGCGCCATGCACGAGGTGGTCGACCGCCTGGAGCGGCTGCTCACGCTGGTGATCCTGCTCTTCCTCGGCATCGAGATGACCAACGGCCTGCTCGCCTACCTCGACGTGTGGGGCGTGCTGGTCGGGGTGGTGACGATCTTCGTGATCCGGCCGCTGGCCGGGCTGATCGCCCTGAGCGCGACCTCGGGAGGCCGCGACCGGGTGGGCGAGCTGACCGTCCCGGAGCGCCGCGCGGTGGCGTTCTTCGGGGTGCGCGGGATCGGCTCGATCTACTACCTGGCCTACGCCACCGGCGAGGCGAACTTCCCCGAGGCCCCGTGGCTGTGGTCCACCGTGGCCTTCACGATCGTGCTCTCGGTGCTGGTCCACGGCGTCACCGCCAAGCCCTGGATGGCCCGCCTCGACCGCGCCCGCGAGCGCGCCACCCCCTGACCCCCCACCCCCTCCCAGCCCCACCCCAGCCCACCCCCACCCCCACCCCCGCCGACCCGTCACTCCCTCGACCAGACACGCCGGTTGTGACCGCGCCAGTGACGGCTCGGCGAGGGGAGCGAGCGGTCGGCGGGGCGGCGGTCCGGGAGTTCCTGGGCGGTTTGCCCGGGCGCGGACCGGGCACCTGAGGCCCAGACCTAGCGAGCGAAGGAGGACTCGTGCCCAGCAAGAAGGGTGAGGGCAAGCCCGGGTCCAGCGTCAAGGACGAAGGGCTCTACGGGAAGCTGCGCGACGAGGGCAACAGCAAGGAGAAGTCGGCGCGGATCGCCAACGCCGCCGCCAACAGCTCCCGCTCGAAGGTCGGGCAGAAGGGGGGCAGCTCAGGCTCCTATGAGGACTGGAGCGTGAAGGACCTGCGCAAGCGCGCCGGCGAGCTGGGCATCGAGGGCCGCTCCAGCATGAAGAAGAGCGATCTCGTCGACGCCCTGCGCCACCACTAACGGACCGCGACCCGTCACTCGCTCATCCAGAGACGGCGTGTCTGGTCGAGCAAGTGACGGGTCGCGGGGGGGTGCTGGTGGTGCTGGGGGCCTAGTGGTGCTGGGGGCCTAGTGGTGCTGGGGCCTGGTGGTGCTGGGCCTGGTGGTGCTGGGGCCTGGTGGTGCTGGTGCTGGTGGGCCCTTGGTGCTGGTGTGGGGCTGGGTCAGCGGACGCCGCGGCTGAACGACGCGGCGCTGTGGCCGCCGGTCTTGCCGGCCGGGCGGGACGTCGAGCGCTGTCCGCCGCCCGCGCGAGCGCCACCGGCGGGCTTCGCGCCCGACTTGGCGGCCGGCTTGCCGGCCGAGGCACCGCTGCGGGCACCCGAGGCGCCACGACCGCCGCCGGCAGCGGCGGTGCCGGAGCCACCGCGTCGGCTGCGGTTGCGGCCACCGCTGCTCTTCGCGCCGGTGTCCGAACCGCCACCGCGCCCGGCAGGCTGCACGGGAACGTCGAGGACGAGACCGCCGGGGACGACCTGACGCTCGCCCGGGGCCAGCTTCACCAGGATCGGGTGAGCCGGTCCGTCGAGCCGGGTCGTGGTCGGCTTGATGCCGGCCGCCCGGGTCAGGTCACGGACGTCGCGGACCTGGTCGCTGGTCATCAGCGTCACCACGGTGCCCGCGGCGCCGGCGCGCGCCGTACGACCGGAGCGGTGCAGGTAGGCCTTGTGCTCGACCGGCGGGTCGGCGTGGATGACCAGGGCGACGTCGTCGACGTGGATACCGCGCGCGGCGATGTCGGTCGCGACCAGCGTCGTGGCCTTGCCCTCGTGGAAGGCGGCCATGTTGCGGGTACGGGCGTTCTGGCTGAGGTTGCCGTGCAGCTCGACGGTGGGTACGCCGTTCTTGTTGAGCTGGCGGGTCAGGGCCTTGGCGCCGTGCTTGGTCCGGGTGAAGACGACCGTGCGACCGGGCGCGCTGGTCAGGTCGACCAGCACCGGGACGCGGTGGTCGCGCTCCACGTGCAGCACGTGGTGGTCCATCGTCGAGATCGGCGACTGGGCCGAGTCGGCCTCGTGGGTGACCGGGGAGTGCAGGTACTTCTTGACCAGCACGTTGATGGCACCGTCGAGCGTCGCGGAGAACAGCAGCCGCTGACCGTTGGTCGGCGTCTTGTCCATCAGCCGGCGCACGGCGGGCAGGAACCCCAGGTCGGCCATGTGGTCGGCCTCGTCGAGGATCGTCACCTCGATGTCGGCCAGCGAGCAGTGGCCCTGGTTGATCAGGTCCTCGAGGCGGCCGGGGCAGGCCAGCACGATGTCGATGCCGCGACGCAGGCCCTGGACCTGCGGGTTCTGACCCACCCCGCCGAAGACGGTCTGGGTGGACAGGCCGTTGGCCTTGGCCAGCGGCTCGAGGGACTCCTGGATCTGGCCGACCAGCTCACGGGTGGGGGCCAGGATCAGCGCACGCGGGGCGCCGGCGCGGGGCTTGCGGCCCGACGTCACCAGGCGCGCGACCAGCGGCAGCAGGAACGCGTAGGTCTTGCCGGAGCCGGTACGGCCGCGGCCCAGGACGTCGCGACCCGCGAGGGAGTCCGGCAGCGTCGCGGCCTGGATGGGAGTGGGGGAGGTGATGCCCAGATCCGCCAGGATCCGGGTCAGGTCCGCGGGGACGCCGAGCTCGGAGAATCCGGCAGCGTTCGCGGTGCGGGCAGAGGCGGGTGCAGCAGAAGACAAGAGAATGTCGCTATCCGTTGGTGTGTCTCACCAAGCCGTCCCGTCGGCGACGGGAACAACGAAAGCGTGCGCTCACGGGCCGGAGCCCGGAAGGCGGCGTCACATCACCTGGAAGGCGGTACGCCGACAGCCCGAGGCAAGACTGGACGGGCTGCTGGATCCAACCTAGCGCAGCCGACAGGGCCGAACCGCATCACCGGACCCTCCCGCGCGGCGGGAGTGGCGCGGATCACGACCGGCGCACCGGTGCGGAGGGGGCGGATCAGGCGTTGGGGCGCAGGTGCAGCCAGGGACGGTCGAGCTGGAAGGCGCGACCGGTGATCGTGGTGGGGGTGATCTCCACGACGTTGTACTTGTGGGTGCCGATCCACGGGCGCAGCGGCACGTTCTCCGCGCGGTGCTCCTCGTCCTCCTCCAGGCGCCGGGCGCGGCCGCGGACGACGACGCTGGTCGCCTCCTTCTCGCCGTACCGGTCGATCTCGAAGGCGACCTCCCCGTGCATGATCACGCTCAGCAGCTTCTCGCCGCCGGAGGTGCGGAACAGGATGGTCTTGCCGTCGACCGCGTAGTTGATCGGGACGATGTGCATCTCGTCGGTCAGCCGGAAGGCCAAGCGCCCGAACTCGTCACCGCGCAGCAGCTCCCAACAGCGCTCTTCGGTCAGGTGCGTGGTGACGTCCTCGTCGATGCCCATGGTGCCCTCCAGGAGGTTCGGGTCGAGCGATGTTCCGTGTACGACGGTAACCGGGTACGCAACCACTCACACGGGCCGATGGTCCCGTCGCCCGGCGGACGACCCGGCGGACGACCCGGCGGACGACCGGGCGGACGACCCGGCGGGCGGGTCAGAGCGTGAAGAGGACCAGCATCAGGATCGCGGTGATCACGAGCGAGACGAGGACCGAGCCGGCGCAGCCGAGCCGATTGCTGAAGAACAGGAACACCAGGGACCTCCGGGTACGGGCGGGGCGGCATCGGCCCCACCGAGGACACCCGTGGTGCCCCGTGCCGCACCTCGCAAACCGCGACGTCGCGCAGGACACATCCGCCGGCACCCCAGGGGCAGGGCGCTCAGCCGGTACGGCGCTCGGGCCGGGCTGGTCAGCGGGCGAAGAGCTCCACGAACCGGGCCAGCAGCCGCGGCGGCTCGGTGACCGTCGCGGCGCGGGCCCGGCGCTGCAGCTCGTCGGCCTCGGGCGGGTCGAAGTAGCCGTGGTGGCGGTAGACCTCGATGCGGGTGCACAGCCCCTCGTCGTCCAGCTCCGGGTGGAACTGGGTGGCGTAGACGTTGCGCCCCAGCCGGAAGGCCTGCACCGGGCAGCTCGGCGAGGTGGTCAGCAGCACCGCGCCGTCGGGCAGGCGGCGCACGGCCTCCTTGTGCCCGAGGAACGCGTCGAACGAGGCGGGCAGGATCCCGAAGAGCGCGTCGGCGCGGCCGGCCTCGGTCAACTCCATGCGCACCGCCCCGATCGGCTCGCCGTACGTCCGGTCGACCACGCCGCCGTGCAGGCTGCCGAGCGTGCCGATGCCGTAGCAGGCGCCGAGGAAGGGGAAGTCGTCGGCGACCGCGCGCAGGCTCAGCGCGCGCAGCTCGGCCTCCACCCGGACCTGTGCGGCCGACTTGGACTCGACGGGGTCGCTGACGTTGAACGGACCGCCGCCGAGGACGACCCCCGAGAAGCGGTCGAGGTCGACGTCGCCGAGCTCGTCGCGCTCCACGCGCACCCGGTGTACGTCGCGCTCGGCCAGGCCGGCGCAGCGCAGGATCGCGGCGTACTCGTCGTCGGCGGCGCTGTCCTCGGCACGGATGCCGAGGAAGAGGAACGGTTTCACGCCGCCATGCTGACAGTTCACGCCGACTCGGCCGCAGGCGGGCGCGAATTCACGCCGACTCGGCGCCGGACGGGCGCGAGTTCACGCCGACTCGGCGCTCAGGGCTGGACGGCGGCGCCGGACTCGATGAGGGCGTCGACGTCGGCCACGCCCCAGGCGCTGAGGGCCTCGCGGGTGTGCTCGCCGGGGCGGGCCGCGGGCGGGGCGCCCAGCGTGGCGCGGGTGCGCGAGAAGCGGGGCGCGGGCGCCGGCTGCAGCACGCCCTGGTGCTCGACGAAGACCTCGCGGGCGGCCATGTGCGGGTGCGTGGCGGCCTCACTGAGCGGGATGATCGGCGCCACGCAGGCGTCGGTGCCCTCGAACACCTCGGCCCACTCGGCCTGGGTGCGGGTGAGGAAGGCGTCGGTGATCATCTTGCGCAGGTCGTCGCCGCGCTCGGCGTCGAAGCGGTCCGGCGCGGACTCCTCGATGCCGAGCAGCCGCACGAACTCGGCGTAGAACTGCGGCTCCAGCGCACCCACCGACATGTGGCGGGCGTCGGAGGTCTCGTAGATGTCGTAGTAGGGCTGGCCGCCGTCGAGCAGGTTGGCGGCCCGCTCCTCCCGGAAGGACCCCGAGGCCAGCATCGCCGAGCCCATCGCGTTGAGGTGGGCGGTGCCGTCCACGATCGCGGCGTCGATGACCTGGCCCTGGCCACTGGTCCGGGCCTCCAGCAGCGCCGCGAGGATGCCGATCACCAGGTACGTCGAGCCGCCACCGAAGTCGCCGATGAGGTTGGCCGGGAAGTGCGGGCGGGCCTTGTCCTGACCCATCCCGTGCAGGGCGCCGGTGATCGAGATGTAGTTCATGTCGTGCCCGGCGGCCTTGGCCAGCGGGCCGTCCTGGCCCCACCCGGTCATCCGCCCGTAGACCAGTCGCGGGTTGCGCTCCAGGCACACGTCGGGACCCAGGCCGAGCCGCTCGGTGGTGCCGGGGCGCATCCCCTCGATCACCACGTCGGCGCCCTCGATCAGGTCGAGCACGACCGCGATCGCGGCGGGGTCCTTGAGGTTCAGCGCGACGCTGGGGCGCCCGCGGTTGAGCAGGTCGGTCGAGCCCCCGGTCAGCGCCTGGCCGCCGGGACGCTCGACGCGGATCACGTCCGCACCGAGGTCGGCGAGGATCATGCAGGCGTGCGGGCTGGGCCCGATGCCGGCGATCTCGACGACCTTGACGCCCTGCAGCGGGCCGGTTCCCTGACCGAGTTCATAGCTCATGGCGCGATCATGACAGGTGAACTGTCACGGTGGCAGGCCTCGGTCCGACGTGCGGGACGTCACAGCCCCGGCCGGCGACGGAGCGCTCAGCGCGACCGCGTCCCGGGGTCCGGCCCGCGTGTCATGCTGGCGCCTCACGGTCCACGGCGACACGATCAGCCCGGGAGCTCGCGATGGCATCCTGCACGCGTCGTACGGCGGCCGGCTGCGCACTGGTCCTCGCGGTGCTGGCCGGCGGCCTCGGCTGCAGCGGGCAGGACGCCCCTTCCCCGGTCGCCTCCGACTCCGCGTCGCGGCGCGCCGCTCCCCCGCCCGGCACCGCCTCGCCCACCGCTCCCGCCCCGGAGACCTCGCCCCGCCCCGCGGTCCGCTTCGGCGCGGGACGCGCCCTGGGCCACGTCCGCGTGCTGGCGGGCCGGATCGGGCCGCGCCTGGCCACCGGGCCGGCGTACCGCGAGGCCGCGGCGTACGTCGCCGCGCACTTCGCCGTCTACGGCTACGACGTGACCCGGCAACGCTTCGCCGTGCCCGCCGGCGACTCCTGGGGGGTGCCGGTGGCGGCCGGCCGCTCGTCCAACGTGGTGGCGACGCCGCCGGGCTTCGACCCGGGCGCGCCGTACCTGCTCATCGGCGCGCACCTGGACACCGTCGCGGTGGCCCCCGGCGCCGAGGACAACGCCTCGGGCGTCGCGGTGCTGCTGGAGCTGGCCCGGCTGGCCGCGGCCCAGGACCCCCGGCTGCCCACGGTGCTGGTCGCGTTCGGCGCCGAGGAGCCGCGCGGGCCCGGCGACGACGAGCACCACTTCGGCTCCCAGCACTACGTGCGCGAGATGAGCCCGGCCGCGCGCGCGAACCTGCGGGCGATGGTGTCGCTGGACCGGGTCGGGGTGGGCGCGCGGGTGCCGGTCGGGCTGGGCGGCCTCTCGCCGACCGGGGTCCGCGACCGGCTGCTCGCGCTGGCCGACGAGCTCGGCATCCCCAGCACCCGGACCGAGCTGCGGACCAGCGACCACTGGTCGTTCGAGAAGGCCGGCTTCACCGTGGCCCGGATCGGCAGCACGCCCTACCCGGGCTACCACTCCAGCGGCGACGTCGCGGCGGTCGTGGAGCGGGCCCAGCTGGACCGGGTCGGGCGGCTCACCTGGGCGTGGCTGGCAGGTCGCTGAACTCCCAGAAGAGCCCGAGGTTGGCGGCCGCGTCGGCCCAGGACACCAGCCGCGGGGCGTAGTCCGCGCCGATCCGGTAGGGCACCGGCTCGGCGGCCTTGAGTTCGTCGCCCCAGAACACCAGCTCGAGGACGAGGCCCTCCTGGGTGGGCTCCATGAAGTCCATGTCGAAGACGAAGTTGCCCAGCGAGTGCACGACCAGGGCGTCGCTGCCGCCGGGCCGGGCCAGCACGGAGGTGCCCTGGACCCAGTGCGGGTGCCCGCCGACCACGACGTCCGCGCCGGCGGCGACCAGGTCGCGGGCCACCCGGCGCTGGATCGGCTCGGGACGCTGGGTGTACTGGGTGCCCCAGTGCGGCAGCACCAGCGTCACGTCCACGGTCCGGTCCAGGCGGCGTACGGCGCGCAGGAACTGGGCCAGCTCCGCGCGGTCGAGCGGGCCGGTGCGCGGCGGCATGCTCACCGACACCGCGCCCGGGCTGTCGGGGCCCACCTCGGGGGTCTCGCCGATGGCGTTGAACCCGATCAGGCCGAAGCGCACGCCGTTGCGCTCGACCACCACCGGCTGCCAGGCCTGGGCCGCGTCCCGGCCGGCGCCGAAGGTCTTCAGCCCGGCGCCGCGCAGGCGCCGTACGGTCTCGGCGAGCGCGTCCGGCCCGAAGTCGCCGAGGTGGTTGTTGGCCAGCCCGAGCACGTCGAACCCGGCACTGCGCAGAGCACCGGCGACCGCCGGCGGCGCGGCGAAGGAGTCGCCGCCCTGGGTGGGGGCGCCGGCGCGGGACAGCGTGTTCTCCAGGTTGCCGACGGTGAGGTCGGCGGACGCGAGGCGGCGCGCCATCGGCCGCAGCGCGTGACCCGGGTCGCCCAGCTGCGCGCCCCGCTCGGCCACCGCCCGCCCGAGCATCACGTCACCGGTCACCGTCACCGTGGTGACGACGGGGGCCTCGCCGGTGGGCGTGGCGCGGCCGGGGGTCCTCAACCGGTAGCGCCCCGGGTGGCGCAGTGGGTGCACGCCGCCCACCCGGACCACCCGCCGCTCGGGCCCCACCTTGCTGGCCGGCGCCACCTCGACCGCCGGGAGACCGGCCACCTCGTCGCCGCGCACCAGCCGTCGCGCGGTGCGCAGAGGGAGGTCCAGCGGGCCCACCCGCGGGTCGACGCTCAGCACCAGCGGCTGGGTGGGCGATCCCTGCGGTGTCCGCCGCGATTCGGGGGACGCCGGATCGGCGCTGCGGGACGGGGCCTCGCCACGGCCCGCGGGGTCGGAGGCCGAGCTGCAGGCGACGCCGGCCAGCAGCACCAGGGCGAGGAGCCCCGGTGCGCGGGCGGCTCGGCGCACCTGCTGCATGGGCCGAGGCTACGCACCCGGTCCCTGTCGGGGGGCGCGGTTAGGTTCGATCCCGTGATCCGTGACCTGAGCGATGACGAGGCCCGCGCCGCCCTGCCGCTGAAGTGGGGGGTCTACGGCCCGGACGTGATCCCGGCCTGGGTGGCCGAGATGGACTACGCCCTCGCCCCGCCGGTGAGCGCGGCGCTGACCCGGGCCGTGCAGGCGCAGATGGCCGGCTACCCACCGCCGGGCGACGGCGGCGTCGGCGCCGCGCTGTCCGGCTTCGCGGGCCGCCACTGGGACTGGGACCTGCCCGCGAGCGCCTGCGTGCTGGCCGGCGACGTGATCGCCGGCATCCGGCTGGCCCTGGAGGTGCTCTGCCCGCCGGGCCCGGTGGCGGTGCCGCTGCCGTGCTACCCGCCGTTCCGCGAGCTGGTCGCGGTGACCGGGCGCGAGCTGGTCGGCGTGGAGACCGACCCGGACGCCCCGCTCGACCACGCCGGCGCGGCCCTCGACCTCGTCGCCGTGGAGCGGGCCTTCGCCGCCGGCGCCCGCACCCTGTTGCTGTGCAACCCGCACAACCCGCTGGGGGGCGTGGCGACGCGGACCGAGCTGGAGGCCCTGCGCGACCTCGCCGCCGGGTACGGCGCGCGGGTGATCGCCGACGAGATCCACGCGCCGCTCACCCTGCCCGGCGCCCGGTTCACGCCGTACCTGTCGGTGGACCCGCGCGGGATCCTGGTCACCAGCGCCTCGAAGTCCTTCAACACCGCCGGGCTGCACTGCGCGCAGGTCCTCACCCTGGACGCCGACGAGCAGCGCGCCCTGCGCAACGTCCCGCTCCCGCAGAACCACGGCTACTCACCGCTGGGCATGGTCGCCGCCCGGGCCGCCTACGGCGAGGGCGACGACTGGCTGGCCGCGCTGGTGGCCCGCCTCGACGCCCAGCGCGCGCTGCTCGCCGACCTGGTCGCCACCCACCTGCCCGCCGCCCGGATGCGGCCGCTCGATGCGACGTACCTGGCCTGGCTGGACCTGCGCGGGTACGGCGTGGCGGACCCGGCCGCCGCCGGCCGCGCGCACGGCGTCGCGCTGGCCCCCGGCTCGGACTACCAGCCCGGCCTGGAGGGCCACGTGCGGGTCAACATCGCCACCTCGCCCGAGCGGCTCACCGAGGCGGTGCGGCGCCTGGCCGCGGCGCTGGCGGCCGGTGGGCACGAGAACGGCGGCAATGGGGGGCGGGCGGTGTGAGTCACCGCCCCCGCATCAGGCAGCGGGCTCCTGAGCGGGAGGCCTGCGGACGAACAGGGCGAGTCCCACGGCCAGGGTCGAGATCACCGCGCCGACCAGGAACGCCGCCTGCACGCCGTCCGCGGTCGCGGCAGCCGGGCTCGCGGACGCACCGGCGTCGGCGACGCCGCGGGCCAGCAGCGTCACGAACAGCGCGGTGCCGGCGGCACCGGCCAGCTGCTGCATGGTGCTGACGATGGCGCTGCCGTGGGAGTACAGCTGCGGGTCGAGCGAGCCCAGGCCGGAGGTGAACAGCGGCGTGAACGTCAGCGCCAGGCCGATGCTCAGCACGACGTGGCAGCCCATCACGTAGGAGCCCTCGGTGCTGACGTCGACCTGGGCCAGGCCCCACAGCGCGACGGCGACGATCGAGGCGCCGGTGATGACCAGCGCCCGCGGGCCGCTGCGGTCGTAGAGGCGGCCGACGAAGGGCGCCATCAGGCCCATCACCAGCCCGCCGGGAAGCAGCAGCAGGCCGGTGTCGAGGGTGTCCAGGCCGAGCACGCCCTGGGTGTAGATCGGGATCAGGATGATCGTGCCGAACAGCGACATCATGCTGACCACGACCAGCAGCACCGCGATGGTGAAGTGGCTGCTGCGGAAGGTGCGCAGGTCGAGCAGGGCCCGGGCGGTGCGCTGGAGCACCAGCTGACGCCAGGCGAAGAGCGCGAGCGCGACGACGCCGATGCTGACGGTGATCCACGGGGAGACCGGGACCTCGCCCTCGGCGGCCTGGCCGATGCTGCTCAGTCCGTAGATCAGCCCACCGAAGGCCAGCGCGGAGAGGACCACGGAGAGAACGTCGATCGGGACCGCGCGCGGCACGGTCACGTTGCGCAGCTTGACCGCGCCCAGCGTCAGGGCGCCCAGGGCGATGGGGAGGACCAGCCAGAACATCCAGCGCCAGTCGAGCACGTCGAGGATCAGCCCGGAGATGGTCGGGCCGATGGCCGGGGCCACCGAGATCGCGATCGAGATGTTGCCCATGGTGCGGCCACGCCGCTCGGCGGGCACCAGGTTGAGCACCGTGGTGAACAGCAGCGGGACCATGATCGCGGTGCCGGAGGCCTGGATCACCCGCCCACCCAGCAGGGTCGCGAAGCCCGGCGCGCTGGCCGCGACCACGGTGCCCACGCTGAACAGCGTCATCGCGGCCAGGAACAGCGGGCGCACGTGGAAGCGCTGCAGCAGGAAGCCCGTCACCGGGATCACCACGGCCATGGTCAGCAGGAACCCGGTGGTCAGCCACTGCGCGGTCGAGGTGGAGACCGCCAGGTCCCGGGTGAGCTGCGGCAGCGCGACGCCCATGATCGTCTCGTTGAGGATCACCACGAAGGTCGAGGCGAGCAGCAGCCCGATGACCAGGGTGTTGCCGTCGCTCGGGCCACCGTCTCGGGGCTCCGGTGTCCCGGGGGCGCTGGGGACGGAGGGGGCCGTGTCGGCTCCTCCGGTGGCGGTGTGACTCACTGACTTCTCCTGCGGGTGCGACGTCTGTGTCAGGTTCCTGACATGAGCCCAACCGTGGCCGCTCCCGATCTGTTCCCGGGCACTACGGTGGCTCCATGACCGAGCGACGCTGGCGCGGGGAGAGCCCCGCCCTGACCCGGCTGCTCGCCCACCCCGACCCGCACGGGGTGCAGTGGCTGCCGCTGCGGCTGCGGCTGATCGTCCAGCTCTACGGCCGCACCGCCGACTCCGCGCTGCGCCGGGTCGGCCTCACCCTGTCGCAGTACCTGGTCCTCGACGCCGTGGAGCGCAACCCCGGCGCCTCCGGGGCCGAGCTCGCGGAGTTCACCACCCAGACCCCGCAGTCGCTGAGCGGCGCCACCGCCGGGCTGGTCCGCGACGGCCTGCTCGAGCGCTCCCCCGGGCGCGGCCGGCGGATCCAGCACGGCCTCACCCCCGCCGGTGAGACGCTGGTCGTGCGGAGCCGGAGCGCCCTGGAGCGCCTCGACCGGTCCTTCGCCGAGCTCGGCGAGGACCGGCTCGCCGAGGCGGTGAGCCTCACCGACGACCTGCTCGCCCGGCTGCTCAGCCTCGCTGACGACGCTGACGACGGGGACGGCGGCGCCGACGCCGACGGGGACGGCGGCGCCGCAGTCGCCGACGGGGAGCTGAGCGCCCGGTGAGCGTGCAGGTGCGGCGCGCCGGGACCCGGCAGCGCACGAGCGCCGAGGGGCGCGCCACCGACCACTCGTTCTCCTGGGGGCCCCACTACGACCCGGCCAACCTCGGCTTCGGCCCGATGGTGTGCCACAACGACGATCGGCTGGCGCCCGGCGCCGGGTACCCCGACCACCCGCACACCGACCTCGAGATCGTCACCTGGGTGCTCGAGGGCGCGCTGGTCCACACCGACTCCACCGGCGGGCGCGGCACGACCTCCCCGGGCCGCGTCCAGGTGACCTCGGCCGGCGCGGGCATCGTGCACAGCGAGGTCGGCGACCCGGCCTCCGGACCCACCCGGTTCGTCCAGGTATGGGTGCGGCCCGACGAGGCGGGGATGCCGCCGGTGCTGCGCGACGCCGAACTGGGCGATGCGCTCGCCGCCGGGGGCCTGGTGCCGGTCGTCTCGGGCCACGACCCGGCCGCGTTGCTGCCGATCGGCGCGCGCTCAGCGACCCTGCACGCGGCGCGGCTGGCCCCCGGCGCGGTCGTCGCGCTACCCGAGGACCCACTCGCTCACGTGTTCGTCGCCCGGGGCGGCGCGCTCCTCGAGGGGGGCGACGCCCCGGCGACGACGGTGCTGGGCGAGGCCGACGCCGTACGGCTGAGCGGCGAGCCGGGGCGGCGCGTGCGCGCCACCGCCGCGACCGAGCTGCTGGTGTGGTCGTTCCGCGACGCCGTCGGCTAGTGCGCGGAGCGGGCGACCGTTCAGAAGGAAAACGCGGGCCGATCGAGTCCGGCCCGAGCGTGGGCGCCGACGAGTTTTCCTTCCGAACGGTCGCTGCCGGCCGACGTCAACCGAGCGGAAGCCCCCAGCGGCGGGCCAGCGGCACCTCGAGCGCGAACTCCACGCAGGCCAGGACGGCCAGGCAGGCTCCGGCGGCACCGAGCACCGACACCGCCGACGCGGAGCCGTTGGCGACCCAGAACCCGACGATGATCGCCAGCGGAAGCAGGAAGCGGAACAGGATCCCGACCACGACGAACAGCGGCACCACGATCACCGCGAGCAGGAGGGACCCGAGGGTCCATCCGCCTTCCCCGTCGTCCTCCTCGTCCTGGATCTCGGCGGGATCCGGCTCCAGAGACGGCGGGTGGCGGCGGCGATGCACCAGCCAGGGCACGGCCGCCAGCAGCGCGGCCGCGAGTCCCCCGGAGACGGCCAGCGTGACGCCGGCGTCCGCGACGAGCAGGCAGCCGAAGAAGAACGCGGTCCCGCACGAGGCGCCCAGGCTCAACGACTCCAGGCCGGCCATACGGCGCTCCTGAACCCCACGGGCCACCGGATCCATCGCGAGCTCCCCCTCTCGACCCGAGCAGTGGACCACGGATCCCCGGGTCGTGTGCCCCACGACGCACCGGAGCGCGCGCTCAGGCACACGACCCCCAGGGGGCCGGGGGGGCGGCGGGGGGATCAGCGCACGGAGGCGAGCACGTCCAGGGCGTCGGCGCGGACCTCGATCACCGCGGGCGGGGCGCCGAGGCGGGGCAGGTCACCCAACGGCTCGCCGTCGCCGCCCATCGGCACCGCGACCGCGCTGTCGGCGGTGAGCTCGATCCGGGTGCCGCGCAGGACCGTCACCTGGGGCAGGTCGACGTGGGTGCCGTCGTAGAGGCGGGGCAGCGCCCGGATCAGCGCCCGCTTGTGCGCGGCCTCCACCACGATCAGGTCCAGCAGACCGTCGTCGATCGCGGCGGCGGGAGCGATGGCCATCCCCTTGCCGTAGAAGCGCGAGTTGGCCACCACCACGGTCGCCGCCTCGTACTCGGCCTCGTGGCGCCCGTCGGGTCCGTCCACGACGACGCGGAACGAGGCCGGCCGGTACGTCGCGAGTGCGGCGACCGCGCCCAGCGGGTACTGCATGCGGCTCGGCACGCGGCGCATCCGGGCCACGTACGCCGCGGCGCGGGCGTCGACGCCGGCGTAGACCGAGCCGGCGACCGCGCGCGGGGCGCTGCCTGGCAGCCGCAGCTCGAGCAGGTCGACGCGGCGCGGCACCGCCCCGAGCAGCACCTCGACCTGTCCGGCGGCGTCCTCGGGGACGCCCAGCATCCGCGCGAAGTCGTTGCCGCGTCCCACCGGGAGCAGACCGAGCAAGCCGCCGTTCGCGGCGACCCGGCCGGCCAGCGAGGACAGCATCCCGTCGCCGCCGACCGAGACCACCACGTCACCGCGGGCCACCGCGGCGTCGACCAGCTCCATGCAGGCCAGCGGGCCCGGCGAGTAGGTCACCTCCACCCGGGCGCCGGCGTCGCGCAGCAGCCGCGCGGCCGGGACGACCGCGCCCGGCGCGGCGCCGCCGCCGGAGGTCGGGTTGACCAGCAGCGTGAACGCCCTCACGGGATCAGCACACCGGGATTGAGGATGCCGGCCGGGTCGAGCTCGGCCTTGACCGCGCGCAGGATGCCGACGCCGACCGGGCCGATCTCGCGGGCCAGCCACGGCTTGTGATCGGTGCCGACGGCGTGGTGGTGGGTGATCGTCGCGCCGGCGGCGAGCATCGCGTCGCTGGCGGCCGCCTTCGCCGCCTCCCAGCGGGCGAGCGGGTCGGGCCCCTGCCGGGCGGCCACCGTGAAGTACAGCGAGGCGCCGGTCTCGTAGACGTGCGAGACGTGGCACAGCACCAGCACGCTCTCCCCGTCGCCGCCGAGCGACTCCTCCAGCGCGGTGCGCACCGCGGCGTAGACAGCCGGGATGCGCGACCAGAACGTCGCCGTCTCCAGCGTCTCGACCAGCACCCCGACGTCGAGCATCGCGTCGCGCAGGTACGGCGCGGCGAAGCGGCCGTGCGCCCAGGACTCGCCGGGCCCGGTCCCGAGCGGCGTGCCGCCCAGGTCCTCCAGGGCGATGGTCACCGCGGCCCGGCGGGCGGCGACGGTGGCGGCCTCCCCCTCGTGGCCCACCAGCATCAGGCAGCCGGTGGCGGACTCGGCGCCCACCGCCTCGGGGTCGGCGAGGTTGAGCGCGGTCTCCGCCTCGTCCGAGAGTCGCAGGACCGTCGGCTGCAGGCCGTCCTGGACGAGCCGGCGCACCGCGTTGGTGCCGGACTCGAAGTCGGGCCAGCGCCACCCCTCGTAGCGCGTCACCTGCGGCACCCGCCGTACCCGCACGGTGACGGCGGTGATCACGCCCAGGGTGCCCTCGGAGCCCAGGATCAGCTGGCGCAGGTCCGGGCCGGCGGCGCTGGCGGGCGCGGTGCCGAGATCGAGCCGACCGCTGGGGGTGGCCACGGCCAGGCCGACGACCATGGAGTCGAAGCGGCCGTACCCGGCGCTCGACTGCCCACTGGAGCGGGTCGCCGCGAAGCCGCCGATGCTGGCGTGCTCGAAGGACTGCGGGAAGTGACCGAGGGTGAGGCCGTGCTCGCCCAGCAGCGCCTCGGCCTCGGGGCCACGCAGGCCGGGCTCGAGGGTGGCGGTCATCGAGACCGGGTCGACGGCGAGCAGCCGGTTCATCCGGACCAGGTCGAGGCTGAGCACGCCGGCGAAGCCCTCGCGGCGCGCGACCAGCCCACCGGTGACGCAGGTGCCGCCCCCGAACGGGACGACCGCCAGCCGGTGCCGGACCGCGAGGTCGAGGATCGCCGCCACCTCGTCGTGGCTCGCGGGGCGGACCACGACGTCGGGGGCGTCGGCGAGGTCGCCGGCGCGGGCGCGCAGCAGGTCCGGGGTGGACTTGCCGCGGGTGCGCAGCCGCCGGGTCGCGTCGTCGACGAGCACGTGCTCCTCCCCGACGATGTCCGCCAGCGCGCTGCGCACCTCGCCGCCGAGGACGGACGCAGCCAGCTCGGGGTCCGTGACGGCTGGGCGCTCGTCGAGGCCGAAGGCCAGCTCGACGAGGCCGCGCGCGGAGTCGGGCAGCGCGGTGGCCCGGTCGGCGGCGCCCCAGCGGTTCGGATGCATCTCGCGTGTCATGGGTTACACTGTGACACATGACGTCACTTCGTCACAACGACTTGGAGACACCGGGTGAGCCGGCGGAGGACTCCTCCGGGGCGGGTCTCCCCGCCCCCGGCAGCGCGCAGGACGCCTACCTCGACGCGGCCCGGGCCTGCCTCCTCGACGTCGGGTGGCGGCGTACGACGCTGACCGAGGTGGCGCGTCGGGCCGGCGTCTCACGGATGACCATCTACCGCACCTGGGGCGAGATGCCCCGGCTGCTGGGCGACCTGATGACCCGCGAGTGGCGCGCCGTGGTGACCCGGGCGACCGCCGAGTCGGCCCCCGCGCCGCAGATCGGCCGCCGCACCGGCCTCGACAGCCTGGTCGACGACGCCGTCGCCACGATCGTCCAGCTGCGCCGCAACGAGCTCTTCGTCCGGATCGTCGAGCTGGACCCCGAGCTGCTGCTGCCCTACCTGCTGGTGCGCCGGGGCCGCTCGCAGGACTCGGTGCTCGCCCTCGCCGAGCGGGCGATCCGCGCGGGGCAGGCGGACGGGACCATCCGGGCCGGCGACCCGACCGCGATCGCCCGCGGCGTCGCGCTGGCCGCGCACGGCTTCGTGCTGTCGCTGCACACGATGGTCGACGCGGCGGTGAGCGAGGAGGCGCTCCTGGCCGAACTCCGCGAGGTCCTCGTCCGGGCGCTCCGGCCATGACCGGCCGGCGGATCGCCGCGGGGCTGGCGAGAGTCCCCGAGGCCGTCGACCTGGTGGTCGTCGGGCTGGGCATCACCGGCGCCGGCGTCGCCCTCGACGCCGCCACGCGCGGCCTGAGCGTGCTCGCGGTCGACGCCCACGACCTCGCCTTCGGCACCTCGCGGTGGTCCTCGAAGCTGGTCCACGGCGGGCTGCGCTACCTCGCCCGCGGCCAGGTGGGCGTGGCCCACGAGAGCGCCGTCGAGCGCGGGATCCTGATGGACGTCACCGCCCCGCACCTGACCCATCCGGTGCCGATGCTGATGCCGCTCACCACGAGCGTCTCCGGGTCGGCGGCCGCGCTCGCCCAGGCCGGCTTCCGGGCCGGCGACCTGCTGCGCCGCTCGGCGCACACCTCCAGCGACACGCTGCCCCGACCCCGCCGGATCACCACGACCGAGGCACTCCAGCTCGCGCCCGGGCTGCGCCAGCCCGGGCTGCGCGGCGCCCTGCTGTCCTGGGACGGCCAGCTCGAGGACGACGCCCGCCTGGTGATCACCGTGGCCCGCACCGCCGCGGCGTACGGCGCGCACGTGCGCACCCGGGCCCGCGTCACCGCGGCCAGCGGCACCGGCGTCGACCTGCGCGACGAGCGCACCGGCCTGACCCATCACGTCGCGGCGGGCGCCGTCGTCAACGCGACCGGGGTCTGGGCCGGCCAGCTCGCGGACGAGATCACGCTGCGCCCCAGCCGCGGCACCCACCTGGTGCTGCGCGAGGGCACCCTGCCCGGCCTGCGCTCGGTGGTCACCGTGCCGGTCCCCGGCACACTGAACCGGTTCGTGATGGTGCTGCCGCAGGCCGACGGCACGCTCTACGTCGGGCTGACCGACGAGCCCGCCGACGGGCCGGTCCCCGACGTGCCGGAGCCCACCGAGACCGAGATCGGCTTCCTGCTCGACGTGGTCGCCGCCGCCTTCACCCGGCCGCTGCGGCGCGCCGACGTGGTCGGAGCGTTCGCGGGGCTGCGCCCGCTGCTGCAGGCCGGGGACGGCACCGGCTCCACCGCGGACCTCTCCCGCCGGCACGCGGTGCTGACCTCGGCCACCGGCCTGGTCACCGTCGTCGGGGGCAAGCTGACCACGTACCGGCAGATGGCCGAGGAGGCCGTCGACGTGGCCCTGGCCTCGGCCCCCCGGCTCAGCGCCGGGCCCTGCCGGACCAGCACGCTCCCGCTGCTCGGGGCCGCCCCGCGCGCCGAGCTGGCGGCGCTCGAGGCGCCGCAGCGACTGGTGCGCCGCTACGGCACCGACGCCGCGCTCGTCCTGGAGCAGGCCCGCCTTGCCAGCGGGCTGGACGACGAGGAGCTGCTGGCCCCGATCGCGCCGGGAGTGGCGGTGACGCTGGCCGAGCTGCTCTTCGGGATCACCCACGAGGGGGCCTGCGACGTCGACGACCTGCTCGAACGGCGTACCCGGGTGGGGCTGGTGGCCGCCGACCGCGCGCTGGCCGAGCCGGCCGCGCGGTCTGCCCTTCAGCTGGCGTCGAGCCAGAGCACCTCCCAGATGTGACCGTCGGGGTCGCGGAACGACCAGCCGTGCATGGGGCCGTCGTCCTGGACCTCGCCGGCAGCGGTGGCCCCGGCCGCGAAGGCCCGCTCGCACAGCTGCTCGACCTCCTCGCGTGAGCGCGCCGAGATGCACAGGACCACCTGGTCGCCGGTGTGGTGGGCGGTGCTGTGGAAGCCGTGGAAGAACCCCTGCTCCAGGAGCATCACGCAGGTCTGGTCGTTGAGCAGCAGACAACAGGCCTTGCCGTCGCAGTAGTCCTCGTCGAAGTCGAAGTCGAGGCCCTCCCAGAAGGCGCGGCTCGCCGAGACGTCCCGCACCGGCAGGTTGACGAAGAGCATGCGGCTCATGGGGTCCTCCTCAGGGATCGGTTGGCTCTGCAGACCGGCGCCCCGGAGCCAACTCATCGCGGGCACCCCTCGCCGCGGCGATGAGTTATTCCCTCGCCACGGGTCCTAGTGGACGGCACACTGGAGAGATCGCACGCGAGGAGCCACCGATGACAGCGCACCCGACGGCGTCGGCTACCACGGCACCGCCCTCCACCGCCCCACCGGCGGCGGGGCCGGTCGCGCCCGGGCCGCAAGAGGACCTCACCGGCGACATCGACACCGACTTCCCCGAGCTGACCCGGCGCTACCAGCGCGAGCTGCTGGCCCACTGCTACCGGATGAGCGGCTCGGTCCACGAGGCCGAGGACCTGGTCCAGGAGACCTTCCTGCGCGCCTGGAAGGCCTACCACCGCTTCGAGGGCCGTTCCTCGGTGCGCACCTGGCTGTACCGGATCGCCACCAACGTCTGCCTGACCAGCCTGGAGGGCCGGCCCCGCCGTCCGCTGCCCACCGGGCTGGGCACCGCCGACTCGCTGGCCGGGGACGCCCTGGAGCGCGACACCGAGGTGCCCTGGCTCGAGCCGGTGCCGGACACGGCCGTGACGGTGGCCGAGCGCGACTCGATCCGGCTCGCGTTCGTGGCGGCGCTGCAGCACCTGCCCGCCCGCCAGCGCGCGGTGCTGATCCTGCGCGACGTACTGCGCTGGTCCGCCGCGGAGGTGGCTGCCGCGCTGGCGACCACGCCCGCCGCGGTCAACTCCGCACTGCAGCGGGCCCACGCCCAGATGGCCGAGCGCGGGCTCACCGCCGAGACGGTCGAGCCGGAGCTCAGCCCCGCGCAGGCCCAGCTGCTGGAACGGTACGTCGAGGCGTTCTGGCGCAAGGACATCGCCACCATCGTGAGCCTGCTGACCGCGGAGGCCGTCTGGGAGATGCCCCCTTTCACGGGTTGGTACCGCGGCGCCGAGAACATCGGCCGGCTCATCGACACCCAGTGCCCGGGCGGCGTGCACGACATGGTGATGGTGCGGACCTCGGCAAACGCGCAGCCGGCCTTCGGCCTCTACATGCGGGCGGCGGAGGGTGGGTTCGTGCCGTTCCACCTCCAGGTGCTGGACCTCGAGGATGACCGGGTGCGCCACGTCAGCGCGTTCTTCGACCCCGCGCTGTTCGCCCGGTTCGGGCTGCCCGACCGGCTTCCGGATCCCGCGGGCGTCGCCTCGCACTGATCCGGGACCAGGAGCGGGCTGGTCGTCATGGACCACCACCAGGGGCTCGAGCTCCTCGAACGATCCCTCGGCTGGACCCGGGTCCGGCTGGTGGAGATGACCGAGGCCGACCTCCACCGGCCCACTCCCTGCTCGCGCTGGGACCTCGCCGCGCTGCTGACCCACATGGCCGACTCCCTCGACGCCTTTTTGGAGGCGGCACACGGGCGCGTCGAGGTCACCGTGCCCTCGGCCGCGGCCGCCCCCGAGGCCCGCGCCCGGGAGGAGCTGACCACCAAGGCCTGCGCGCTGCTCGGGGCCTGGACGCGCCGCGGCCCGGGTGAGATCGAGATCGGACGCCGGCGGATGGGATCGGGGCTGCTCGCGGCCACCGCTGCGCTGGAGGTCGCGGTGCACGGCTGGGACGTCGCAGGCGCGACGGGCTCCGGGGCCCGCCTGCCGGGACAGCTGGCCCAGGCGCTGCTGCCGGTGGCCACGACGACGATCTCGTCCGCGGACCGCGGTCTCCGCTTCGGCTCCCCGCTCCCCACCGCCCCGGACGCGCCGTACGACGTGGTCCTGCTGGGGCTGTTGGGGCGAGAGGGCTCGCCGATGGTCCCCAACCCCCCACGAACCGGCACCAAATAGCTCAAAACGGCACGGCCGCGGCGTCGGGTTCCTAGCCTGTGCCCATGCTCCCGTCGCTTCTGCTGGAGCGGGACGCGGAGCTCGCCGCCCTCACCAAGGTGATGGGGCGGGCTATGGCCGGCCACGGATCGCTCCTGGCGGTCACCGGCCCCTCGGGGATCGGGAAGTCCCGCCTGCTCGCCCACGCCCGCAACCGCGCGGTCGTCAGCGGATGGCGCATCCTGGACTGCCGGCTGACGCCGCTGTCCGGGGACGTGGCGCACGGCGTCCTGTGGTCCTGGTTCGGCGACCTGGCCCGCCGCGGCGCCGCCGGGGTGCACCCCTTCGACGGCCCCGGCGCCGCGCTCACCGACTTCTGCGCGGGGCGGACCCGTACCGTCGCCGACCTCGTCTACGCGACGCGCTGGCTGCTCGAGGAGATCTCCAGCGACCAGGCGGTCCTGCTGCTCGTCGACGACCTGGAGCACGCGGACGCCGCCTCGCGCGAGGTGCTCGAACTGCTTGCGCCGGCGCTGGCGACCCTCCCCTGCGTGCTGGCCTATGCCGTCGAGGACGTCGACGGGGCCCCGCCGCGACTCCTCGACGCCTCGCAGCAGCTGGCGCTGCGCCCTCTGCGGGCCGGCGGCACCGCCTCCCTGGTGCGCTCGGCGCGCCCCGACCTCGGCGACGCGGACGCCGTCCGGCTGCACCACGACAGCGGTGGGGTGCCGCTCCTCCTGCACGAGCTGCTCGCCGAGGACGAACCGGGAGCCACGCGCGGCGACGGCGTCCTCGCACACCGGGTCCGCGCGCTGCCCCGGACCCTGCTCGAGACGGCGCGCGTCGTGGCGCTGCTCGGCGACGACGTGGCCGTGAGCCTGGTCGCCGCCGTGGTACGGCGCACGCCGGACGCGGTCGCCGACGAGTTCGAGGAGCTCGCCGACCGCCGGGTGCTGTGGGTCGACGGCGGCCTGGTCCGGGTGCGCCATCCGCGGGTGGCCGACGCGCTCACCCAGGAGCTCGAGCCGGGACAGCGGGCGGCCTGGCACTCGCGCATCGCCGCCGCACTCCAGGAGGCCGACGCCCCCGCCGACCTGGTCGCGGCGCACCTGCTGCGCTCCGCGGTGAGTCGCGACCCACGCGCCCGCGAACTGCTCGCCCAGCAGGGCCGACGCACCCTGCACGCGGGCAACCCGGCGCTGGCCGGGCGACTGCTCGACCGGGCCCTGGCCGAGGGCGCCGAGGGCGCGACCCGGGTCGAGCTGCTCGCGACCTCCGCCCGGGCCCGCGCCGAGGCGGGGCTCGTGGACGAGGCCGTCGCGGTGTGGGAGCAGGCGGCCGCGGCCAGCGACGGCGGCACCGCGGACACGCTGCGCATCGAAGCGGCCAGCGCCCTCACCTTCGCGGGCCGGGCCGAGGACGCCCGCGGGGTCTACGACGTGCTGCTCGGCGCGCGCCCGCACGATCGCGCCTGGCGCCGGCTCGCCGCTCGCGCCGCCCTGACCTGCCTGGTGCAGGGCACCGAGCCCCCCGCCGACGCGATCGGACTGCCGACCCCCGCTGACCTGTCGCAGGCCGCAGGCGATCCCGCGGACGGATTCGCGCTGACCACCGTCGCCGCCGTGCACGCCCTCCGGGGCGGCGACGCGGCCGAGTCCCGCTCGGCGGCGCTGCGGGGGCTGGCCACCGGCTTCGTGCTCTCCGAGGACGCCGGCCCGGGCCCGCTGTGGCTCGCGGCCGGGGTGCTGGCCTGGACCGGCGCCTTCCAGGAGGGCGAGACCATCTTCAGCGAGGCCATCGCGGTCGCGCAGGACCGCGGCTCCACGCTGTGGTTCGCCCAGCAGTCCTCGTGCCGGGGCTACCTGCGCACCCGGATGGGTCTGGTGAGCGAGGCGATGTTCGACCTCGAGGTGGCGGTACGGTCCTCGGCGCGGACGGCTCAGGGGGGCGCGGGGAGCCCGCGCGCCGACTACGCGGCCGCCCTGGCGAGCCTGGTGGAGTGCCACATCGCGCGCGGCGAGCTGGAGCAGGCCGCGGCGTGCTCCGGGCCGCTGGCCCTCCTGGCGCGCAGCCCGGGCCTGGTCGGAGCCGTGGCGCTGCACGCGTTGGGCGACCTGGCCGCGACCGCCGGGGACGACGAGGGCGCACTGCGCCACTACACCGAGGTCGGCGAGCGGATGCGCGCCGGCATCGACAACCCCGCCGTGCTCGCCTGGCGGATCGGAGCGGCGCTGTCGCTGGTGCGCCTGGGGCGCGTCCCCGAGGCCGTCGCGCTGGGCCGCGAGGACCTGCGCCTCGCCGAGGACTTCGGCGCCCCGTTCGCGATCGCCCAGGCACTGCGCACGGTCGCGGCCGTCGACCCCACCGTCGATCGGGTGCAGCTGCTGCGCCGGGCGCTCGCCGTACTGGCCGACACGCCCGCCCCCCGGCTGGCTGCCCAGATCGCCACGGACCTCGCCGGGATGCTCGTCCTCGCCGGCGCGGCCGACGAGGAGGAGGTGGTGGGCCTGCTCCGCTCGGCCGAGCAGTACGCCGGCGAGCAGGAGCTGAGCCCGTTGCAGGACCGGGCCCGGCGGCTGCTCGCCCGGCTCGGCCAGTCCGCGCGACGCAGCCGCGTCGAGGCGGTCGCCGCGCTCACCAGCTCCGAGCGCCGGGTGGCCCAGCTCGCCGCCGAGGGGCTGACCAACCGGCAGATCGCACAGCAGCTGTTCGTCACGATCAAGGCCGTCGAGTGGCACCTGTCGAACACCTACCGCAAGCTCGGCATCCGCACCCGCAACCGGCTGCCCGCCCTCTTCGGCGAGCTCTGACGGCGCCCCGCGCCGCCCCGCCGCCCCCTTGTAACGCGGGGTTATGCGCTCTACCTCAGCGAAATAACGCTGCGGTGGTGGGCATAACCCCGCGTTACAGCGGCCACCGGGGCCGGCGCGGGCGTACGGCGGGCGGGGGCGGGCGTCAGTCGCGCAGCGGGTGCGCGATCTCGTCGTGGGGCAGCCGCGCCCAGAGGATCGCCACCACCGCCGCGATCCCGGGCACGACTCCGGCGACGGTGAAGGTGGCGCGCAGCCCGATCGCGTCGGAGACCGGGCCGGCGAGGGCCATCGAGACCGGCATCAGGCTGACCGAGACGAAGAAGTCCAGCGATGACACCCGGCCGAGCAGCTCGGGCGGGACCCGGCGCTGGAGCAACGTCCCCCAGATCACCATCGGCGCCGAGAACAGCGCGCCCAGCACGAACGCCGCGAGGACCACGACCCAGATCCGGCTGGTCGCGCCCATCACCACGAGTGGCAGGCAGCCGAAACCCCACATCAGGTTCATCCAGGTCAGGTAGCGCCGCGGCATCCGCAACGCCGCCATCGTCATCGAGCCGACCGCACCCCCGACGCCGAAGCTGGCCAGCACCAGCGCGTGGTCGCCCGGCCCGCCGCCGAGACGGTCCTTGATCAGGAAGGGCACCAGCACCTCGAACGGACCCATCAACGCCAGGACCATCAGCGCCGCGAACAGCAGCGACGCCAGGAACCACGGCGTGCGGGCCATGTAGGCGAAGGCCTCGCGCATGTCGCTCAGCGCCGAGGCCACCGGATGCGCACCGGCACCGGCGGCCAGGTCGCGCCGTACCGGGGTGAGCGGCACGGCGGTGAGCGCGACCAGCCCACCGAACGACGCCAGCGCGGCCACCGCCAGCGCCGCACCCGGCGACAGCGATCCGACGACGACGCCCGCGACGCCCGGGCCGATCGCCTGCCCGATCGTGGGGCGGACCATGCCCTCGAACCCGTTGACCGCCATCAGCTCCGACTCCGGGACGAGCGCCGGCAGCCAGGCGGAGTACGCCGGGTAGTAGAACGCCATCGCCGCGCCGGTCACGAACGCCACCCCGGTCAGCAGGGCGATGCCGCTGACGTCGGCGAGGGAGGCCAGCGCGACCAGCCCCATCCCGGTCAGCTCGACGCCGGCCACGACGAGGAGGATCGACTTCTGCGGGACCCGGTCGGCGACGACCCCGCCCAGCAGCGCCGGCAGCAGCACGCCCACCGCGGCGGCGGTGGACACCACGGAGAGCTGGGAGGGGCCGCCCCCGAGCCGGATCACCTCCCAGACCAGCCCCACCATCCAGACCCCGGAGGCGAAGGTGCTGAACACCAGCGCCACCGCGAGCCGTCGGTAGGCGGGTGTGCGGAACGGCCGGAGCGGACGCGGCAGCGGACGCTCGTGGCGCGGGTCGCTCACCGCATCGGTGCTGCTCTCGGTCACCGGGTCGTCCACGTCGCACCTCCTCCCTGGCGGGGCGAGCATGCAGGTGCGGACCGATCCCGCCGACCGAACTCATCGCCGCCGCGACCGGCCGAGGGCGCGTCGGCTCAGCCGAGCCAGCGCATCGATCGCCCGTGCGGATGCGTCCAGGCGACCGCGCGCCCGTCCAGGCCGAGCACGAACGTGGGGACGTCCTCGGGGATCGCGGGGCCGGTGGCGCTCACCTGCGCCAGCACCGACTTGCCCTCGTTGCTGACCCAGCGACACGCGCCCTCGGCGACCAGCCGGGACATGGTGCGCTGGAAGTCCTCCCGGTCGTCGGGCTCGAGGTAGGGGGCTACCGCGCTGTGGAACACCACCACCTGCCCGTGCCGCGCGGCCACGTCGACCAGGGCCGGCAGCTCCAGCATCAGGTCGCCGCGCACCAGCGTCGGCGGCTCGTCGCGGGCGATCGCGATCGCCCGGGTGAGCCGCTCGCGGCGCTCCTCGGACTCGGGGTAGACCAGCGTGGTCAGCCAGGCCATCGCGTCGGCGTCGGCGACGTCGAGCGGGTTCAGGTCGATCCCGCCGCGCCAGGCGACCTCCGGGGGCGCCGTCGGCACGGGCAGGTCCCCGGTCGTCGAGCAGGTCAGCAGCGGGCCGTCGTGGCCCAGCAGCCGCGGCCCCTGCTCGGTGTCCCAGCGGTAGGAGTAGCGGTCGGGGTAGAGGCACAGCCCGGCGCTCGCCCCCACCTCGATCAGGGCGAGCGGGCGCGCGCTCTCCTCGGCGATCCGGGCCAGCGCCGGGAGCAGCGTCGCCAGCCGGCCGACCTCGTTGGTCTGGGTGGAGCGTCGCCGGATCGTCTCGCGGATCTCGCCGCCGTCGTCGAGCAGCGCCGAGCGCAGTGCGTCGTACTCGCCGGGCGCCGGAACGCCGTGCCAGCGGGCCGCGGCGAAGACCAGGTTCGGCTGGCGCTTGGCGCGGGGCAGCTCCTGGATCCACTCCAGCAGCCGCTCGTCCTCGGCGGTCCGCCGGGCCCAGTCGGCCAGGCAGGGCGAGTCGTCCACGGCGTACGCGGCGAACTCGCGGTACTGCGCGGCGACGTCGGCGAAGAGGTCCACGCGCGCATTGTGACCCATCGCCGGTATCTCGCGCGGGCTGTCGGCGAACCCCGCTAGCGTCGGAGCCGACAGCGACGACCGCGAGGAGCGACCATGGCCGAGTATCCGCAGCTGCTGCACACCGTCCTCGACACCACCCGTCCCCGCGAGCTCGCCGAGTTCTACCGCCGGCTGCTGGGCCTGCGCTACCGCGCCGGCGACGAGCCGCCCACCGGCGGCGAGCCCGACGACGCGGACTGGCTGGTGCTGGTCGAGGAGGACCAGACGCGTCGTCTCGCCTTCCAGCTGGTCGAGGAGCTGACCCCGACCACGTGGCCGGCCCCCGACGTCCCCATGCAGCTGCACCTGGACTTCACCGTCTCCGGCGTCGACGAGCTGCACCGGCAGAAGGAGCGGGCGCTGGCCCTGGGCGCGAAGGTGCTCCACGACCGCAGCGACGACCCCGAGGAGGAGCTCTACGTCTTCGCCGACCCCTCGGGCCACCCGTTCTGCATCTTCGTGGGCTGAGCCGACCCGTCACTGCCTCGACCCATCCGTCGGCGTGTCGCGGCGCGACTGACGGGTCGAGGCCGACCTGGCTCAGCCGGGCAGCGCGACGTAGGTCGTGTCGAGGTACTCCCCGATGCCCTCGAAGCCGCCCTCGCGCCCGAAGCCGCTGGCCTTGACGCCGCCGAACGGGGCCGCGGGGTTGGAGATCAGCCCGGTGTTGATGCCGATCATCCCGAACTGCAGCGCCTCACTGACGCGAATGGTCCGGGCCAGGTCGCGGGTGTACACGTAGGAGGCCAGTCCGTACTCGGAGTCGTTGGCGAGCCGGATCGCCTCCTCCTCGCTGGTGAAGGCGGTGACCGGGGCGACGGGGCCGAAGATCTCCTCGGCCGCGATCCGGGCCCCGGACGGTACGTCGACCAGCACGGTCGGCGTGTAGAAGAAGCCGGCGCCCTCCCCCGGCCCGCCACCGGTCAGCACCCGCGCCCCACGGTCGACGGCGTCGCGGACCAGCTCGTCGACCGAGTCCACCGCGCGCTCGTCGATGAGCGGGCCCACGTCGACGCCGTCGTCCTGGCCGCGTCCGACCTTCAGCGCGCCCATCCGCTCGGCGAGACGGCTCGCGAACTCCTCGGCGACCGAGGCATGCACCAGGAACCTGTTGGCCGCGGTGCAGGCCTCGCCCATGTTGCGCATCTTGGCGAGCATCGCGCCCTCGACCGCGGCGTCGAGGTCGGCGTCCTCGAAGACCACGAAGGGCGCGTTGCCGCCGAGCTCCATGCTCATCCGCTGCAGCTGGCCCGCCGACTGCTGGACGAGGGTGCGCCCCACCACGGTCGAGCCGGTGAAGCTGACCTTGCGCAGCCGCGGGTCGGCCATCAGCGTCTCGCTGAGCTCGCGGGCCCCGGTGGTGGGCACGATGTTGAGCACGCCGGCAGGCAGCCCGGCCTCCTCCATCACCGCGGCCAGCGCCAGCATCGACAGCGGCGTCTGCTGGGCCGGCTTGATCACCATCGTGCACCCGGCCGCCACCGCGGGCCCGATCTTGCGGGTGCCCATCGCGAGCGGGAAGTTCCAGGGGGTGATCATCAGGCACGGCCCGACCGGCTTCTTCATCGTCAGCAGCCGGCTGCCGCCGGCGGGGGCGCTCATCCATCGTCCGTGGATGCGCACCGCCTCCTCGGCGAACCAGCGCAGGAACTCGTTGCCGTAGCTGACCTCGCCCTTGGCCTCGGCGACGGGCTTGCCCATCTCCAGGCTCATCAGGTGCGCGAAGTCGTCCGCGCGCGCGGCGACCAGCTCGAAGGCGCGGCGCAGGATCTCGCCACGCTCGCGCGGCGCGGTCGCGGCCCAGTCGGCCTGCGCCCCCGCGGCCGCGTCGAGGGCGGCACGCGCATCGTCCAGCGTCGCGTCGGCCACCGTGGTGAGCACCGAGCCGTCAGCGGGATCGAGGACCTCGAACCTCGCGCCGCCCTGCGCCTCGCGCCAGGTGCCTGCGATGAACACGCCCCGATGCTGCGGGCCGAGCATGTCAAGACCAGTCATGGGCCAACCTTGTCATTACCCCAGGATCGAGGGAAATGGCTGACATGCCAGATCCGGCGTGTCATGGTCGTAGCGAAGGCCCAACCGCACCTCGAGCGCGTCCTTCTCCCTGGCGCCGGACCCCTTGTCGACCCCATGCGACAAGGGGTTCGGTCTGCCGGGTCTCAGCCGTCGCTGTTGCGCCAGCGCGGCTTCTTCTCGCCGCCGCCCTGACCGCGGTGCGGCTTGCGGTCGCCGCCCTGGTAGCCACCCGACGAGCGCCCCTGGTAGCCACCGCTGCTGCCACCGCGAGCGGGCCCGTTGTCGCGGGTCAGCTCGATGAGCTTGCCGGAGATCCGGGTGCTCTGCAGCTTCTCCAGGCTGCCCTCGGGCAGCTCGGCGGGGAGCTCGACGAGCGAGAAGTCGCCCTTGATCTCGATGTGGCCGAAGTCGTTGCGCCCGAGGTTGCCCTCGTTGGCGATCGCGCCGACGATCTGGCGCGGCTCGACCTTGTGCCGCTTGCCGACCGCGATCCGGTACGTCGCCATCGGCACGTCGGTGCGTCCGCGCGGCTTGCGCGGAGCCCGCTCGGGACGACCCCGGTCGCCGCCGCGGTCACCCCGGTCGTCGTTGTAGGAATCGGTGCGGACCGGGCGGACCTTGTCGGGGTCGAGCAGCAGCGGCTCGTCGCCCTGCGCCACAACGGCGAGCGCGGCGGCCACGTCGACCTCGGGCACGTCGTACTCACGCACGTAGTGGGCGATCACGTCGCGGAACTTGTCGATCTGGGCGGTGTCGGCCAGGGCCGCGGTGATGCCCTCGTCGAAGCGGGTCAGCCGGGTCTGGTTGACGTCCTCGACGCTCGGCAGCTGCATCTGGGTGAGCGGCTGGCGGGTCGCCTTCTCGATGTGCTTGAGCAGGTGGCGCTCACGCGGGGTGATGAACGAGATCGCGTCGCCCTTGCGCCCCGCGCGGCCGGTGCGGCCGATGCGGTGGACGTAGGACTCGGTGTCGGTGGGGATGTCGTAGTTGACGACGTGGCTGATCCGCTCGACGTCGAGGCCGCGGGCCGCGACGTCGGTGGCGACCAGGATGTCGAGCTTGCCGGCCTTGAGCTGGTTGACCGTGCGCTCGCGCACGGCCTGGGCTACGTCGCCGTTGATCGCGGTGGCTGAGAAGCCGCGCGCACGCAGCCGCTCGGCCAGCGACTCGGTCTCGTGCTTGGTGCGCACGAAGATGATCATCCCCTCGAAGTTCTCGACCTCGAGGATGCGGGTCAGCGCGTCGACCTTCTGGGGGTAGGACACCATCAGGTAGCGCTGGGTGATGTTCGCGGCGGTCGCGGTCTTGTTCTTGACCGTGATCTCGGCGGGGTCGTTGAGGTACTTCTTGGAGATGCGGCGGATCTGCGCCGGCATCGTCGCGGAGAAGAGCGCGACCTGCTTGGTGTCGGGGGTGTCGGCGAGGATCGTCTCGACGTCCTCGGCGAAGCCCATGTTGAGCATCTCGTCGGCCTCGTCGAGGACCAGGAAGCGCAGCTCGGTCAGGTCGAGCGTGCCCTTGTCGAGGTGGTCCATGATCCGACCGGGGGTGCCCACGACGATGTGCACGCCGCGGCGCAGCGCGCTGAGCTGCACGCCGTACCCCTGGCCGCCGTAGACGGGGAGCACGTGCACGCCCTTGGTGTGCGCGGCGTACTTCTCGAACGCCTCGCAGACCTGCAGCGCCAGCTCGCGCGTCGGCGCGAGCACCAGCGCCTGGACGGACTTCTGCTTGACGTCGAGCTGGGACAGGATCGGCAGGGCGAACGCCGCCGTCTTCCCGGTGCCGGTCTGGGCCAGGCCGACCACGTCGCGGCCCGCGAGCAGCGGCGGGATCGTCGCCGCCTGGATCGGCGAGGGCGTCTCGTAGCCGACGTCGGCCAGCACCTTGAGGATCTTCTCGCCCAGACCGAGGTCGGCGAAGGTGGGACCCTGGTCCGCCACCGGCTCTGCGGCCACCGGCTCTGCGGCCACCGGCTGTGCGGCCGCCTCCTCGGTGGTGGTCGGTCCGAGGTCGTTCTGGTCGGGGTTCGCCTGCTGCTCCGCGTCGCTCATAGGACCCCAGGGTATCGCGGCCCCGCCACGCCACCGATTCGTGGGGACGCGACGCCGGTCACGCCGGGTCCGACGCCCGCCCGACCGTGCGACGTGGCCAGGACAGCCTCTTCGTTACCGGGCGGGTGCCGCGTTCACGCTGCCGAATCACGGGCGACACCGAAGTGCCGACGGCGTAGCTCATCTTGCGTACACGTGTCAGTCAGAGCGGCGCACATCGGGCGCGTGCAGGGGACTGGCTGCCCACAAGAGGAGAGTCTGTGAAGAAAGCACCAAGCCCGTCGGGCAAGCCCGGACGGATCCACCACCGTCTCCTGGCAACCGGAGCGGTCCTCAGCCTGGGGCTCGCCGTCCTGGCCGGGGTTCCGGCGACCCAGGCCGCGACCGTTCCTGCCGCTGCAACCGCCGCCGTCGACGTCTTCGACGTCAACGAGGCGACGATCGCCGAGATCACCGCGGCCCTGGACTCGGGCACGCTCACCAGCGTCGAGCTCACCGCGATGTACCTCAACCGCATCGCGGCCTACGACCATGGCGGCATCACCTTGAACTCGGTGGTGGTGAAGAACGAGGAGGTGCTCGCCGAGGCGGCCCGGATGGACAAGCTCCGGGCCGAGGGCACCATCCTGGGCCCGCTCCACGGCATCCCCTTCACGGTGAAGGACAGCTACAAGGTCAAGGGCCTGACCGTGGCATCGGGCTCCCCGGCGTTCAAGAACCTGGTCGCCAACGAGGACGCGTTCTCGGTCCAGGCGATCCGCGAGTCCGGTGGCCTGCTGATCGGCAAGACGAACATGCCGCCGATCGCCAACGGCGGCATGCAGCGCGGCGTGTACGGCCGGGCCGAGAGCCCGTACAACCCCCGCTTCCTCACGGCCGCCTGGGGCTCGGGCTCCTCGAACGGCTCCGGGACGTCGACGGCTGCCAACCTCGCCACCTTCGGGATGGGCGAGGAGACGGTCTCCTCGGGTCGATCGCCGGCCTCGAACAACGGCCTGATCGCCTACACGCCTTCGCGCGGGATGATCTCCATCCGGGGCAACTCGCCGCTGTGGCCGACCCGCGACGTCGTCGTGCCGCACACGCGCACCGTCGAGGACACGCTGACGGTGCTGGACGTGCTGGCCCAGGAGGACACCACGCCCGAGGGCGACTTCTGGCTCACCCAGCCGTTCGTCGACCTTCCCGACGTCGAGGACGTCCGTCCCGAGTCGTTCCTCGACCTCAAGGACACCGACGCGCTCGCGGGCAAGCGGATCGGCGTCCCCCGGATGTACCTCAACAAGGACACCGAGACCAAGACCCCGATCGCGACCCGCCAGTCGGTGATCGACCTGTGGGAGCGCACCGCCGACGACCTCCGCGCCCAGGGTGCCGAGGTCGTCGAGGTGGACTTCCCCCTCGTCGAGAACTACTTCGAGGACCGCGCGGGCGCCGAGAGCATGTACACGCGGGGCTACGTGCCCACGGCCTGGAAGAGCCTGGAGACCGGTGACTACGCCTCCTTCTGGATGGAGAAGTTCCTGAAGTCCAACCAGGACAGCGCCTACCCGTCGTGGGCGAACGTCGACCCGGCCACCGTGTTCCCCTACCCGAGCCGCCTCCCGGCCGACCCGGACGCCACGACGCGGTCGTACGCCAACCGCATCGAGGCGATCAAGACCCGGATGCCCGACGACCTCTTCGCCGTCGAGGGGCTGGCCGAGGCGGTCGCGGGCTGGGACCGCACGCGCGAGGAGGACTTCGACGCCTGGCTCGAGGCGAACGACCTGGACCTCCTGGCGTTCCCCGCAGCGGCCGACATCGGAAAGGCGAACGCCGACGTGAACGTCGCCTCGAACGCCGCCGCCCATGCCTACGGCGTCGGGCGATCCGCGACCGACCACGTCATGCGGATCTTCGGTCTGCCGAGCGTGTCGGTGCCGATGGGGCAACTGGCCGACATCGACATGCCGATGAACGTCACCTTCGCGGGCATGCCGTACACCGACAACGACCTGCTCTCCATCGCCTACGACTACGAGCAGGCGACGCAGTACCGGGAGCCGGCACCGCGCACGCCCGCGCTGAGCCAGGACGTGGTCACCCTCGTCGCGGACGCCGCACAGCGACCCGAGAACCGGACCGACGTCACGGCGCCCGAGCTCGACGTGGACGTGGCGAAGCTCGGCTGGACCGGGCCGAGCCCCCGTCTGGCGATCACCCTCACCACCGACGGCGACATCGCGGCCGAGAACCTCTGGCTCACCGTGAACGGCGACGAGCTGACTCTCGCCGAGACCGACCAGCCCGGGACCTACCGGGCGGTCGTGACGATGGACCGCTACCAGTACCGCGGAGACACCGGGCCGATGGAGACCGTGACCGTGCTGGCGCTGGCCAAGGACGCCGCCCGCAACGCCGCTGTGTTCACCGACTCCGTCGCGGTGTCCGCACTGGCGGAGGCCGCGCCCCCCACCGCGCCGCCGACCTCGCCGCCCGCCACCCCCCAGCCCGGGAAGGCGGCCTCCTCGATCTCGGTGGTGAAGCCCCAGGGCAAGGTCAAGGTCGGCAAGCGGGCCAGGCTCCGCCTCGTCGTCCGCTCGGCGTCGGGTCGGCCCACGGGCGTGGTGCGGGTGACCCTGCCCGGCAAGCCCCGCATCACCGCCAAGCTGGTCAACGGCCGCGTGAGCATCCTGCTCCCGAGGTTCCACAAGGCCGGCCTCAAGAAGGTGAAGCTGACCTACCGCGGCGACACGTCGACCCGCAGCTCGAGCAAGGTGCTCACGTTGCGGATCGTCCGCTGAGGCCCGTCCTCACCTGACGCTGCACCACCCACGAGGGCTGACTCCGGCACCGTCCGGGGTCAGCCCTCGTGGCGCGTGCCGGGGGTGCTCAGCGGCGATCGTCGCGGCCGGTCGGCCACCTACTCGACCGTGACCGACTTGGCCAGGTTGCGCGGCTTGTCGATGTCGTGGCCCAGGTGCAGCGCCGCGTGGTAAGCGAGCAGCTGCAGCGGGATGGTGAGCAGGATCGGGTCGAGCTCCGGCTCGCTGCGCGGTACGTCGATGCGCGCGACGTCGAGGTCGCCGAGGTCGACGCCGGGGTGGGTCACCACGACCAGCGGGCCGCCGCGCGCGGCGATCTCGTGGAGCGCCGCCACGTTGCGCTCGACGAGCTCGTCGGCGGGCACCACCGCGACCGTCGGGAGGGTGGGGGCGATCAGCGCCAGCGGGCCGTGCTTGAGCTCGGAGGTCGGGTAGGCCTCGGCGTGGCGGTAGGAGATCTCCTTGAACTTCTGCGCGCCCTCCCGGGCCACCGGGAAGCCCCGGACCCGGCCCACGAAGAACAGGCTCTCGGCCTCGGCCAGCCGCTGGGCGATCGGCACCAGCGCCTCCTCGCCGGCGAGGATCTCCTCGATCTGGGCGGGGATCCGCTCCAGGCCGGCGATCAGCCGCTGACCGTCGGCGATCGAGAGGTCGCGGACCCGCCCCAGCTGCAGGGCGAGCAGCGCGAAGCCGAGGAACATGTTGGTGAGCGCCTTGGTCGAGGCGACCGCGACCTCGGGCCCGGCGTGCAGGTAGATGCCGCCGTCGCACTGGCGCGCGATCGCGCTGCCGACCACGTTGACCAGGCCGATCACCCGCCCGCCCTTGCGCTGGATCTCCTGCACGGCGAGGAGGGTGTCCACGGTCTCGCCGGACTGGCTCACCGCGACGTAGAGGGTGTCGGGCTCGATCACCGGGTTGCGGTAGCGGAACTCGCTGGCGGCCTCGGCGTCGGCGGGGATCCGGGCCAGCTCCTCGAGCAGCGAGGCGCCCATCTGTCCGACGTAGTAGGCCGATCCGCAGCCCAGGATCTTGACCCGGCTGATCGCCCGGGTCTCGCGCACGTCCATGTTCAGCCCGCCCAGGTGTGCGGTGCCGAAGCGCTCGACGAGTCGCCCGCGCAGCATCCGCTCGGCCGTGCTGACCTGCTCCTGGATCTCCTTGCGCATGTACGACGCGTGCTCGCCGGCCTCGTAGGCGGCCGGGTCGATGTCGAGCGTGGTGGCCGTCTTGCCGGTGGAGCTCAGGTCGCTGCGGAAGGTCGTGAACCCGCTGGCGGTGACCGTGGCCATCTCGCCGTCGTCGAGGTGGGCCACGGTGGTGGTGTAGCGCACCAGCGCGGCCAGGTCGGAGGCGACGTACATCTCCTTGTCGCCGACGCCGATGATCAGCGGGCTGCCGTAGCGGGCCACCACGATCCGGTCGGGGAAGTCCGCGTGGACCACGGCGATGCCGTAGGTGCCGTCCACCACGGCCAGCGCGTCGCGCACCCGGCCCTCGAGGGTCTCGGCGCTCGAGCGCGCCACCAGGTGGGCCAGCACCTCGGTGTCGGTGTCGGAGACCAGGTCGACCCCGTCCTCGGCCAGCTGGCGGCGCAGGGCCCCGGCGTTGTCGATGATGCCGTTGTGCACGACCGCGACGTCGCCCTTGGCGTCGGTGTGCGGGTGGGCGTTGGCGTCGGTGGCCGGGCCGTGGGTGGCCCAGCGGGTGTGACCGATCCCGATCCCGCCGCTGAAGCGCTTGGGGAGGGCGTCGGCCAGGTCGCGGACCCGTCCGGCGCGCTTGGCGACGCGCACCCCGGACGCGGCGAGGACCGCGACTCCGGCGGAGTCGTAGCCCCTGTGCTCAAGACGGGCCAGGCCCTCGATGACCAGGGGGGCGGCCTGCTGGGTCCCGATGTAGCCGACGATTCCGCACATGCAGTGTCTCCTTGAGAGGTAGGTCAGCCGTACACGATGCGCCGCAGCTGGCGCTGGGTCAGCGGTGGCGGTGCCACCACTCGCCGGGACAGCTCTTCGGCGATCTGGGCGAAGATCTCGTCGTTCCGCGCCCCGAAGGTCTTCAGGTGGGCGTGCCTGCGCCGGACGAGCTCCTCGACGGGCTCGGCGTAGAACGCGACGACGTCCTCGACCACCCGGGCAGCCTCGGCGGCCTCGAGCCCGGTGGTCGCGACGACGTGCGCCACCAGAGCCGACGGGGCACGCGAGGCAGGCACATCGCCGACGATGCGCCCTCACCCGGCAAAGATCAAATTCCTGCCCGAAATCGGGCAGGAAACGGCGCTCCAGAGTTTGTCCCCTAGCCAGGAATGTTCTGCACGCCACCTGCGTTCAGACCAACACGCCAGTAGTTCAAACTTCAATCATCAGGAGAGAACGTGAGCATCTTCAGCCGCAAGTCCGACCAGGTCACCACCGAGGCCGCCTTCGAGCCCGGCACCACGGCGATCAGCGACCTCACCGGCGACTACGCCATCGACCCCACCCACACCCGCCTGGGCTTCTCGGCGCGCCACGCGATGGTCACCACGGTGCGCGGGTCGTTCAAGCAGTTCGAGGGAGCCGCCCACCTCGACGCCGCCGACCCGTCGGCCTCGTCGGTCACCCTCACCATCGACGTCTCCTCGGTGGACACCGGGGTCGCGGACCGCGACGGCCACCTCGTCTCCGCGGACTTCTTCGACGCCGAGACCTACCCCTCGATCACCTTCACCTCGACCTCGGTCGAGCGCGACGGTGACGACTGGGCCGTCACCGGCGACCTGAGCATCAAGGACGTGACCAAGCCCGTCACGATCGTCTTCGAGCAGACCGGCTCGGCGAAGGACCCCTTCGGCAACATCCGGGTGGGCTTCGAGGGCGGCCTGGCGGTCAACCGCAAGGACTGGGGCCTGACCTGGAACGCCGCGCTCGAGACCGGCGGCGTCCTCGTCTCCGAGAAGGTCAAGCTCGAGTTCGACGTCTCGGCGATCAAGAGCGCCTGACCCTCCGCCCGGCGCCGGCCCCCGGATCTCGCAGATCCGGAGGCCGGCGCCGCCGCATGTGCGCCCCGGCTCAGAGCAGGTCGTCGACGGTGGTGACGACCGTGGTGACGCTGGGTCGGCGCGGGGTGGAGGAGAAGCCGAAGCGACACGGCGGGTCGACCGGCGCCAGCTCGCCCAGGGCCACCCCGTCCAGGCTGCCGCGCAGCGCGGTGAGCGCGCGAGCGTCGGTCGCGCCGTACCACTCGCGGCGCCCGGCCAGGGCGGTGCCGCGGGTGCGCACGCCGCTGAGCACCACCCGGGCCACCGGGTCGGTGAGCGTGCAGAACAGCGGGCTCGCCGCGAGTCCACGCGGTACGGCGCGCAGCAGCCGGCCCAGGGCGGTTCGCCGGCCCACCTCCAGGTCCAGGGTCAGCGAGGGTGAGCGCACCTGCCAGCGGGCGTCGCCGACGGCGACCTGCACCGGCTCCACCCGGGTCTCGTCGAACGCGTAGGTTCCGGCGACGAAGTCGCGCACCTCGGTGCTCGGCGCGAGCAGCAGCCGGTGCCCGTGCGCGGTCTCCACCATCACGTCCGAGAACGGCCCGAACGGGGTGCTCGGCCAGTGCCCGACGACCAGGCGCACGCCGCTGCTGCTGCCGGCGCCGGCGATGAAGCCGTCGAAGCGGCTCCGGCCGCGCGCCGGGCCGGCGCTCACCGGATCGGGGCCCCCGAGATCGCGCGCGCGATGACCAGGCGCTGGATCTCGGAGGTGCCCTCGAAGATCGTGTAGATCCGGGCGTCGCGCGCCATCCGCTCGACCGGGTACTCGCGGGTGTAGCCGTTGCCGCCGAGGATCTGCATCGCCTGGCCGGTCACCTTCACCGCCGTCTCGCCGGCGTGCAGCTTGGACATCGACCCTTCCGCGGCGGTGAACTGCTTGCCGGTGCGCGCCATCCACGCCGCCCGCCAGACGAGCAGCCGGGAGGCCTCGATCGAGGTGGCCATGTCGGCCAGGGCGAAGGCGATCGCCTGGTTCTCGATGATCGCCTTGCCGAACTGCTCCCGGGTCTTGGCATAGTCCAGCGCCACCTCGTAGGCGGCGCGGGCGATGCCGATCGCCTGCGCGCCGACCGCCGGCCGGGTCCGCTCGAACGTCGCCATCGAGGCGTTGGCGCGCCCGGAGCCAGACGTCCCGGAGCGGGCCTTGGTCAGCCGGGCGTCCAGCTTGTCCTTGCCGCCGAGCAGGCAGCGGCCGGGCACCCGCACATTGTCGAGCACCACCTCGGCGGTGTGCGAGGCGCGGATGCCGTGCTTGTGGAACTTCTGCCCCTGGCTGAGCCCCTTGGTGCCCGGGGGCACGACGAAGCTGGCCTGGCCGCGGGTGCGCAGCTCGGGGTCGACCACGCAGGTCACCACGTGCACGTCGGCGAGCCCGCCGTTCGTCGCCCAGGTCTTGGTGCCGTTGAGGACCCACTCGTCGCTGGCCTCGTCGTAGGTCGCGCGGGTGCGCATCGCGCCCACGTCGGAGCCGGCGTCGGGCTCGGAGGAGCAGAACGCCGCGAGCTTGAGGTCGCCCGGCTCGCCGAACATCTGCGGCACCCACTCCCCGACCTGCTCGGGGGTGCCGTTGGCGCTGACCGCGGCGGCCGCGAGCGTCGTACCGACGATGGACAGGCCGATGCCGGCGTCGCCCCAGAACAGCTCCTCCATCGTGACCGGGATGCCGAGGCCGGTCTCGTCGAAGCTCTGGGTGGCGAAGAAGTCCAGGGAGTAGAGCCCGATCTTGGCGGCCTCCTCCAGCACCGGCCAGGGGAACTCCTCGCGCTCGTCCCACTCCGCGGCGGCCGGGCGCACCACGTCGCGGGCGAAGGCGTGCACCCACGCCCGCAGGTCGAGGTGGTCCTGGTCGAGGTCGAACGAGGGGGTGGTCACCGCGCCGATGCTACGGCGCGGTCCGGGCCGCCGGGCTGGGTCTCGCGCCTCGGGGCTCAGCCCTCCTCGGGCTCGACATCGTCCTCGGCCAGGATGCCGTAGAGCCGGCGCCGGGTCTCGACGAGCAGCTCGGCGGCGGCGCGTCGCTGCGCCGAGGATCCGGTGGTCACCACCTGCCACACCGCGCTCATCAGCTGTCCGATCTCGGGCTTGAGATCCAGGTCGTCGGCCACGTCCTCGCCTGCGCTGCCGGTGAACGGCGCCCAGACCGCGGCCAGCTCCTCGGCGTGCTCCTCGACATGGGCGACGCCCGCCTCGGTCAGCCGCAGCGCGCGACGCCCGCGGCTGGAGTCCTCGACCACGAGTCCCTCGTCCTGCAACTGCTGGATGGTCGGGTAGACCGATCCGGGGCTCGGCCGCCAGGCGTCGTGGGTCCGCTCGGCGATCTGCTGGATGACCTGGTAGCCGTTGACCGGCTCACCCTCCTGCGCGCCGCGCAGGATGTCCAGGATCGCGGAGCGGACGTCACCGCGCCGCACCCGCGGTCCGCGGCGGCGCTCCCCGCGATCGAAGCCGAGCAGCCCCGCCACCCACGGCGGCGCCTGGCGACCCGGCCCCCACTCGGGCCGGCCTCGTCCGCCGCCGTGGCCGCCGCCGTGCCCGCCGCCATGGCCGCCGCCGTGCCCGCCGCCATGGCCGCCGCCGGGACCCCGAGCGCCTGCCCGTCGACGGTCGCCTGGCCGGTTCTCGCCGTACGGCGCCGCCTGCTCCTCGGGGCCCTGGGCCCCGTGTGCGTCGAATCCGTGCGTCATCGGTTCTCCTCCTGTCGGATACGAACGATATATCGCGACAATACGCCGGAGTATCGACCGAGACAAGGCTCCCGGGGCGGGCGGCTACCGGGCCAGCCAGGCGGCGTAGGGCTCGAACGTGTAGGGCCGGCCCAGGAAGTCCTCGACCAGGTCCGCGGCGTCGCGACTGCCGCCCGGCACCAGCACCCGGTCGCGGTACCGGGCCGCCACCTCCGGGGCGAACAGGTCGTCGGGATCGAACGCGGCGAACAGGTCCTTGGCGATCACCTGCGACCACGCGTAGGTGTAGTAGCCCGAGGAGTAGCCGCCGAGGTGGCCGAAGCTGGCGAACATGTGCGTGCCCTCGATCCAGCCGAGCAGCGAGTAGCGCTCCTGCAGCGCACGCATCGCGGCGGTCAGGTCGTCGGGCCGGTCCTGGTGGAACCAGTAGGACATCGCCGCATAAAATGTCTGGGTCCGAGCGTGGTAGCCCTTGCCGAAGTCGTCGGCGCGCCGCATCCGCTCGACCAGGTCGGCGGGGATGGGCGCCCCCTGGGCGTCGGTGGCGAAGCTGCGCAGGATCTCGGCGTCCCAGGCCCACTCCTCGAGCATCTGGCTGGGCGCCTCGACGAAGTCCCACTCGGTGGCGACACCCGAGAACCGGGTCCAGGCGGCGCGCCCGGCGAGCACGTGATGGAGGAGATGGCCGAACTCGTGGAACAGCGTGACCACCTGGTCGTGCTCCATCAGGTCGCGCGAGAAGTTGCAGACGAGCACGCCCTCGGGGAGCTGGCGACCGGCCAGGCCGTCGGTCAGCGAGAACTGCGCGGCGTGCTTGTACTTGCCCGCCCGCGGGTGGAGGTCGAGGTGGATGCGGCCCAGCCGAACCTGCGGCTGAGCCAGCGCCGGATCGGTCGCGAAGACGTCGTACGTCGCGACGTCGGCGTGCCAGGTGAGCGCTCCGGGGACCGGCTCGTAACGCAGGCCGAAGAGCCGACCGGTCACGTCGAGGAGACCTTGGCGGACCTTGTCAAAGGCGAAGTGGGTGCGTACCAGCCGGGCGTCCACATCGAGCTGCTCCCGGCGTACCGCCTCCTCGTAGAAGGCCAGGTCGGCGGCGTCGATGCCGGTGGCGTCGGGACGGTCGCGGCGCAGCCGATCGAGCAGGATCTCCAGATCGCGCTCGGCGGGGGCCAGTGCGGCATCCGCGATCCGGTCGACGAAGGCGGGGATCGCGGCCCCGGAGCCGATCATCTTCACCGCCGCGTCGAAGTCGGCCCAGTCGGGGTAGCCGACGAGCTCGGCGCGCTCCTGGCGCAGCGCGAACATCTCGCGCAGCAGCGGCTCGGTCACCGGCCAGCCGCGGTTGAGGAACTGCGTGGTCAGCTCGCGACGCACCCCGGCATCGGTGCAGAAGGTGCGCACCGGGATCGCGTCGGGGTAGTCGGTGGTGACCGCGACCAGGCCGTCGGCGTCCACCGGGTGAGCCTGGAGCCAGTCGTGCGGCATCGCGGCGAGCAGCTCGGCGCGGACCCGGACCGTGCGCACGTCGTCGCGGATCGCCTTGCCGAACTGCTGGCCCAGCTCGGTGAGCCGCTGGTTGACCTCGGTGATCCGGGCCCGGGTCGCCGCGTCGCGGTCGACGCCGGCGCGCCGGAAGTCGTCGAGGGTCTTGGCCAGCAGGCGGGAGGCCTGTCCCGACGGGTCCTCGCGCTCCAGCTCGGCCGGGTCCAGCGCGGCGAAGACGTCGTGCAGCCTCCGGTCGAGACCCAGCTCGGTGTGCAGCCGGTCGACCTCCTGCTCGGCCTGCTCGGCGCGGTCGCGGACCGGCTCGAGCGGGTGCACGTTGCTGAACAGGGAGCCCATCGCCGCGACATTGCTGAGGTGGCGGGTCGCCTCGTCCCAGGTCCGCAGCACCTCGAGGGCGCCGGCCGGCGACTCGGCGCGCAGCCGGTCGACCAGCGCGCGCGCCGCATCCAGTCCGGCGCGGGTGCGCGCCTCGAGCCAGTCGTGGGTGGCGTCGGGCTCGGGCAGCTGCAGCGGGACGGGAGAGGAGGTCACCCGGTCAGCCTAGGACCGGGCGCGGACACCCCCGGGGGCTCGCGAAGTTGCGCCGACTCGACCGCCGTACGACGCGAGCTCACGCCGACTCGACCGCCGTACGACGCGAAGTTGCGCCGACTCGGCCGCTTTCAGGCGAGGGAGAGGAAGAGCTTCTCCATCTTCTTCACGTCGACGCCGTCGATCCCGTCACCGGTGGTCAGGCACTGCTGCAGGCCCTGGGCGACGATCGCGAAGCCGGCCCGGTCGAGCGCCTTGGAGACCGCAGCCAGTTGGGTGACCACGTTCTCGCAGTCGCGGCCCTCCTCCAGCATCCGCAGCACGCCGGCGAGCTGGCCCTGCGCGCGCTTGATCCGGTTGATGACCGGGCCCATCTCGTCGGGGTCGAGCTCCATCACTTCTCCTCGTGGTCGGGGGTCGGGTCCGCGGCGGTGTCGCACACCGCAGGAGGAAAAGGATACCCCCTGGGGTGTTTTGCCTTGCCGCCACCATACCCCCTAGGGTATTGGCTACACCCGGATCCCCTCCCGGAAGGAACCCCCCGACATGACCGACACGACACCCGAGATCACCGTCGAGCAGCTCGCCGCCCGCCTCCCCGACGGCATGGTCGTCGACGTGCGCGAGCCCGCCGAGTACGCCGCGGGACACGTCCGGGGCGCGCTGCCGATCCCGATGGGCCAACTGGCCGACCGGATGGCGCAACTGCCTCGCGAGAGGCCGATCTTCGTGGTCTGCGCGTCGGGCAACCGCTCCCGGCCGATGACCGACCTGCTGCGCGCCGCCGGCTACGACGCCTGGTCGGTCAGCGGCGGCACCCAGGGCTGGGCACGCGCCGGCCACCCGATCGACGAAGGCACGGCATGAGTCACCCCACCTCGACGCCGGCGCACCGCGACCTGACGGTCCTGACGATCGACACCCCGACGCTCGGTGACCGCAGCTACCTCGTCCACGACGGCGAGGTCGCCTTCGTGGTCGACCCGCAGCGCGACATCGACCGCGTCCTCGCGCTGCTCGAGGAGCACGGGGTGCGGTTGAGCGACGTCTTCGAGACCCACATCCACAACGACTACGTGACCGGAGGACTCGCCCTGGCCCGGCGCACCGGCGCGCGCTACCACGTCAACGCCGAGGACCCGGTCACCTTCGAGCGGACCCCGATCCGCGACCATGACGTCGTGCGGGTGGGCACGAGGATGCGAGTGACGGCCCTGGCCACGCCGGGCCACACCTTCACGCACCTCTCCTACGCGCTCAGCGACGCCGACGGGTCGCTGGAGCAGGCGGTGGGAGTCTTCTCGGGCGGGTCGCTGCTCTACGGCGCCACCGGCCGGCCCGACCTGCTCGGCCCCGACCACACCGACACCCTGGTCCGCCACCAGCACGCCTCGGCGCACCGGCTGGTCGACCTGCTGCCCGATCGCGCGGACCTCTTCCCGACCCACGGCTTCGGCTCGTTCTGCTCGGCCACCCAGTCCGCGGCCACCGAGTCCACGATCGGCCGGGAGAAGAGCGCCAACCCGGCGCTCACCCAGGACGAGGAGACCTACGTCCGCGAGCTGCTCGCCGGGCTCGGCGCCTGGCCGGCGTACTACGCCCAGATGGCGCCGGCGAACTCCGCCGGACCCGCCGAGCCGGACCTCAGCCCCCCGTCGCTGGCCGACGCCGACGAGCTGCGCCGGCGGATCGAGGCCGGCGAGTGGGTCGTCGACCTGCGCAACCGGACGGCGTTCGCCGCCGGGCACGTGCCGGGCACCCTGAACTTCGGCCTCGACGGCGCCCTGGCGACGTACCTCGGCTGGCTGATCACCTGGGGCACCCCGGTGACGCTGCTCGGCGAGACGCCCGAGGCGGTCGCCCAGGCGCAGCGCGAGCTGGTCCGCATCGGCATCGACCGGCCCGCCGCGCACGCCACCGGCCGGCCCGAGGACTGGACCCGCGCGCCGCTGGCCAGCTTCCCCACCGCCACCTTCGCCGACCTGGCTCAGGTGCTGCACCACCGCGCGATCGTGGTCCTGGACGTGCGGCGCACCGACGAGCACGCCGCGGCGCACCTCACGGGCGCGGTCAGCATCGCCCTCCACGAGCTCCCGCACCGTCTCGGCGAGGTGCCGGGCGGCGAGGTGTGGGTGCACTGCGCCGGGGGCTACCGCGCCTCCATCGCCGCCTCGCTGCTCGACGCGGCGGGCCGCGACGTGGTCGCCGTCGACGACTCCTTCGACGAGGCACGCCAGGCGGGCCTGCACCTGACCGGCCCCGAGGCGGACGGGTGACCCTGCTCGTCGTCGCCCTGCTCGCCGGGGCCCTGATCGGTCTCAGCCTCGGGGCCCTCGGCGGCGGCGGCTCGATCCTCGCCGTCCCGGTCCTGGTCTACGCGCTCGACCAGAGCGCGGCCCAGGCCACCACCGGCTCGCTGGTCGTCGTCGGGGTGACCTCGCTGATCGGCGCCGCCACCGCCCACCGCGCCGGCAACGTCTTGCTCGGCCGGGGAGTCGCCTTCGGCGTGCTCGCGATCGGCGGCGCCGTGATCGGCGCCCGCGCCTCAGCACTGGTCGCCGATGACGTGCTGCTCGCGGCGTTCGCGGTGCTGATGCTCTTCGTCGGCGCGCTGATGGCGATCCGCCAGCTGCGCAACACGGACCCCTCGGGCGACGGCCAGCGGCCCGGTGCCGACGAGCCGATCATCGGCCTGCGCCCCACGTTCGTGTGCCACTGCCGGCGCGCCGCCGCGGTGCTGCTCACCGCCACGGCCGTCGGCGTGCTGACCGGGTTCCTCGGGGTGGGCGGCGGCTTCCTCGTCGTACCCGCCCTGGTCCTGGTGCTCGCGCTGCCGATGCGCTACGCCGCGGGCACCTCGCTCGTGGTGATCACCCTGACCACCGCCGCCGCGCTCGCGGTCCGCACCGGCTCCGGGGTCTCCCCGGACTGGGACCTGGTGCTGGCGCTGACCGCGGCCTCCGCCGTCGGCGGCTTCCTCGGGGCCCGCCTCGCCGCGCGCACCGACACCCGGCGCCTGGCCGGCGCCTTCACCGTGATGGTGCTTCTCGTCGCGCTCTACACCGCGGCCCGGGCGCTGCCCGCGCTCCTCTGACGCGCGTCCCCCGCCCTCTTCCCACGCTCCCCCCCGCCCAGCAGAAAGAGATCCGCCATGTCCACGACGGACATCCACCCCACCCCACCCCGCGATCCCGCCGTCGGCTCCCCGACACCTCGCCCCGGTCCCCTCGGCCGGGTCGGGCTGTGGGTCACCGAGCACCGCAGGCTCACCGCCGTCGCCTGGCTGATCGTGATCGTCGGCCTGGGGGTCTTCGCCCCCCAGGTGGAGCGCAACCTGTCCGGTGCCGGCTGGCAGGCGGACGGATCGGAGTCGGTCGCGGCCCGCGAGCTGGCCCAGGAGCGCTTCGGCGGCAACGCCAGCTCGGCCATCCAGGTCGTCGTGCACGACCCGGACGGCTCGGTCACCGAGGGCGCGGGCGCCGAGGTCCTCACCGAGGCCACCGAGATGCTCGACGCGGACTCCCGGATCGCGGAGATCGTCCAGCCGATGGCCGGAGCCACCCTCAGCCCGGACGGCAGCACCGCGATCCTGCTGGCCGGCGCGGGGGCGGACCCGAACGAGATGGTCCGGGTCGCCAACGATCTCAAGGGCCCGCTCGAGGAGCTCTCGCGCAGCGACATCCAGGTCAACCCGACGGGAGCCTCGCTGCTCTGGTCGGACTTCAACGAGGCCAACCTCGAGGCGATGCTCAAGTCCGAGATGGTGTCCTGGCCGGTGACCCTGGCCATCCTGGTGCTGGCGTTCGGCGCCCTGGTCGCGGCCGGCCTGCCCCTGATCCTGACGCTGGCCGGCCTGGTCGCCTCGGCCGGGTCGCTGGTGCTGATCAACGAACTCGTGCCGGTGTCGATCTGGGCGATGAACTTCGCGATGATGTTCGCCCTCGCCCTGGGCATCGACTACGCCCTGTTCCTCGTCGTCCGCTTCCGGGCGGCCCGCAAGGCCCATCACGCGAACGCCCGACAGGCGATCGCGGAGACGATGGACACCGCCGGCAAGGCCGTCCTGCTCTCCGGTGCGACGGTGCTGATCTCCCTGTCCGCGGTGATGATCGTGCCCTCGCCGTCGTTCCGCTCGATGGCCGGCGGCATCATGCTCTCGGTGGTCTTCGTGCTGGCCGCCACGCTGACCCTGCTCCCGCTGGTGCTCTTCAGCCTCGATCACCGGATCAACAAGGGCGCGCTGCGGTGGGCGCGGCCCGAGCAGCACCGCTCGCCGAGGTTCGCCGCCTGGGGTGAGCGGCTGTGGAAGCACCCGGTCGCCTGGGGCCTGGGCTCGCTGATCGTGCTGCTCGCGCTGGCCGCGCCGGTGATCGGCCTGAAGACCGCGATGCCCTCCATCAAGGTGCTGCCCGAGGACGCGAGCGCCCGCGTCGGCTACGACCAGGTCCAGAAGGCGTTCGGCGACGGCGCCCCCGGCACCCTGACGATCGTGGCCGACGCCGCCGACGCCGACGCCGCCGCCGGCGTGCTGGAGCGCGACCAGGGGATCGCCGCGGCGATGCCGGCCGCTCCTGCGGCGGACGGCAGCGACTGGGTCCTGATCCAGGCCGTGCCCACGGTCGACCCCTCGGACCCCGAGCTCGCCGACACCGTCGACCGGCTCCGCGCCGAGCTCCCCGGCTCCGCCCTGGTGGGCGGCGCCCCGGTGGAGAACCTCGACCTCAAGAGCCAGCTCGACGAGTCCACCCCGGTGGTCATCGGGGTGGTCCTGGCGCTGGGCTTCGCGCTGCTGCTCTTCGCGCTGCAGGCCCCGCTGATCTCCCTGCTCGGCACGCTCGTCAGCCTGCTCTCCACGGCCGCCGCCTTCGGCGTGGCCCGGCTGGTCTTCCAGGACGGGCACGGATCGGGGCTCCTCGGATTCGAGAGCCAGGGCTTCCTGGACGCCTGGGCACCGGTGTTCTTCTTCGCGATGATCTTCGCGATCGCGATGGACTACACCGTGTTCCTGCTGGCCTCGGCCAAGGAGCACTGGGAGAAGTCCGGTGACGCGAAGGAGGCCATGGTCGGCTCGCTGGCCCACTCCGGCCGGGTGATCTTCGCCGCGGGAGCGGTGATGGTCGCGGTGTTCTTCACCTTCGCCCTGTCCGGCCCGCTGCCGCCCAAGGAGATGGGCATCGTGCTCGGCGTCGCGGTGCTGCTCGACGCCTTCCTGGTCCGCCTGGTGCTGCTTCCGGTGATGCTGCGGCTGACCGGTGCCGCCGCCTGGTGGTCGCCCGCCTGGCTGACCCGCCTGCTGCCCGCCGTCCGCTTCTCGCACGACTGACCGACCCTCACCCACCCCTCATCGAAGGAGAACCACCATGTGCCGAGCGATCACCTGCCGTACCTGCGGAAAGACCGGCTGGGCCGGCTGCGGGATGCACGTCGACCAGGTCCTGGCCGGCGTACCGAAGTCGCAGCGCTGCCCGGGCCACTCCAAGGCCGAGGTCAAGGCCCAGCGCGGCTCCGGCGGCCTGCTGAGCCGCCTGTTCGGCAAGAGCTGAGCCGACCGTCCCCGTCCTGTGGCAGGCTCCTCGGGTGCGCAACTCGTGGAACCGTGTCCGCCTCTCGACGACGGCCGTGGTGGCCCTGGGCCTGCTCGCCTCGGGCTGCTCGGGATCCTCGTCAGCCGACGAGGCCGCGGACCTCGCCGACACACTCGCGGCGTCGCTGACCAAGCGCAGCCTCCCGAACGTGCTGATCGCGGCTGAGGACTCCGACGCCGACGACCAGCTGAGCGCGATCCTCGAGGGCATGGGCGACCTTCCCGTCACCGTGGAGGCGGGCGAGCCCGAGGTGGAGGACGACTCCGCGAGCGCGCCGCTGACCTGGACCTGGCAGGTCGGCGGCGAGACCTGGACCTACGAGACCACCGCCGAGCTGACCCGAGCGGGCGAGGAGTGGGCCCTGTCGTGGGACCCCGCGCTGGTCGAGCCGTCGCTGGCCGAGGGCGAGGTGCTCGACGCCCAGGTGCTGCCCGCGCGACGCGGCGACATCCTGGGGGCCGGCGATCGCCCGCTGGTCACCAGCCGGGGGGTGCTGCGCTTCGGCGTCGACAAGACGAAGGTCCCACCTGCCCGGGCGGTGGCCTCCGCCCGACAGCTGGGCGGGCTGCTCGACCTCGACGTCGCGGCGTACGTCGAGCGGGTGCGCACCGCCGGGGCCAAGGCGTACGTCGAGGCGGTCGTGCTGCGCGAGGAGGACGCCGCCCCCGCGCTGCTCCAGGCGGCCGAGGGGCTGCCCGGCGTGCTGGTCGTCGGCGACCAGCTCTCGCTGCCTCCCACCCGTGGCTTCGCCGCCCCCCTGCTCGGGACGGTCGGCGAGGCCACCGCCGAGATGATCGAGGAGTCCGACGGCGAGCTCGAGGCCGGCGACGTGGTCGGGATCTCCGGCCTGCAGGCGCGTTACGACGAGCAGCTGGCCGGCACCCCCGGGATCGCGGTCCGCGCCGTTCCGCAGTCGGCCGACGCGGCGGGCGAGGCGCGCTCCCTCTTCGACGTCGAGGAGACCAGCGGCGAGCCGCTGCGCACCACCCTCGACCTTCGGGCCCAGAGCGCGGCGGAGGCCTCGCTGGCCGGGGTCCGTCCCCCCAGCGCGCTGGTCGCGCTCCGGCCCAGCACCGGCGAGATCGTCGCCGCGGCCAGCGGGCCCGGCTCCCAGGGCTACAACACCGCGACGTTCGGCCAGTACGCACCGGGCTCCACCTTCAAGGTGGTCAGCTCGCTGGCGCTGCTGCGGGGGGGCCTCACCGCGGCCACCCCGGTGACCTGCGCGCCGACGGTCAGCGTGGACGGCAAGGCGTTCAAGAACTACGACGACTACCCCGCCTCCGCCCTGGGCCGGGTCCCGCTGCGCACCGCGATCGCCCACTCCTGCAACACCGCGATCATCTCCTCGCGCGCCCGGGTCGCCGACGGTGCGCTGTCCGACGCGGCCGCCGCCCTGGGGCTCGGCGTCGACCACGACCTCGGCTTCCCGGCCTTCTTCGGCGAGGTTCCTCCCCCCGCGAGCGAGACGACGGCCGCGGCCGACCTGATCGGCCAGGGCCAGGTGCTGGCCTCGCCGATGGCGATGGCGACCGTGATGGCCTCGGTGAGCGCCGGCGAGGCCGTGCTGCCGGTGCTGCTGCCGGACGTCGAGGTGACCCGGACGCCGCCGAAGCAGCCGCTCACCCCGGCGGAGGCACGGGAGCTGCGCGCGCTGCTGCGCGCGGTGGTCACCGAGGGCAGCGGCGCGTTCCTGGCCGACCTGCCCGGGCAGGTGATCGCCAAGACCGGCACGGCGGAGTTCGGCACCGCCACGCCGCTGGCCACCCACACCTGGATGGTCGCGGCCCAGGGGGACCTGGCGGTGGCGGTGTTCGTGGAGAGGGGCCAGTCGGGGTCGCGGACCTCCGGCCCGATCCTCGAGCAGTTCCTGCGGGCCGTCGGCTGAGTCGCGGGCCGCTCAGGACTCGAGCATGCCCTCCATCATCTCGATCTCGGCCTGCTGACTGGTCTCGATGTCCTCGGCGTGCTCGAGGGCAGGCCCGTACTGCCCGGCCTCCTGCTGCTCCTCGGCCATCGTGACGGCGCCCTCGTGGTGCTCGATCATCATCTCCAGCCACAGGTCCTCGAACCCGGCGTCCGAGGCCTTCTCCAGCGCCGTCATCTCGGCCGCGGACATCATCCCGGGCATGTCGCCGCCCTCGGCGTCACCGTGCCCCCCGCCGTGACCCCCGCCGTGGGAGTTGGCGTGGTCACGCACCGTCTCGGGCACCGGCTCGTCCCAGGTGACCAGCCAGTCGCTCATCGTCTCGATCTCCGGGCTCTGCGCGTCCCGGATGTCCTCGACCAGCTGGGAGGTCCCGGGACTCAGCGGCCGGCCCACGGTGAGGTCCACCATCGACAGGGCCTGGGCGTGGTGCTGGATCATCTCGGTGGCGAAGGCGATGTCGGCGTCGTTGAACTCGCTCGTCGACGCGTCGGCCCTCTCGCTGGACTCGTCCTCGCCCCCGCACCCGGAGAGCAGGGCTCCCACAGCGACGGCACACACGGACAGGGCGCGCGGCAGAGTCCTCATTCCCTGGACGGTACTAGCCTCGCCGCCGCAGCGAGGCCGGGGAGAGCAGCGCCCACCAGCGGCGGGGCCGGGTGACGCCGCCGCGCACCGCGGCGCGGGCGGCGTCGGAGGCGACCCAGACCAGCGCGACGTCCTCCTCGCTCGGCTCCGCGGGGCCGAACACCCAGGCGTCCACCTCGTCGGCCAGCGGCACGAGCACCGCGGCGGGGTGCCGCGCGGCCAGGCTCTGCGCGGCCTCGTGCCGGGTCCGTGTCGCCGGCAGCGGGCTGCCCACGTCGGTGGCCGTGTCGAGGACCTCCTCCCAGGCCCCGCCGAGTCGTTGCAGCACGCCGCCGCGGCTGCGGCGCCGACGACGCCGCAGCGCCTTCGCCGCCGCGACGCTCGCGCCGGGGAGCAACGTCGCCACCAGCGCCAGCACCCACCACAGCACCCATCCCAGCGGCCGCCCGGAGCCGCGCTCGGCATCGGACTCCGCGTCCGCGGCGTCGTCGGCAGCCGCGTCCTGCTCGCGGCCCTGGCGCTGTCGGCCCGGCCGCTTCCCGCCCTTGGCCGAGGCCTCGGCCGGCAGCGTCTTGTCGCGGGGCGGGGTGGCCTCGACGGGCACCCAGCCCTGCCCCTCGAAGGCGACCTCCGCCCACACGCGCAGGTCTGCCCCGGTCAGCTCGACCTGTCGCTCGCCGTCTCCGGCGCCCTGCGGACGGGCGTCGCGGTGGAAGCCCAGCACCACCCGCGCGGGGATGCCCAGCGTGCGCGCCATCAGCGCGGTCACCACCGCGAACTGCTCGTCGTCCCCGACCAGCACGGGATCGGTGAGCAGTCGCTGCATCCGCGGTGCGCCGTGCCCGGGCTGCGAGCGCCCGTCGGAGCCGTCGGAGAAGAACCCCCAGTAGCGCAGCGTCTCCACGATCCGGGCGACCCGCAGGGCCGGGTCGCTCTCCTCCCCGGCGAACTCCACGGCCCGCTCGCGGACGACGGCGGGCACCCGAAGCACCGGCGGCAGCCGCAGGTCGGCGGCGCCCACCCCGCCGAGGTCCGCCAGGGACACGCTCCGGCGGGGCAGCACGAGCTGCACCCGGTAGCCGTCGCCCTCCTCCAGCCCGGCCGTGGCCAGCACGTTGCCGGTGGTGGCGTCGTAGTGGGCGCTCTCGGCGAGCAGCCCGGCGCGCGGCCCGTCGAAGGTGATCCGGCGCAGGTCTCCGCCCCCGGGCACCCAGACCCCGTCGTACTTCCCGACGGTGACCTGGACGGTGGTGGGCTCGGCGCCCGACCCGCCGCCGGTGCGGTCGGCGCCGTCTCCCTCGTCGGCCGGCTCGATGTCCTCGCCGTCGAGCTCGGCGTAGTCCGCTCCGCCTGCCTGCTCGTAGACGAAACCGTCGTAGCTCTCCAGGGTTGCCACCCGGAGCCTGCCGGCGCGCGGCAGACCACGCACCGTGAGCAGGGTCTCCTCGCGCAGACCCTGCGCGAAGTGGCGGTAGCGGATCAGCGGGCTGGGGTAGGCCCCGACGTCGAGCTGCGGCACCGCCGCGTCGCGCAGCACCTGGCGCTCGGCGACGCCGGAGAGGCCGACCCCGCCGGCCCCCGCGGCACCGGCCGCCAGGGCGAGCACCGCCACCCCCGCCCAGAGCGGCCGGGCCCCGGACGAGCGGAGGGCGGCAGCACCCGGCTGGGTGCGGCCTCGGCCGCTGCGCCACGACGCCCAGCCGAGCCCGACCACACCGAGCACCAGCCCCTGCCCGACCGCCCAGCTCGCCTCGTCGGTGCCCCACATGATGCCGCTGGCGACGAAGGCCAGCACCGGCACCATCGCCAGCAGCGGCCGACGCCCGCGCAACGCCAGCATGCCCGCCGCCAGGGCGCAGATCGTCCCGGCCAGGTAGGGCAGCACGGTGGCGCCCGACTCCTCGGGAGCCGGCACGCTCAGGGTGGGCAGGTCGGCCCACACGGACCCGGAGAGCGAGAGCAGCCGGCGCCCCGTCCCCGGCCCGGTGAACACCCCGGCCACGGCGTCGTGCGGCAGCGCGAAGAGCCCTCCGAGCAGCAGGAACGCCCCGGCCCCCACCGACACCGTCACCCACCGTGACCAGCCGCGCCACGCGGAGACGAGCGCGACCACCAGGCCGATCTGGACGCCTCCACCGGCCGCGCGGTAGCCGGACAGGCCCTCGAAGGCGGGCCCGTAGGCCATCGCAGCGACGCCGAGCAGCACGCTGAGCGCCAGCACGTCGACGACCGCGCCGGCGGAGAGCTCGTGCGTGCCGCGCGCGGCGGTCCGCGAGGCCTGGGCGCTCCGGTGCACGCGCGCTCTCATGGCAGGGTCCGCAGTCCGCGCGGCAGGTCGCCCAGGGTGGCCACGTCCAGCACGTCGACCTGCTGGACGCGGTGCCGGGCCGCCTGCTCGCCCGGCTGGCAGCGCACGGCGAACGCGGCGAGGTCGCGGGGCACGGCGGCCGCGCACGAGGCGATCTCGTCGGGGTCGGCACCGCCGCCCAGCACCAGCGCGCAGACCGAGGTGTGCGGAGAGCGTGCGAGCCCGCGCGCGACGACCTCGTGCAGCGCGGCCGCGCCGGGTCGCACCTCGAGACCCGCGAGCCTGTCCAGCAGCACGGTGGGGGTCCGGAAGACCAGTGGGCCGGCCTGCGTGACGACGGCGACCTCACGGCCCTCGCGCATCGCGTGCACGCCCAGCGACGCGGCGACGGCCACGGCCAGCTCGAGCTCGGCGGGCGCGGCGTAGTCCTCGGACCGCACGGAGAGGGCGATGAGCAGCTGGGTACGCCGGCTCTCCTCGAACTGGCGGATCACCAGCCGGCCCACCCGCGCCGTGGTCCGCCAGTGGATGGCGCGGCGGTCGTCGCCGGGCACGTAGTCGCGCAGGGAGTGGAAGGCCAGGTCCGAGGACGAGAGGTCGAGGGTGGCCGCGCCGTCGACGTCGCGCAGGAAGGCGCCGCCGGCGCCCTCGAGGCGCAAGGTGCGGGGGTGGACGTACTGCTCCACCACCTCCGGCCAGACCCGGCTGCGGCGGATCAGCCCGAGCGGGTCGCCGCGCACCGCCGTGACCGGGCCGAGCGGGAGGACCGCGCGGCGCCCGGTCGGCACCGTGAACTCCTCGGCGCGCTCCTCGCCTCCCGCCAGCCGCGGCAGGGCCAGCGTCCCGAGCCCCAGCTCCACTCGGACCCCGCTCAGCGGGCGCCGCGACCGGTTGCGGACCACGACGCGCCCGGTGGCGGGCTCGCCCACCACGACCCGCGGCGTGGTCAGCTCCAACCGCACGGCGTAGTCGGCCCGGCCGCGGGTGCGCAGCACCGCCAGCAGCAGGGCGCCCGCGAGGACCAGCGCCAGCGTGAGGAACTCCAGCCACCCCTGCCAGGCGCCCAGCCCCGCGGCCAGCAGGCAGCACGCCAGGGTGGCACGGCCCAGCGGGGTGGTACCGCTCACCCGACGGTCCGCAGCGCGGGAGGCTGCACGGTCTCCAGCACGCGCCCCACGACGTCCTCGGGCCGGGTGCCGCTGAACTCGGCGTCGGGGGCGAGCACCAGCCGGTGGGCCCATACCGGCACCGCGAGCTGCTTCACGTCGTCGGGCAGCACGTAGGGGCGACCGGCGGAGGCGGCCCAGACCCGGGTGGCCCGCACCATCGCGATGGCGCCACGCGTGGAGACCCCCAGCGTGGTGTCGGGGTCCTCGCGGGTCGCCTCGACCAGGCGCTGGACGTAGTCGAGGACCGCGTGGTCGACGTGGTTGAGGCGCACCACGTCGGCCATCTCCGCGACGGTGGAGGTCGCGATGACCGGGGAGAGGCCGGCGGCGCGGTCGGGGCTGGCCGATCCGGCGAGCACCTCGATGGCCGCCGCCCGATCCGGGTAGCCCACCGACGTCTTCATCAGGAACCGGTCCAGCTGTGCCTCGGGGAGCCGGTAGGTGCCGGCCTGCTCGACCGGGTTCTGGGTCGCGATGACCATGAACGGCCGACCCGCGTCGTAGCGGGTGCCGTCCACGGTGACGTGGGACTCCTCCATCACCTCCAGCAGGGCGGACTGGGTCTTGGGCGAGGCCCGGTTGATCTCGTCGGCCAGCACGATCGAGGCGAAGACCGGGCCTCGGTGGAACGTCCAGGTCCCGGCGCTCTGGTCGAACATCGTGACGCCGGTGATGTCGGAGGGCAGCAGGTCGGGCGTGAACTGGATCCGGCTGTGCGAGCCCTCGACGCTCGCCGCGATCGCGCGGGCCAGGGCCGTCTTGCCGGTTCCGGGCGCGTCCTCGAGCAGCAGGTGGCCCTCGGCGAGCATGCAGGTCAGCGCCAGCCGGATCGCCGGGGTCTTGCCCAGCAGCGCCTGCCCGACGTTGGCGGTCAGCCGGTCGAAGGTCTCGGCGAACCGCGTGGCGTTCTCGGGCGTGAGGGTCATGGACGCACACCCTAGGGGCCGGGCGGCGGCTCCGGAGCCGAATCCGGCCGCCTCCGGGGCGCGCGGACGGCTGGCTCTGGTGACGGTCCGTATTCTCGAAGAGGTGACCAGCACCTCCGCACCGACCCTCGTCCTCCAGGACCGCTTCGCCCGCGAGCTGCCCGAGCTGGCGCTGTCCTGGCAGGCCGAACCGGCGCCCGACCCCCGGCTGCTCGTCCTCAACGAGCCGCTCGCCGCCGACCTCGGCCTCGACCCGGCCGCCCTGCGCGGTGCGGACGGGGTGGGGCTCCTGGTCGGCACCCGGCTGCCCGAGGGAGCCACCCCGGTGGCGCAGGCCTATGCGGGCCACCAGTTCGGCGGCTTCTCCCCCCGGCTGGGCGACGGGCGCGCGCTGCTGCTGGGCGAGCTCCTCGGCCCGGACGGGCGCCTGCGCGACCTCCACCTGAAGGGCTCGGGGCGGACGCCGTTCGCCCGCGGCGGCGACGGTCTGGCGGCCGTCGGGCCGATGCTGCGCGAGTACGTCGTGAGCGAGGCGATGCACGCGCTCGGCATCCCCACCACCCGCTCGCTGGCGGTCGTGGCCACCGGCCGGCCGGTGCGCCGCGAGAGCGTGCTGCCCGGCGCGGTGCTGGCTCGGGTGGCCAGCAGCCACCTGCGGGTGGGGACCTTCCAGTACGCGCGCGCCACGGGCGACGCCGCCCTGCTGCGTCGCCTCGCCGAGCACGCGATCGCGCGCCACCACCCGCAGGCCGCCGAGGCCGAGAACCCCGCCCTCGCGCTGTACGACGCCGTGGTCGCGGCCCAGGCGTCGCTGGTCGCGCGGTGGATGCTGGTCGGCTTCATCCACGGCGTGATGAACACCGACAACATGACGATCTCCGGGGAGAGCATCGACTACGGCCCGTGCGCCTTCATGGACGCCTACGACCCGGGATGCGTCTACAGCTCGATCGACGAGGGCGGGCGCTACGCCTACGGCAACCAGCCGGGCATCGCGCAGTGGAACCTGGCCCGGCTCGCCGAGGCGATGCTGCCGCTGTTCCACGACGACCAGGAGCAGGCGATCGCGCTCGCGAGCGAGTCGCTGGGAGCCTTCGCGGGGCAGTACGAGGCCGCCTGGACAGCCGGGGTCCGGGCCAAGCTGGGACTTCCCGACGGTCTCGACGAGGCGGTCGTCGGCGCGCTCGTCGACGACCTGTTCGTGCTGCTGCGCGACAACCACGTCGACCTGACGTCCTTCTTCCGCCGCCTCGGCGCCGCCGCCGGCGGGGACGCCGAGCCCGTGCGGGGGATGGTCCTCGACCTGGCGGGCATCGACGCCTGGCTCGAGCGCTGGCGCGCACTCGGTCCGGACGGGACCGCGATGGACCGGGTGAACCCGGTCTACGTCCCCCGCAACCACCTGGTCGAGGAGGCCCTGGCCGCCGGCACCGCCGGTGACCTCGCGCCCCTGGAGCGGCTGCTCGAGGCGGTCACCGCGCCGTACGACGAGCGGCCCGGACTGGAGCGCTACTCAGAGCCCGCCCCGGGCGACTTCGCTGCCGGCTACCGGACCTTCTGCGGCACCTGAGTCGACGATCGGGCCGGTCACGATCTCGCGCAGCGCGCGCACGTGGGCGGCGTAGGCGGCCGCGCCCGGGCCGGTCAGGGACAGCCACAAGCGATTGCGGGAGTCGCGCAGCGTCCGCTCCTGGCTGACGTACCCGGCCTCGACCAGCTGGGAGAGGTGCTTGCTCAGCGCCGACTTGGACAGCCCGAGCTGTTCCTGCAGCACCGCGAACTCCACCTTGCGGGCGGCGCTGAGCATCGCGCAGATCCGCAGCCGCTGGGGGGCGTGGATGACTTCGTTGAAGTCGCCCTCAGCGGGCATCGCCGTACTCCTTGCGGTAGGAGCGGCCGGTGCCGAGCACGACGGCGGCGGCCACCGCCGCTCCCAGGGCCCAGACCCACTGGGCGCCGGTGGTGTCCGCGACCAGCGCGCACACCGCGAAGGTGCCGACGACGGCCACCAGGAAGCCGACCATGTCCCGCCACCTCATCGAGGCCCAGCACACGCCGTCGCGGCGCAGCCAGTACCGCGACGCGATCAGGCCGGCCGCGGCGCTCAGCGCGACGCTCAGCACCGCCGCGGCCTCCGCAGGCAGCAGCCGGACCAGGTAGAGGGCGGCGACGATCGCGCTCATCGCCAGGAAGAACCAGCGCGGCAGCGGGGGGTAGCGCACGGCGCTCTCGTCGCGGCCCAGCTGCTCCAGCAGCGCGCGGGCCTGCTCGGGGGTCGGCGATCCAGATCCTGTTTCCATGCAGGAAACAGTAGACGCCTGTTTCCAGGATGGCAACAGGGTCAGCGGCCCATCAGCTCCAGCATCTCCGGCAGCTCGAAGAAGGTGGCGATGGCGACCGCCGACTTCGCGCCGAGATCGGGATCCGCGCCGGCGGCGAGCAGGTCGGTGACGATCTCCTTCTCGCGGCGGAAGACGGCCGAGGCGAGGGCGGTCTGTCCGCGGTCGTTGACCCGGGCGTGGTCGGCGCCGCGCTCGAGCAGCGCACGCACCAGGTCGGCGTGGCAGTAGTAGGCGGCGAGGATCAGCAGCGTGTCGCCCGAGCTGTTGGTCAGGTTCACCGGCAGGCCCTGGTCGACGTAGGCGGCCAGCGTCTCGGTCTCGCCGTTGCGGGCCAGCTCGAAGGCCGACGCCAGGAACTCGAGCTCCTCGGGGGTGAGTTCGTTGGTCATCCTCCCAACCTACCGAGCCGGCGGGGCCGCGCTGCGGGGCCGCCCCACTCTCCGTCATCTGGTGTTAGCGCAGGAACACCGCGCCGGAAACCTGTCCGCCCTACCGTGAGGATGGAGGTCGACCCCGGCCTCCCCGCACGAAGCTCCCAGCACCCTGGGACTCACCACCGGAGCACCCCCATGAGCCTTCGCGTCGTCACCGACAGCGAGCATCAGGTCCTCGAGGTCGACGGTGACCTCGACTGCGTCACCTCCTACGACCTGCACCACGCGGTCGACGCCGCCCTGGCCGCGGGCCGGCGCCGCCTCGCGCTGGACCTGACCCGGGTCCGGGCCCTCGACCTCGACGGGGCCCAGGCGCTGCGCCAGTGCACCGACCAGGTCCTGGCTGCCGGTGGCGAGCTGCGCATCAGCGGCATCAGCCAGGTCGCGCTGGTCGCGCTCGCCGACTTCGAGCGGGCCTGGACACCGAGACCGAGGCCGGGCACAGTCTCCCCATGACCCCCGCTGACCTGCTCGCCGACGCCTTCGGCCGCGTCCTGGAGGACGGCCTCGCGGTCGTCGAGGGGCTCTCGGCCAAGGAGCTGTCCCACCGCCCGGGCACCGGCAGCAACTCCATCGCCTGGTTGGTCTGGCATCTCACCCGCGTCCAGGACGATCATGTCGCGGAGGTCGCCGGGCTCGAGCAGGTGTGGACCGCCCAGGGCTTCGCCGACCGGTTCGCCCTTCCTCTGGAGGTGGGCGACACCGGCTACGGCCACAGCCCCGAGCAGGTGGCGGTGGTGCGCGCCGACGCCGACCTGCTCGCGTCGTACCTGCGCGCGGTGCACGCCCAGACCGTGGCCTGGCTGCCCGGCGTCACCGCCGAGGACCTCGACCGGGTGGTCGACGAGGGCTGGGACCCGCCGGTGACGCTGGGCGTGCGACTGGTGAGCGTCGTCAACGACGACACCCAGCACGTCGGCCAGGCGGCGTACCTGCGCGGGCTGCTCGCGACCTGAGCCCGGGCCCGGCGCCGGCTCAGCCCTTGGCCAGCACCGCCTTGACCGCGTCGCGGGTGCGGTCGAGGACCGACACGAGCGGCCCGGCCATCAGGTTGGTGGTCATCGAGCTGCCCACGCTGGGGTGCGGGTGGGTCGGCGCGATCGCCTCGGCCGCCAGCACCGCCTGCGCCATCAGCCGCAGCCGGTCCGCGGCGACGTCTCGGCGCAGCAGCGGGAACTCCTCGCGCTCCTCGGCCTCGGCGTGCGCGAGGACCGCCTTCTTGAGGCTCGCCAGCCGCTCGGTGAACCCCTCGTCGTCGACCGACATGCCGTCGAGGTCGGCGAGCATCCTCTTGGCCTCGGTCTCCTCCTCGAGGCGGACGTCGACCACCTCGTTGCCCCCCTCGCAGGTGCGGGCCCGCGGATGGGTGATCAGCTCCTCGGCCGTCTCGTGCACGGCGAGGAAGCGCCGCAGCTCCTCGAAGCGCTCCTGCTTGGTCTCCGAGCGGCGCGCGCGCCCGACCTCGGTGAAGAGCTCGCGGATGTGCTGGTGCTGACGCTCGAGCAGGGCGACGACGTCGTCGCTGGCTCCGGTCGTGCTGGTCGCGTTCGCGGTCATGGGGCTCCTTCGGTGGGAGGTCACGGACCCGGGCGAGGTACCCAGTCAGCCCCGGCGTACGCCGACCGCTCCGAGCTCGGGGACCGGCCACGACAGCGCCGCGTGCTCGGCCAGCAGCTCGTCGAAGGCGAGCGCGACCGGCTCCGGGAACTCGGCGATCCGACGCTGGCCGCGGTCGACGTTGCCCAGCAGGAACTCCAGCGTGCAGGAGACCTCGCGGGTGGAGTGGTTGACCAGCAGCGCGATCCCGTGCACCACCTTGTCGGTGCGCTCGACGAGGCGCAGGTGCGCGGAGAGCTGGTCGCCGACGTGGCACTCGCGGTGGTAGCGCAGGTGCTGCTCCATGGTGAACGGCCCCATCGCCCGGCCGTCGAAGTCGCCGAACCAGTCCACCCGCTCGAAGAGGCTGGCCACCGCGTCGGACTGCACGTCGAAGTAGTGGCGGATGTTCATGTGCCCGTTGCGGTCCTCGAACTCCGGCGGCACGCTCACCTTGAGCGCCACCGGCAGCTCGAGGACCTCGTCGTAGGACGGGAGCCCGGGCCCCATGCTCATGCGCCGGCTCCCCGCGTCGGGTCGTCCCCGATCCGGACCAGCTGCTTGCCGACGTTGCGTCCGGCCAGCAGGCCCCGGAACGCCTCGGGCACGGACTCCAGGCCGACGGCGACGTCCTCGAGGTAGCGCACCTTCCCCTCGCGCACCCAGCCGCTCATCTCGCGCTGGAAGTCGGTGTAGTGCGTCGGCACGAACTCGGTCTGGATGAAGCCGCGCACGGTCAGGCTCAGCGTCAGCACCTTGCTGAGGAAGCCGGGCAGCTTGTCGGGCCCCTCGGGCGCGGAGGTGGCGTTGTAGCCCGAGACCAGGCCGCACACCGGCATCCGCGCGTAGAGGTTGAGCCGGCGCAGCACCTGCTCGGTGACCGCGCCGCCGACGTTCTCGAAGTAGACGTCGATCCCGTCCGGGACGGCCGCCTTGAGCCGCTCGGCGAAGTCGGGCGCCTTGTAGTCGACGGCCGCGTCGAAGCCGTACTCCTCGAGGAGCAGCTCACACTTGCGCGGCCCCCCGGCGATGCCGACGGCGCGCGCGCCCTTGAGCTTCGCGATCTGACCGACCGCGGAGCCGACCGGCCCGGTGGCCGCCGCGGTGACCACCGTCTCGCCCTCCTGGGGGCGCCCGATCTCCAGCAGCCCGGCGTAGGCGGTGAAGCCGGGCATGCCGAGCACGCCCACGCCGGTCGAGATCGGCGCCTGCGCCGGGTCGAGCTTGCGGGTCCACTTCGCCGGGACCACCGCATGGGTCTGCCACCCGGCGTACGCCGTGACGAAGTCGCCCGGGGCGCGGTCGGGGGAGCGCGACTCGAGCACCTCGCACACCGCCTCGCCGACCATCACCTCACCGATCTGCACCGGCGCGGCGTAGGAGCGGGCGTCGCTCATCCGCCCGCGCATGTAGGGGTCCAGGGAGAGGTAGACGACCCGGACCAGCAGCTGGCCCTCCTCCAGGGCGGGCAGCTCGACCTCGGCGAACTCAAGGTCGCTGTCCTGGGGCTCGCCGACGGGCCGGGCAGCAAGCCGGATCTGGGTGGACAACATGTGCCGCTCCTTCGCGTGGGGGTGGGGGTCAGGCGGGCAGCGCGACGAGTCCGGACAGGTGGGCCCGGTGCGCGCCGGCGGTGCCGGCAGCGATCGAGTCTGCCTTCGCCCGCTTCAGGTAGAGGTGGGCAGGGTGCTCCCAGGTCATCCCGATGCCGCCGTGCAGCTGGATCATCTCCTCGGCCGCGCGGACCGCGACGTCGCTGCAGTAGGCCTGCGCGACGGCCGTGGCCACCGCGGTGTCCGGGTCGCCCTCGGCCAGGGTCGCCGCGGCGTAGCGCGCGGCGGCGCCGGCGGACTCGACGAGCACGTACAGGTCGGCGAGGCGGTGCTTGAGCGCCTGGAAGCCGCCGAGGACGCGGCCGAACTGACGGCGCTCCTTGAGGTAGGCGACGGTCGAGGCGAGGCACCACTGGGCCACGCCGAGCTGCTCGGAGGCCAGCAGCGCGGCCCCCGCGCCCAGCCCGCGCCGTACGGCGTCCTCGGCGCCGGGCCCGATCAGCGGCTCGCCGATCGCGACGCCGTCGAGGGTCACGTCGGCCAGCGGCCGGCTCATGTCCAGGGAGACCACCGCGGTGATCGTGGCCTGGGCCGCCTCGACGGCGACGAGCGCGAGCCCGTCGGCGCTCGCGACCGGGACCAGCAGCACGTCGGCGGTGAGCGCGCCGGCGACGCTGGTGACCGTGCCGCGGACGCGGCCGTCCTCGACGGCGAGACCGCTCAGCGGGTCGTGCGCGGCGGTGGGCAGCGGCACCAGCAGCGCCGCCGTCCGCTGTCCCGCCGCGAGCGCGGCGAGCAGGTCGCGCTGGGCCGGGGACCCCTCCCCCGCCAGCAGCACCGAGGTGGCCACCACGGCGCTCTCCCAGAACGGCACCGGCGCGACCGTGCGGCCCAGCTCCTCGAGGACCACCGCGGCCTCGCGGGCCGAGGCGCCGGCGCCCCCCAGCTCCTCGGGGACCAGCAGCGCGGCCAGCCCGAGCTCACCGGCGAGCGCCTTCCACAGCGGCCCGGTGAGCGAGGCGTCGCCGTCGTAGGCCGCCGTCACCGCCTCGGGCGAGCAGCGCGCGGCCAGCAACTGGCGCACCGAGGCGCGCAGGTCGTCCTCGACATCGGTGTAGAGCAGGGACAGCTCGGTTCGCGCGCTCATCGGGGGAGCTCCTTCCATGCCACGTCCTTGTCGACGCGGGCCTCGGCCGGCAGGCCCAGGACCCGCTCGGCGACGATGTTGCGCAGGATCTCCGAGGTGCCGCCCTCGATGGAGTTGCCCTTGGCGCGCAGGTAGCGGAAGCCCGCGTCGCGCGCGGTGAAGTCGGTGATCGTCGGGCGGACCATGGTCCACTCGGAGTAGCGCAGGCCGTCCTCGCCGCGCAGCTCCACCTCCAGGGCGCTGAGCTCCTGGGCGAGGCGGGCGAAGGTCAGCTTCATCGCCGAGCCCTCCGGTCCGGGCTGCCCGACGGCGAGCTTCTGGCCCAGCCGCCGGCCGGCGAGCCGGGCCACCTCGGACTCCACCCACAGCTGCATCAGCCGGGCGTGCAGCTCGGGGGTGCGCCGCTCGGGCAGCTCGCGCCACGCGTCGGCGACCTTGCCGAGCATCCCCGCCTCCCGCGGGGTCGCGCCGCCGCCGATCGCGACGCGCTCGTTGCTGAGCGTGGCGTTGGCGACCCGCCAGCCCTCGCCCACCGCGCCGAGGCGCTGGGAGTCGGGGATGCGCACGTCGGTGAGGAAGACCTCGTTGAACTCCGCCTCGCCGGTGATCTGGCGCAGCGGGCGGACCTCGACGCCCGGGTCGGACATGTCGCACAGGAAGTAGCTCAGCCCGGCGTGCTTGGGCACGTCCGGGTCGGTGCGCGCCAGCAGGATCGCGAACCGGGCGGTGTGGGCGCTGGAGGTCCACACCTTCTGGCCGTTGACCACCCACTCGTCACCGCTGCGTACGGCGCGGGTCGCCGCCGCGGCGAGGTCGGAGCCGGCCCCGGGCTCGCTGAAGAGCTGGCACCACACCTCCTCGCCGGTCCACAGCGGGCGCAGGAAGCGCTGCTTCTGCTCGTCGGTGCCGAAGGCCAGGATCGTCGGGGCGGCCATGCCCAGGCCGATGCCGATCCGGCGCGGGTCGTTGTCCGGGGCGCCCACCGCGGCGAGCAGCTCCTCGACGTACCCCTGGAAGGCCCGCGGCAGACCGAGCCCGCCGAGGCCCTCGGGGAAGCCGACCCAGGCCAGGCCGGCGTCGAAGCGGGCGCGCAGGTAGTCCAGCTTCTCCTGCGGGGTCCCGATCCCGGCCGGATCGCGCGCGGCGAGCAGCTCCTCGACGCGCCGGCGCAGGTCGGCGCGGACCTCGGCGTCGTTGCTCATCAGACCCCCCGTGCGGCCCGCTGGCGGCGCAGCTCGGCCTTGGCCAGCGCGCTCTTGTGGACCTCGTCGGGGCCGTCGGCGAAGCGCAGGGTGCGGTTGCCGGCGAAGGCCGCGGCGAGCGGGAAGTCCTGCGAGACCCCGCCACCGCCGTGCACCTGGATCGCCTTGTCGAGAATCCACTCCACGGTCTTGGGGGTGGCGATCTTGATCGCCTGGATCTCGGTGTGGGCGCCCTTGTTGCCGACGGTGTCCATCAGCCAGGCGGTCTTGAGCACCAGCAGCCGCAGCTGCTCCACGCGCACCCGCGACTCCGCGATCCAGTCCCGGACCACCCCCTGGTCGGCCAGCGGCTTGCCGAACGCGACCCGCTCGTCGGCGCGTGCGCACATCAGCTCGATGGCCCGCTCGGCGGAGCCGATGGCGCGCATGCAGTGGTGGATCCGGCCGGGGCCGAGGCGGGCCTGGGCGATCGCGAAGCCCGCGCCCTCCTCGCCGATCAGGTTCGAGACCGGGACCCGGACGTCCTCGAAGCGCACCTCGGCGTGCCCGCCGTGCTCGTGGTCGTCGTAGCCGAAGACGTCCAGCCCGCGCACCACGGTGACGCCGGGGGTGTCGCGGGGCACCAGGACCTGGCTCTGCTGGCGGTGCCGGTCCGCGCCGGGGTCGGTCTTGCCCATCACGATCATGATCTCGGCGTGCGGGTTCATCGCCCCGGTGGTCCACCACTTGCGACCGTTGATCACGTACTCGTCGCCGTCGCGCTCGATGCGCGTGGAGATGTTGGTGGCGTCGGAGGAGGCCACGTCGGGCTCGGTCATCGCGAAGGCGGAGCGGATCTGGGCGTCGAGCAGCGGCTTGAGCCAGCGCTCCTTCTGCTCGGGGGTGCCGAACATCGTCAGCACCTCCATGTTCCCGGTGTCGGGGGCGGCGCAGTTGAGCGCGGCCGGCGCGAGGTGCGGGCTGCGGCCGGTGATCTCGGCGAGCGGGGCGTACTGCAGGTTGGTCAACCCGCCCCCGTGCTCGCCGGGCAGGAACAGGTTCCACAGCCCACGTCGGCGTGCCTCGTCCTGCAGCTCGGCGAGGATCGCGACCTCCGACCAGGCCCAGCGGTTCTCCAGCGCCGCGAGCTGCTCGTGGAAGACCGGCTCGGCGGGGTGGACGTGGGTGTCCATGAAGTCGAGCAGATCGGCGCGCATCTGCTCGGTGTGGGCGTCGAAGGTGAAGTCCATCAGCTGTGCTCCTTCATCGATTCCAGGCCTGCGGCGACGATCGGCTCGACCAGCTCGCCGACCCCGTCGAAACCCTCGCCCACGGTCTGTCCATGGACGTAGCGGTAGTGGATGCCCTCGAGGATCACGGCGAGCTTGAACGACGCCAGCCCGAGGTAGAACCCGAGCGCCGAGAGGTCGCGGTCGCTGCCCTGGGCGTAGCGCTGAAGCATCTCCTCCTCACTGAGGAAGCCGGGGGCGGAGGCCGCGTCGGCGATGGCGTGGCCGCCGATGTCGCCCAGGCGCTTGTAGACGACCAGCAGACCGATGTCGGTGAGCGGGTCGCCGAGCGTGGCCATCTCCCAGTCGATCACCGCCGCCGGCCGGTCGCGCTCGTCGGTGAGGACGTTGTCGAGGCGGTAGTCGCCATGCACGACACCGGTCGGCGACTGGGTCGGCTGGTGAGCCGCCAGCCGCTCGTGCAGCTCCGCGATCCCGGCCAGCTCGCGGGTGTGGGAGGCGTCGAGCTGCTTCTTCCAGCGCCGCACCTGGCGCTCCAGGAACCCCTCGGGGCGACCGAAGTCGGCGAGCCCGACCTCGCCGGGATCGACCTCGTGCAGCACCGCCAGGGCGTCGACCATGCCTTGGGAGACGGCACGGGTGCGCTCGGGGCCGAGCGGCTCCAGCTCGGCGGCGGTGCGGTACGGCGTGCCGTGCACGCGCTGCATCACGTAGAACGGCGAGCCGATCACGCTGTCGTCGCGGCACAGCGCGAACGTCTCGGGCACCGGGACGTCGGTGTCGCGCAGCGCGGTCATCACCCGGTGCTCGCGGGCCATGTCGTGGGCGGTGGCGAGCACGTGGCCCAGCGGCGGGCGGCGCACCACCCACTCACCGATGCCGTCGCCGACGATGTAGGTCAGGTTGGACTTGCCGCCGGCGACCAGGCTGCCGCTCAGCGGTCCGCCGACGAGACCGGGCACCTCCTCGTCCAGCCAGCGCCGCAGCGCGTCCAGGTCCAGGCCGCGCAGTGGCTCGCTCATCGGCTCCCGCTCTGCTGCTCGTGGGGCTGCTGCTCGTGGGGCTGCTGCTCCAGCTGCTCGAGACCCTGCTGCAGCCGGTTCATCCCGCGCAGCCAGCGGTCGGTGTCGCCGGCCCGGTGGCGGTAGTAGTCGCCGACCTCGGGGTGCGGCAGCACCAGGAACCGGTCGTCGGCCAGCGCCTCGAAGGCCCGCTCGGCCACGTCGGCGGGCTCCAGCGCGGTGTCCGCGCTGAGCAGCTCCTGCAGCGGCCCCGACTCCTCGAGCATCCGGGTCCGCACCCCCTGGGGGCAGATCGCCTGCACCACGACGCCGCGGTGTCGGTAGGTGGCGGAGAGCCACTCGGCGAAGCCCACCGCGGCGTGCTTGGAGACCGAGTACGTCGGGGAGCCGAGCATGGTGAGCAGCCCGGCCGCCGAGGCGGTGACCACGAAGCGGCCCGCGCCGCGCTCGATCCAGCCGGGCACCAGCAGGCGAGCGGCCCGGACGTGGGCCATCACGTTCACCTCGAGCGAGGCGGCCCAGTCGTCCTCCGGCGCCTGGAGCCCTTTGCCGCGGTCGATCCCGGCGTTGGCGAACCAGACGTCGATCGCACCCAGGTGCTCGGTCGCGGCGCCGACCAGGGCCTCGACCCCCGCCTGGCTCGCGGCGTCGCCGGGCACGGCGTACCCGCCGAGCTCGTCGGCGACCGCCCGCGCGGCGTCGGCGTCGAGGTCGTTGACGACCACCCGGGCGCCGGCGGCTGCCATCCGGGCGGCGAGCGCCCGGCCGATGCCGTGACCGGCGCCGGTGACCACGACGCCGCTTCCGCTCAGCTCCTGGCCGCTCATCAGGCCCCGCCCGTCAGCGTGACGCCGCCGTCGAGGACCATCAGCTGGCCGGTCAGCCACCCGGCGTCGGCGGAGAGCAGGAACGCCACCGCCCCGGCGATGTCCTCGGGGACCCCGAGCCGCTTGAGCGGGTACGCCGCGGCGACCTCCTCCTCCCGGCCCTGGTAGAGAGCGGTGGCGAACCGGGTCTTGACCACCGCCGGCGCGACGGCGTTGACCCGCACGTTCGGGCCGAGCTCGACGGCGAGCTCCTCGGTGAGATGGATCAGCATCGCCTTGGACGCGCCGTAGAAGCCGATCCCCGGGGCCGGTCTGACGCCGGCCACCGAGGCGACGTTGACGATCGCCCCGCCGTTGGCCGCCATCCAGGCCCGGTGCACCTGCTGCACCCACGACAGCGCGGCCAGGCAGTTCACCTCGAAGATCTTGCGCGCGGCGTCGTGGTCGAGGTCCAGCAGAGCGCCGTAGACGGGGTTGATGCCGGTGTTGTTGACCAGCAGGTCGGCCGAGCCGAACGTCTCGATGGCCCGGGCCACGGTCTCGGCCTGGTGCTCGACGTCGTCGGCGCGCCCGGCGACCGCCAGCGCGTGCTCGGGTCCGCCCAGCACGGCCACCGCCTCGGCCAGCGCCTCGGGCTTGCGCGCGGTGATCACCACCTTGGCGCCCTCGGCGACGAGTCGCTCGGCGATGCCGAGGCCGATGCCCCGACTGGCACCGGTGATGATCGCGGTCCTGCCTTCGAACCTGCGCGCGGGGGTGCTGGGGGGCATCGACGTCCTCTCGAGACGGTTACTAAGCGCTTGCTTATTCGCTAGGCTCAGGGTGCCGCACCACCGAGTGCCCGTCAACCATCCCCGTCGCACCCCGAAGGGCCGCTCCCGATGACCGAGCCAGGCGCAGATCCGGCCCCCCGGCGGGCCGAGTCCACGCGCGCCCGACTGCTGGCGGCGGCCGTCGAGGCGTTCGCCGCGAAGGGATTCCACGCCACGACCACGCGCGACATCGCCGCGGCGGCGGGGATGAGCCCGGCCGCGCTCTACGTGCACCACAGCTCCAAGGAGGAGCTGCTCCACCTGATCTCGCGCCAGGGCCACGAGGCCACGCTGGCCCTGGTCCGCGAGGCGGTGGGCTCCTGCGAGGACCCCGTCGAGCAGCTGCAGCGGGTGGTGCGCTCGTTCGCCGTGCACCACGCGACGGGCCACACCGGTGCGCGGATCGTGAACTACGAGCTCGCGGCGCTCAGCCCCGAGCACCTCGCCGAGATCCGGGAGATCCGCCACCAGATCCAGGCGGAGATGCGCGCGCTGGTCGAGCGCGGGGTGCGCGCCGGGGTCTTCACGACCCCCTCGCCGCAGATGGCGGCGGTGGCCCTGCTCTCGCTGGGCATCGACATCGCGCGCTGGTACCGCGACGACGGGTCATGGTCGCCGCAGGACGTGGCCGACTTCTACGCCGACCTGGCGCTGCGCATCGTCGGCGTCAGCCGCTGAACCTGCGCCGGCAGACGCAGGGCACGGGCGGGGACGTCGTCGCCCTCCGCACTGCCCTCCGACGGCGTGCCTGCCGCACCGTCGTGCTCGACAGACTCCGGCTGCTGCCCGGTCGCCCGGCCGCGCTCGATCAGCGCGCGCAGACGTCGCGGGTCATCTCGGGGACCGCCGGGGATCATCCTGCATCCCCGACGGTCCTCGACCCTGTCGGCCCCCCGGCCTTGATGCGTAGACGCATCGGTCCCTCCATATGCGTTTATCTCGCGCTCTCGGGCCCCCACGACCCATAGCCCCCACGGCTGCGCGATGGACTGACTGTAGCCAAGACTTTGCCCAGCAGAAGTTAAATAACACCCCCGTCCAGTCCGCGCCTTCGCAACAAATACCGAGCTGGTCCCGGCGGGCGGCAGGGCGGTCCCCGACGGCATGGTTCGGCCCCCCGGCGGGCACCTGCCTGGCACACCCGAGCCGGAGGAGGGGGACGTGGCGACACCCGGGAGCCCGTCACTGGAGTTCGTCGGTACGGCGACCACGGTGCTGCGGCTGGGCCCGTTCACACTGCTGACCGACCCCAACTTCCTGCACCGCGGTCAGCGCGCCTACCTGGGCAAGGGGCTCTTCTCGAAGCGGGTGAGCGAGCCGTCGCTGCAGCCCGACGCGCTGCCCCACCTGGACGGCGTCGTCCTGTCCCACCTGCACGGGGACCACTTCGACCGCATCGCCCGCGAGCGGCTCGACCGCGACCTGCCGATCTGGACCACGCCGAAGGCCTCCGGGCGGCTGCGCGACTGGGGCTTCGTCTCCGCCGAGGCGATGGGCACCTGGGAGTCCACCACGCTGACCGCGGGGCAGGCCCGGCTCACGCTCACCGCCGTGCCCGGACAGCACGCGCCGGGCCCGCTGGACCGGATCTTCCCGCCGGTGATGGGGACGGTGCTCGAGCTCGAGGAGCGCGGGCGGACGTTCCGGCTCTACCTCAGCGGCGACACCCTGTACCGGCCGTGGCTGCGCGAGATCGTGGACCGCGCCGGGCCCCTGGACGCCGCCGTGGTGCACCTGGGCGGCACCCGGGCCCTCGGCGTGCTGGTGACCATGGACGGCGAGCAGGGCGCCGACCTGGTCCAGCTGCTCGCGCCCACGGTCACCGTGCCGGTCCACTTCGACGACTACACGGTCTTCCGCTCCCCGCTGGCCGACTTCCTGCGCGCCTGCACCGCGCGCGGCGTACCGTCCCAGGTCCGGCCGGTGGAGCGCGGACAGAGAATCTCGCTGACCTGACCCCCGGGTCGCGGGAGGCGGGCGCTGACCGGCTCAGCCGGCGATCAGCTGGGAGCGTCCCTGCTCGGCGAACTCGGCGCGCAGGGCCTCCACGCGCTCCCGGTCCAGGCGCACGTAGCCGTCCCGGGTCCGCTCGTAGACCGGCTCGTCGCCCTCCCAGAGCATCCGGCGCAGCCGGGGCTTGTCGACCTTGCGGGTCGCGGTGACCGGCAGGTCCTGGGTGATCCGGACCAGCTTGGGCGCCCACTTGGTGCCCAGGTCGGGCTGCTCGGCCAGGAAGGCCGCGAACCCGGCGGGGTCGAAGTCCTCGGCGGGCATCTGCAGGGTGGCCATCACCTGGTCGCCGGTGTGCGGGTCGGGCACCGGGTAGACCGCGGCGACCGCCACCCCCGGGTAGCGGCTCACGATGCGCTCGATCGGCGCGGCGGCGAAGTTCTCGGAGTCGACGCGCAGCCAGTCCGCCGTACGTCCGGCGAACCAGAAGAACCCGCGCTCGTCCTTGTAGGCCAGGTCGCCGGTGTAGAAGTCGCCGTCGCGAAGCTTCTCCGCGCTCGCCTGGGGGTTGTTGTAGTAGCCCTCGAACTTGGCGGCCGCGCCACGGGAGACGATCTCGCCGATCGCCTCCTCGGGGTTGACCATCACGCCGTTGTCGTCGAAGCGGGCCGGCGGGCAGATCTCGCCGGCGCCGTTGACGATCTCGGGGAAGTGCCCCTGCTGGGGAAGGCCGAGCGCCCCGTCGGGGGTCTCCGGGGTGGCGATGATGTAGCAGGTGCCCTCCGAGGAGCCGTAGGACTCGAACAGGTCGCAGCCGAAGCGGCGCTTGAACTCCGAGCGGTCGCGCGAGGAGGCCTCGGTGCCGAAGCCGAACCGGAGCCGGTTCTCGGACTCGCCGGGCACCTCGGGCTGGGCGAGCACGTAGGCCAGCGAGCGGCCGACGTAGTTGAAGAACGTCGCGCCGAAGCGCTGGAGGTCGGGCAGGAAGCCGGAGGCGGAGAACTTGCGGCGCATCGCGTACGCCGCGCCGGAGTTGAGGCAGGGGCCGAACGCGCCCATCAGCGCGTTGCCGTGGAACAGCGGCATCGCGTTGTAGGCGACGTCGTCGGGGCCGAACTCGATCGGGTTGACCTGGCAGATGAAGGCCCACCGGCCGGTGGAGCAGATCACCGCCTTCGGGGCGCCGGTGGAGCCGGAGGTGAACAGCAGCAGCAGCGTGGTGCGCGGGTCGAGACCCTGCGGGGTCGCCGCGACCGGGGCGTCGCCGTGCGCGGCGAGCAGGGCGGCGTACTCCTCGCCGTCGGCGGCGATCACCTGCTCGGCGCCGTGCTCGAGGCCCGCGATCAGGTCGCCGTACGCCGGGTCGGTGATGATCACCTGACAGTCCGTGGCGCGGATGTCGGCAGCCAGCTCCGCACCGCGGCGGGTCGGGTTGATGCCCACCAGCGTCGCGCCGCTGAGCGCGGCGCCGGCGATCAGGAACAGGTACTCGGGGGTGTTGTCGAGCAGCACCCCGACGTGCCAGGGGCCCTCGGCGGGACGCAGCTCCTGCAGGACCGCCGACCGGACGGCGCCCTCGGCGACGAACTCGCGCCACGTCCACCGCTGGTCCTCGAAGAGCAGGGCGGTGTTGTCGTCCTCGGCACGGTTGAGCAGGAGCTCGGCGATCGTGGCGTAGGGAACGGCGGGCGAGGGCGTGGTCATCGGGGCGGTCTTCTCCTCAGTCGCGAGCTTCTCTCACCCCGCAGGATCGCCGGTCCACGCGCTCGCGCGCGTGAGGTGTCTCACCCAGCGGGGCCTGGGGCGCCTGCGGGCGGGGCTCGGCGATCCGGGGTGCGCACCCGAGAGCCCCTACCATCGGGCGGTGCCCCCGCAAGACGTGCCTGCCTCGCCCGACTCCAGCCACCCCGAGCTGGACCGCCTCGACCCCGACGAGCTGGCCACGGCCGTGAAGGTGCTCGGCCAGCTGCACCGGCTGCCCGACGACCACCCGGACGTGACGACGGTCAAGCACGCCGCCTCGCACATGTACAAGGCGCTCAAGCGCACCCGGCGCGAGCGCAAGCGGGCCGCCGAGGCCGCCGCGGACCGCGCCGTCATCGAGGCCACCGCGACCGGCTCGCCGATGCGCATCGACGACGAGACCAAGGGCATCCCGCTGGTCTCCGGCACGACCGGCGCCTTCGCCGGCGAGCTGCTCAAGCCGCGTGGGTGCTACATCTGCAAGAGCGACTACACGCTGGTCGACGGCTTCTACCACTGGCTGTGCCCCTCCTGCGCGGCGATGTCGCACACCAAGCGCGACCAGCGCACCGACCTCACCGGGCGCCGTGCCCTGCTGACCGGTGGCCGCGCCAAGATCGGGATGTACATCGCGCTGCGGCTGCTGCGCGACGGGGCGCACCTGACCCTGACCACGCGCTTCCCCAAGGACGCCGTACGCCGCTTCTCCGAGCTCGAGGACAGCGCCGAGTGGCTGCACCGGCTCAAGATCGTCGGCATCGACCTGCGCGACCCCACCCAGGTGATCGCGCTGGCCGACGACGTCGCCGCCGCGGGACCGCTGGACATCCTGATCAACAACGCCGCCCAGACCGTGCGCCGCTCGCCGGGCGCCTACAGCCAGCTGGTGGAGATGGAGTCGGCGCCGCTGCCGACCGACCGGACGCTGCCCGAGATGGTCAGCTTCGACCGGATCAGCGAGGCGCACCCGGCCGCGATCGCCGGCACCCTGGCCCAGCACGCCGTCGCCCACCAGGCGCTCGAGGTCGCCGCCGACCAGGTCGGCGGGGTCGAGGCGGGAGGGGCCGAGGTGGTCGAGGCCGCCCAGGAGCTGACCCGCTCCGCGGCCGCGATGACCGCGCTGGCGCTCACCGCGGGCAACGCCAGCCTGGAGGCGCACCTGGCCGGTACGGCGGTCGACGCCGGTGGCCTGCTGCCGGACCTGCAGTCGGTGAACTCCTGGACCAAGGTCGTCGACGAGGTCGACCCGCTGGAGCTGCTCGAGGTCCAGCTGTGCAACTCGACCGCGCCGTTCCTGCTGATCTCCCGGCTGCGCGCGTCGATGCGGGCCGCGGTCCAGCAGGGCGCGCGTCGCGCCTACGTCGTGAACGTCTCGGCGATGGAGGGCCAGTTCTCGCGGCGCTACAAGGGCCCCGGTCACCCGCACACCAACATGGCCAAGGCCGCGCTCAACATGCTCACCCGGACCAGCGCCGGGGAGATGTTCGAGACCGACCGGATCCTGATGACCGCCGTCGACACCGGCTGGATCACCGACGAGCGGCCGCACCAGGACAAGCTGCGGATCGCCGCCGAGGGCTGGCACGCCCCCCTGGACCTGGTCGACGGCGCCGCCCGCGTCTACGACCCGATCGTGCGCGGGGAGGCCGGCGAGGACCTGCTCGGCTGCTTCCTGAAGGACTTCGAGCCCAGCCCCTGGTGAGCCACCCGGGCCCCTCTCCGACGGCTGTCCGCGGGGAGGGGACAATGGTGGAGTGGCCAACCAGACCGGACCGAGCAGCGCCGTACGGATGACCCCCGAAGGGCTTCTGGTAGCCGGAGCGGCCGGCCGTTTCTATGCCATCAGCGCCGCCGGGCTCGCCGCCGGACTCGCCGGCGCGGTGACCGGTGGCCTGGCGCTGCGGCGCGGCGAGCTCGTCGGCATCACCTCCCCGTGGCTCCCGGCGATCGTCACCCTGGTCTCCCTGCTGCTGGTCGGCGTGGTCGTCGGTCGCCTGATCCGGCTGCCCCGCGGACCGCACCTCCTGCTCACCCCGACCACGCTCGTCTACCGCGGCGGCTTCGCCCGCGGCGACCTGGCCTGGGACGACATCAGCGCCGTCCAGCTGGTCCCCGGCGGCCTCCCCCAGCTGCAGGTCCGCACCGCCGACACCGAGATCGACATCCCCCAACTGGAGATGCAGCTCCCGCTGGAGGTGCTCGCCAAGCGGCTCGCGCACTACGCCCAGAAGCCGTCGGCGCGCCAGGAGCTGGCCGGCGGCGCGGTCCCCGCGCGCTGGCGCTGACACCGCCGTACCCCCCGGCGCACGACGCCGTACTCTCCGGCGCACGACGCCGTACGCCGACGCCGAAAGGCCGCGAAAAGGCCGCCGTTTGGTCCCCAACGGACGAGAATCGGCCCACCCACCTGCCGTTTCTGACCAATCGGCACCGACCTCACGCCCCACGCCCGCCCAACGGCCAGATTCCAGCGCCCCAAGGCCACCGTTTGGTCCCCAACGGATCAGAAACGGCCCACCCACCCGCCGTCTCTGACCAATCGGCACCCCACCAGCCGTACGGCCGCCCCTCAGCCCGGCCGGCGCTTCTGCGGGTACGGCGTCTCGTGGCGGGCGAGCGCCTCGACGTACCGCGCGATCCGGCGCGACCGGGTCTCCGCGCGCTTGGCACCGGTGACGCCCCCGAGGATCGCGGCGCGGTTGGTCTTCGTCAGCGCGCCGAACATCTCCAGCGCGGCCGGTACCGCCGCCAGCGCCGCGGCGAGGTCGTCGGGGACCACCGGATGCTCGTCGAGCGCAGCCTCCCAGCGGCCGTCGGCCCGGGCGGCGCTCACCGCCTCCCGCCCCGCCGGGGTCATCCGGCCCTCGCGCTCGAGCCGCTCCACCCGCGCGACGTTGCTGGCCGACCAGACGCTGCCGCGCCGGCGCCGGGTCATCCGCTGCAGTCGCGACCCTGCGTCGCGGCGGCGGGCCTGCCCGTCGATCCAGCCGAAGCACAGCGCCTCCTGGACCGCCGCCTCGTAGGTGAGCGCGGTGACCTCGCCGCCGCTCTTGTGCAGCACCAGCCAGACCCCCGGGGACTCGGCATGGTGCTGGACCAGCCAGGAACGCCACGCGGCGGCGTCCGGCACCAGCAGTTCGGGGAACTCGGCGGCCACAGATCACTTCCCACGGAGGAGTACGGGCTCCCATCACAGCAGATCCGCACGACCACGTCACCGCACGACCACGTCACCGCCGAATGCCGCACCTCCTCACGCGTCACGGCTGGACGGTTGGCCCCTGGCGGATCCGGTAGCGCACGAACGCCGGTACGGCGAGCGCGGCGAGCACCGTGCCGACCACGACCAGCACGCCCCCACCGGCGGCAGCGGTCGCCGTACCCACCATCGCCGCGGCCCCGCCGTGGGCCACGTCGGCGAGCCGGGGCCCGCCGGCCACGACGACGATGAAAACGCCCTGCAGCCGGCCGCGCACCTCGTCGGCGGCTGCACTCTGCAACATGCTGGTGCGGAACGCGGCGGAGACCATGTCGGCGCCACCGCCGATGGCGAGCATCACCACCGCGACCACCAGCATCGGCCCAGCGGCGCCGTCGACCCCGCCCGCGATCCCGGTCGCCACGCCGAAGCCGACGATGGCGACGCCCCAGACCAGGATCGCGACGATCACCGCGAGTCCCTGGCGCTGCACCCGGGAGACCCAGCCGGAGAAGATGCCGCCGAGCACGGCCCCGGCCGGGATCGCGGCGAACAGCAGCGCGAACGCCAAACCGCCGCCCTCGGGGCCGCCGAAGCTGTCGTGCGCGATCTCGGGGAACAGCGCGCGCGGCATCCCGAACAGCATCGCGATGATGTCGACGACGAACGACATCATCAGCACCGGGTGCCCGCGCAGGTACAGCAGGCCGTCGAGCACCGAGCGGATCCCGGGCGTCCCGGCGACGCCCTCCACGGTGAGCCTCGGCAGCCGGACCACGGCGCTCAGCGTCGCGAAGAGCGTGACGGTGTCGATCAGGTAGAGCCACGAGAACCCGACGATCGGGATCAGCACACCGCCCACCAGCGGCCCCGCGATCGCCCCGGCCTGGAAGACCGTCATGTTCAGGGAGTTGGCCGCCGGCAGCAGGTCGGCGGGCAGCAGCTTGGGCAGTACGGCGCTGCGGGTGGGCTGGTTGACCGCGAAGAACGCCTGCTGGACCGAGAAGAGCCCGAGCAGGAACCAGACATTCGTGGAGCCGGCCGCAGCCTGGGCCCAGAACAGCGCGCTGGTCGCGATCAGGCCACCGGTCGTGACGATCAGCAGCGTGCGCCGGTCCATGGCGTCGGCCAGCGCCCCGCCCCACAGCCCGAACACGACGAGCGGCACCAGGCCGAAGACGCCGGTCAGCCCGACGTACGCCGAGGAGCCGGTCTCGGCATAGATCTGGGCCGGTACCGCGACGACGGTGAGCTGAGCCCCGATGACCGTGATGATGTTGGCCAGCCAGAGCCGGCGGAAGTGGTCGTTGCGCAGCGGCCGGGTGTCGGCGACGAGACCCGAGAGACGCACCGCCACCCTCCTTGTCCGGTCGGCCTCGACCTGAGTCAGCCCGGGTCAGCCCCGGGTCGGCATCGCCCTGGTCGCCACCGGGGAGGCGACCGGGCGGGGCGACGTTACTACCTCGCCCCGCCCGCGCTGCGTGATTCGTCCGAGGATTCCTCGCTGGATCGCACGGGTCAGCCCGCGGAGCCCTCCGGCGGCATCGGACGCTCACCCTTGGAGCCCTCCGGCGGCTCCGGACGCTCACCCTTGGAGCCCTCCGGCGGCTCGGGACGCTCACCCTCGGCCCCCTCCGGCGGCATCGGACGCTCACCCTCGGCCCCCTCCGGCGGCTCCGGACGCTCACCGTCGGAGCCCTCCGGCCGGGTGCCACCCGAGCCACCCGGTCCGCCTCGGCCGCCGGCGCCCTCACCGGCGGTCACGGTGGCGACCTCCTCGCCGCCGACCTGCACGGCGTACTCCTCGCCGTCCACGATCGCGTCGTCGCTGACGACCAGCGCCGCGGCCTCCTTGGCGAGGGTGTGGCTGGCGACCTGCTCGCCGTCCGCGTCGACGATGCTGACCTCCGCGCCGGCCGCGAGCGGGGTGTCGAGGCGCACGGAGACGAAGCCCTGCTCCGACTCCTCCACCGGCGCCACGGGCATGCCCGCACTGCCGGCCGCCACCAGCGTCCCGCCGTCGACGGTGAGTGTCCCGTCCACGTCGAGCGCGCCCTCCATCTCCACGGTGGGCCCGTCCACCAGCACGGTGCCCCCGGTCATCGTCCACGAGCCGTTGACGTCGATGCCGTCGCCGTCGGCGTTCACGCGGACGTCACCGCCGGTGATCGAGAGCCAGCGGTTCTCGGTGTCGCCGGAGACGTTGATGCCGTCGTCGCTGGCGCGGACGTCGACGGTGCCGCCGGCCAGGGTCATCTGCGCGGCCTCCAGCCCCTCCACGGAGGTGGTCACGGTGAGCGACCCGTCGCTGACGGTGAGGTCCTCCTCGGCGTGCACGGCGTCGTCGCCGGCCGCGAGCTGGGCCGTCCCGCCGGTCACCGAGACCACGCTGTCGCTGTGCAGAGCGTCCTCGGCGGCGTTCAGGGTCAGCGCACCACCCGAGACCACGGTGAGGACACCGGCCTTGATCGCCTTCGCCGAGGCGTCCTCGGCGACCTCGGCGCCGCTGCCCTGGCCGGCGGTGACCTGGAGGGTGCCCCCGGTGACGATGCTGTCGGTGGTCGCGGCGACGCCGTCGCCCCGCGCGTCGACGACGACGTTGCCGCCGGTGAGCGCGACGTAGCCGGCGTCCGGGTCCTCGTCGTTGTCCGACACGAGCCCGTCGCCGCCCGCGGTCACGGCGAGGGTGCCGTCCTCGACGCGCAGGTAGTCCTTGCCGCGGACCCCGTCGGCGGCGGCCTGCACGGTGATCTGGGCGCCGTCCACGACCAGGCCGTCCGTGCTGACGATCGCGTCGGTGGCCATGCCCTCGACGCTGAGCGAGCCCGCACCGGTGAGGGTCAGGTCGGCCCTCGAGAAGAGCGTGGCGGTGGGCGCGTCGCTCTGCTCGTCGTCGGCTGCGGAGGCGGTGGAGTCGCTGAGGTGGTTCTGGGTCCCTTCGGCGAGTACGACGACCGCCTCCTCGGCCTCCTCGACCACGAGCGGGGAGGTGGAGGTGGAGGTCAGGTCCACGCCGTCGAGGACCAGCACGACCTCCCCCTCGTCCGGGCTGTCGACGACCACCTGGCCGTCGCTCAGCGTCCCGCTGAGGCGGTACGTCCCCGCCGCCGAGATCGTGACCACGTCGCCGTCGACCTGGACGCCCGCGGCGGCGTCGGCCACGGAGCTCGCCCCGTCGGCCAGGGTGACGGCGACGGCGCCGCTCTCGTCGATCTCCGAGTCGTCCGCCGCGTGACTCTCGGCGTTGGCCTCGAGCGCCTCCTCACCGGTCGTGCCCGCGCCGGCGACCCGGCCGGCGCCGACGCCGCCACCGGCGTCGGGGTCGCGGCCCGTGTCGTCGTCGCCGCCGCAGCCGGCCAGCGCGGCCAGCGCAGCCGTGGCGGCGAGGGTGGAGGCCAGGGTGCGTCTGAACATGGGTGCTTCCTTCCGTGGATCAGGGGGTCGCCCGAGGCTGCGGCGCCGCTACGTCCCGGTCGCCGACGTTGACGCAGCGGAAGGCGACCACCAGGTCGGCGGCGACCATGGGCAGCTGGGCCATCGAGCCTCCGGTGAGCGGGTGCTGCCCCCATTACCGGCGACCGCGCTGGGGCGACGCTTTGCTGGGCCTGTGCGTCACCTGTGAGGCCGGTCGCGGCGCGAGAAGTCGTGCGGCGCGCCTCTTGCTAACTTGAATAAAGACCCTTTACGCTAGTAAGCGTGAACCTCACTGAGCGCGAGCGCGAGATCGTCGGCCTGCTGCGTCGTCAGCCGACGATCGACTCGGAGTCCATCGCGCAGGCGCTGGGCACCACCCGCACGGCCGTCAACGTCCACCTGTCCAACCTGGGCAAGAAGGGCGTGATCCTGGGGCGCGGCTACGTGCTCAGCGAGCAGCCCGGCGTGGTCGTCATCGGCGGCGCCAACGTCGACATCAAGGCGCGCAGCACGGTGACCGCGGCCCTGGGCACCTCCAACCCGGGGACCGGCTCGATGGCTCCCGGCGGTGTGGGCCGCAACATCGCCGAGAACCTGGCGCGCCTGGGCACCCGCACCCACCTGGTGGCCGCGATCGGCAGCGACGCCCTCGGCGACTCCCTGCTCAGCTCGACCTCGGCCGCCGGCGTCCACGTCGAGCACGTACGGCGCTGGCCCGGCGCCACCGGCACCTACACCGCCGTCCTCGACGCCGACGGCGAGCTGCTCGTCGCGGTCGCCGACATGGCCGCCACCGACCAGCTCAGCGTCGAGCAGGTCAACGCCGCCCGGGACCTGCTCGCCGCCGCCGGCCTCGTCGTACTGGACGGCAACCTGTCGCGTCCCACCCTGACCCACGCGCTCGACCTGGCCACCGCCGCCGGATGCCGGGTCGTCCTGGACCCGGTGAGCGCGCCGAAGGCACGCCTCGTCGCGCCGCTCCTGGGTCCCGACCGGCCCCTCTACGCCGCCACCCCCAACCGCGACGAGCTCGCGGCGCTCACCGGCCTGGCCACCGTCACCGACGACGACCTGCTGCGTGCGGCCCGGGCCCTGCACGAGCGTGGGGTCGAGATCGCCTGGGTCCGTCTGGGTGAGCGCGGCTCGCTGCTGAGCCGGGCCGACGGCCACGAGTTCCTCGACGCCGTGCCCGCCGAGCGGGTCGAGGACGTCACCGGCGCCGGCGACTCCGGCCTCGCCGCCTTCTGCCACGCCCTGCTCGAGGGCGACGACCCCACCCACGCGGCGCGCTTCGGCCACGCCGCGTCCGCGCTGACCATCGCCAGCAGCGACACCGTCCGTCCCGACCTCACCGCCCGCCTGGTGTCCCAGTGCCTGGCGAGCGCCCCCGAGTCCCCTACCTCCGCACCCCACACCTCCGTCACCACCCAGCCCAGGAGCCCCCGATGACCATCCCCACCCCCCACCCCGCGCTCACCCTCACCGCCGAGGTCGAGCAGGCCCTGCGCGACCGGGCCCCGGTGGTGGCGCTCGAGAGCACGATCATCAGCCACGGCATGCCCTACCCGCAGAACGTCGAGATGGCGCTCGAGGTGGAGCAGATCATCCGCGACCTCGGCGCCGTGCCCGCGACCATCGCGGTGCTCAACGGCCAGGCCCGCATCGGCCTGGACGCCGAGAGCCTCGAGCTGCTGGCCTCCGACGAGCACGTGCTCAAGGTGAGCGTGCGCGACCTCGGCTACGTGATGGCCCGTGGCCTGCACGGCGCCACCACCGTCGCCTCGACGATGCGGCTCGCGTCGCTGGCCGGGATCCGCACCTTCGTCACCGGCGGGCTCGGCGGAGTGCACCGCGGGGCGGCGCACTCCTTCGACATCAGCGCCGACGTCACCGAGCTCGGCCAGACCGACGTCGCGGTGATCTCCGCCGGCGTGAAGTCGATCCTCGACATCGGGCTCACCCTGGAGAAGCTGGAGACGCTGGGCGTCCCGGTCCTGGTCAACGGCACCGACGAGTTCCCGTCGTTCTACTCGCGTCGCAGCCCGTTCGCCGCGCCGCTGCGTGTCGACGGCGCCGCCGAGATCGCCGCGGTGATGGACGCCAAGTGGAGCCTCGGCCTGAACGGCGCCGTCGTGGTCGCCAACCCGATCCCCGAGGCCGACGAGATCCCGGCCGACGAGATCGGCGAGATCATCGAGCAGGCCCTGGCCGACATGGACTCCCTCGGCATCCGCGGCAAGGACGCCACGCCGTACCTTCTGGGCCGGATCGTGGAGATCACCGGCGGCGCCAGCCTGACCGCCAACATCGCACTGGTGCGCAGCAACGCCCGCCTCGGCGCCGAGGTGGCCCAGGAGTTCGCGAAGATCGGGGCCTGAGGCCCGCGCCCGGTGCCTCGGGGCACCGGGCACCACGCGCGACCCTTGTCGGGGCCAGCGCGGCGGAGCAGACTCGAAGGTGACGGTGCAGAGACGACTCCGCCTTCGGTAGACCCGCACAAGGACGTCATGAACCACTCGATCAGGGCCCGACAGCGCGACCGATACCTCCAGGCGCGTCAGCGGATGTGGGCGCTGGGCGACTTCCCCAGCGTGGCGACCCAGTTCCTCCCCGAGCTCGGCGAGGCGTTGGTGCGCTACTGCGACGTCCGCACCGGGCTGCGGGTGCTCAACATCGGCGCGGGCGCCGGTACCGCCACCATCCCCGCGGCTCGTCTCGGTGCCGAGGTGACGGCCTCCGACCAGACGCCGGAGATGCTCGACGCGGCGCGCGTGTTCGCTGAGCGGGCCGGCCTGCGGGTGCGCTTCAAGGCCGCGGACGCCGAGGCGCTGCCCTTCGACGACGGCGCGTTCGACGTGGTGCTGTCCTGCCTTGGCGTCACCTTCGTCGCCGATCACCAGGCGGCGGCCGACGAGATGGTCCGGGTCTGCCGGCCCGGCGGGGTGCTGGGCGTCGTCAGCTGGACCCCCGAGGGGTTCTTCGGCCAGGTGATCGACGCGCTGCGCCAGAGCGTCAACACGCCGCAGACGGGCCGGTTCTCGCCGACTCTGTGGGGGACCGCCGAGCACGTGCGCGCGCTCTTCGGCGACGGGATCGACCAGCTCGAGACCGAGCCGCGCTCCCTGCGCACCTCCCGGTTCGAGGCCGGTGAGGAGTTCCGCGACTACTTCAAGACGCACGTGGGGCCGGCGATGTCCACCTACGAGACCATCGCCCACGACCCGGCCAAGGTCGCCGAGCTCGACGAGCGCCTGGCGGAGCTGGCCCTGCTCTTCGGCGCCGGAACCCCCCACGGCATGGAGTGGGAGTACCGCCTCCTGCGCGCCCGCCGCGCCTAACCCGCGCCGAGTCGGCGCGAACTCACAGCCCTCAAGGGCCGAGTCGGCGTGAACTCGCAGCCCTCAAGGGCCGAGTCGGCGTGAACTCGCAGCCCTCAAGGGCCGAGTCGGCGTGAAGTCGCATCCTCCGAGGGCCGAGTCGGCGTGAAGTCGCATCCTCCGAGGGCCGAGTCGGCGGGAGGTTGCGCCGACTCGACCGCCCTGCGTCGGGAGGTTGCGCCGACTCGACCGCCGTACGGCGTGAACTCACGCCGACTCGACCGCCGTACGACGCGAGCTCACGCCGACTCGACCGCCGTACGGCGTGAGGTTGCGCCGACTCGCGGGTCAGCGGCGGATCAGGCGCAGCGGGCGGGTCAGGTCGCGGGCGCGCTTGGGGATCTGGCTGGCGCGGCCGTGCAGGGCGGTGATCAGGGTGACGAAGGTCTGGTCGACCTTCGCGGAGCGGTCGAAGGTGGTCAGGTTCATCACCGGTTTCATCCGCTGGCGGGCGACCGCCTTGGCGTAGGTGAACTCCTTGAGCCCCTCGGGGCCGTGGATGCGCCCGAAGCCGGAGTCGCCGACGCCGCCGAAGGGCAGGCCCGGGACGCCGGCGAAGGAGATCACCGAGTTCACCGACGTCATCCCCGAGCGCAGCTTGCGGGCCAGCTCGGGGCCGCGCTTGGCCGAGAACACCGTCGACCCGAGGCCGTAGCGCCCAGCGTTGGCGAGCCGGACCGCCTCGTCCATGCTGGCGACCTTGTTCACCGTCACCGTCGGCCCGAACGTCTCCTCGGTGATGGCCAGCGAGTCCTCCGGCACGTCGACGAGCACCGTCGGCTGGACGTAGCGCTCGCCGACCGCGCCGACCCCGCCGACCAGCGCCCGCGCACCCTTGGCCAGCGCGTCCTCGACGTGGCTGCGGATCACCTCGACCTGGCTGCGCATCGTCATCGGGCCGAACTTGGCCTCGGTGTCGGAGCCGGCATGGATCTCGCCGGCGCGCCGGGTGAGCTCGGCGAGGAAGTCGTCGTAGACCCGCTCGTGCACGTAGATCCGCTCCACCCCGATGCAGGTCTGCCCGGCGTTGGAGAAGGCACCCCAGGCGGCGGCGTCCGCAGCGGCAGCGACGTCCGCGTCCTCATCGACCAGCAGCGCGTCTTTGCCGCCGGCCTCGATCAGCACCGGGGTGAGCCGCTCCGCGCAGGTCGCCATCACCTTCTTGCCCGTCGCGGTCGAGCCGGTGAAGGCCAGCTTGTCGATGTCGGAGCGACACAGCGCCGCGCCCGTCGCGCCGTACCCGATCACGGTCTGCAGCAGCGCCCGGTCTCCCACCACCTCGGCCAGGCTCTCGGCCAGCCAGACCCCGACGCCGGGGGTGAGCTCGCTGGGCTTGAAGACCACGGTGTTGCCGGCAGCCAGCGCGTAGGCGATCGAGCCGATCGGCGTGAAGACGGGGTAGTTCCACGGACCGATCACGCCGACCACGCCCAGCGGCAGGTTCTCCACCGTCGCCGCCTGGTTGGCCATCAGCAGCCCCGGCGAGACCCGCCGGCGACCGAGCACCTTCTCGGCGTGCGACCCGACCCAGGCGAGATGGTCGATGGCGAGGCCGATCTCGAGCGCGGCGTCGCCGTGCGGCTTGCCGGTCTCCTGGTGTACGACGTCCGCGAGCTGCCCCATCCGCCGGGTGATCACCCCGCGCCACTGGGCCAGCACCTCCTTGCGACCGTCGAAGCCGATGCCGCGCCACCAGCGGGCGGCCTCCCGGGCCCGGGCGACGGCCGCGTCCACCGCGGCCGCGTCGTCGACGGCGTAGACCCCGACCACGTCACCGGTGGCCGGGTTGAGCGACTCGAGCTTGTCGGCCGACGGGGCGGTGGGGGCGTTGGTGACTGCTTCGGGCATCAGGTGGCCTTCCCGGCGCTGCGACCGCGGAGCAGGTCCGCCGCCTTCTCGCCGATCATGATGGTGGGGGCGTTGGTGTTGCCGCGCGGGACGGTCGGCATGACGCTGGCGTCGGCGACCCGCAGTCCCTCGACGCCGTGCACCCGCAGCTCGGGGTCGACGACCGCGTCCTCGCCGGTGCCCATCGCGCAGGTCCCGACCGGGTGGTAGAGCGTCTGGGTCTCGCGTCGCACCAGCTCGAGGATCTCGGCGTCGTCGGGCTCGCGCGAGGCGGGCATGAACGGCCGGTCGATCAGCCGCGCGAACGGGCCGGTGCGGGTGGTCTCCAGCAGCCGGCGCACCCCGCTGAGCATCGCGTCGAGGTCGACCGGGTCGTCGTAGTAGGCAGGGTCGATGTCGGGGTGCCAGCGCGGGTCGGTGGAGCGCAGCCGGAGCCGGCCGCGGCTGAACACGTCGACGACCGTGGCGGCCACCGTCACCTTGCGGGTCGTCGGCTCGTGCATCCCGTTGTCCCAGTAGCCGCTGGGCACGATGTGGGCCTGCAGGTCCGGCGCGGACAGGTCGTCGCGGCTGCGCCAGAACGCGCCGCCCTCCCCCACGTTGGAGACCAGCGGCCCGCTGCCGGTGAGCTTGGCGCGGGCGAGGTTGAGAAGGTTGTTGTGCTCGGCCAGGTCAGTGCTCTCCCGGGTGTGGAAGACCAGCGGCACGGCCGGGTGGTCGTGCAGGTTCTGGCCGACCCCGGGCAGGTCAGCGAGCACCTCGACGCCGACCTCGCGCAGGTGCGCGCCGGGTCCGATCCCGGACAGCATCAGCAGCTGCGGCGAGTTGACCGCGCCCCCGGCGAGCACCACCTCCGCCGCGGCGTACGCCGTGCGCGTCTCGGCGCCGGCCAGGTAGCTCACGCCGACCGCTCGGCCGCCCTCGAGCAGCACCCGCTCGGCCAGCGCACCGGTGCGCACCGTCAGGTTGGCCCGCTCCATGGCCGGCTCCAGGTAGGCCTTCGCGGTCGACCAGCGCCGGCCCTTGCGGCAGGTGACCTGGTAGAGCCCGGCCCCCTCCTGCTCGGCGCCGTTGAAGTCGTCGGTGGGCTTGAAGCCGCTCGCCACCGCCGACTCGACCCAGGCGAGGGTGAGCGGGTGGGTGTAGCGGCGGTCCTCGACGTGCAGCGGTCCGTCCTGGCCGTGGAAGGGCGCGCCGAGGCGCTGGTTGCCCTCGGCGCGGACGAAGTACGGCAGCACGTCCTCGTAGCCCCAGCCGCTCGCGCCGTGCTGGTCGCGCCAGGTGTCGTAGTCGGCGCGGTTGCCGCGGATGTAGATCATCGCGTTCATCGACGAGCAGCCGCCCAGCGCCTTCATCCGCGGCCAGTAGGCGCGCCGGCTGCCGAGCTGCTTCTGCTCGGAGGTCTGGTAGTTCCAGTCCCAGCGCGTCTTGAACAGGTTGGCGAAGGCGGCCGGCACCGAGATCTCGTCGGCGTCGGCGGGGCCGCCCGCCTCCAGCAGCAGCACCGAGGTCTGCGGATCCTCGCTGAGCCGCGCCGCGATCACCGCGCCCGCGCTGCCCGCCCCCACGATCACGTAGTCAAAGGTCTCGCGCACGCCCGCCTCCTTCGTCGGCAGGCCCGGCCGGGACCGCAGGAGTCGAACCTAGGTCGAAGTGGTCCGGCTCACAAGGCTCTGCTCACCAGGTGCGGCGCCCTCAGCCGATCAGCTTCTCCAGCCGCGCCTGCAGCAGCGGCACCCGGTGGGAGTTGCCGTGCAGGTGCACGTAGCGCTCGCCGTACGCCGCGAGCAGGGCGTCGTCGAGGCGGCGTACGGCGCCGGGTGGGTAGCGGTAGCCCATCCGCTCGTTGATCGAGGCGCTGTCCACACCCGCCAGCAGCTGGGCCAGCTCGTCGAGGGAGGTGATCCCCAGCTCCAGCAGCAGCCCGGAGACCCAGGCGTAGTGGTCGGTGCGCGACCAGCCGGCGTCGGCGTACTTGCCGGCCAGGAACGCGGCCAGGTCCTGGGCGCTGATCCGCGGGTCGTCGACGTCCTCGGGCTCGCCGCGCTGGTCGGTCATCGACTCCTGCAGCCGGTCGCGGATCATCGAGAACTCGCGGTCGGCCAGCTCGAGCAGGCCGGCGGCCAGCGTGAAGCGCCGGTCCAGGTCGGGCGCGTGCTCGGCCGGGACCGAGCCCTTGTAGCGGATGTCGTGCTCGAACTCGGCCCACGCGTGCTGCAGCACCGTGCGCACCTGGACCGACGCGGCCCGGCCCACCAGCGGCTCGTAGGCCGGCGGCGTGGGACGCGCCGGATCGAGCGCGACCAGCAGGTGTCGGCTGGCATAGCCGAAGCGACCCTCGCTGGCCGTCTCCTGGCCCATGTCACGGTCGTCGAGCACGCTGAGCTGGTCGGAGAGCAGATCGGCCACCGCGGCCACGTCGCTGTGCAGGTAGGCGATCACCCGCACCCCGATCAGGTCGGTGATCTGCGTCAGCGGGTCGGTGTAGAGCCGCCGGCCGTCCACGGTGCGCTCCGCCTTCGCCGCGAACGAGGCCAGGCTCTTGGTGCGCCCGGCCACGCTGAGGTAGTTGATGCCGGCGTCGTCGAGCAGCGTGGTGATCAGCGCGACGTAGCGCTCGGTCGCCGCCTCCAACTGCGGGCGCATCGCGGCGTAGGCCTTCACCGCCCGCCGGGCGACCTCCTCGGGCGGTGGCGTCACCACCCGGGGCTCGCGCTTGGTGGGTCGGTGCCCCTCGGGCAGCGTGGGGGTGACGATGTAGCCGGTGGCGTAGTCGCCGTACGTCGTGACGCCGGCCGGGCGGCGCTCGGCGTACAGGGCGACGTAGGCGCACACGACCGCGTCGACCTGGTCCTCGGCACGGCGCAGGTCGGCCTTGCGCTCGGCGGCCACGACGCCCGCACGCAGCGAGCCCCACGCCTGGTCGGGCCCGTCGAGGAGGAGCGGGACCTCGGCGTCGGCCAGGTCCTCGAGACAGTCCATCAGCCGCAGCAGCTCGTCGCGCAGCAGCGCGAAGGGGCGACCGGGCTTGTTCTTGTACTTCAGCGTCCGCCCGAGACGGAACAGCGCCACTGTCGCCGGGTGCGGGTAGACCTCGATCGCGCGCCGCGACGAGGTGGACTCGGGGTCCATGTCGAGGTCCAGCAGCTGCGCCAGGCGGGCTCCGCGCGGCTGCGGGCTCAGCTCCGCCTTGGCGGTGTTGACCGGGTGGGCACCGGCGTCGAAGCGGGCGAAGTCGCGGTTCAGCGCGGCCTCCGCGGGCCGGTTGCCCGTCGCGTTGGTGACCACCAGCGGCGCGTCGATCGCCACCAGGCAGCCGTCGGCGACGTACGGCGCGAGCGCGGCCGCGATCGCCTCGTCGGGCCCCTGCGCCGACAGGTGGACCAGCCGACCCTCGGCGTCCAGCGCGGCCACTCCGGTGGGCCGCTTCTCCCCCCATGCGAGATCCACGCCCACGAAGTACATGGGATCAGCCTGCCCTATCGCGCCGGCGCATGACGCGCACACCCGTCGAAGGGGCTGACCCGGCCACGGCACAGGAGCACACTGGGCTCATGCGGTCAGCGACGCCGTCCGGCACCGACCAGCAGGGCGCCCCTGCCCCTGCCTGGCACACGCTCGACGCGGCGTCGGTGGCGAGCGAGCTGGAGGTCGACCCGGCCACCGGGCTCAGCAGCGAGGAGGCGCAGCGCCGACTCGCCCGGGACGGGCCCAACCAGCTCGACGAGGCGCCCCGCGAGCCGCGCTGGCGTGCGTTCCTGCGCCAGTTCCAGGACCTGCTGATCCTCATCCTGCTGGCCGCCGCCGGGGTCAGCCTGGTGGTCACCCGGGAGATCGAGACGCCGATCGCGATCGCCGTGGTCGTGCTGCTCAACGCCACCATCGGCTTCGTGCAGGAGTCGCGCGCCGAGGCGTCGCTGGCCGCGCTGCGCGAGATGGTGGTGACCACCGCGCGGGTACGACGCGACGGCCGGCAGGTGAGCGTGGCCTCCACCGACCTCGTCGTCGGCGACGTGATCGCGGTCGAGGCCGGCGACCGGGTGCCCGCCGACGCCCGGCTGCTGGAGGCGGTCTCGCTGGAGGTGCAGGAGTCCGGCCTGACCGGTGAGGTCCAGCCGGTGGCCAAGGACGCACGCGCCGCCGTCGGTCCCGACGCGCCGCTGGCCGACCGGGTCACCTGCCTGTACCTGAACACCGCGGTGACCCGCGGCCGGGGCGAGGCCGTGGTCACCGCCACCGGGATGGCCACCGAGACCGGCCGGATCGCCGACCTGCTGCACGGCGCCGAGCCCGGGGCGACCCCGCTGCAGAAGCAGATCGACGCGCTGAGCCGCAGCCTCGCGGTGCTCTCCGCGGTGGTGATCGTGGTGGTGCTGGCCCTGGGCCTGGCCCGCGGCCAGGACTTCGGCGACCTGTTCGTCACGGCCGTCTCGCTGGCCGTCGCCGCCATCCCCGAGGGCCTGCCGGCGGTGGTCGCCTTCACCCTGGCGATGGGCACCGGCCGGCTCGCCCGGCGCGGCGCGATCGTGAAGCGCCTGGCCTCGGTGGAGACGCTGGGCAGCACCTCGCAGATCTGCACCGACAAGACCGGGACCCTGACCCTCAACCAGATGACCGCGCGGGTGGTGCTGCATGCGGGGCGCCGGTTCACGGTCTCCGGGGAGGGCTACTCCACCGACGGGCGGGTCCGCTCGACCGACGGCGACGCGCTGCCCGCGTCCCTCGACGACGCCGTACTGGCGCTGGCGCTGTGCACCGACGCCGCCCTGCAGGGCGACGCCGTGGTCGGCGACCCCACCGAGGGCGCGCTGGTGGTGCTCGCGGAGAAGGCCGGCTACGACGTCGCGGCGATCCGGCAGGCGCGGCCGCGAGTGCTGGAGGTGCCGTTCGACTCCGCGCACAAGTTCATGGCCACCTTCCACGCCTGGGTGGACGCCGAGGGGGCGCCGATCGTGCGGTGCTTCGTCAAGGGCGCGCCCGACGTGCTGCTGCGGCGCTCCGACTCGGTCCTCGGCCCGAGTGGCGCGGTGCCCCTCACCGACGCCGACCGAGCCGCGATCGCGGAGCAGAACGACGACCTCGCCGCCCAGGGGCTGCGGGTGATCGCCGTCGGCATCGAGGACTTCCCCGCCGCGGGCTTCCCCACCGCCGACACCTCCGAGGCGGGCTTCGACCCCAAGACGATGCTCGACCGGCTCCAGCTGGTCGCGCTGGTCGGCATCGTCGACCCGCCACGTCCCGAGGTGCGCGCCGCGATCGCCGAGTGCCACGACGCCGGGATCCGGGTCCGGATGATCACCGGCGACCACGCGGTGACCGCCGGCGCCATCGCCGGCGAGCTGGGCATCGGGGGCCGCGCGGTGACCGGCGCCGACCTGGACGCGGTGCCCGAGCCGGACCTGGGCACCTGGCTCGAGGACGTCGGAGTGGTGGCCCGGGTCTCCCCCGAGCACAAGATCAGGATGGTGCGGGCGCTGCAGGAGCGCGGCGACGTGGTCGCGATGACCGGCGACGGGGTCAACGACGCCCCGGCGCTGCGCCGCGCCGACATCGGGGTCGCGATGGGGATCACCGGCACGGAGGTCACCAAGGAGGCCGCCACGATGGTGCTCACCGACGACAACTTCTCCACCATCGTCCGGGCCGTGCGCGAGGGCCGCGGGATCTACGACAACATCGTCAAGTTCACGATGTTCCAGATCTCCACCGCACTCGGGTTCGTGCTCACCTTCCTGGTCGCCTCGCTGACCGGGCTCGCCGGGGGTGCGCCGTTCACCGCCCTGCAGATCCTCTTCGTGAACCTGGTGATGGACGGCCCGCCCGCGATGTCGCTGGGCGTCGACCCGGTCAGCGAGGACGCGATGACCCGGCCGCCGCGACCCGCCCGCGAGCGGATCCTGAGCACGGCCAGGCTGCTGCCGATCCTGGTGGCCAGCGTGGTGATGGCGCTCGGCACGCTGGCGGTGCTGGAGTGGGGACCGGGTCCCGAGCCGGAGCTGGGCGAGGCGAGCACCGCCGCGACGATGGCGTTCGCGACGTTCGTGTTCTTCCAGGTCTTCAACCTGCTCAACGTGCGCCACCTCCAGCGCAGCGTCTTCCGCCGCGAGACCCTGGAGAACACCTCGGCGTTCGTGGCCACCGCGGTCGTCGTGGTGCTGCTGGTGCTGCTGGTGGAGATGGATGTGCTGCACGGGCTGCTGACCACCACCGACCTCACCTCGGGGCAGTGGCTGGCGGCGCTGGGCATCGGCTCGACCGTGCTGTGGATCGCCGAGATCGGCAAGCTGCTACGCCGGCTGCCCGTCCTCAACCGGTCCGCAGGCTCGGGCGCCGGCTCCGCTCGCCCCCCGGCGTGATCCCCACCGAGGCCGTTCTCCGGGCCGAGAGGTGTTCGCCTTGCCGCGGTGGGGAAGACTAGTGGGGATGGAGGCCCGCTCGCCCCGACCCCGACGGGTACCGAGCCGGCCCGCGCCACCGTCACGAGGAGCCACATGACCGCCCTGCAGAAGAAGCCCGACAACCAGGTCGCGCACCTGAGCGCCGAGGACGTCGAGGAGCTCGGCCGGCAGCTCGACGCGATCCGCCAGGACGTCCTGGACAGCCGCGGCGAGCGCGACGCGGCGTACATCCGTCGCGTCATCGACGTGCAGCGCAAGCTCGAGCTCGGTGGCCGGGCGCTGCTGCTGGCCGGCGCGTTCCGCCCCGCGTGGGTGCTCGGCACGGGCGCCCTGGCGCTGGCCAAGATCCTGGACAACATGGAGATCGGGCACAACGTCCTGCACGGGCAGTGGGACTGGATGCGCGACCCCAAGATCCACTCGACCACCTGGGACTGGGACCACGCCTCGTCGCCCGAGCAGTGGAAGCGCGCGCACAACGAGGTGCACCACACCTACACGAACATCCTCGGCAAGGACAACGACCTCGGCTACGGGATCATGCGCGTCGACGAGGACCAGCCCTGGCAGCCCCGCTACCTCGTGCAGCCGGTGTGGAACCTCGTCAACGCCTGCATCTTCGAGTACGGCATCGCGATGTACGACATCGAGTTCGGCGACCACCTGCGCCAGGGCAAGGGGATCACTCCCGAGCTGAAGGGGCGCATCAAGCAGGCGCTGCGCAAGGCCGGCAAGCAGGTCGCCAAGGACTACCTGATCCACCCGCTGCTGTCCGGGCCGGGCTGGCGGCGGACCCTGGCCGCGAACGCCACCGCCAACCTGATCCGCAACGTCTGGTCGCATTCGGTGATCATGTGCGGGCACTTCCCCGAGGGCGTCGAGACCTTCGAGCAGGCCGAACTCGACGAGCGCGAGACGCGCGGCGAGTGGTACCTGCGTCAGATGCTCGGCTCCGCCAACGTCTCCGGACCGCCGCTGCTGCACCTGCTCACCGGCAACCTGTCCCACCAGATCGAGCACCACCTCTTCCCCGACCTGCCCAGCAACCGCTACGGCGAGATCGCCCCCCGGGTGCAGGCGCTCTTCGAGCGCTACGGGCTGCGCTACCACTCCGCGCCGCTGCCTCAGCAGGTCGCCTCCGCCTGGCACAAGGTGCTGCGGCTCTCGCTTCCCAACGGCTGGCTCGCCGACCTCACGCCCGCCACGGCGCCGGCGCAGCTGGCGAAGCTCGCCCGGATGACGCTGGGTCAGCAGGGGGTGGTGGGGGCGGCGTGACGCGTGGGGCTGTGGCTTTCACGAGTTAACTCGTGAAACCCGCACTTCCCACACGTTGCAACGCGTGGGAAGTGCGGGTTTCGTGTGGCCAGTACGACGCAGGCACGCCCGCCGCCCCGTACGACGCAGGCACGCCCGCCGCCCGTACGACGCAAGCACCCCCGCCGCCCCGTACGACGCGGGCACGCCGGGCGACGGGCCTACGCGGGGGCGCCCATGCCGATGTTCACCATCCAGGCGACGCCGAACTTGTCGGTGCACATCCCGAACTCGTCGCCCCAGACCTGCTTCTCCAGCGGGGCGGTGATCTCGCTGCCCTGGCTGAGCCCGGCCCACCACCGACGCAGGTCGTCGCCGTCCTCGCCGTCGAAGCCGGCGAGGCTGACCGTGAGGTTGTTCCCGGGTCGGAACTCCTCCCCGGGGGGCATGTCGGAGCCCATCAGCGTCAGGCCGGCCGGCGTCTCCAGCGAGCCGTGCATGATCTGCTCGGCGAAGGCCTGATCGCTCGTGCCGTACTCCGCGAACGTGTGCAGCTCGAGGGTGCCGCCGAGGACCTGCTGGTAGTGGGTCATCGCCTCCCGGGCCGTGCCGGGGAAGTTGAGGTAGGGGGTCAGCTTCGTGCTCATCGGATTCCGTCCTCTCGCAGGTGGGCGCCGCCGGGGCGTGGTCATCACCGGTGTCGACCGCGCCGATCACCCGAACTCATCGCCGCGGCTGCCCCTGGGCGGTGCGCACCACCGGTTCGGGCCGCGTACCCCTTGGCCCGGCGCCTGCGCCCCACGACACTGTCGCCATGCCCAGCGCCGAGTCCGCCACCCCCGCCGCCGCCCGTCCCCCCGCCCAACCCTCCACCCATCCCCCCGCCCAACCCGCCGTCGACGCCGACGACTTCGCCGAGATCCTCGCCCAGACCCGCTCGTTCGTGCGCGAGCGTGTGGTGCCGCGCGAGCTGGAGATCATGGAGACCGACGCGATCCCCGACGACCTGCGCGAGCAGGCCGCGCGGATGGGGCTGTTCGGCTACGCCCTCGGTCAGGAGTGGGGCGGCCTGGGGCTCGACCTGACCCAGGACGTCGACCTCGCGATGGAGCTCGGCTACACGTCCCTGGCGCTGCGCTCGATGTTCGGCACCAACAACGGCATCGCCGGACAGGTGCTCGTCGGCTTCGGCACCCGCGCCCAGCAGGAGGAGTGGCTCGAGCGGATCGCCGCGGGCGAGGTGGTGGCGTCGTTCGCGCTGACCGAGCCCGGCGCCGGGTCCAACCCGGCCGGCCTGCGCACCCGCGCCGTACGCGAGGGCGACGAGTGGGTGCTCGACGGCGACAAGCGGTTCATCACCAACGCCCCGATCGCGGACCTGTTCCTGGTCTTCGCCCGCACCCGCCCCGCCGACGAGCACGGCACCGGCATCGCGGTCTTCCTGGTCCCGGCGGACACGCCCGGCCTCTCCATCGGTCCCAAGGACCGCAAGATGGGCCAGGAGGGCGCCTGGACCGCCGACGTGCACCTCGACGGGGTGCGGCTGCCGGCAAGCGCGCTGGTCGGGGGCGACGAGGACGCGGGCTACCGCGCGGCGATGACGTCGCTGGCCCGGGGCCGCATCCACATCGCCGCGCTGGCGGTGGGCGCCGCCCAGCGGGCCCTCGACGAGTCGGTCGCCTACGCCGCGCACGCCACCCAGGGCGGTACGCCGATCGGCGACTTCCAGCTGGTGCAGGCGATGATCGCCGACATGCAGACCGGCGTGATGTCGGGCCGCGCCCTGGTGCGCGAGGCGGCCCGGCTCTACGTGAGCGGGGAGGACCGGCGCATCGCCCCGTCGGTGGCCAAGCTGCACTGCACCGAGATGGTCGGCCGGGTCGCCGACCTGGCGGTGCAGGTGCACGGCGGCACGGGCTACATGCGCGAGGTGGCGGTCGAGCGGATCTACCGCGACGTGCGGCTGCTGCGCCTCTACGAGGGCACCAGCGAGATCCAACGGCTGATCATCGGCGGCGGGCTGGTCCGCGCCGCCCAGCGCGCCACTCGCTGACGCCGCCCGCTGAACGCGCGTGAGGCGCCGGCCCCCGAGGGGACCGACGCCTCACGACCGAGCGAATCGACGGGTGCCGATCAGCCCTTCTTCGGGGCGACGATGTTGATCAGCGCCGCCTCGTTGCCCATCAGGGCCATCTTCACGGTGACCCGGGTGCCGTAGGAGACCCCGTCGTCGACCGGGTTGCCGGTCCCCAGCGGCGTCGCCAGGCCGATGTTCTGGCCGTAGTAGTCCGGCAACGGGTTGCCCTGGGCGTCCACGACCCGCGTCGAGTAAGGCGCGTTGCCGAAGGACGGCACCACCACCGACGCGTCGGCGTCGCGGTAGAACAGCTGCCCACCCTCACGGACCTCCAGGCCCGGGTACCAGCCCAGGTCGTCGGTGAACGAGCGCACCGCCTGCAGCGGCTTGAAGAAGGTGCACTCCTCGACGCTCAGGTCCGCCGAGGTCACGCACTCGCGGAACGAGTAGGTCCGCTGCAGGCCGAACGCCGCGTTGGACGACTGCACCCGCGACGGCACGTTCTTCAGCGTCGTGGGGTCCAGCGCGGCCGCGGCACCGGTACGGCGCAGCGGGTCGTAGTGGCTGTCCACGATCAGCAGACCACCCTTGGCGCCCTCACTGGGCAGCGTGGTCAGGTTGTTCAGCACGTGGTTCGCGTCGCCGTACGCCGTGTCGCGGTACCAGACCAGGGCACCGGGAGCGTTGTACTTGATCTTCTCGACCTTCCACGACCCGTCCGCGCTCTGGTAGGTCGTGTCGTAGGCGTACTTCAGGCCCTCGTCGAACCCGTCGAAGTTGCGCCACTCGACCAGGTAGTACTGCGCCTGCGAGCTGGTGCCGGTGTCGATGACCCAGCCCTCGCCCAGCGCCTCCCCGTCGACGAAGGTGCCCCGCTGAGCGGTCCAGCCGTTCTCGCCGGACTCCACGTCGTCGGACCAGACGGTCTCGCCGCCGGCCGTCAGCGAGAAGTCGTCGGCGAACCAGCCGCGCTCGGTGAACGCCGCGTCGGTGGCCTGCATCAGCCGCAGCTGCACCGTGCTGCCCGCGTACGCCGAGAGGTCGACGTAGTCGTGGCGCCAGCCGCCGGAGGAGCCGGTGAGGCCGTACTTGCGCCCACCCATCGAGGCCAGGTTGCCGTTCGGGTCGGGGTAGCCGTCGGGGGTGCTGACCTCGGCGCCCGCCTCGTCGTACACCTTGAGCTGGCTCCAGGTCGTCCCGCCGTCGGTGGAGACCTCGACGAAGCCGTAGTCCCAGTCCTGCTCGATCACGTAGTTGTTCCACATCCAGAACCTCGCGTCAGCGGCGTCCGGGACGTCGACCGAGCGGGTGATGGTGTTCATCGCCCAGCTCTGGTCGTTGTTGCTCCACCACATGTTCTCGCCGCTGTGCGGCTCGGCCAGGGTGAGGGTCTTGTCGGGCAGGTTGATCTTGACGCCGTCCTGGGTGCCCTTGAGCGGCCGCGAGTTCTGGCCGACCAGGACCGTCCGGGAGCGGTCCCCGGGGTTGACCTCGAGCGGGTCCACCCAGCCGAGCATGTACTTGTCCCACAGGCCCATGTGCGTGGGCATCGACTGGAAGATCGGGCCGGCGTGCGAGCCGGACGACATCAGGTCCCAGAAGTCGACGTCGGAGTCGCCACCGCTGGCGGTGTCGTAGAGGTCCGGCAGACCGAGGTCGTGACCGTACTCGTGGGCGAAGACGCCGACGCCGGAGTCCTCGGGCTGCACGATGTAGTTGGACAGCCGCAGGTCGGTGCCGGGGATGCTGGCACCGCCGGGGACGGCCGAGGAGTGCGCCCACAGCGCGTAGGTGCCCTCGGTGCCGCCGCCGCCGGACTTGTCGGCACCGGCGTGCACCAGCACGACGTGGTCGATGACGCCGTCGGGCTCGTAGTAGTTGCCGTCGCCGTCGCGGTCGCCCTGGTCCTCGATGTCGTAGTCGGCCCACGGGAAGTCGGGGTCGGACTCGGCCAGCGCGGCCACGGCGTCGATCGGGAGCTGGCCCGCGCCGAGCTCGTTGTCGGGGTGGCCCTGCATGTCCTGCACGGCGCCGGCCTCGTAGACGCCCTCCGCGTTGGGGTGGCACACCGACGCGCCGTACCAGCCCTCGGAGTGGTCGACCTTGACCCACGGGGTGGCCTCACCGTCGACGGTGTAGGCGCCCTGCGACATCTCCTCGTACATGTTCTTCATCGTGTAGCCGGAGATGTCGATGCCCTTGCGCCCGTCGGGGCCGCGCAGGTCGGGGCGGATCCGCTTGGTGATCCCCCGCTCGGTGTAGAGCATCTTGTTGTAGTGCTCGGAGGAGAAGTCCTCCACCCACATCGAGTTGTTGTCGGGCATGCTGCCCTCGGCCGGGTTCTCGATGTTGTTGTGCAGCGGCCCGTTCTGGACCGATCCGGGCTGGCACTCGGTGGCGCCGTACTCGGTCGGGACCATGACGTCGGTGAAGTCGTCGTTGGCCTGCTCGTTGAACTCGACCAGGATCGTCAGGAGCTTGGCCTCCTGGGTCTTCTTGGCCTTCTTGAAGCGGGACTTGAAGTAGTGCGGCGACTTGCCGGTGCGGATCGACTTCGCCTCCAGCCGCGCGAGCTCGCGGGCGGCGACCGGGTTGCCCTGCGCATGCTTGGCGTCGAACTTCATCGCCTCGGCGATGGCCTCCTCGCGCTGGGCGGCGGCCTTGGCGCCCTTGCGGACGCGCGAGTCGGACCCGAATGCCTTCTCGACCTGGGGTGCGACGTAGTTGATGTAGCTCTCCGACACCGCTGGGGCGTCGGTGGGGCTCGTCGTGTCGTCCTGCGATGGAGCGGCACTGGTGCTCACGCCGGTCGATGCGAGACCGGTCACGACGAGGGCCAGGGCTGGGGCAGCCACGGCCAGACGGAAACGAGAGGCACCGCTACGACGGTGAGCCATCTCTTCCCCCTTTCGGCCCGGATCAGCGGGCGGGGACGGGCGGAAGAGCGCAAGGAGGACCGATGCGCCCGAGAACACGCCGGAGATGATCCGGCGGTTGTTCCGGGTCGTGCTGCCTCCGAGTCGTGCCGCGTCAGTCTGCACCAGGAATTCGCGCTTGGGGAGAGCGGAAGCCGGACAACTTGGCGAAGATCCACCGAATGCGGGAAAACGTCATGCGTTCGTCACACAGCGGGCAGTGCGGGGGCCCCGGGCGCCGGACTTGATTCCGGGTCGACAATGGAGGTGCAAGCCCACGCCATTCGACGAAGGGGAGAGAACGCATTGTCGCTTGCCGCCCAGCACACCCAGGTCGACCTGAGGGACGCGGTGCTCCGCGCGATCCACGAAGGCTCCTGGTCGCAGATGGAGATCCTCACCGATCTCGCTGAGCTCCACTTCGAGCGCGCCCACGTCCTGGCCACTCTTTGGGAGATGGTGGACGACGGCACGCTCATCTACCACGCCGAGGACGTCTTCCCGACGTTCCGCCCCGCCTGCTGCGGCTGATCCGCCCCCAGGGGTACGCCGCAGCACACCGTCGCCGGCTCAGCGGCCGTCGACGAGTTTGCGCCGCAGGAGCCGTCGCTCAGGCTCGCTGACGCACAGGCGCACGGCGCTCTCGAGCTCGGTCCGCGCCTCCTGGACCCGGCCCAGCCGGGTGAGCAGCTCGGCCCGCACGCTCGGGAGCAGGTGCGACCCGGGCAGAGCGCCTGCGGCGGCCAGCTCGTCGACGATCCGCAGGCCGGCGGCCGGACCCTGTGCCATCGACACGGCCACCGCACGGTTGAGGTCCACGACCGGCGACTGTGCCAGGTGCCCGAGGATCTCGTAGAGCAGCACGATCCGCGCCCAGTCGGTGGCCGCCACCGACCCGGCGACCGCGTGGCACTCGGCGATCGCGGCCTGCACGCCGTACGCCCCCAGGCCGCGACCGGTCTGCCCGGCCTGGGTCAGGGCCGCGCGGCCGCGGCCGATCGCGCTGCGGTCCCAGCGCCGCCGGTCCTGGTCCTCGAGGAGCACCGGCTCGCCGTCCTCGTCCAGCCGGGCGGGGAAGCGAGCCGCGGTGAGCTCCAGCAGCGCCAACAGCCCGTGCGTCTCGGCGACGTCGGGCACCAGCCGAGCGAGGATCCGCGTCAGCCGGATCGCCTCGCGGGCCAGGTCGTGGCGGATCCACTCGCTGCCGCCGGTCGCCGAGGCGCCCTCGGTGAAGAGCAGGTAGAGCACGCTCAGCACCGAGCCGAGCCGCTCGCGCCGCTCCTCGGTCGTGGGGACGGCGAACGGGATCCGGGCGGCCGCGAGCGTCTTCTTCGCGCGGGTGATCCGGGCCTGCACCGTGGCGGTGGGGACCAGGAAGGCCCGAGCGATCTCGTCGCTGGTCAGGCCGCCGAGCACGCGCAAGGTCAGCGCGACCTGAGCCTCCCGGGGGAGCACCGGGTGGCAGGCGACGAACATCAGCGCCAGCACGTCGTCGTCGATCCGGTCGGGATCCCACGGCACGTCGTCCGGGCCCGGACCGTCGCCCTCACCGGCCCGGGCGAGGGCGGCGTAGCGCTCGTCGAGGGCCGCGCGGCGCCGGAAGGCGTCGATGGCGCGGCGCCGGCTGACGGTGAGCAGCCAGCCGGTCGGGTTGCCCGGGACGCCGTCGCGCGGCCAGCTGACCAGCGCCTCGGCGAGCGCCTCCTGCGCCAGGTCCTCGGCCAGCGCGAAGTCGCCGGTGTAACGGGCCAGGGTGCCGACGATGCGGGCGGAGTCGATGCGCCACACCGCCTCGACGGCGTCCCGGCCGCGGCGCGGGGTGTCTACAGTTGGCCGGTCGCCTCGCGCCATGCCCGCTCCTTCTGGACCCAGACGTTGTCCTGCGGGAACTCGTCGATGCTGGCGACGCGCCGGATCTCGGTCTTCATGCCGGGGCCGGCCATCGGCGCGCGCTTGGCCCACTCGACCGCCTCCTCCTGCGAGGCCACGTCGAGGACCCAGAACCCGCCGAAGAGCTCCTTGGTCTCGCCGTACGGGCCGTCGGTGACCACCGGCGGCTGGCTGGCGTAGTCGACGACCACTCCCTTGGCGGCGTCGTCGAGGCCCTCGGCCGCGACCAGCACGCCTGCCGAGACCATCTCGTCGTTGAACCGCCCCATGGTGTTCAGGATCTCGTCGAAGTCGACGTTCTCGAAGGCCGCCATGGACTCGTCGTCGGCGCGCATGATCAGCATGTACTTCATGGTCTGCTCCTGTGTCCGGGGCCCGGGGTGGACCCTCTCCACCCAAGGTCGAACGGGGGACGCGAGAATCGACACCGACAGTCCACCTCGCGCATCACCTCAGGGACAAGGCAGAGGAGCCCAGATGTACTTCGACAACAAGCCGTGCGTGGTCTGCGGGAGCGAGGTCCGGCTGCGCAGCCACCGCACCCCCGGCCCCGGCGACCCGGACGGGACCGTGGACGACCGGGTGTGCACCAACACCGAGTGCGAGACCAACCAGGCGGGCAGGTCCGCGGACGCGCCCACGCCCTAGCCTCAGCCGGTCGCCCAGGCGGGCGATCAGCAGCGGGGGATGGACGACCTGCTGATCGAGCCGCCGAGGCCGCCGACGGTGACCTCGGAGATGCCGGTCCCGACCACGTCCCCACGCTTCAGCCGCAGTGCCTTCACCCCCGACCACGCGCCGCGCGGGGCGCGGACCTTGACCTGGGTCTGGGTCTGCTGGTTGCCGCGGTAGCGGTAGACCATGGCGATGTGGGCGTGCTTGGCCGCCCGGTTGTCCAGACGGACCTTGACCCGCAGGTCGCCGCCGGCCAGCGGCACCTTGCAGACCTGGACCTTCGCGCCGTGCACCGTCAGGGAGGTGCCCCAGGCGGCCTGGGCGGACGGAGCGACGAGCACCCCGGCGGCGAGGACGGACGTCAGCGCCGAGGTCACCAGCGTCAGTCGCAGGCGCGAGCGGGCCGGGGCAGCGTGGACGGCGGCAGAAGGGACGGCGGCCGAGGGGACAGCGACAGAGTGGGATCGAGGCATGTTCGGCGACACTACCGGTCCGGCACGTGCCTTCTGCCCGCGCCGCGTGGCACGATGCGTGAGGTGAACGCGAGGCCCGCCGAGACCCCGGCCCAGGCCCAGCGCCTGCGGGACCTGGTGACGCTGCGCCGGGTCCGGGACCGGATCGACCGCGACTACGCGCAGCCGCTCGACGTGGAGGCGCTCGCGCGCGGCGCCCACATGTCCGCGGGCCACCTGAGCCGCGAGTTCCGTCGCGCGTTCGGGGAGTCGCCGTACTCCTACCTGATGACGCGGCGCATCGAGCGCGCGATGGCGCTGCTGCGCCGTGGCGACCTGTCGGTCACCGAGGTCTGCTTCGCGGTCGGCTGCTCCTCGCTCGGCACGTTCAGCACCCGGTTCAGCGAGCTGGTCGGGATGCCGCCGAGCACCTATCGCCGAGAGGCGGGGCGCACGACCGAGGGGATGCCCTCCTGCGTCGCGCAGCGGGCCACCCGCCCGATCCGGACCAGACCGGTCAGGAATCGAGAAGCGCACGGCCCGGGAGGTCCCTAGCGTGGCCGGCATGGACCTCACCATCCACTCCGCCTTCCTCCCCCACGACGACCCGGACGCCGCGCTGGCGTTCTACCGCGACCTGCTCGGCTTCGAGCTGCGCAACGACGTCGGCTACCAGGGCCTGCGCTGGCTCACCGTCGGCCCGGTCGGCCAGCCGGACACGAACCTGGTGCTGCACCCTCCGGTCGCCGACCCCGGCGTCACCGAGGAGGAGCGGCGGGTGATCAGCGAGATGATGGCCAAGGGCACCTACGCCATGCTGACCCTGGCCACCCCCGATCTCGACGCCACCTTCGCCCGCCTGCAAGCCAGCGAGCACGCCGAGATCGTCCAGGAGCCCATCGACCAGCCCTACGGCATCCGCGACTGCGCCGTGCGCGACCCCTCCGGCAACCTGATCCGCATCAACCACGTGAGATAGGGGCTCCATGAGCACGACGACGGGGCAGCACCCGGCGGACAGCCACGACCTGATCCGGGTGCAGGGCGCGCGCGAGAACAACCTCAAGGACGTGCACGTCGAGATCCCCAAGCGCCGGCTCACGGTGTTCACCGGGGTCTCCGGCTCCGGCAAGAGCTCCCTGGTCTTCGCCACCATCGCCGCGGAGTCACAGCGGATGATCAACGAGACCTACAGCGCCTTCGTGCAGGGGTTCATGCCGACGTTGGCCCGCCCCGAGGTGGACCGGCTGGAGGGGCTGACCACCGCGATCATCGTCGACCAGGAGCGGATGGGCGCGAACCCGCGCTCGACGGTCGGCACCGCCACCGACGCCAACGCGATGCTGCGCATCCTGTTCAGCCGGCTCGGGTCGCCGCACGTGGGCCCGCCCACGGCGTACTCCTTCAACGTCCCGACGCGGCGGGCCAGCGGCGTGATGTCGACCGACAAGGGCACCCACGTCGAGCGCAGCGTGGTCCGCGAGCAGGTCTACCTGGGCGGCATGTGTCCACGCTGCGAGGGCATGGGCAACGTCAGCGACATCGACCGCACCGCGCTCTACGACGCGAGCCGGTCGCTCAACGACGGCGCCCTGACCATCCCCGGCTACTCCATGGACGGCTGGTACGGGCGGCTGTTCGAGGGCGCCGGGCTGCCGATGGACAAGCCCATCGAGAAGTTCACCAAGAAGCAGCTCGACACGATGCTCTACGCCGAGCCGACCAAGCTCAAGGTCGACGGCATCAACCTGACCTTCGAGGGGATCATCCCGAAGATCCAGAAGTCGATGCTGTCCAAGGACCCCGAGGCGATGCAGCCGCACGTGCGCCGCTTCGTCGAGCGGGCAGTGACCTTCCAGCGGTGTCCCGAGTGCGAGGGCACCCGGCTCACGCCCGAGGCCCTGTCCTCGCGGATCGAGGGCAGGAACATCGCCGAGCTCTGCCAGCTGCAGATCAGCGACCTCGCCGAGTGGGTCCGGGCCCTCGACGAGCCGTCGGTCGCGCCGCTGCTCACGGGCCTGCAGCACCTGCTGGACTCGTTCACCGCGATCGGGCTGGGCTACCTCTCCCTCGACCGGTCGGCCGGGACGCTGTCGGGCGGCGAGGCCCAGCGCACCAAGATGATCCGCCACCTGGGGTCGTCGCTGACCGACGTCACCTACGTCTTCGACGAGCCGACGATCGGGCTGCACCCCCACGACATCGAGCGGATGAACCAGCTGCTGCTGCAGCTGCGCGACAAGGGCAACACGGTGCTGGTGGTCGAGCACAAGCCCGAGACGATCGCCATCGCCGACCACGTGGTCGACCTGGGTCCGGGCGCGGGCAGCGGCGGCGGCGAGGTCTGCTTCGAGGGCAGCGTGGCGGGGCTGCGCGGCAGCGACACCGTCACCGGGCGCCACTTCGACGACCGGGCCACGCTGCGCGAGGAGCTGCGCTCCCCGTCCGGCCGGCTCTCGGTGAAGGGGGCCTCCACCCACAACCTCCAGGACGTGAGCGTGGACATCCCGCTGGGGGTGCTGTGCGTGATCACCGGGGTCGCCGGCTCCGGCAAGAGCTCGTTGATCCATGGCTCGGTGGCCGGGCGCGACGGCGTGGTCGTGGTCGACCAGGGCGCGATCCGCGGCTCGCGGCGCAGCAACCCCGCGACGTACACCGGTCTGCTCGAGCCGATCCGCAAGGCCTTCGCCAAGGCGAACGGCGTGAAGCCCGCCCTGTTCAGCTCGAACTCCGAGGGCGCCTGCCCGACCTGCAACGGGGCGGGGGTGATCTTCACCGAGCTCGGGGTGATGGCGACCGTGGAGTCGCCGTGCGAGGAGTGCGAGGGCCGGCGCTTCCAGGCCGCGGTGCTGGAGTACACCCTCGGCGGCAAGAACATCGCCGACGTGCTGGACCTGTCGGTCACCGACGCCGCGGCCTTCTTCGCCGAGGGCGAGGCGCGCACGCCGGCGGCCCACAAGATCCTCGCGCGGCTCGAGGACGTCGGGCTGGGCTACCTCAGCCTCGGGCAGCCGCTGACCACCCTGTCCGGCGGCGAGCGACAGCGGCTCAAGCTCGCCAGCCAGATGGCGGAGAAGGGCGAGGTCTACATCCTCGACGAGCCCACCACCGGCCTGCACCTGGCCGACGTGGCGAACCTGCTCGCGCTGCTGGACCGCCTCGTCGACTCCGGGAGATCGGTGATCGTGATCGAGCACCACCAGGCCGTGATGGCGCACGCCGACTGGATCATCGACCTCGGCCCCGGGGCCGGCCACGAGGGTGGTCGGATCGTCTTCGAGGGCACCCCCGCGGACCTGGTCGCCGGCCGATCGACCCTGACCGGCGAGCACCTGGCGACCTACGTGGGGGAGCCGGCGCACCGCTGACGGCCTCGCCCCGCCCGTGTCATCATCCGAGGATGACGTCCTCAGCGTCGGGTTCCGCGGATCTGCGCGGCGTCCGGGCCGCCTACGACACGGTGGCGCGCGACTATGCCCGCCACCTGCCCGACACCCGCGCCGAGGCGGCGCTCGACCTGGCCATGGTCGACGCGTTCGTCGCCGCGGTGACGGCGGAGGCTGAGCCGCGCGTCCTCGACGCCGGGTGCGGTGCCGGCCGGATGAGCCGGTACCTCAGCGACCGCGGCTGCCGGGTCGACGGGGTGGACCTGTCGCCCGGGATGGTGGGGATGGCCCGCCGCGCGCATCCCGACCTGGCGTGCGCGGTGGGCTCGGTGACCCGGCTGCCCTACCGAGACGCCCAGTTCGCCGGCGTCCTGCTCTGGTACTCGATCATCCACACCCTGCCGGGCGACGTGGCGGGCATCTTCACCGAGGCGGCGCGGGTGCTGCGCCCCGGCGGCCACCTGCTGGTCGGCTTCCAGACCGGCGAGGGCAGCCGCGACGTGTCGGAGGCCTATCGGCGCCTCGGTCACGAGATCCGGCTGGAGCGCCACTGCTACCCGCCGGACCAGATCGCGGCGCACGTGCGGGCGGCCGGGCTGCGCGAGGTCAGCCGGCTGGTGCGCGCGGCCCAGGGCACGGAGAGGGACGGCCAGGCGTTCGTACTGGCCCGCGCGGACACGGCCTGACCTCGACCGGCGACCGTTCGGAAGGAAAACTCCCGACGGATCCGGCGGTTCCACGCGCGAAGCGCCGCCGGGCGGGCGGCGTTTTCCTTCTGAACGGTCGCATCCCACCCCCGGCGACGCCCCGTCAGTCGGCCACCCACTGCACCAGCTGCCAGACCAGCCCGTTGCCGTCGGCGAACTGGCAGTAGCGCTCGCCCCACGGCTCGGTCTCGGGCGCGGTGACGACCCGCGCCCCGCTGGCCGCGATCCGGGCGAACTCGGCCTCGACATCCTCGACGACGAAGACCAGCAGGGTGCCCTGGCCGGCCGGGCCGGCGATCTCCGGCGGCCGGAAGCTCTCCAGCCCGGTGCGCAGGAAGATCACGTTCACCCCAGCGGTCGGGTGGGACAGCGACACGAAGCCCTCGGCGGACATCGCCTCGGTGAAGCCGAGCTGGTCGCGGGCGAACCCGGCGGACGCCTCGACGTCGGCGACGTTGAGGGAGATGGCGGTGGAGGTGATCTTCACGGCGGGCTCCTCGGCGGCGGTCCGTCCAGTCCGACCGGCGGTGACCGGACCGAACCAGCAGCGTGCCCCACAGGCGCGCCCGCGTCACCCCTCCACCGGAGTGAGATCGGCGCACAGCGGAGCAGAAAGTTTGGTTAGGCTAACCTTCCTTCGCGCGCCTCGGATGGGCGCGCCGGCCGCATCACCCCTCAACCCATCCCCTCAGAGAGTCATGCCCTGATGTCCCTTGGACGCCCTCGTTCCTCACCGCTCCTGCTCACCCTCGCCCTCGCCGTCGCCCTGGCCGGCCTGCTCACGCCGGCACCGGCCTCCGCCCGGCCGGACAACGGCGTACGCATCCGCACCGTCGACCGCACGGTCGGCGACGACCGCCAGGTGAGCGTGGCCCTGCGCTGCGCCGGCAAGCGGGTCTGCGCCGGCACCGCCCGCCTCACCTCGAAGAGCACCACCGGCCAGCGCTCGACCGCGACGCGGCGCTTCACCGTGCGCGCGGGCCGCACCGCGTCGGTCACCCTGCGCCTGCGCCCCGGCCAGCTCGCCCGGCTGACCAAGAGCGGCAGCCTGCGCGCCACGCTCAAGGTGCGCCAGCAGCGGCCAGCGGCGCGCACCCTGACCCGGGTGGTGACGCTGACCCGCGCCAGCACGCCCCAGCCGACGCCCCAGCCCGAGCCCCAGCGCGAGTACTCCATCGCCTACCGCGAGCGGAACTGGACGCCCACCGCGTACGACACCTGCACCGCCGAGCTGCACGCCAGCTACCAGGCCGTCGGCCCGGACCAGAAGATCTACCCGACCTGGCACCCGGCCCAGGTCGTGGACCCGGCCACCGGTGAGCTCTGCACGTTCGGCCACGAGCACGGTACGGACCCGGCCACCTCCGACATCTATGACTGGGTCACGGACTTCTACGCCCCCGAGGGCGGCACCACGGCCAAGGGCCTGCCCTTCGGCTACGTGAGCGAGGCGCTCGCCGACTACGGCCACCACCACGCGGGCATGGCCATGCGCCACGAGGACAACGGCGGCCACAAGGTCTTCGTCGCCAACGACGTCAAGCTGCTCACCGCCGAGCGGGACTGGCTGCTCGACCCCGCCGGCAAGCCGGTGGTCTGCGACTACCTGATCAAGCAACACCAGGGCAGCTGGAGCCCGGACGCGACCAGCAACAACGCCCACGAGTCGTTCTTCGCCACCCGCTGCACCGACGGCACCGAGCTGATCTCGACCGGGCTGACCCGCTTCGGTGACCCCAACGAGTTCCACCGCTCGTGCGCGCCGGCCACCGCGGTGACCACCGTCGGGTCCAAGCTGCCGGACGGCACCGGCGGACGCCGGATCATCCCCGACGCCGGCTGCGTCACCGCCCACGCCACCGGCGAGACGGCCACCCAGTGGGGCATCTACGAGCTGTGGGAGTCGAGCACCCAGATCACCGCGGCCGACGGCACCGTGCTCGCCTTCCACGACCCGTGGTTCGGCGTGCGCAACCCCAGCCGCTACTACGACCCGGCGCTCAGCACGGCGACCTCCAACGGCGTCGCGCGGACCCTCGACCTGGCCTGGGGCGCCAACCCGGCGACCGCCCACCCCTGGAGCCTGGTCGGCGACCAGGAGCCGTTCGACTGGCGCGACCCGCGCTCGCCGTTCTCCGGCTCCCAGCGCGACTTCTACCTCAACCAGGCCTACGTCTCGGCCTCGGTGAGCACGCCCCGGCTCTACACCGACCCGTACGGCGCCAACGCGACCACCACGCCGGGTCATGGCCTGATCGCCCAGCACCTGGTCCCCGGCACCGCCACCGGAACCGGCACGACGCTGGCGTCGCAGAAGCTCGACGCGAACGCCGACCACGCCAAGGCTGCCGACGGCACCTCCAACGGCGTCCACGCCCCCAACTGACCCCGAACGGAACACCTGTGAGCACCACTCCCCCCTCCGTGCGCCGCGCCAGCCTGCTGGCGGTCGGTGCCCTGACCGCGGCCACGCTCGTGTCGTGGCCCGCCCAGGCGGCCCCCTCCGCCGCCGGGACTCCCCTGCCCGTCACCGAGGTCACCTGGGCCGGCGAGACCGGCGGCACCTTCGGCACCGCGCTCAGCCGTACCGCCTGCGACGTCAACGGCGACAACCGCGACGACGTCATCGTCGGCGACTGGGGCTGGGACCGCCCCGGCTACGTCGACACCGGCGCCGGCTACGTCCTGCTCGGCGGCGACGAGCTGACCGGCGGCGACGTGGCCGACTACGACGCCGCCCGCACCCGCCGCATCGACGGGCCGTCGCTCGAGGTCACCGGCGGCGCCTGGGTCGGCTGGTCGGCCTCCTGCCTCGGCGACGTCAACGGCGACGGGATCGAGGACTTCGCGCTCGGCTCCGGCAGCCGCAACTACCAGTCGGTGCACGTGATCCTGGGCGACCGGGACCTGCAGAGCATCGACCTCGACCACCTCGGCGCCCGCGGCTTCGTGATCAAGGACCCCGGCGCCGCGCTCAAGACCGACGCGCAGGGCCAGCCGGTGCTGGACGGAGCCAGCGACAACTTCGGGTTCGCCGTCGGCGCGGTCGGCGACCTCGACGACGACGGGCTGGACGACATCGGCATCGTCGACCTGCTCGCCGACCGCGATGGCCGCGCCAACTCCGGGCGGGTCTGGGTCGTGGCCGGCAGCAAGAGCGTGCGCAACGTGGACGTCTCCACCGACGCCGCGCGGGTGCTGTTCACCGTCGACGGCGCGGCCGCCAACAACCGGCTGGGCTCGGTCGCCGCGGGCGGCGACGTGAACGGCGACGGGGTCGACGACTTCGTGATGTCGAGCTACACCGCCACGCCCTGGGGCGCGAGTGCCCCCGTGGCCGGCGCGGCGTACGTCGTCTTCGGCGGCGCCGAGGCGGCGCGGCAGGTCGACCTGGCCGACCTCGGCGAGGGCGGCTTCGAGATCCGCGGCCCGGCGCGCGGACGTGACCGGCTGGGCGTCTCGGTCGCGCCGGCCGGCGACGTCGACGGCGACGGCCTGGCCGACGTGGTCGTGGGCGCCGACGGCGTCTCCACCGCGGGCGCCCCGCGCTCGGGAGGAGCCGCGGTGGTGCTCGGCGCGCGGTCGACGGCCACCGTGCTGGTCGACCCGGCCGCGGCCGGCGCCACGGTCTTCACCTGCGCCGACGGCGCGAGCGAGCCGACCTGCGCGGGCTCCAGCGCGAGCCGGCGCGGCTACTGGATCGACGGCGCGAGCGACGGCGACAAGGCCGGCTTCACGGTCGGCTCGATCGCCGACGTCACCGGCGACGACGCTCCCGAGATCCTGATCGGCGCCCAGAGCGGCAGCCAGGGCACCTGGCTGGTGCACGGCTCGGCCACCACCGACCGGGTCAGCCTGGCGTCCTTGCCGGCTGAGGCCGGCCAGCTCCTCGGCGAGGGCCGGCCCTCCGCCCTCGGCGCGGCCGGAGACCTCGACGGCAACGGCACCGACGACGTCGTCGCCGGGGGCGGCAACGCCGTCTCGGCCTACCTGCTGGGCGCTGCGAAGACCGCCCCCGAGCCGGCGGCCCCCACGGTGGCCCCCACGGTGGCGCTGAGCCGCACCGAGGTCGGCTACGGCGGCGCCGCGGTCACGGCCACGGTGCGCGTGGACCACACCCTCACCGGTGACGTCGAGGTCCTCGTCGACGGGCGCAGCGTGGCGCGCGCGACGGTGCAGCACGGCAGCGCCACCGTGGCGCTGCCCCGGCGCCTGGCGGTGGGCCGGCACCGGGTGAGCGCCCGCTACCTGGGCGACGCGGAGCGCGAGCCGAGCGCCCCGTCGGCCGCGATCGTGCTGCGGGTGCGCAAGGCCGCGCTGGCCGGCACCCCGCGGGTCACCGTGCGCCGCGGCACGCCCGCCGTCGTGCGGGTCGTCCTGGGCCGGCTGGACAACGGCGGGCAGGCCGCCGGCCGGGTCCGGATCAAGGTCGGCGCGGTGAAGCGGGTCGTCCGGGTGACCACCGCCGCCCGAGGCCGGGTGCGGGTGACCTGGCCGCGCCGGGTGCGCACCGGCGCCGTGGTGCGGGTCCGCTACCTCGGCTCGCCCACCACCGCCCCCTCCCCGACCGTCACCCTGCGCGCCCGCTAACCCGGCCGCCCCCCTTACCGGCGGGTAACTGGAGGATCGCACTCACCTGGTGCGTGGGAACCTCCAGTTACCCGCTGGTTCGTTTCCGGGTGAGGGCGGTGAGGCGGTTGTTGAGGTAGCGCTGCTCGGGCCGACTGCGGGTGAGGCCGGCCGCCCGGCGGTAGGCAGCCGGCGCCGCCGGGTCGCCGGCGAGCTCCAGCAGGTGCGCGTGCACGGCGTGCAGCCGGTGGTGGCCCTTCAGGGCCGGGTCGGCGAGCAGCGGGCCGACCATCTCCAGGCCGGCCTCGGGCCCGCGCACCATCGCCACCGCCACGGCCCGGTTCAGAGTCACCACCGGCCCGGGCGCCAGGTCGTGCAGCCGGGCGTAGAGCAGCGCGATCTGCGGCCAGTCCGTCACGTCGTACGTCGGGGCCTCGGCGTGCACGGCCGCGATGGCTGCCTGCAGCTGGTAGGGCCCGAGGTGGCCGCGCGGGAGGGTGGCCTCGAGCAGGGCCACCCCCTCGGCGATCAGGTCGCGGTCCCAGCGGCCGCGGTCCTGCTCCGCCAGCGGCACCAGGTCACCGCGCGCGTCGACCCGCGCGGACGCCCGCGCCTGGGTGAGCAGCATCAGCGCGAGGGCTCCGGCGGCCTCGGCGTGGCCGGGGATCGCGCGCAGCACCAGCCGGGTGAGCCGGATCGCCTCGCCCGAGAGGTCGACGTCGACGAGCGCGCCGCCGGAGGTGCGCGTGTAGCCCTCGTTGAAGGTCAGGTAGCAGGCGTCCAGCGCCGCCGCGACCCGGGCCGGGAGCTCGGCGTCGTCGGGCAGCTCGAACCGGGCGCCGTGCGCACGCAGCGTGGCTCGGGCCCGGGTGAGCCGCTGGGTCATCGTGCGCGCCGGGACGAGGTAGGCCGCGGCGATCTCCTCGACGCCGAGTCCGGCCACCGAGCGCAGCGTCAGCGCGACCTGCGACGCACGGCTCAGCGCCGGGTGGCAGCACAGCAGGATCAGCCGCAGCGAGTCGTCCGCCTCGCTGGCAGGCGCCCGTGGAGCAGGCACGGCCAGGGCGGCGGCGCGCTGCTCGCGGCGCGTGCGCGCGGTCTCGGCGCGGACCCGGTCGACCAGGCGGCGGGAGGCGACGCGGATCAGCCATCCCCGGGGGTCTCGCGGCACGCCGGTGGCCGGCCACTGGACGAGGGCGGCCTCGACCGCCTCGCCGACGGCGTCCTCGCAGTCAGCGAGGTCGCCGTGGCGGCGCAGCAGCGCGGCGAGGACGTGCGGCGACTCGGCTCGCCACACGCCCTCGACGCGAGTGCGGCTCACCCCTCGTCGCCCCCGGGCCACATCGTCGGGCGCAGCTCGACGGTCTCACCGGGTCCGGAGAAGGCGGCCGCGACCTCCTCGGCGCGCGCCTGGCTCTCGACGTCGATGAGGAAGAAGCCGGCCAGGTGCTCCTTGGTCTCGGAGTAGGGCCCGTCGGTGGCCAGTGGGCCGTCGTCGCCCCAGCGGTAGAGCCGGGCCGCGGCGGCGTCGCCGAGCGCCTCGCCGCCGACGAGCTCGCCGTTCTCCTGCAGGCGGGTGAGCTCGGCCTCGAAGGCGTCGTCGAGGCGCTTGCGCTCCTCGGCGGGCAGTGCCTGGAGCTCGGCGACGTAGTCCCCGGTGGGGTGTCCCCAGGGCTGGGGGTGGGAGTGGATCAGCAGGACGTACTTCATGGCCTCGTGCTCCTCACGGTCCGCGACGGGTCCGTCCCGCCGTCACCGGTACGTCGGAACCGGAACCGCCGATGTCGACATCACCCGGCCACCCTCGCAGGCTCAGCCGGTACGGCGGGCGAGAAGCGTGGAGTCCGCGATGTCGACGTGGACGCCGTCGCGCACCGTCGAGCGGGGCCGCTGCTCGACCACCAGCACCTCGAAGTCGTCGGGCAGGGCCCCGAGCAGGTCCTCGGCGAGGAACATCGCGCGATGCTGGCTGGCGCTGAGGTGGGTGAACTCCTCGGAGGGGGCGTGGCCCACCACCAGCAGGTGCCCGCCGGGCGCCACCGCCTCGGTCAGCCGCCGCGTCACCTCGACCATGCCGCCGTCCGGCGGGTGCAGGAAGTGGGTGGTGACCAGGTCGAAGGTGCGCCCGCCCGCCTCGAACGTGCGGGCGTCGACCTGCCACCAGTCGGTGCGGTCGGCGACGCCGGCCTCCTCGGCGTGCCGGGCGGCGCGGGCCAGGCCGTTGGCGGAGAAGTCGGCGCCGGTGACCTGCCAGCCGTGCTGGGCCAGCCAGATCACGTCGCCGCCCTCACCGCAGCCGACGTCGAGCGCGGTGCCCGGGGACAGCGCGGAGACCTCGGCGACCAGCTGCGGGTTGGGGTTGCCGCTCCAGATCTTCTCCTCGCCGGTGTAGCGCTCCTCCCAGCCCTCGGGCTCGAAGAAGGCGGCGGCCTGGTCCTCGTGCTGGTGCTCGTGCTGGTCCTGGTTCTGGTGCTCGTGCTGGTGCTCGCTCATCGGGGGTACCTCTCGTTCGTCCTCGACATCATCGATGCCGCTGCCTCCAGCCTGAGGGGACGGCGCCGGATCGGGAAGTTCGGGTCTGCCGGTTCGGCAAACCGGGCCGGCTCAGGTGCGGCTGACCAACAGGTAGCGCTCGTCCTGGATGTCCCTGCCCCAGTAGACCCGCTCGGGCAGGTGGCGCAACGTCACCTCCCCGCGCACGCTGCGCACGACGTCCTCCGCCTGGGCGGCGCTCAGTCCGGCGCCGGTGCCCCAGCGTCCCTCGACGAGCAGCAGCATCCCGTCCGGGCGGAGCAGGCCGACCCAGCGGGCCACGGCGTCCGCCGGGTCGGGCATCGCCCACAGCACGTGCCGGCTCAGCACCACGTCGTACGCCTCGGGCTCGAGGGGCGGCGCCGCGGCGTCGCCGAGGGTGAACGCCGCCTCCGGCACCTTGGCCCGGGCCCGGCTGAGCATCGCGGGCGAGAAGTCGACGCCGTCCACGTCGTACCCCGCGTCGGCGAGCAGCCGGGTCAGCGTCCCGGTGCCGCAACCGAGGTCGGCGACGCGCGCCGGGGCGGCCGGCAGCACCCCGAGCAGCAGCTCACGCCAGGCCCGGCGGGTGCGCGGGTCCGCCAAGCCGTGGTCCGCCTCGTCGTCGAAGCAGGCGGCCTCTCGGTCCCAGAGCTCGCGCGTCATGGCGACACCGTAGGAGGCGGCGCCGACGCCGCGCGCGGGCACACGCTGCTGGGGCTGCTGGGGCCTGCGGTTTCACGAGTTAACTCGTGAAACCCGCGCTTCCCACATGAAGGAACGCGTGGGAAGTGCGGGTTTCGCGTGGCCAGTCCCCTGCGACGCCACCTCGTACGGCGGGAGCCGAGCGGCGCGGGAATTACCCCTGGGGGGTATCCGTTGGACGGTCATGAAGCCGACGGACCACCGGCACCACCACAGCCCGCACGGCGCCCACGACCACGCGGCGATGAGCTCGCGCGCGATGGCGCTGAGCGCGACGCTGCACTGCCTGACGGGCTGTGCGATCGGGGAGATCGCGGGCCTGATGATCGGCACCGCGATCGGGCTGAGCGCCGGGTGGACGATCGTGCTCGCCGTCGGCCTGGCGTTCCTCTTCGGCTACGGGTTGTCCACCCTGCCGCTGCTCAAGGCCGGCCTCGGCCTCACCAGCGCGCTCACCCTCGTGCTGGCCGCCGACACCCTCTCCATCGCCACCATGGAGGTCGTCGACAACGCGGTGATGGCGCTGATCCCCGGGGCGATGGACGCCGGCCTGGTCAACGTCGTGTTCTGGGTCGCGATGATGATCGCCCTCGCCGTGGCGTTCCTCGCGGCCTATCCGGTCAACCGCTACCTGCTGGCACGCGGCAAGGGGCACGCGCTCACGCACGGACTCCAGGCCACGAGCACCGAGCCCACCGGCGCCCGCCGGTTGATCCCGACCCTGCCCACCTCCACCCTGGTCGCGCTCATCGTCGCCTTCATGGTGGGCGGCCTGGTCGTCGCCACCGCCGCAGAGCTCGGCGCCGACGGGGATCGCGACACCGGGGACGACGGCGGGCACGCGCAGTCGTCACTCGTCGCCTGAGCGCGACGCCCTCACCACGCGGGCGGTCCTGCGCACGTTCGTCGCCCGGTCAGCTCCACGGGTCGAAGGCACCACCCGGCTTGCCGATCCCCCGCTCGCGCACCTTGTTCGAGTGCTTCTCCAGGGCGTCGCTGACACCGGTGTCGGCCTCGCCGATGTCCTTGATGCCGAGGTCGAGGGACTTGGCGGCGTACTTGGTCTCGGTCCCCAGGTTGCCCAGCAGCTCCTGGAGCAGCCAGCGCAGCTCGTGGAACTGGGCGCTCGGTCCGGACGTCCCGCCGTAACCCAGGGAGTCGTCGCGCTGCAGAGCACTCAGCTGCGAGACGTCCCAGAGGTCGTTCTTGGCGGCGAGCAGCTCCTCGGCCACGTTGGGCAGGTAGGTGCCGGTGATCTCCAGGGCCAGGACCTTGTCGACCCGGATCTCACCGAGGTCGCTGCCGTCGTCGATGTCCATGATCGGCGGCCGGCTCAGGTCGTAGGAGGCCTTCTGGGCCTCGATCTGCTGCTGGTTGGTGGTCAGGTTGGTCGAGAGGCTGCGCTCCTCGGTGGTGATCTCGGTGTTGAGCTGGCTCAGCGCCTTCTCGTAGGCACCGAGGACCGAGTCGTAGTCGTCGGCGGGCGACTTCGTCGTGCTCTTCGGGCTGGGGACCCCCTCGTCGAGGATCTTCAGCCCGAGGCCGGCCACCTCCATGGCGGCCTTGGCGCCGCCCGAGGCGAAGATCGTCGCCCCGGCCACGGCGTACCCCCCGACCTTGAGGACCACGTCCCAGTCGACTCCGCCGCCCTCGGCGATGCTGCGGCAGCTGTCGCGCGCGGCAGCCACGATGCTCGCCACCGACTCCTCGGCGCCACGCCAGATCTTCTCCTCGGCGGCCAGGAAGCCGCCGAGGATCACCGTGACGGCGTGCAGACCGCCGGTCGCGCGCCCGAGCTGCGACATGAAGTTGGCCTTGAAGGCCGTGATCATGCCCCCGGCCATCGCATCGGAGTTCTCGAGGGCGAGGTTGAGGTTGCCCGCGATCGTCCCGCCGCCCGTGACGGTCCCGTTGGCGCCCACGCCCCCGACGGACAGACGCCCGTTGACCAACCGCATGCTCTCCACGAGGCTCGCGATGCCGTCGGGGTCGGCGAGGTCGCGCCAGGGCTCGATGGCGTCGTCGATGCGCGAGCGGATCGTGTCGAAGGCCCCCTGCCACTTGGCATCCTGACCCTCGTCGCCGATGTCGAAGAAGCCGTTCCAGTCCCAGTCCCCGCCCCCGCTGCCGTCGGCTCCCGGGCGGGTGACGTCGTAGGAGTTGCTGGACGAGCTCATGTTGTACTTGCCGTCGCGCAGGTCCCAGCCCTGCCCGACCATGTAGGCGTCGATGGCGGCGCGTTTGAGCTCTCCGACGAGGGTGTCGAGGTTGGCGTAGCTGGCAGCGGTCATGTGAGGTCCATCCGTGAGGTTGGCGGTCTCCTGCCCCACCGGGGCGTCTCCAAACGCCACGTTTCCTCCTGCGGCCGCAGGGTAGACACAGGCAGTGAACCTCTGGTGGAGCTGGGCTCTCGTTGTCGGGCTGCTGATCAGTGCGGCGTTCGGCACGTGGGCGGCCCGCCGCGGCCCCCGGTCCCGGCTCCTGCTGGTCCCCTGGCTCCTGACGGGGCTCGCCGTGGTAGCGCTCGCCTTCCTCACCTGGGACGAGCTCACCACCTCCGAGGGCGAGCTGGCGGACGCCGTCGAGCGGGTCGCCGACCGGCTCGACGGAGAGACCTTCGTGCTGCCGGCGCTGGAGCTGCGCCGTCAGGTGGGGGCCGAGCTCGGCCACCCGGTCGACCTGGCCGCACGCGTCGACACCGGCCCCAACACCGCCGAGCGGCAGGAGACGGCGTACGACGTCACGCTGCGCGCCCGGGACGGCGGCCCCACCATGTGCCTCGCCGTGGTGGTCACGCGTGAGGAGGACGGTGCCCAGAGGATGGCCGTGCGGGCCACCGACGGGCGGTGCACGGCGAGCTGAGCGCCACGGTGGCCGCCCGCGGGCCTCAGCCGAGGAGCACTACCCGCAGCCGCGCCGCACCGCCCGGATCATCCGCCGTACGGCGAGCACGTGGCCGCCGGTCCCCACCACGAGGCTGCGGTACAGGCGGCCGCGCCGGCCCGGGAAGGCCGCGTAGGACCGCACGCTCAGCGTCGTGGCGCCGCCCACCTCGTCGTCGACCGCGAAGAGCAGGCGGTAGCGGGCGAAGCGGTGCTCACCGACAAGCGCGACCTGCCGACCCTCCACCTCGCCGTCCAGGGCGAACCCCGAACGCGGGACCGTGCCCAGCACCCGGCCCAGAACGGCATGCTCGGACGCCGCCAGGGAGACGGCGAACGCGCGGACCGACGCCCACACGAGCGGTCGCGGGGCCCGGATCGTCGCCCGGTGCTCATCGAGGAGCGTCAGCACGACCACAGTCAAACAGGAGTTGTGGATCGTGGTGCACGACGACCTCAGTCTCCGAGTCCGGTGATCCGACGCAGCTCGGCGAGGTGGGCGTCCAGTGCCGTCCGACCGGTGTCGGTGAGGCTCAGCCACGTCCGCGCCCGGCCTTGCCGCTTCTCCTTGTGGGGGCGCACGTAGTCGGCGTCCACGAGGACCTTGACGTGCTTGCTGACGACGTAGTCGCTGACGCCGAGCGTCTCCTGCACGGTGACGAAGTCGACGGAATCCACCTCGGCCAGCAGCGCACAGATGTGCAGCCTGTTGCGGGCATGGATCACCTCGTCGAACTTGGGAGCGTTGCTCACGCCTGAGCACTCCCGACGGGGAACTCCCCACGAACAAGACGCCGGTCGGTCCACTGCTCGTAGAGGTAGGTGAAGACGGCCCCTACCCCGGCACCAGCCAGTGGCGCCAGGTCGATGTTGGCGAAGGCCTGGAGGGATACGCAGGCCACCAGCAAGGCGATCAACGCCATCGAAGGAAGCGTCCACCCGTTGCTGTAGCGGTCGAGGGAGGCGCCCGTGCTGCGCTTGAGGAGCTCTCGCAAGAGCACCGGCCCCACCGCGACGGCGAGCACCACCAGAAAGACACCGGTGCCGAAGGAGCCGAAGGACCCGCTCGCGTACGGCATGCCCGCGCCGGCGAAGAGGGCAGCCACGATCAGGGCCGCCACGACCTTGTACCACCACGGCGTGGCCAGCCGCCGGCCGAAACGAGCCCGGACGTCGTCCAGGTCCCGGAGGTCTCGTCGAGCCCCCTCCACATCACCTCTCGCACGGGCAGAGTCGGGGTCGCCCGGTCCGAAATCGTTGGTTGCCATATAGGCAAGTTAGCCTCCACTTGCCCACATGGCAAGCATCACGGCGGGCCCCCGCGGCTCGACGGCAGCGCGGCAGGCGCCGCCCCCGCTCAGTGCGCCATGTCCACGAACCGGCTGTAGTGACCCTGGAAGGCCACCACGATGTCGCGGGTCGGGCCGTTACGGTGCTTGGCCACGATCAGGTCGGCCTCGCCCGGGCGGGTCGACTCCTTCTCGTAGACGTCGTCGCGGTGCAGCAGGATCACCATGTCGGCGTCCTGCTCGATCGAGCCGGACTCACGCAGGTCGGCGACCATCGGGCGCTTGTCGGCGCGCTGCTCGGCACCACGGTTGAGCTGGGACAGCGCGATGACCGGGATCTCGAGCTCCTTGGCGAGCAGCTTGATCTGCCGGGAGAACTCCGAGACCTCGAGCTGGCGCGACTCGACCTTCTTGCCCGAGCTCATCAGCTGCAGGTAGTCGATCACCATCAGCTTCAGGTCGTGCTTCTGCTTGAGCCGGCGCGCCTTGGCCCGGATCTCCATCATCGTCATGTTGGGGCTGTCGTCGATGAACATCGGCGCCGAGGAGACCTCGCCCATCTTGCGCGCGAGCTTGGCCCAGTCGTCGTCGTTCATGTTGCCGTTGCGGATGTGGTTCAGCGGGACCTTGGCCTCCGCCGAGAGCAGCCGCATGGTGATCTCCGAGCGTGTCATCTCCAGGCTGAAGAAGGCGCTGGTCATGTTGTTGTGGATCGACGCCGCCCGGCACAGGTCCAGAGCGAGCGTCGACTTCCCCATCGCGGGACGAGCCGCGACGATGATCATCTGCCCCGAGTGCAGGCCGTTGGTCAGCTCGTCGAGGTCGGCGAAGCCGGTCGGCACGCCGTAGACGCCGCCGTCACGGTTGGAGATCGCCTCGATCTCGTCGAGGACGCCTTCCATGATGTCCGAGAGCGGCGCGTAGTCCTCCGAGGAGCGCTTCTCGGTGATCCGGAAGACCTCGGCCTGGGCCTGGTCGACGACGTCGTCGACCTGCCCCTCCCCGGCGTAGCCGATCTGCACGATCTTGGTGCCCGCGTCGACCAGGCGGCGCAGGATCGCCTTCTCGCGGACGATCTCGGCGTAGTAGCCGGCGTTGGCCGCGATCGGGACGTTGGCCGAGAGCGTGTGCAGGTACGGCGCGCCGCCGATGCGCTGCAGCTCCCCGCGACGCTGGAGCTCGGCCGCGACGGTGACCGGGTCGGCCGGCTCGCTGCGGCCGTAGAGGTCGACGATCGCGTCGTGGATGATCTCGTGCGCCGGGCGGTAGAAGTCGGTGCCGCGCAGCACCTCGCTGACGTCGGCGATCGCGTCCTTGCTGAGCAGCATCGAGCCCAGCACGCTCTGCTCGGCGGCGTTGTCCTGCGGCGGGGTGCGATCCATGCCGCCGCGGCGCGGGGAGTCGCCCGGCTCGAAGGCCGCCGGGCCGTCTCCCCAGTCCTCCATGGGAGGCTCCTGCAGACCGCGCGTGTCGTGCTCGGTCGTGCTCATGCGAAGCCTCCTGCTGGGGGGTGAAGCGTATGGCGAGGCGCCCGGATCGGGTCGTCACCGGACGCTAGCCGGGGCCGCCGACACACCTCGGCTCCGCCTGACGGCACCCACTGGATGCTCGGACGCTACGGGGTCGCGGACCCCCAGCAAAAGGGGCTTATCCACAGGTCCTGTGGATAAGTACCGGTTGCCCGTGGACGACACGCGGCGAAGTGTGCACAGCCTGGGGAGCTTCCTGTGGACAACTTCGCGGCAACCATCGCAGACACCGCTCTGACCTGCGGAAACACCGGGTTTGGGCTGTGGAGCAAAAGAATTTGCTGCCGAGTGGGATTCCTCTCCCCAACACGCCCGCGACACGCCGAACGCGGGTGGTCGACGGCTGGTGCGCGTCGGAAATTCCACAGGAAGGGGTCAGTTACACACAGGCTCCGGTTTTGTCCAGAGGACAGAGGCAACTCGGATACTTGCCCCTTACAGTGTCTAGACTGCTGACCATGACTTCGGCGTCCCCTCCGGTCGACCGGGAGATCCTCAGGCTTGCGGTGCCGGCCTTCCTGGCCCTGGTCGCCGAGCCGCTCTTCCTGCTCGCCGACGCCGCGATCGTCGGCCACCTCGGCACCGCCGAGCTGGCCGGGCTCGGGGTCGCCGGGGTCGTGCTGCAGACCGTGGTCGGGCTGTGCGTGTTCCTGGCCTACGGCACCACGGCCTCAGTGGCCCGCCACCTGGGCGCCGGCGACCGGCGGCGCGCGCTGGCCCAGGGGATCGACGGAGTCTGGCTGGCCATCGCGATCGGCGTCGTCGCCACCGTCCTCGGGGTCCTGCTGACCGGCCCCCTGGTCGGACTCTTCGGCACCGGAGCCGTCGTCGAGGACCACGCCACCACCTACCTGCGCATCGCCTTCCTCGGCACCACGCCCCTGCTGGTGATGCTCGCCTCCACCGGCGTGCTGCGCGGCCTGCAAGACACCCGCACCCCGCTGGTCGTCGCCGTGGTCGGCAACGTCCTCAACGTCCTGCTCAACCTCCTGCTGGTGTACGGCGCGGGACCGGTCCCCGCCCTGGGCCTGGCGGGCTCCGCCTGGGGCTCGGTGATCGCCCAGCTGGTCAGCGCCGCCCTCCTGGTCGGCGTCGTGGTGGCCGGCGCGCGCCGCGAGGGGGCCTCGCTGCGCCCGGACCTGCCCGGCATCCGCGCCGCCGCGCACGCCGCCGTCGCCCTGGTGGTGCGCACCCTCACCCTGCGCGCCGCCCTGCTCGTGACGACGTACGCCGTGACGCTGCTGGCCGTCGGGGACGCCGCGGGCGAGCAGGACGCCGTCGACCTGGCCACCCACCAGCTGGCGATGACCCTGTGGACCTTCCTGGCGTTCGTGCTGGACGCCATCGCGATCGCCGCCCAGGCACTCACCGGGCGAGCCCTCGGCGCCGGGGACACCGCGGGGACCCGGGCCCTCACCCGGCGGATGGTGCAGTGGGGAGTGGCCGGCGGCGTGCTGACCGGGCTCCTGCTCGCCGCCCTGAGCCCCGTGCTGGGCCAGCTGTTCACCTCCGACCCGGCCGTGCGCGACCTGCTGGTACCGGTCCTGGTGGTCGCCGCCCTGGCCCAGCCGATCGCCGGCGTCGTGTTCGTCCTCGACGGCGTGCTGATCGGCGCCGGGGACGGTGCCTACCTCGCCTGGGGCGGCCTGCTGGTACTGCTCGTCTACGCGCCGGTCGCGCTGCTGACCGCCGGCGCGCTCGGGCACCTCGTCTGGCTCTGGGCGGCCTTCGGCCTGGTCTTCATGGGGATGCGCTGCGTGGTGCTGGTGCATCGGGCCCGCGGCGACGTCTGGATGGTCACCGGCGCGTGAGCCCCGGGCCAGCCGGGCCGGTGGTCCCTCTAGGGTGACGGCGTGAAGCCCCTGCAGAGCCTCGGGATGGGGCTGCTCATCGTCCTGCTCGTCGCCCGCCAGGGCGGCTACGACCTGCTCTACGACCCGGCCGGCTGGCTCCTGGTGCTGCTCGGTGTCCGTGACCTGCCGGCGCGCACCGAGCGCCGCCGTACGCTGCTGGCGGCCGGCGCCCTCGCCGGCGTGGTCGCCGCGGTGGTCTGGTTCCCCGGCGTGCAGGACTCGATCGCGGCCGCCGACGCCTCGCTCAACTGGGCGCTCAACCTGCCGCAACTGGTCTTCGTGCTCCTGCTGTGCCGCGAGCTGAGGCACCTCGCGGGCGAGGAGGACCCCTCCGCCCGCACCTGGGCGGCGCTGCTGGCCGGCACCCAGGTGGTGCTGATCGTCCTCCCCGTCCTCGTCGAGGTGACCGGGTCGGGCGACCTCGAGACCGCCGCCTACGCGGGCAGTGGGCTCGCGCTGCTGGTCCTCGTGGTGCTCACCCTGGTCTGGGCGGAGCGCCCCTGGGCGAGCAGGTGTGAGGTCGCCGCAGACGGGACAGGCTGAGCGAATGACGTCTCTCGGGCAACGTGCGCACGGCGCCGCGCCCGAGGGTGAGCGGACGCGCCTCCATCAGCTCCTCAGCCTGCTCGACGCGGTGCTCGAGCGTCGTGGGGCCGAGTGGGCGCCGGGCGCCACCGAGGCTGCCGCGGACCCGCACTGGTGCGCCGGCCTGTCGCGCCTGGCGCAGGTCTTCGCGCTGGACTGGTACGCCGCGGCGCAGCGCCCCGAGCAGCTGCCCCCGCCCGGCGACCTCGTCGCGCACTGGCTGGTCCGCGGGGCCTGGGCGCACGGACGTGCCGGGGTACTGGACGACGCGACCTCGCCCGCGGATCCGCTGGCCGGCCTCGGCGAGGCCCTGCCGGCCCTGGCCGGCTCCGGCGACGCGCTGGCCCGGTTCGTCTGCTACCAGCTGCTCGAGGCCGCCCTCACCGCCAACGACCTGGTGCTGGCCCAGCGGATCGCGGGCTCCCTGGACCTCACCCGCTGGCGGGGTCCTCACCTGCTGACCCGTGAGGACGGCAGCGCCCACCCGTACTGGACCGTGATGGTGTGCTCCCTGGTGCGACTGCTGGCCTCCCTGGGCCGCATCGACGAGGCGATGGGACACCTCGCCGCGCTCACCGACCTCCCGGGTCCCGCCTCGGCGCGCCTGCACCTGCAGGGCACCCGCTGCTTCGTGTGGGGCAACCGGGCGGAGAGGGCGCCGCTGAGCGAGCTGGCGGCGCGCATCGAGCGCGAGCTGCCCGTCCCCCGCGACCTGGTCACCATCCGGGCCTACCTGCTGAGCGCCTACGGGATGGCCTGGTCCTCCGACGTGGAGCGCGCCGCCCGCCTGGTCCTGCTGGCCGGGCGGGGAGGCGATCTGCGCGCACTGCCCGTCCTGGACCGCGCCCTGGCGCTGGAGGTCCTCAGCACCGCTGCCCAGGCCGCCGGGGACCTCGACGCGGCCGAGGCCTGGATCGACCAGCTGGCCCCGCTGCACGCCTCTCCGATCTCCGACTCCATCGCCGCGCGGGCGGTCTGCCGCCTCGCGATCGCCCGAGGTCAGGTCGAGGAGGCCGACGCGTGGGCCGAGCTCGCCCTGGCCCAGGCCCAGGAGGCGGGCCGCGAGCTGGAGGTCACCGGGGCACGGCTGCTGCTCTCCCGCGTGCGGATCGCCCAGGCGAGGCCCGGCGAGGCGACCCGGGACCTGCAGCGCACGGTCGAGCTGGCGCAGACCCGCGGGCACCTCGCGGTCCAGCGTCGTGCCGCCCGTGAGCTCAAGCAGATCGGCCGGCGACTCGCGCCGCTGGCGGGCAGCGGGTGGCACGGCCTGTCCCCACGCGAGCAGCAGGTCGCCACGCTGATAGCCCAGGGGCTGACCAACCGCGCCATCGCGCAGCGGCTGTTCCTCTCCGAGCACACGGTGCGCATCCACGTCTCCCGGGTCCTCACCGCGTTCGGGGTGGCCTCGCGCACCAAGGTCGCGGCCCTGGCCGCGCCACCCGAACAGCCACCTCCCGCGCTCACCGAGCGTCAGCGGGCCGTGGCCGTGCTGGTCGCGCGCGGTCGGACCAACGCCGAGATCGCCGCCGAGCTGGGCGTCAGCATCGGCACGGTCGAGAAGCACGTGGGCGACGTGCTGCGCCGCTGGGCGCTCTCCTCGCGGGCCGGGATCGCCGCACTCATCGAGTCGGCGACGGCGACGGCGACGGCGACGGCGACGGCGACGGAATAAGCCGGATCCCTACTCCCCGCCAGAGCCGAGATCACAGAAACTCTGCTCTGGGCGCGTTTGCCCGGCTGTGATGCGCCCGCACATCAGGGGCTTGGCCGGGAAATGGTGAAGGGCCACACCTCCACGGGGGAGGTGTGGCCCTTCATCTGTCCTACTGAGCTGACAGACGCTGGATCAGGCGGCGACGACGGAGAGGTTCACCGTGGCGGCGACCTCGTCGTGCAGCTTGACCGTCACGGTGTGAGCACCGAGGGTCTTGATCGGGTTCTTCACCGCGATCGTGCGCTTGTCGACGGTCTCGCCCGACGCCTCGCTGAGGGCCGAGGCGATCTCCGCGACGGTGACGGCGCCGAAGAGGCGCCCGCCCTCGCCGGCCCGGACCTTCACGGCAACCGTGGAGGCCTCGAGCTTCGACTTGATCTGGGCGGCGTGCTCGGTGTCGCGGACCGCACGCGTGGCGCGCGCAGCCTTGATGGACTCGATGGTCTTCTCGCCACCACGGGTCCATCGGATCGCCACGCCACGCGGGACGAGGTAGTTACGGCCGTAGCCGTCCTTGACCTCGACCACGTCGCCGGCGGCGCCGAGGCCGGACACTTCCTGGGTCAGGATGAGCTTCATGTTCTCGCTCCTTCTCAGCGACCGGTGGAGGTGTACGGAAGCAGGGCGACCTCGCGGGCGTTCTTGACCGCGATGGCCACGTCGCGCTGGTGCTGGACGCAGTTGCCGGTCACCCGACGGGCGCGGATCTTGCCGCGGTCCGAGATGAACTTGCGGAGCAGGGTGGTGTCCTTGTAGTCGACACCGGTCGCCTTCTCCTTGCAGAACTGGCAAACCTTCTTCTTAGGCTTGCGAATCACTGCCTTGGCCATTGTGGTGCTCCTTTACATGAGCCCGGCTCGCGCCGGAATGGTTGAGGGATTCGGATGGGAGGTGCTGGTGGATCAGAAGGGAGGCTCGTCGGAGCCGCCACCGGGGGCGCCCCACGGGTCCGCAGCGGGCGAGCCGCCACCGGATCCGCCGTACCCGCCACCCTGCTGGGGGGCCGGTGCGGGCGTGGCCCACGGGTCGTCGCCGCCGGACTGAGCCGGGGCTCCGCCCTGGGCGCCGCCGGAGTAGCCGCCGCCACCCCCGCCGCCGCCGGAGTAGCCCCCGCCGCCACCGCCGGAGCGCTGGGCACGGGTCACCTTGGCGGTGGCGTACTTCAGGGACGGACCGACCTCTTCGACCTCGATCTCGAAGACGGTGCGCTTCTCGCCCTCGCGGGTCTCGTAGGTGCGAGCCTTCAGGCGACCCTGGACCACGACACGCATGCCGCGCTGCAGGGACTCGGCGACGTTCTCCGCGGCCTGACGCCAGACCGAGCAGGAGAGGAACAGCGCGTCCCCGTCCTTCCACTCGTTGGTCTGCTTGTCGAACGTCCGCGGCGTCGAGGCGATCCGGAAGTTCGCCACGGCCGCACCCGAGGGGGTGAAGCGCAGCTCCGGGTCGTCCACGAGGTTGCCGACCACCGTGATGACGGTCTCGCCTGCCATGAGGTCTCCCTAGCTTGTAACTGTGAGGTGTGCGTGAGGTGTCGGCACCATCGTTGCCGCTGGCGCCGACACTGCACAGGGGTCATCCACAGGTGGTCTCGACCGCTCGACGAGCTGCCGGACCGCCCGACGCTCAGTGAGCGTCGGGGCGCATGACCTTGGTGCGGAGAACGGACTCGTTCAGGGTGAGCTGGCGGTCGAACTCCTTGACCGTGGCCGGCTCGGCCTGCAGCGAGATGACGACGTAGATGCCCTCGGCGTTCTTCTTGACCTCGTAGGCCAGGCGGCGACGTCCCCAGACGTCGACCTTCTCCACGTTGCCGCCATCCTTGCGGATGACGTTGAGGTACTTGTCGAGCGACGGCTCGATGGTGCGCTCTTCAAGGCTGGGGTCGAGGATGACCATTACTTCGTAGGCACGCAAAGCGGTCTCCACCTCCTTCGGACTCGGCGGCCACGGCATCTCCGTGGCAGGAGGGCGCTGCGTTCTCCCGCTCCCGACGCCCTCGCAGGAGGCACGCCGTGGGTGGTGCGGGAGTCCTTCGCGGCCGGGATCCCGTCGGTGGGACCGGACGCAAAGACGCTCAAGGCTAGCAACTGCCCGACCCGGCGGCGAATCCCGGCGCCACGGGCCCCGGGCGCCACCGGCGATCCACAGGCATGAACCCGGGCAACCGGGGGTAGGGTCCGGCGCGATGACCGGAACCGACTCACCTCCACTCGCCGGCCGCTACGTGCTGATCGACCAGATCGGCGCGGGGGGCATGGGCTCCGTCTGGCGCGCCTGGGACCTGCGCACCCGGGCTTTCGTGGCCGCCAAGGTGCTCGGCCAGCACGACGGCGGCATGCTGCTGCGCTTCGTGCGCGAGCAGTCCGTGCGCATCCAGCACCCGCACGTGGTGGCCCCCGGCGGCTGGGCGGCCGAGGACAACCTCGTCATCTTCACCATGGACCTGGTCCGCGGTGGCTCCGTGCAGACGCTGCTGGGCGACCACGGTCCCCTGCCGGAGAGCTACGTGGCGGTGCTCATCGACCAGACGCTGCAGGCACTCGAGGCCGTGCACGGCGCCGGGGTGGTGCACCGCGACGTGAAGCCGGCCAACCTGCTCCTGGAGGCCACCGGCACCCGCCGCCCGCACGTGCGGCTCAGCGACTTCGGGGTCGCGGCGCTGATCGACGAGGTGCGCCTGACCCGCTTCCCCGGCGCGATCGGCACCGACGGCTACATGGCGCCCGAGCAGGCGCTGGGCGCCCACCCCGACCCCCGCCAGGACCTCTACGCCGTCGGCATCGTCGCGATCCAGCTGCTCACCGGCCTGGCGCCCCGCCAGCAGTCCGGGGTGCCCGACTGCCGGCTGCGTCCGCTGCTCGAGGCGCTGATCGATCCCGACCCCGAGCGCCGGCCGGCCTCCGCCACCGCGGCTCTGGGCCAGCTGCGCCAGCTCGGCGTCCCGCCCGGCGCCCCGTGGCAGAGCGACCCCGAGCCGCCCGAGGTCTTCGACCAGCTCGGGGAGGTCGACGTCCCCGACGGCCCGTCGTACGGCGGCGGCGACTCCGGTGCCGGCCCGTCCCTGGTCAAGTCCCCCGCCCGGGCCTCGACGCCCTCCCGGCCCGGTGGGTCCCGGCCCGGCGCCTCCGGACCCGGCGCGTCCGGGCCCGGTCGGGGCGGCCCCTCCGGCGCTGCCGGCCCCGCGTCCGGCCCGTCCGGCGCCTCGCCCTCCCCCTGGGCGCCACCGCGGGCCGGTGGACCGGCGCAGGGCCCGCCGAGCCGCGGCGGCAGCCGCCCGGTCCCGGGCGCGGCCCTCGCCCACAGCTCCGGCCCGGGCGCACGGATCGGGCACCAGCCCCAGCCGTCCACCTCGAACGCCGCGCTGATCGTCGCGATCGCCTGCTTCGTGGCCGCCCTCGGGCTGTGCGTGCTGGCGCTCTACCTGATGTTCGACTGACCGCCCGCTCGCGCGGCCCGCTAGGCTGCCGAGGTCGCGAGCCGAGGGGGTGGACGTGGACGACGTGAGCGAACGGCGCCGCCGGCAGTCCGAGCTGTACGGCGAGTCCGTCGACGTCCTGGCACGCCGCCTGCACCAGGTCCTCGGTCTGCCCGCCGCCGAGGTGGCGCGCACCATCGGGGTCTCGGTGCCGATGTTCATCCAGGTGCTGGAGGGTCGGCGCTCGCGCTTCGGGAACCCGCTGGCGATCCTGCGGCTGCGGATGCTGCACGACTTCCTGGGCCACCTCGAGGCAGGCGTGGCCGACCGCGCCGACATCGCGCTCACCCTCGCCCAGATCAAGGTCGCCACGACGCCGGTGCCCGGGGTGCCACCCTCGATGCCGATCCAGCCCGGGCGGCACGGGTCCGGGGTGCCGACCGGTGGCGCTGCCGCGGCCCTGGGGATCACCGCGGCCTCCCTGGCGCTGGCCCGGGAGCGGGTCGGCCGCCACGTCGAGCCCAGCCCCACCCGGCGCTGGCCGCTGCTCGAGCGCTTCACCGGCACCCAGACCTGGGTCAAGCACGAGAACCACCTGCCGACCGGCGCCTTCAAGGTGCGCGGCGGACTCAACTTCCTCGCCCGGCTGCTCACCGAGCGGGACCCCGGCGCCGGGCCGGTGCCCGGCCTGGTCGCGGCGACCCGCGGCAACCACGGGCAGAGCCTCGCCTTCGCCGGGGCCACACACGGGGTGCCCGTGGTGATCGTGGTCCCCGAGCACAACAGCCCGGACAAGAACGCCGCGATCGAGGGCTACGGCGCCGAGCTCGTCGTGCACGGCGCCGACTTCCAGGAGGCGCGCGAGCACGCCGGCCGGCTCGCCGCCGAGCGGGGGCTGATCCCGGTCCCGGCCTTCCACCCGTGGCTGGTCGAGGGCGTCGCGTCGTACCCCGCCGAGCTGCACACCTCGGTGCCGGACCTGGACGTGGTCTACGTCCCGGTCGGGATGGGCAGCGGGATCTGCGCCCACCTCGTGGTGCGCGACCTGCTGGCCCGTCAGACCGAGGTGGTCGGCGTGGTCAGCGCCGAGGCCGACGCCTACGCGCGCTCCTTCGAGGCCGGGCGCCCCGTCGCCACCGAGCGGGCGGGCACCTTCGTCGACGGCGTCGCCTGCCGCGAGCCCGACCCCACCGCGGTCTCACTGATCAACGCCGGCGCCGCCCGGATCGTCCGGGTCTCCGAGGAGCAGGCGGCCGAGGCGATGGCGCTCACCTACCGCACCACCCACAACCTGGCCGAGCCCGCGGGCTCGCTCGCGCTGGCCGGGCTGCTCACCGAGCGCGAGCGGGTCGCCGGACGCCGGGTCGCGGTCGTGCACACCGGGGGGAACGCCGACTTCGCCATGCTGGCCCAGGTGATGAAGGGGCGTTCCTGAGCCTCGGGCGGGCTTCCTAGACTGGCGGCCATGACCCTCCTCCTCGGTGCCCACGTCGACCAGACCGACCCGATCGCCGAGGCGAAGGCCCGCGGCGCGTCCCTGGTCCAGTTCTTCCTCGGCGACCCGCAGGGCTGGAAGGGCCCGGAGATCGCCTACGCCGGCGGCGCCGAGGCGCTGCGCGCGGACGCCGAGCAGGCCGGGATCGACCTGTACGTGCACGCCCCCTACGTGCTCAACGTGGCCACCACCAACAACCGGATCCGGATCCCCTCGCGCAAGATCCTGCAGCAGCAGGTGGACGCCGCGGCGTCGATCGGCGCGAAGGGCCTGATCGTGCACGGCGGGCACGTCAACAAGACCGACAGCCCCGAGAAGGGCTTCGACAACTGGCGCAAGGCCGTCGAGGCCACCGACCTCAAGGTCCCGCTGCTGATCGAGAACACCGCCGGGGGCGAGAACGCGATGGCCCGCCACCTGGACCGGATCGGCCGGGTCTGGGACGCGATCTCGGCCGCCGAGCAGTTCGACCGGGTCGGCTTCTGCCTCGACACCTGCCACGCCCACGCCGGGGGCAACGCGCTGGAGACGGTGGTCGCCGACGTCACCGCGATCACCGGGCGCATCGACCTGGTGCACTGCAACGACAGCCGCGACGCGTTCGGCTCGGGGGCCGACCGGCACGCAAACCTCGGCTCGGGCACGATCGGCGCCGACCTGATCGCCGCCGTGGTCCGCGAGGCCGGCGCCCCCGTGGTCTTCGAGACCCCGGGCGACGCCGCCCAGCACCGCGCCGACTTCGAGGCGGTCACCAGCCGCCTGTGAGCGCGTCGTACCCGCCGGGTCGTGTGCCTGGGGACGCGGCGCAGCGCGGCGTGGGGCACACGACCCTCCGGGGGTGGGCGGGCGCACGGCGCGCGCAGGGCGCGGCGCAGGTAGCCTCGGGGCCGTGTCCGCTCCCCTGATCGTCCGCACCGTCACCGACGCCGAGCATCTCGCCTTCGTGGCGAGCCGGCCCTCGGCGAGCTTCCTGCAGACCCCCGCCTGGGGGAAGGTGAAGCAGGAATGGCGCCGCGAGTCGCTGGGCTGGTTCCGGCCCGGGCCGGACGGTGCGGAGGAGATGGTGGGCGCGGCCCTGGTGCTCTACCGCCAGCTGCCCAAGCTCAAGCGCTACCTGGCCTACCTGCCCGAGGGCCCGGTCATCGACTGGGGCTGCGACGAGCTGGAGCCCTGGCTGGCCCCGCTCACCGCGCACCTGCGCAGGAAGGGCGCCTTCGGGGTCCGGATGGGCCCGCCGGTGATCACCCGGCGCTGGAGCGCGGCCCAGGTCAAGGAGGGCATCGCCGACGAGTCGGTCCGCCTCCTGGGGGAGCTGCCGCCCACCGAGCGCAGCCAGGTCGGCGCCTGCGTGGTCTCCCAGCTCGACGAGCTCGGGTGGCGACCGCAGGCGGTCGAGGGCGGGTTCGCGGCCGGCCAGCCGCAGTACGTCTTCCAGGTCCCGCTCACCCACCCCGACGGCACGCCACGCACCGAGGACGAGGTCCTCAAGGGGATGAACCAGCTGTGGCGGCGCAACATCAAGAAGGCCGACAAGTCCGGCGTCGTGCTCAGCACCGGCTCGGGCCCTGACGAGCTCGCCGCCTTCCACGCCCTCTACCTGCACACCGCCGAGCGCGACCACTTCACCCCGCGTCCGCTCTCCTACTTCCGCACGATGCGCGACGCGCTGAGCGCCGAGGCACCGGAGCGGTTCACCCTGCACCTGGCCCACCACGAGGGCGACCTGGTCGCCGCCACGATCGCGATCCGGGTCGGCACCCACGCCTGGTACTCCTACGGCGCCTCGTCGACCGAGAAGCGCGAGGTGCGCGGCTCCAACGCGATCCAGTGGGCGATGATCCGCGACGCGCTGGCCGCCGGCGCCGAGGTCTACGACCTGCGCGGCATCACCGACACCCTGGCCGCCGACGACCCGCACCTGGGGCTGATCCAGTTCAAGGTCGGCACCGGCGGCGAGGCTGTCGAGTACGCCGGGGAGTGGGACCTGCCGTTGAACCGGCCGCTGTACAAGGCCTTCGACCTCTACATGAAGCGGCGGTGACGCGATGAGCCTCACCCTCACCGTCGACGGCCCCCGCTGGCGCGCGCACCTCAAGCGGGTCGCCGAGGAGGCCCCGGGCCTGGTCCCGGTCGCCAAGGGCAACGGCTACGGCCTGGGCCTGGCCCGGCTGTCCCGCAAGACGCAGTGGCTGCACGACAACGGCCTCGGCGGCGACACGCTGGCCGTGGGCACCTACAGCGAGCTGCCCGAGGTGGCCCAGCGCTTCCACGGCGACCTGCTGGTGCTCACCCCCTGGCGACCCTTCGGCGCCGCGCTCGAGGTGAGCCCCGAGATCGACCCCGCGCTGGCCCGCCGGGTCATCCACACGGTCAGCCGGGCCGAGGACCTGCCGGCGCTGCTCGCGCTCGACCCGCACGCCCGCTTCGTCCTCGAGCACGTCACCACGATGCTGCGCCACGGGATGGGCGCGCGCGAGCTGCGCACGGTCGCGCCGCTGCTGCAGGCCCACCCGCACGCCCGCCTGGAGGGCGTGGCCTTCCACCTGCCGCTGGCCCAGGGCTCCCACCTCTCCCAGGTGCACCGGCTGATGACCGACGTGGTGGCCGCCGGGCTGGACACCTCGACGGTCTGGGTCAGCCACCTGACCGGCGCCGAGCTGACCCAGCTGCGCGCGTCGTACGCCGACTTCACGATCCGGCCCCGGATCGGCACCGCCCTGTGGCTCGGTGACCGCGGGGCCCTGCAGGTCAGCTCGACGGTGCTCGACGTGCACCCCGTGGAGCGGGGCGACCTCTTCGGCTACCGCGGCCGTACGGCGCCGCGCTCGGGCACCATCCTCGTGGTCAGCGGAGGCACCGCCCACGGGATCGGGCTGGAGGCGCCGACCGGGGACACCTCGATGAAGGCCCGCGCGGCCTCGCTGGCCCGCGGCGGGCTGGACGCGATGGGCTTCGTGCGCTCGCCGTTCAGCATCGACGGCAAGCAGCGGCTCTTCGCCGAGCCGCCGCACATGCAGGCCTCGATGCTGTTCCTCCCCCAGGACGCCCGAGTGCCCGCGCCGGGCGAGCAGCTCGACGTACGGGTCCGCTACACCGCCACCTGGTTCGACCGGGTCGAGGTCCGCTGAGCCTTCAGCTGAGCCGTCAGCTGCGCGCGAGCGGCGGTGGCTCGGCGGTGGCGGGCACCGGGGCCCGGACCGGGTCACGCTCCACCGGGTCGTGGCGCGGCACGAGCACGTCGCGCGCGACGACGACCACCAGGTAGATCTCGGCGGCCACCCGCAGCCCGATGCCCAGCCAGTAGAACCCGGCGTCGCCGCCGCCGGCCGGGGCCAGGTAGCCCCCGAGGTACCACCACACCATCGCGAAGTAGAGGATCTCGCCGGCCTGCCAGATCAGCAGGTCGCGCCAGCGCGGCCGGGCCAGCACCGCCAGCGGCAGCAGCCACAGCACGTACTGCGGCGAGTAGACCTTGTTCACCAGCAGGAACCCGGCCACGATCAGGAAGCCCAGCTGGGCCAGGCGGGGGGTCTGCGGCGCGCGCAGCCCGAGGATCAGCACGCCCACGCACCAAAGCAGGAAGAACCCCCAGGAGCCCTTGTTGACTACGTCGGCCGAGATGGTGAGGTCCCCCGCCTGCGCCACCACCAGCCACAGCGAGCCCAGGTCGGGGCCGCGCTCGGAGTTGAAGCTCCAGAAGACCTTCCACTGCTCGGGCCCGCTCAGGTAGGCGGGCAGGTTGGCCAGCACCCAGGCCACCGCGGCCGCGACGCTGGCCAGCGCCAGGTCGCGCCAGCGCCGCTGGCGCAGGCAGATCACCAGGATCCCGCCGAGCAGGAACAGCGGGTAGAGCTTGGCGGCCGTGCCGAGCCCGATCAGCACGCCGGTGAGCAGCGGCCGGTCGCGCGCCCAGGCCCACAGCGCGGCGGCGACCAGCGCCACCGGGAGCAGGTCCCAGTTGATCATCGCGGTGAGCACCAGCGCCGGCGAGAGCGCCCAGCCCGCGGCGTCCCAGGGCCGGCGCGGGTTCACCCGGCTCAGGAAGTACGTCGTGAGCAGCGCGACCAGGGCGAAGCCGATGGCGTTGACCGCCACGTAGAGCTTGCGCTCCTGCTCCACGCCGGGCGCCGCCCAGAGCTGGTCCTCGGGGGTCCGGTAGCGCTCCTCGAGGTCGGGGGAGCCGCTGATCCAGTGCGTCACCCACGCCGTGGCCCAGGCGTAGTAGGAGATCCCGACCGGGTACTCCATCACCTCGTGGCGCTCACGCACGTCCACGTCGTCGTCGTAGGGCCAGGCCAGCTCCACGAAGCCCCGGCCCGTGTAGAGGTAGGGCAGGTCGGAGTAGCACATCGCGCTGTAGCGGGTGTGGTCGTCGTGCCAGCCCCCGGTCCAGCACGGCGCCTTCTGCACCAGCCCGAGGGAGAAGCTGATCGCGGTCAGCGCCAGCAGCACCCGCAGCGGCGTCCACCACGGGTGCCTGGTGGCCCGGTGGCCCAGCGGTCCTCCGACCGACTCGCTGAGCGCTCGCACGACCCCGTCGTCACGGGTGGGTGCGATCCGGGCCACGGGCCGGGTCACCTGTCGGTGTCGGTGTCGCCGCCGCGACCCCCGAGGCCGCCCGGAGTGGGCGTCGTGGGCGGCGTGACGGGAGGAGACGGCACGGTCGGCTGCGACGGCGTGTCGCTCGGCGTCGGGGTGGGGGTCGGCGTCGGCGTCGGCGTCGGGGTGGGCGTCGGCTCCTTGCTCGGCTTCTTGCTGGGCTTCTTGGTGGGCTTCGGGCTCGACTCCTGCGTCGGCGGCGGGACGTAGGGGGCGTGGCCGCTGGCCGGGGCCTCACCGTCGACGTACGCCGGCTCGGGGAAGTCCTGCACCTCGAGGCCGTCCATCGCCCGCAGCATCACCGAGGTCCAGGTCCGGGCCGGGTAGGAGCCGCCGTAGAACTCCGGCAGGAAGCCCTCCAGGTCCTCGTTGCCCTTGCCGCGCAGGTACACCACCGAGGTGGCCATCTGCGGGGTGTAGCCGGTGAACCAGGCCGACGAGACGCCGCCGTCGCCGTTGGTGGCGGTGCCGGTCTTGCCCGCGGCCGGGCGGCCCAGCGACAGCGCCGCCGTGCCCGAGCCGGAGGAGACCACCTGCTGCAGCGCGTAGGAGACGTCGGCGGCGACGTCCGGCTCCAGGGCCTGGCGGTTCTTGACCCGGTGGTTGTACTTGACGTCGCCGTAGCGGTCGACGACCTTCTCGATCAGGTAGGGCTCGGACCAGACGCCCTCGTTGGCGATGGTGGCGTAGGCGTTGGCCATGTTGATCGGGCTGACCACCGCGCTGCCCAGCGCGACGCCGGTGACCGGCTCCAGCCCGGGGCTGCGACGGGGGAAGCCGTAGTTGCTGCCGTCCTCGGCCGGGATGCCCATCTGGTTGGCGGTCCGGATGATCTTGCGCGGCCCGTCCTCGAGCGCCAGCGTGAGGTCGATGAACGCGGTGTTGATGGAGTTCTCGGTCGCGGTCAGCAGGCTCACCGTGCCGTAGTCCTCGTCGCCCTGGTTCTCCACCTCGCCGCCGTCGGGCAGCTCGTAGGGCGAGTTGCCGTCGAAGGTGTCCTTGAGCGCGAAGCCCTCCTTGAGGGCGGTCGCGACGGCGAACGGCTTCAGCGTCGAGCCGGCCATGCCGCCGGCCCGGGCCCAGTTGATCTGCGAGCGCAGGTAGTCCTGGCCGCCGTAGAAGCCGCGCAGCGCGCCGGTGCCGGGCTCGACGCTGGCCACGCCGATGTGCATCTCCTTGTCGCTGAGGTCGGGACGCTCCTCGAGCACCCCCTCCTTGGCGGCGTTCATCGCCTTCTCGCTCAAGGTGGTGGTGACCTTCAGGCCGCCGCCGTTGACCTCCTCCTCGCTGAAGCCCAGGCGCAGCAGCTCGTCCTTGACCAGCGTCAGGGCGTGGCCGCGCTGGCCGCCGTACTGGCTGTTCTCCTTGATCCGGGGGAACTTCGGCAGGCGCCGGGCGGCCTTCTCGGCCTCCTCGGCGGTGGCGGTCTCCATCTCGACCATGCTGTTGAGGGTGTACTCGTAGCGGTCGAGCAGCCGGGCCTTGGCCTCCGGGCCGTTCGCCGGGTCCATCCCCGAGGGGTTGTTCAGCACCGAGGCGAGCACCGCGCTCTCGCGCAGGTTGAGCTTCTTGGCCGGCTTGTTGAAGTACGCCTCGGCGGCGGTCTCCACGCCGTAGGCGCCGCGCCCGAAGTAGATCGTGTTGAGGTAGCCCTCGAGGATCTCGGACTTGCTCATCTGGCGCTGGATCTTCAGCGCCAGGAACGCCTCCTTGACCTTGCGCGTGACGGTCTGCTCCTGGCTGAGGTAGGCGACCTTCACGTACTGCTGGGTGATCGTCGAGGCGCCCTGGCGGGCGTTGCCCTTGGCGTTGCTGAACGCCGCGCGCAGGATGCCCTTGGGGTCGATGCCGCGGTCGGTCCAGAAGCTCCGGTTCTCCGCGGCCACGACCGCGTCCTTGAGCTGGTCGGGCATCTTGTCGAGGGTGATCGACTCACGCTTCTGGGTGGCGAACTCGCCGACCTCGGCCTTGCCGTCCTCGTAGTAGATGTTCGTCGTCTGCGTCTGGAAGTCCTTGTTGGGATCCGGCAGGTCGGTGCTCTGGTAGAGGTAGACCACGATCGCCGTCGTCAGCAGGGCGGCCGCCAGCAGAAGCCACAGGAACCAGTGGAAGATGCGGCGTACCAGGCCCTTCTTGGGCTTGGTCTGCTTGCCGCCGGGGGTCTGCTCGGTTGCCTTGCGCTTTCCGCTCAACTGGGGTCTCCGCTGGTCGACGACGTGGCCGCACCCGGGCAGGCGGACAGGCCGCCACCCGAGCGCACCCCCCAGCGTACGCAACTCGTGGGGTGGCCCGGGTATTCGCCGTGCACGGATATATCGCTACGATAGGTCGCGTGGCACGTCGTGGAGAGACCATCGAGCTAGCAGTCCTCGGACTGCTGCACGAGGCACCCATGCACGGCTACGAGCTCCGCAAGCGGCTCAACCTGATGCTCGGGTGGGGTCGCGTGCTGTCCTACGGCTCGCTCTACCCGGCGTTGAAGAAGATGCTGCGCAGCAACCTGATCGCCGAGACCACGGTGGCCCCGGCCACCGTGACCCGGCGCCCGCGCATCGTCTACCAGCTGACCGAGTCCGGGCAGCAGGAGTTCAAGCGACTGATGTCGGAGGTCGGTCCCACCGCGTGGGAGGACGACAACTTCGACATCCGCTTCGCCTTCTTCGGTCGCACCGACATGGAGATCCGGCTGCGTGTCCTGGAAGGACGCCGCACCCGCCTCCAGGAGCGGCTCGAGCGGGTCCAGAGCCAGCTGTCGCGGGCCCAGAAGGAAGTGGACCGGTACGCCGTGGAGCTCCAGCGCCACGGTGTCGAGTCCGTCGAGCGCGAGGTCCGATGGCTCTCGGACCTGATCAACGCCGAGCACGAGGCCCGTCGCAGCAGCATCGCGAAGAGCCCGGAGCCGGCACCGGAGTCGCCCCCGGGCGTCGCGAAACCCCACCTACCCGAGGCACAGCCACAGGGCTGACCACCACCAACGAACCGAGAAGACAGGAGATCCCGATGGGCTCGGTACGAGTAGCAATCGTGGGGGTCGGCAACTGTGCCACCTCCCTGATCCAGGGCGTCGAGTACTACAAGGACGCCGACCCGAACGCCAGCGTGCCTGGCCTGATGCACGTCGCCTTCGGCGACTACCACGTCAAGGACGTCGAGTTCGTCGCCGCCTTCGACGTCGACGACAAGAAGGTCGGCAAGGACCTCTCCGAGGCCATCAACGCCTCGGAGAACAACACCATCAAGATCAGCGACGTCCCCACCCTGGGCGTCGAGGTCCTGCGTGGCCCGACGCTCGACGGTCTGGGCAAGTACTACCGCCAGACCATCGAGGAGTCGAGCGCCGAGGCCGTCGACGTGGTCCAGGTGCTGCGCGAGCGCCAGGTCGACGTGATGGTCTCCTACCTGCCGGTCGGCTCGGAGCAGGCCGACAAGTTCTACGCGCAGTGCGCGATCGACGCCGGGGTGGCGTTCGTCAACGCCCTGCCCGTCTTCATCGCCTCCGACCCGGTCTGGGCGAAGAAGTTCGAGGACGCCGGCGTCCCGATCGTCGGTGACGACATCAAGTCGCAGGTCGGCGCCACCATCACCCACCGCGTGATGGCGAAGCTGTTCGAGGACCGCGGCGTAACGCTGGACCGCACCTACCAGCTCAACGTCGGCGGCAACATGGACTTCAAGAACATGCTCGAGCGTGAGCGTCTGGAGTCCAAGAAGGTCTCCAAGACCCAGGCCGTGACGTCGAACCTCACCGGCTCGCTGGCCGACAAGATCAACGACCGCAACGTCCACATCGGCCCGTCCGACTACGTGGCGTGGCTCGACGACCGCAAGTGGGCCTACGTGCGCCTCGAGGGTCGCGCGTTCGGTGACGTCCCGCTCAACCTCGAGTACAAGCTCGAGGTCTGGGACTCGCCCAACTCGGCCGGCATCATCATCGACGCCATCCGTGCGGCGAAGATCGCCAAGGACCGCGGCATCGGTGGCCCGATCATCTCCGCGTCGTCCTACCTGATGAAGTCCCCGCCGGTGCAGCTGCCCGACGACGAGGGTCGCGCTCGCGTGGAGGCGTTCATCCGCGGCGAGGAGTGACCTCCTCTCCGCCCTGCTGAGCCAGCAGAGACGACGGCCCGCCCGGATCATCCGGGCGGGCCGTCTCTCGTAGGGGGCTCGTGCCTCAGCTGCTGGTGACCGGCTTCCACTCGTAGGCCTGGACGACCACGAAGCCGGGTCCGTGGAAGACGTACTGGAACGCCTCGCCGGTGCCGCCGCGCAGCACCGAGGAGACGTTCATCGAGTTGTGGATGCCCGGGACCAGGTTGGCCGACCAGCACACGGCGGCCTGCGGGTCGACGTACGTCGGGCGCTGGGAGCAGTCGAGCACGACGGGCTTGCCGACGACGGTGACGGCCAGGGTGCCGGTGCCGCCGATCGTGGTGTTGAAGAACCCGCCCGAGGCGATGCCGGCGCCCTTGGTGCGGTTGATGTCCCACTGCAGGCTGGCGTCGAAGGCGAGGATGTTGCGGCTGTTGACCGAGACGCCCTCGTTCTCCAGGTGCAGCAGGTGCACGAAGCCGGCCTCGTCGGCGAACCACACGTCGCCCTGGCCGCTGACGCGCATCAGGCTGAGGTTCTCGCTGGTCAGCACCTTCATCGCGAGCTTGCCGAGGCTGCCGGCCTTCTCGTGGTGGAACTGGACGTGGCCCTGGTGGGCGACCATCGTGCCCTTGGTGGCCAGCAGGTCGGGGCCGACCCGGACCCGCAGCATCTGGCTGTTCTGCAGGGCGAAGCGCTCGTCCCCGGCCGCCTGCAGGTTGCTCTGCTCGAAGAGCTCGCTCCTCATCGGGTCCCCGCCATCGCCGACTCGGCCTCGGCCTTGATCCGCTCCAGCGTCTGGCGCATCCCGGCCCGCAGCTCGGCGGTGAACGCCTGCTGGCCGCCGAGCACCTTCTCGGTCAGCTTCATCGAGATGCCCGAGAGGCCGTCGGGAGCCGCGCGACGCTGGGTGATCCGGGTGCCGCCGCTGGTGGTGGCCTCCAGGCTGAAGGACCAGATCGTGTAGTTGTCCTTGACCCGGAAGGCGATCTCGTCGTGCGGCTCGAAGCGGACCACCTTGGTGCGGGTGGGCCACACCTTGAGGCCCTGGCGGTTGATGTTCACCATCGAGGTGCCCAGCTGGATCGGGCCGCCGCGCACGATCGTGCGCACCACCTGCGGGCTCCACTCGGCCAGGCGGGGCAGGTCGGAGACCAGCGCCCAGACCTTCACCTGGGGGGCGTCGACCTCGATCGACTCCTCGATCAACGGCTCGAACTCAGACATTCACACACTCCGGGGTCTCGGGACACGGAAACGCGGCTCGCGCGCACCGACGGCTCGGACCCGGGTGGGCCCGGACCTAGTCGGCCGCGCGCGACTGCCACCATGCCAGCAGGGCCGCGCGCGCCTGGTCATACCCCAGCGGTCCGTGGTCCATGCGCAGCTCCAACAGCTGCTTGTATGCCTCACCGACCTCGCGACCCGGGCCGATGCCCAGGATCTCCATGATCTGGTTGCCGTCGAGGTCGGGCCGGATCGAGGCCAGCTCCTCCTGCTGCGAGAGCCGCTCGATGCGCGCCTCGAGGTCGTCGTAGGTGCGCCGCAGCCGATCGGCCTTGCGCTTGTTGCGCGTCGTGCAGTCCGCGCGGGTCAGGATGTGCAGCCGCTCGAGCTGGTCGCCGGCGTCGCGGACGTAGCGGCGTACCGCGGAGTCGGTCCACTCGCCGGTGCCGTAGCCGTGGAAGCGCAGGTGCAGCTCCACCAGCGTGCAGACGGCGTCGATCTCGTCGTTGGAGAAGCGCAGCGCCTTCATCCGCTTGCGGGTGATCTTGGCGCCCACCACGTCGTGGTGGTGGAAGGTCACGGTCCCGTCCCCCACGAACCTGCGGGTCCGCGGCTTGCCCACGTCGTGCATCAGCGCCGCGAAGCGCGAGACGAAGTCGGGGCGCGCCGGCTGGCCGGGCTCGACGAGCCGGTGCTCGAGCTCCATCGACTGCTCCAGCACGGTCAGCGTGTGCTCGTAGACGTCCTTGTGGCGGTGGTGCTCGTCGCGCTCGAGGGCCAGGGCCGGCAGCTCGGGCAGCACGTGATCGGCCAGCCCGGTCTCGACGAGCAGGCTCAGCCCGCGGCGCGGGTACGGCGCGCAGACCAGCTTGACCAGCTCGTCGCGGACCCGCTCGGCGGAGATGATCTCGATGCGCGCGGCCATCGCCCGCATCGCCTCGACCACCTCGGGCGCGACCGTGAACCCGAGCTGGGCGGCGAACCGCGCGGCGCGCATCATCCGCAGCGGGTCGTCGGAGAAGGAGTCCTCCGGGCGCCCGGGGGTGCGCAGCACGCGGTGGGCGAGGTCGACCACACCGCCGTAGGGGTCCTCGAACGTGCGTCCCGGCACGGCGACCGCCATCGCGTTGACGGTGAAGTCGCGCCGGCCCAGGTCGCCGACCAGGGAGTCGCCGAAGTCGACCTCCGGCTTGCGGGAGTCCGGGTCGTAGGTCTCGGAGCGGTAGGTGGTGATCTCGATCTGCCACTCGCCCTTGCGGCACCCGATCGTGCCGAAGTCGCGCCCCATGTCCCACAGCGCCTCGGCCCAGCCCTTGAGCAGCCGCTCGGTGACCTCGGGACGAGCCGAGGTGGTGAAGTCCAGGTCGTTCTGGAGCCGGCCGAGCATCGCGTCGCGCACCGGCCCGCCGACCAGGGCCAGGCTCTCGCCGGCGTCGGCGAAACGGGCGCCGAGCTCGTCGATGACCGGACCGATCCGATCGAGCTGGGCGGTCACGGTGCGCTGGACCTCGGCGATGTTGAGCGGGGGCGGCGCGGCGTCGGACACGAGAGGTCACTCTAGTCGCCCCTGCCGGGTGGCGACGGGTCGGCCGCTAGAGTCGACGGGTGCTCCGCCCCCCGTCGATGCTGCCTGCCCTGGTCCTGGCTCTCGCGACGTGGCTCGGCGCAACCGGGGTCGCGCCGGCGCTCGCGTCGGCCCCCCTGTCGGCCCCCTCCTCGGCGCCGCGGTCGGCCCCGGTGTCGGTCGAGGCGCCCGCGGTCGAGGAGGACGCCGAGTCCCTCGATCCGCTGGAGATCACCCTCGACGGCGTCTCCCCGGCGATGATCCCCCGCCGAGGACCGCTCACCCTGCGCGGGCACGTCACCAACACCACGGACGAGGACTGGTCGGACGTCAACCTGCACCCGGTCGTCTCGTCCGTGCCGATGACCACCGCCGCGGAGCTCTCCGCCGCGGCGCAGACACCGGCCGACGAGTACATCGGCGACCGGATCACCCGCGAGGGCAGCTTCGCCACCGTCGCGGACCTCCCGGCCGGGTCCACCGCGTCGTTCGTGATCACCGTGCCGCGCGCCGAGCTCGACGCGGAGATCAGCGGCGCCCCGGGCGTGTACTGGCTGGGCGTGCACGCCCTGGGCCAGAGCCCGACCGGTCGCACCGACTCGGCGAACGGCCGGGTCCGCACGTTCATCCCGCTGGTGGGCCGGACCAGTCGCAGGGTGGCGACCTCGCTGGTGCTGCCGGTGCGCCGCAACGTCACCCACACCGCCGACGGCAAGATCACCGGCGTCGCCCGGTGGAACCGCGACCTGGGCCCCGGCGGTCGCCTGAACAGCATCGTCGCCCTCGGTGAGGCGGCCGAGGACCGCCCGCTCACCTGGGCGCTGGACCCGGCGGTGCCGGCCGCGGTGACCTCGCTGGTCGCCGGCAACCCCACCCGCTTCCTGGGGCCGACCGGCGACCGTCGGCCCGAGAAGGAGGCCGAGTCCGGCCCCTCGCCCGAGACTCCCCAGCTCACCGAGGTGCCGCCCGACGACTCGCCCCTCGACCCGGACGTCACACCGACGGCGGCCGAGCTGACCGCGATGGCGCTCGGCGGGCCGTGGCTGGAACGGCTGCGCGAGGTGCTGCGCGAGGGCCAGGTGCTCGCCCTCCCGTACGGCGACCTCGACGTCGCCGCCGCCGGTGAGCTCGAACCGGAGCTCTACGCCCTGGCGCGCCGGCGCACGGACGCCGCCTTGAAGCAGCTCTCCCTGGACGGCACCCCGGCGGTGGTGCCGCCCGAGGGGTACCTCGACGCGGCCGGCCTCGGGGTCACCGACGAGGACACCACGGTGCTGCTCTCCGAGGACGCCGTCGCGACCACCGGCGAGGGAGGCTCCGAGCCGGCACCGGCGGTGGCGGCCGTGGACGGCCGCCGGGTGGTCCTCGCCCGCTCCGGCGCGAGCTCGGGGGGCTCCGAGCCGTCGTCCGAGGCGACGCCGCTGTCGGTGCGCCAGCGGATCCTGGCCGAGACCGCGCTGCGCGTCCTGGCCGGCGACGACAGTCCGCTGGTCGCCTCCCTGCCGGTGAGCTGGAACCCCACGAGCGCGCGCGAGTTCTTCGAGGGGCTCGACCAGGCCGGCTGGCTGGAGCTGGCCACCCTCGAGGAGGCGACCGGCTCCGTGCCGGCCCGCGCGGTCCCCTCCGAGAGCCTGGTCTACCCCGAGAAGCAGGCCGAGCTGGAGCTCCCGGCCGAGAACCTGGTGGCGTCCACCGCGCTGGTCGCCGCGGGGGAGACGCTGCAGAACGTGCTCATCCGCAACGACTCCGTGGCCGGCCAGATCACCGACGAGGCGCTCGGCGACGCCTCCTACTTCGCGCGCAACCGGCCCCACCTCTTCCTGGAGCGCACCGAGCAGGCCCGCGAGTGGGTCGAGGACCAGCTCGCGATGGTCCGCATCGAGGCGCCCCGCTCGGTGACGCTGTCCAGCGAGAGCGGTCGCTTCGCCGCTACCCTCGTGAACGGGCTGGACCAGCCCGTGGGCGTCCGGATCGAGGCGGTGACGGACTCGCCGCTGAGCATCCGGGCACCGCGCGAGATCCGGCTCGAGGCGGAGTCGAGCACGACCGTGCTGCTGCAGGCGAGCTCCGACCAGATCGGGGTGCACACCGTGACCCTCGAGGTGACCGACCTGTCCGGCCAGCGCCTCGGCTCCTCCGACACCCTCCCGCTGCGCACCGCCCAGGTGAGCGAGATCATCTGGGTGATCATGGCGATCGGAGCGGGGCTGCTCTTCACGGCGATCGCCCTGCGCCTGGTCCGCCGCGTGCGGCGCAGCCGGTCCGACACCCCGCCGACCCCGGACGAGTGATGACGAACACCGACGAGCAGAAGAAGATCCTCTCCTCCACGGCCGTGATGGCGGCCGGCACGATCGTGTCGCGCCTCAGCGGCTTCGTGCGGGCGTTCCTGCTCGCCGCCGCCCTGGGCAACATGCTGCACGCGGACCTGTTCTCGATCGCCAACACGATCCCGAACATGCTCTACATCCTGCTCGCCGGTGGCGTGTTCAACGCCGTCCTGGTGCCGCAGCTGGTGCGCTCGATGAAGAACGACCCCGACGGCGGCGACGGCTACGCCAACCGGGTGATCACTCTGGCCGGGCTCTTCCTGGGCGCGGTGACGATCCTGCTGGTCCTCGCCGCCCCCTGGGTGATGTCGATCTACCTCGACGGCCGCTTCGACTCCCCCGACCTCGCCGCGCAGCGCGAGTCGGTGATCGACTTCGCGCGCTACTGCCTGCCGCAGGTGTTCTTCTACGGCATGTTCGTGCTGGTCGGTCAGATCCTCAACGCCCGCGGCCGGTTCGGCCCGATGATGTGGGCCCCGATCGCCAACAACGTGATCTCGGTGCTGGTGCTCGCGCTGTACCTGCTGAGCTACGGCCCCGCCGAGGGTGACGAGAGGTGCGGCGGGTTCACCTCGGGCCAGGAGCTGATGCTGGGCGTCGGCTCCACGCTCGGCATCGCCGCCCAGCTGCTGATCCTGGTCCCCTACCTGCGGGCGGCCGGCTTCCGGTACTCCCCGCGCTTCGACTTCCGCAACACCGGGCTCGGACACACCCTGCGGCTGGGGACGTGGACGGTGCTCTTCGTGATCGTCAACCAGATCGCCTACACCGTGGTGGTCCGGCTCGCCTCCAGCGGCACCGCCCAGGCGGCCACGGACGTCTGCGGGGCGACCACGACCAGCTCGGGCACCGGCTACGCGGTCTACGCCACCGCGTTCCTGATCGTGATGGTGCCGCACTCGGTGATCACGGTGTCGCTGGCCACCGCGATCCTGCCGCGGCTCTCGGCCCTCGCCGCAGAGGGCGACCTGGCCGGGCTGGGCGCCAGCCTCGGCGCCACCCTGCGCAGCGCGCTCGCGGTCATCGTGCCGTTCGCCGCGCTGCTGCCGCTGGTCGCGCCGGACGTGGCCAACGTGATCTCCTACGGCGCGGCGCGCGACACCTACCAGCTCTACACGCTGTCGCTGGCCTTCTTCGGGCCCGGCATCCTCTTCTTCACCGTCCACTACCTGATGCTGCGCGGCTTCTACGCCCTCGAGCGGACCCGCACCGTCTTCTGGGTGCAGTGCGTGATCGCCGCGGTCAACATCGCCGCCGCCGTGGTGCTGGTGGCGCGCACCGACCCCGAGCACACCTCCCCCGCCCTCGCCGCCGCCTACGGCATCTCCTACGCGGTCGGGTCGCTGCTGTCCTACCTGGTGCTCGGGCGGCTGCTGGGCGGCCTCGACACCCGCCGGACGATCCGGTTCCTGGTCCGCATCGTGATCGCCGCCGGCATCGCCACGGCGGTCGCCGCGGCGCTGGCCCACGTGCTGCACGAGCGCGCGGAGGACCCCAGCCAGCTGGTCGCCCTGGTGGTGGGCGCGGCCATCACCCTGGTCGACGCCGCGATCTTCCTCGCTCTGGCGCGTGCGCTGCGCATCGGCGAGGTGACCGCCATACTCGACACCGTGACCCGACGAGCACCCTCCCACCGGCGATGACGAGCGGCCCTAGGATGGATGCGCATGCCAGGACCCGGCGTCAGGCCCAGTTGAGGTGAGGAGGTCCGTGCCCGACACGATCCGCCACGGCGACGTACTCGCCGGCCGCTACCGGCTCGAGGACCTGCTGAGCGAGAGTGGGGAGGGCCGCTTCTGGCGCGCCCACGACCGCGTGCTCGCACGCCACGTGGCGGTCCACGTGATCAAAGCGGACGACCCCCGCGCGCCCGGCCTGCTCGAGGCCGCACGCCGCTCGGCGACCGTGAGCGATCCCCACCTGCTGCGCGTGCTCGACGCCGAGCAGGGCGACGGCTTCTGCTACGTGGTCAACGAGTGGGGCAACGGCACCTCGTTGGACGCCCTGCTCGCCACCGAGGGGCCGCTGACGCCCCGGCGCGCGGCGTGGATCGTCTCCGAGGTCGCCGACGCGGTCGCCGCCGGTCACGCGGTCGGGGTGGCGCACGGCCGGCTCGTCCCCGAGAACGTGCTGATCGACACCACCGGCTCCATCCGGGTGATCGGGTACGCCGTTGAGGCGGCGCTGTACGGGCTGTCCCCGGCCCGCCGCGGCACCGATCTGGTCGACCTGGTCGCCCTGCTCTACGCCGGCCTGACCGGCCGCTGGGCGGGAGCGTCGCGCTCGGAGGTTCCCGCCGCACCGGAGGAGGCCGGCCGGGTGCTGCGGCCGCGGCAGGTGCGCGCCGGAGTTCCTCGCTCCCTGGACCAGCTGTGCGACGAGGTGCTCAACTCCCACGGGGCGCCCACCGCCTGCGTGGTCGAGCACGAGGCGCGCGCGATCGCCGAGCTGCTGCGCTCGTTCGTCGGCGACCCGTCGGCCCTGATCGCCGTCGAGGCGGCCCGTGAGCACGGTCTGCACCGGTTGCCGTCGCGCTCGGTCCTCCCGGTCAACGGTCCCCTCGGTCCGGTCACCGGGCCGCTCTCCCCGGCACCGCTCTCGGATCCCGACGTCTCCCCCACGATGCAGGTCCCGCTGGTGGAGAAGGACTCCGTCCCGCAGGCGACCCACGACGACGAGCCCACCCGCCGCTTCGCGCCCACGCCGGCGAGCCCGCCCCCGACCGAGCGCGCCACCGAGCCGCCGCCGCCGGCGGCGCCGGTCCCCGAGCCGTCTCCCCCGGCCGTTCCGGTCACCGAGCTGCCCACCCAGGCCGGCATGCCGATCTTCGACGACGAGGCGGACGACGTCTCCTGGCTGACCGCGCGCACCGAGGCTCCGCCGCCGCCTCCGCCGTTCGAGGACCCGCCGGTCCGCCCGCTCTTCGCGCCCGACCCGCCCGACGGCCAGCCCGTGCGACGGCCCCGCCCGGGGGCCGCGCCGACCTCCGGCAGCGGCGAGTTCTGGCCGTGGGGCGCCGAGGTCAGCACCGGCACCGGCCACTCCATCGCCCCCTTCGAGGAGGAGGCCGACCCCGAGCCGCTGCCCGGTCGACGCTCCCTGCTGGCCGCCGCGCTGGTGGGGCTGGGCACGCTGCTCCTGGTCGCCGTGGTGATCGGGCTCTCCCTGGGCAAGGACACCCCGTTCAACGCCTCCGACGACGACGCGTCCCCGCGCGCCACACCGAGCCGGGCGGCCCCGACCCCGATCTCGGGGATCACCGCGACGGACTTCGACCCCGAGGGCGACCCCGCGGAGGAGTATCCCGAGCGGGTCCCGCTGATCCTGGACGGCGACCCGGCCACCACCTGGATCACGATGACCTACAAGGACCAGTTCGCCGAGGGCGGCTACAAGGGCGGCGTCGGCGTGGTGCTGGACCTCCAGAAGACCGAGGAGGTGCGCAGCGTCGAGGTGCGCCTGGTGGGTGCGCCCACCACGCTCGAGGCGTACCTGAGCGACGAGGTGCCCACCGACGTCACCACGATGAAGCCGGTCGCCGAGGGCACCTCCGAGGGCGAGACCCTCACCCTGAAGCCCGACCAGGGTGCCTCCGGGCGCTACCTGACGCTCTGGCTGACCCGGATCCCCTCGGTGGGCGCGGAGTTCCGCGGCGAGATCGCCGACGTGGTGGTCCGGGGGTGAACGCGCCCGCAGCAGCCAGCGACGCAGAGCTGCTGCAGGCGCACGTCGGCGGGGACCCCGAGGCCTTCGGCCAGCTCTTCGCCCGCCATCGCGACCGGCTCTGGGCGGTGGCCCTGCGCACGATGGGGAACCCCGAGGACGCCGCTGACGGCCTCCAGGACGCCATGGTCGCGGCGTACCGTCGCGCGGCCTCCTTCCGGGGCGACGCGGCGGTGACCACCTGGCTGCACCGGGTGGTCGTCAACGCCTGCCTCGACCGGATCCGGGCCGCGAAGGTCCGCTCGACCGACCCGCTCCCCGACGACCTGGACGAGCACGACTCCCACCGCTCGCTCGCCTCGGCCACCGAGGCCAGCGAGGACCCGGCCGAGCACGCGGTGCGCGCGGAGCGACGCCGTGCCGTGCTGGCCGCGCTGGCCACACTGCCGGCCGAGCAGCGGGCCGCGCTGGTGCTCGTGGACATGGAGGGGTACTCCGTGGCGGAGGCCGCGGCGATCCTGGACTGCCCCGAGGGGACGGTGAAGTCGCGCTGCTCGCGGGGGCGCGCCCGGCTCGCCGCGCAGCTGGACCTCTTCGCTCCGCCGGGTCGACGTGACCCGGGCCACCGGAACCGCAGCGCCTCCTCGAGCGTCCCATCCGCGGCGTCCCCACGCGGGCCCCCGGCGGCCCGTGCACCCGGCGCTCCCCTCGACAGCGAGGACGCAGCCCAGCCCTGAGCAGACGCAGTTCCGATAAAGCGAGCCCGACAGAGGCAGTCGCGACCACACCGGCGGAGGAGGTGACAGCACCGTGCAGGACGACGAGGACGGCAGCGCCGAGCAGGAGCTCTCACCGCGCCAGGAGCGCGAGGTCGCCCGTCTACTGGCGCACGCGCGTCACACCGAGCCGATGCCCGAGCCGGTCGTGGCGCGGATCGAGGCCGCGCTGGCCGACCTGGCCGATCGGGCCGCGGACGGCGGCGCTCCCAGCGCGGCGCCGGTCGTCGACCTGGGCGCGCGGCGGCGTACCCGTCGGCTGAGGCTGCTGGTGGCGGCGGCGGCCGTGGTCGCGGCCGGAGCGACGCTGCCCGCGGTCCTGCCCGTCGGCACCGGCTCCGGGGACCAGTCCACCAGCGCGGACAGCGACACGGCCGGGTCGGCGGCCGACAGCGACGTCCGACAGGAGGACGGCCCCGCCTCCCCCAGCCGTGCTCCCAACCCTGCCCCCGCCGATCCCCGACCCCAATCCGACCTGTCGCAGGACGCCTACCAGCAACTGCTCGAGGGCTACACCGCTTCGAAGGCGGTCCCGATCCGCCCGGAGCGCTTCGCCGCCGACGTCCAGGCTGCGGCCCGGGCCGTGGAGGACGGCGCCCTGCGCAGGAGCCGCGGGCGCGGGCACCTCCCCGCGGACCTGACCCAGTGCGTGCCCGAGAACGTCGCCGGTGACGTCTACCGCTCGTCGTACGGCGGTCGCCCCGGCGTGTTGATCGTGGGTCCGCGCGTGGACGGAGAGCGCCGCTACCAGGTGATCGTGTGCGGTCAGCCCGAGCTCACCCGGACCACGGTGCTTCCGGCGCCGTGAGGGCCGGGAATGCGACTCCCCTACGATCGGTTCTGCTTGATGTCCCCACCATCTACGTCTCAACGTCGAGGAGCGCCCGCGCATGTCCGAGCAGCGCCAGTCTGACCCCCGCAACGTGATCATCATCGGATCGGGGCCCTCGGGATACACCGCGGCGGTCTACGCCGCCCGCGCCAACCTCGCTCCCCTGGTCTTCGAGGGCTCCGTCACCGCCGGTGGCGCCCTGATGAACACCACCGAGGTCGAGAACTTCCCCGGCTTCCGCGACGGCATCATGGGTCCGGCGCTGATGGACGAGATGCGCGCCCAGGCCGAGCGCTTCGGTGCCGAGCTCGTCGCCGACGACGTCGTCGAGGTCGACCTCACCGGCGAGGAGAAGGTGGTCCGCACCGCCACCGACACTTACACCGCCCGCGCGGTGATCCTGGCCACCGGCTCGGGCTACCGCAAGCTCGGCCTGCCCCGCGAGGAGGAGCTCTCCGGGCGCGGCGTGTCCTGGTGCGCGACGTGCGACGGCTTCTTCTTCCGCGAGCAGGCGATCGCCGTCGTCGGGGGCGGCGACTCCGCGATCGAGGAGGCCACGTTCCTGACCCGGTTCGCCTCGAAGGTCTACCTGATCCACCGCCGCGACGAGCTGCGCGCCTCGAAGATCATGCAGGAGCGGGCCTTCGCCGACCCCAAGCTCGAGATCCTGTGGAACAGCGAGGTCGCCGAGATCCACGGTGACGACAAGCTGGCCGGCGTCACCCTGCGCGACACGGTGAGCGGTCAGACCCGCCCGCTGGACGTCACCGGCCTGTTCATCGCCGTGGGCCACGACCCGCGCTCGGAGCTGCTGACCGGCCAGGTGGACCTCGACGACAACGGCTACGTGCTCGTCGAGCAGCCCTCCACGGCCACCAACCTGCCCGGTGTGTTCGCCGCCGGCGACCTGGTCGACCACCAGTACCGTCAGGCGATCACCGCCGCGGGGACCGGCTGCTCGGCTGCGCTGGACGCCGAGCGCTACCTCGCCGCCCTCGACCACGCGGCCTCCACCGCGGGCTCGGCGGAGGAGACGGCGGCCATCGTCACCGAGACCGTGCAGATCGCCGGCGCCTGAGCCTGCGGTCCTGCCGTGCCGTGCCGTGGGTGGGAACATCTACGGCGCACCCGCTGTTCTTGACTCAGCCGAGAAGACCAACGCTCCAGAAAGAGGGATGACCGTGGCGAACATCGCTGCCGTGACCGACGCCGAGTTCGAGGCGCAGGTCCTCAAGTCCGACAAGCCCGTCCTCGTCGACTTCTGGGCCGAGTGGTGCGGCCCGTGCCGTCAGGTCTCGCCGATCCTCGACGAGATCGCCTCCACCCACGGCGACAAGCTGACCTTCGTGAAGATGAACGTCGACGAGAACCCCGTCACGCCGGCGTCGTACCGGGTGACCGGCATCCCGACGCTGAACGTCTACCAGGGCGGCGAGGTCGTCAAGTCGATCGTCGGCGCCAAGCCGAAGGCGGCGCTGCTCAAGGAGCTCGCCCCCTTCATCGGCTGAGTCCCACCGCTGTCCCGACCGCCGGTGTCCCGCTCTGGGACGCCGGCGGTCGGCGTTGTGGCGCCACCGGTTCCTGGGTCTCACGCGGGACCGGCCCGGCCACCGGCCGCCGGACCGGACGCACCACCCCGCGGAGCCGGTCGAGGGCCAGCTCCATCTCGTCGCGCCAGGTGAGCGCCATCCGCAGGTCCATCCGCATCCGCGGCACGGTGGGGTGGCTGCGCTGGGTCTTGAAGCCGACGCTGGCGAGGAAGTCCCTGGCCAGGACGCAGCCGGGACTCGAGCCGAGGACGCCGCTGCGGCTGCGTGCGTTCGCCGGGCGCGCGTCTCCGAACGCCTCGACGGCCCGGACCCCACCGCGCTCCAGCAGGTCGCGGGCCATCGCCTGGACCAGCGTGCGCTCCAGTCCCCCGCCCGCCGCGTCGGGTGCGACGTACGCGGTGGTGAGCAGGACCGCGTCGGGCGACACCGGCGCGGTGGGGAAGACCGCCGCGCCGGGGAAGTACGCGGCCGGGGCGTACAGGACGTAGCCGACCGGGACCTCGTCCACCAGCGCCACCCGTCCGCACGAGCCCCACTCGTCCAGCACCTCGGCCAGGTGGCGTTCCTTCTCGGCGACGACGTCGGATCGTGGGACGCGGCGGCGCAGCACGGGGTCGAGCTCCCAGAACAGGCAGTCGCGACACGGCGGGTCGAGGAGGGCGAGATGCTCGAGGTTGAACCGCACGATCTTGCGGGACAAGAGGCACCTCCGACGTCGCCGGGCAGGGTCGACACGCGAGGCCACCTTACCGCCGGCCGCCCGGCAGGGCAGGGACCCACCGGCAGTAGAGTGCGGCCCACCCACCCAGCGAGGAGACCCATGCGCGACGTCACCTATCCGCCCATCATCGCTACGGCGAAGACCTGCTTCCGACTCCTCGGGCAGCGCTTCCAGATGACCGGGACGGAGAACGTCCCGCGCCAGGGCGGCGTGCTGCTGGCCTTCAACCACATCGGCTACCCGGACTTCGTCTACGGCGGCTTCGCCGCGCACCCCTCGCGGCGGCTGGTCCGCTTCATGGCCAAGAAGGAGATCTTCGACCACCCGATCGGCGGCCCGGTGATGCGCTCCATGCATCACATCGAGGTGGACCGGGGCGAGGGCCTGGGCTCCTACCACCGGGCGGTCGAGCTGCTCGGCCAGGGCGAGGCGGTGGGGATCTTCCCCGAGGCGACGATCTCACGGGCCATGGAGCTCAAGGAGTTCAAGACCGGCACCGTCCGGATCGCTGCGGCAGCCGGAGTGCCGCTGATCCCGGTCGCCCTGTTCGGCACCCAGCGGATGATGACCAAGGACCACCCCAAGGACTTCTCGCGGGGCAAGACCATCGCGATCACCGTGGGGGAGCCGCTCTACCCCTCGGGCGCCGATCCCGTGGCCGAGACCGCGGAGCTGAAGGCGGCCCTGGGGGCCCTGCTCGACCGAACCATCGCCGCCTACCCCGCCGAGGAGAAGCCCCCGGGCGCCTGGTGGGTCCCGGCCCGGTTCGGTGGCGGCGCCCCGACCCTGGAGGAGGCCGCCCGCCTCGACGCCGAGGAGAAGGTGGCCCGGGCCCGCCGTCGCGCCGAGAAGCGCGCCGCCAAGCGCTCCTGACCCGGCCCCGCCCGACCCGTCCCACCCCCGCCGTCCAGCTCCCCCGCCGCCCCGGACGCCGCTCCGCTTGGTGGGTCGTGTGCCGCATGACGCGCTCCAGCGCGTTCTCAGGCACACGACCCAGGCCATGCCTCGCCTAACGAGGCCCACGCGTCGCTCGTGTGCCCCACAACGCGTCCCAGCGCGCCCTCGGGCACACAACCCAGCCACGCCCCGCCCAAACGAGGCTCCTCAGGCCGGTCGTGTACCCCACAGCGCCTTCCAGCGCGCTCTCAGGCACACAACCCAACCCACGCCCGGCCCAAGCGGCCCCCGCAGCCCGTTCGTGTACCCCACGTCGCGTCCCAACGCGCTCTCAGGCACACGACATGGCGCCAACATGTGCACGGCAAAGCCATTAACCGCTTAAGTGCTAGATCGCCTTAGTGATACGTAGCCATATCGCTATGTCGATAAAGCGATATATCGATGCTCAGATGGGCCGGTCGGTGCGATTGCGGGGGTCCATGATGTCCACGATCCGCTGAAGGTCGTCGAGAGTGGCGAACTCCACCGTGATCCGGCCCTTGGACTTGCCGACGTCCACCTTCACCCGGGTCTCGAAGCGGTCAGAGAGGCGATCTGAGAGGTCGGAGAGCCCCGGGGCGGCCGTACGGCGCTGAGGTGCGCGGGCCGGCTTGCCAGGATCCCCCACGGCGACGATCTCTTCGAGGCCGCGCACGCTGATGCCCTCGGCAACCACCCGCTGGGCGAGGCGGTCCTGGAACTCGCCGTCCTCGACCGAGAGCAGGGCCCGCGCGTGACCGGCCGACAGTACGCCGGCAGCCACGCGCCGCTGCACCGCGGGGGAGAGCTTCAGCAATCTCAGAGTGTTGCTGATCTGGGGCCGGGATCGTCCGATCCGCTGCGCCAGCTCGTCATGCGTGCAGTGGAAGTCCTCGAGAAGCTGCGCATAGGCCGAGGCCTCTTCGAGAGGGTTGAGCTGGGAGCGGTGCAGGTTCTCCAGGAGCGCGTCACGGAGCATCACGTTGTCGCCGGTCTCGCGCACGATGGCCGGGATCGTCTCCGCGCCGGCCTCCTGGGAGGCACGCCAGCGCCGTTCGCCCATGACGAGCTCGTAGCTGTCCGGGCCGGTCGGCCGCACCACCACCGGCTGGAGGAGACCGACCTCGCGGATCGAGTGGACGAGCTCCGCCATCGCCTCCTCGTCGAAGACCTCACGCGGCTGCCGAGCGTTCGGACGCACCTGATCGATGGGCAACTCGACGAAATAGGCGCTGGAAACCGGCGTCCCACCCCGTTCAGCGTGCTGAGAGCGGGATTCTGAGCCGATTTCTGAGCCAGCGGCATCGCCTTCAACGCCAGAATCGCTCAATTTGGCTGCCACAGAAGGCTCAGCGGCCCGATCTGGGGCCGCTGTGGGGGAGGAAGCGCCCTCCTGGGCCCTTCCTGGGACTGCGGAGTCACTCGACCCAGCCGTGTCAGAGACGGGCTGGCTCGGTCCGGTGGGGATGAGGGACCCGAGGCCACGACCCAGACCGCGCCGCTGCGGTGCCTTGTTGCTCATACCGGTGCTCCCTTGGTGGCGATCTCGCGAGCAGCCTCCAGGTAGCTCAACGCGCCCGGAGAACCGGGGTCGTAGGTCATCACCGTCTGGCTGTACGACGGAGCCTCGGAGACCCGGACCGAGCGGGGGATCATCGTGCGCAGCACCTGCCCACCGAAGTGCTCGCGGACCTCGCTGGCCACACCGGCGGCCAAGCGGGTGCGCGCGTCGTACATGGTGACCAGGATGGTGGAGACGCGCAGATCCGGGTTCAGGTGCTGCCGGACCATCTCGACGGTCTCCAGCAGCTGACCGAGCCCTTCGAGGGCGTAGTACTCGGCCTGGATCGGGATCATCATCTCCTGGCCGGCCACCAACGCGTTCAGCGTCAGCAGGCCCAGCGACGGGGGACAGTCGATGAGGATGAAGTCGAAGCACTCCTCGCCCACTTCCTCGTGCACACCGACCAGCGGGTGCGCCTGGATCGCCTTGTGGAGACGGCTCTCCCGGGCGACCACGCTCACCAGCTCGATCTCAGCGCCGGCGAGGTCGATGGTCGCGGGGCTCACGAAGAGGTTGGGCACGTCGGGGCAGGGCTGCACGACCTCAGTCAACGGCACGCCCTCCACCAGAAGGTCGTAGGTCGACGGCGTGCCGCGGTGATGGTCGATGTTCAGCGCCGTAGACGCGTTTCCCTGCGGATCCAGGTCGATGACCAGCACACGCTGACCCAGCTGGGCCAGGGAGGCGGCCAGATTCACCGTGGACGTCGTCTTGCCCACGCCGCCCTTCTGGTTGGCCACCACGAGCACCCGGGTGCGATCGGGGCGGCCCATCGCCGGTCGCATCCGAGCACCGCTGCGCGCCAGCACCGAGTGTTCCGCCGCGCGAGCCAGGGGAGTGGTCTCGTCGTGCAGCGGAGACTCGCCGGTGTCCAGGTCTGCCGCCGTGCGGACCCGATAGGGAGAAGGGCGTCGTGTTTCACGTGAAACGTCGGCCCCGGCCGTGGACCCTGTTTCACGTGAAACATCGCTGGTGGCAGCGGATCCGGTTTCACGTGAAACATCCGTCGCCTGGGCGGGGACCTGTGGAGAACTTGACCCATTCTGTGGATGGTTACGCTCAGAGGCACCCCCCGGACCGGTGGATAACTCTGTGGGCAACGACTCCACGGATGCGGTACCGCGGTGTCCGGTGGGGTCAGAATCGTTCTCTGTCATCCCGATCTCCTCTGTTTCCGCGCACGCTTGCTTGACCGCGCTCCACCGGCCGGTGCCGTGCGTGGCGGACGCCAACCTACCCGGCCATCGGGGCCCCAGGCGATTCGTAGGGCCGTGGTCGGCTGCTCCAGGATTCCGTCACCGAGAAGGTGGACTGTGGGCGGAGCGACGCGCAGCTCTTCGAGCAATCCGCGCGCCTGCTGCAACTCCTCCTGCACCGAGGAGCCCTTCATCGCGACGAGCGCGCCGTCGGGGGCCACCAGCGGCATCGACCAGCCCAGCAGGCGCTCCAGTGGCGCGACGGCACGGGAGGTGACGATGCCGAACGTACGCTCACCATGCAGGGCCTCGGCCTTGGCCCGCACCACCTCGACGTTCTCCAGCACAAGGTCCTCGACCACGAGATCAAGGAAGACCGTGCGCCGCAGCAGCGGCTCGACCAGCGTCACCTGTACGTCGGGGCGCGCGATCGCCAGCACCAGGCCGGGCAGGCCGGCCCCGGTGCCGATGTCGCACAGCGACGCGGAGTCGGGCACCAGCTCCGAGAGCACCCCGCAGTTCAGCAGGTGTCGCGACCACAGCCGAGGCGCCTCGCGCGGACCGATCAGTCCGCGCACGACCCCCTCGCTGGCCAGCAGCTCGGCGTAGCGCTCCACGAGGGGGAGCCTGCCGGCAGCGAAAACCCTCCGGGCCACCTCGGGCGCGGAGGGTGTTTCACGTGAAACGTCACTCATGAAGCGATCTCACCACTGACACGTCACGCGGGGAGCACCACGACGAACCGGCGCGGCTCGGTCCCGGAGCTCTCGGAACCCAGCCCGGCAGCGGCCACCGCGTCGTGCACCACCTTGCGCTCGAACGGCGACATCGGGTCCAGGGGGAGCCGCTCCCCGGACGCACGGACCTCGGCGATGGCCTCCTGGGCAAGCTGCACCAGGGCAGCGCGCCGCGCCTCCCGGTAGCCGGAGATGTCGAGCATCAGCCGGGAGCGCTCGCCCGTCTCTCGGTACACCGCCAGCCGCGTCAGCTCCTGGATGGCGTCCAGCACCTCACCCTGGGCACCCACGAGCTGCGAGAGGTCGGCACCGACGATGGAGACAGCGGCCCGGTCCCCGTCCACGTCGATGTCCAGGTCGCCGTCCAGATCGGCGATGTCGAGCAGTTCCTCGAGGTAGTCGGCGGCGATGTCGCCCTCCTGCTCCAGGCGCTGGACGCGGGAGAGGCGCCCGGCCCCGGTCGACTCGGCCTCACCCTGCTCGGCGTCGCCCTGCTCGTCGTCACCTAGCTCGTCGTCACCCTGCTGGGCACCGGAGACGTCAGCGGTCTCGCCACCCTGCTCCGTGTCGACGGACTCGACAGCACCAGGCGCCTCGTCGCTCGCCAGCGGTTCGGAGGGAGCTGCGTCGGGGGCGGGCGCTTCTGGGGTAGGGGCGTCACTCACGGGAACTCCTGAGAAGGCTGGCGGGCGGGCGGGTCGAAAGGGTCAGCGCGGGCGTCCCGGGCCCTTGCCCGGCGACTTCTTCTTGCGCTGGCTGCGGGGCTGCTTCTTGGGCTGCTGACGCGGAGCCGGGCGCACCGGCTCGGCCGGCGCCTCGACAACGGCGGTGCCGCCCTTGGTGAGCGAGACGTCGCCCGTGGAGCCATGACCCTTGCGGGCGGCCTTGGCCGCGTCCCGCTCGGCCTTCGCCTTGGCCGCCTCGGTGTTCGGGGCCGGGTTGCGACGGATCACGTAGAACTGCTGACCCATCGTCCACAGGTTGGAGGTGGTCCAGTAGACCAGGACGCCGATCGGGAAGGCCACACCGCCGACCGCGAAGACCAACGGCAGCACGTAGAGAAGCATCTTCTGCTGCTGCGCGTAGGGGCCCGTGAGAGCGTCGGCAGGCATGTTCTTGCTCATCAGCTGACGCTGGGTGAGGAAGGTGGTCAGCGTCATCGCGATCACCAGGATCGCGGCGAGGACCATCACGCCGACGTCGCCGTCGGCCTTCATGAACGTCTTCGAGATCTGCACGCCGAAGAGCTCGGCGTCGGCGAACATGTCCGCCTTCTCGTCCGTCAGGACGCCGTGCGCCTTGCCGTTCGCGGCCGAGTCGATCAGCCGGAACAGGGCGAAGAAGATTGGCATCTGCAACAAGATCGGCAGACACGAGGCGAACGGGTTGGTCCCCGTGTCCTTGTAGAGCTTCATCGTCTCCTGGGCGAGACGCTCCCGGTCGTGGCCGTACTTCTTCTGCAGCTCCTTGACCTTGGGCTGGATGAGCTGCATGTTGCGGCTGGACTTGATCTGCTTGACGAACAGCGGGATCAGCGCCGAGCGGATCACCAGCGTCAGCCCGACGATGGACAGCACCCAGGCAGCGCCCGAGGAGGGGTCGAAGATCTTGCTCAGGGCGCTGTGGAACCCGACCAGCACGACGGAGATGACGTAATACAGCGGCGTCATGATGAAGCTGCCGATCGCGCCGAAGAAGTCGAACACTCAGGCTCCTTGAATCCGGGAGGAACGCGCGTGACCGCGCGGGGGAACGGGGTCGTACCCGCCGGCCGCCCACGGGTGGCAGCGAACGAGACGGCGTACGGACAACCATGATCCTCGCACCGACCCGTGGACCCGCACCGCGTCGAGCGCATAGGCCGAGCACGAGGGGTGATAGCGGCAGACCTGGCCGTACAGAGGGCTGATCAGCGCGCGGTAGGCGCGCAGCAGACCGATCAGCAGGAACTTCACGCCGGGGTCCCCCCGACGCGCTCAATCACGGCGTACCAGCCGGGGCGGGGTCAGGAAGCACACGTTGGAGACAACGTGCGAGATCGGCCCCGAGTTCCGCGTAGGTGGCCGTCGCCGACGCGGGGAGCGCCCGGACCACGAGCACGCCAGAGCCCGGGAGCACCGTGAGGTGCTCCCGGGCCAGGTGTCGAAGGCGGCGCTTCACGCGATTGCGTGTGACGGCGTTTCCCACCGCTTTGCTCACCACGAAGCCGATGCGAGGAGGTGTCGTGCCGTCGGCGACCCAGAGATGGGCCACCACGGTCCGCGACCCCGATCGACGCCCTCGCCGCACCGCTTGGCGAAAAGACTCACCACTGGTGAGCCGGTTCGCCGGTGGCAGCACGAGAAGGCTGGCGTGCGGAGGGAGGGGACGTCAGACGGCCAGGTCCTTGCGGCCCTTGCGGCGCCGCGCGGACAGGATGGCGCGCCCAGCGCGGGTGCGCATGCGCAGGCGGAAACCGTGGACCTTGTGGCGGCGGCGGTTGTTCGGCTGGTACGTACGCTTGCTCACGAAACTTCTCCGATGTCGGGGATTACAGGAATGTCCACACCGACGCGGCGGGCAGTCCAACTGAACTTGTCGGCAGGCACCGCCCACCCACGGCCGGGCGTGGGCCCGTCCGTGGACATGCGGCACCAGTCGACGCCGGTGACCGGCCCACGGTACGCGCCGCGCTTTCACAGGGTCAAACCGACACCGCCGCGACCTGTGGATGACGTCTTGCTCGGGGAGCGCGCCAGTTGTTACGTTCAGACCTGTCGAGGTTCCCCGCCGCCCCCGACTCCGGGCCTCACCGCAACTGTCGCACCGCCCAGCAAGGACCGCCATCATGGGTCTGACCTGCGCAGACAGCCAGCACGGCCGGTAGTCAGGAGCGTCTCGGCGCCCGGTCCCCACACCGTGGGACCCACGGTCCACAACCTGTGGAGAAACTTGTGGACCAAGGTCACGACCGACGGCCGTGACGACCCCTTAGGACGAACATGAAGGCGGGAAAAGCGTGAACGACGCTGCCGATCTCGAGACCGTCTGGCGCCGCGTGCTCAGCGACCTGCAGCCCAACCAGCGCGCGTGGCTGCGGGCCAGCGAGCCGGTCACGCTGCACGAGAGCACCGCGATCATCGCCGTGCCCAACGACTTCACCCGCGGCCAGCTCGAGGGCCGGCTCCGTCCCCAGCTCGAGGACGCCCTCAGCGAGGCCTTCGGTCGCGAGACCCGGATCGCGGTGACGGTGAACCCCCGCCTCGAGGACCAGCCGCTCAACGACCACGGTGTCGAGGAACACGCTCCGCGCGACCACGGCGTGGACGCCCAGCCGGTCGATCAGCACGGGATCGACCCGCACCGCCGCGACCAGACCGAGTCCGTCGACTCCGACGGGGCGGACGACCGCCCGGGCTACATGTCGACAAATGGACCCCGGCTCACCAGCGTGCCGTCGCTGCCCGACCGGTCGGCTCCCGAGCACGACCGCTCGCGCCCGACCGCCCTCGAGACGCGGCTGAACCCGAAGTACACCTTCGAGACCTTCGTCATCGGCTCCTCCAACCGGTTCCCGCACGCGGCCGCGGTCGCGGTGGCGGAGGCTCCCGGCAAGGCGTACAACCCGCTCCTGGTCTACGGCGAGTCCGGGCTGGGCAAGACCCACCTGCTGCACGCCATCGGTCACTACGTGCGCTCGCTCTACTCTGGGGCGAAGGTGCGCTACGTGTCCAGCGAGGAGTTCACCAACGAGTTCATCAACGCGATCCGCGACGACCGGCAGGACCGGTTCAAGCGGCGCTACCGCGACGTGGACGTGCTGCTGATCGACGACATCCAGTTCATCGAGGGCAAGACGCAGACGCAGGAGGAGTTCTTCCACACCTTCAACACGCTGCACAACGCCAACAAGCAGATCGTGCTCACCTCCGACCGTCCGCCCAAGCGGCTCGAGGCACTCGAGGACCGGCTGCGCAACCGGTTCGAGTGGGGCCTGATCACCGACGTCCAGCCCCCCGACCTCGAGACCCGGATCGCCATCCTGCGCAAGAAGGCGGCGATGGACCGGCTGACGGCTCCGCCGGAGGTGCTGGAGTTCATCGCCTCGAAGATCCAGACCAACATCCGCGAGCTCGAGGGTGCGCTGATCCGGGTGACCGCCTTCGCGAACCTCAACCGCCAGGAGGTCGACCTCACCCTGGCCGAGATCGTGCTCAAGGACCTGATCCCCGAGGGCGGCGAGCCCGAGATCACCGCGGCCACGATCATCGCGCAGACCGCGGCCTACTTCGGGGTCTCCATCGAGGACCTCACCGGCCCCAGCCGCGGCCGGCACCTGGTCCAGGGTCGTCAGATCGCGATGTACCTGTGCCGCGAGCTCACCCCGCTGTCGCTGCCGAAGATCGGCGCCCAGTTCGGCAACCGCGACCACACCACGGTGATGTACGCCGACCGCAAGATCAACCAGCTCCTCGCCGAGCGTCGCTCGGTGTTCAACCAGGTCTCCGAGCTGACCAACCGGATCAAGATGCAGGCCCGTCAGACCTGACCCCGCGCCCGGTCCATCCCGGCGATCAGCTGCTCCAGCAGCCCCCGCAGCTCGGCCCCCTCGGCCGCCGTCAGCCCCGTGGCGACGGCGACCTGCTCCGGCACGCCCGCGACACGCTCGCGCAGCTCCCAGCCCGCCTGCGTCACCTCGACCACGACCCGACGCTCGTCGGCCGCGTCGCGACGGCGTACGACGTGAGTCATCGCCTCGAGTCGCTTGAGCAGCGGCGTCAGCGTGCCCGAGTCCAGGCGCAGCCTGCGTCCGAGCTCGCCCACGCTCGCCGAGCCGCCCTCGCCCCACAGCACCAGCAGGGTGAGGTACTGCGGATACGTCAGACCCACCTCCTCGAGCAGGCTCGCGTAGTGCCGGGTGACCGCCCGCGTCGCGGCGTACAGCGGGAAGCACAGCTGCGCGTCGAGGGCGAGCTGCGGATGCTCGGGGTGGACCGCGGCGGGCAGCTCGGGGCCGGCGGGCGGTGCGGGGTCGACGGGCATCACACGATCGTAGGACGGTCGGAGGACAGCGGCGATGACAAGAAAATTGTGGTTCGCCCGCCTGTGGAGAACGTGTGCACCAGCCGACCGCTTCTCCACATCGCCTGTGGAGAAGCGGTAGCAACCACAACGAGGCGAACGGTCGTGCACACCGGGCCGCAGTTCCTCCCCTTGTAGTTCCACAGCCCCTGTGCACCGGGATCGAGCGCGGTGACCTGCGGTTATGCACTTCCTCCACAGTTTCCACCGTTGCTATGACGACTAACACCAGACAATGAACACACCTCCCCATCAACGTCTCTCGGCGGCTCAACCTGGGGACAACCCTCTCGACGAGCCCCGCTTCGGAGCTCGAACTACAAGTTCCAGTCACGGCTTCGGAGTCGCCCAGGTCACCCGAATCACCACCGAGGCCCCCGCACCGGCCGGACGCATGGCAGGATTCAGCTTCCAGACTTGTCGTGGCAGCCCCACCCGCGATCCCCCGACGACCGCGGCCCACTGCTCCTGACCAGACGACACGACCACGGAGGACCTCACGTGAAGTTCCGCGTCGAACGCGACGTGCTCGCCGATGCCGTTGCCTGGGCTGCCCGCAGCCTGCCGGTCCGTCCGAGCGTCCCGGTGCTCGCCGGTCTCCTGATCGACGCCAGCGACGCCGGACTCGTGCTGTCCACCTTCGACTACGAGACCTCGGCTCGCGCGACGCTCAACGCCGAGGTCGCCGACGAGGGTCGTGCGCTGGTCAGCGGCCGTCTGCTCGCCGACATCTGCCGCAGCCTGCCCGCCAAGCCGGTCGAGATGGTCCTGGACGGCTCGCGGGTCTCGCTCACCTGCGGGTCGGCGCGCTTCAGCCTCCAGACCATGCCCGTCGAGGACTACCCGAGCCTGCCCGACATGCCGGCCGCGACCGGGACCGTGCGCAGCGAGGCGTTCGCCCACGCGGTGGCCCAGGCCGTCACCGCCGCCGGACGCGACGACATGCTGCCGGTGCTGACCGGTGTGCGCATCGAGATCGACGGGTCCACGATCTCGCTGCTCGCCACCGACCGTTTCCGGCTCTCCCACCGTGAGCTGACCTGGAGTCCGCGCACCCCCGACGAGTCGGTCGCCGCCCTGGTCCCGGCCAAGGTGCTGGGCGACACCGCCAAGTCGCTCACCGCCGGCGGCGAGGTCACCATCGCGCTGTCCGCCAGCGGGTCGGGCGAGGGCATCATCGGCTTCGAGGGCGCTGCCCCCGGCGGCGTACGACGCACCACGACGCGGCTGCTCGACGGTGAGTTCCCGAAGGTCCGCAGCCTGTTCCCCAGCGACCACCTGACCGTGGCCCGCGTCGACAAGGCCTCGCTGATCGAGTCGGTCAAGCGCGTCGCGCTGGTCGCCGAGCGCAACACCGCCGTGCAGCTGGCCTTCAGCGAGGGCGTGCTGACCCTGGACGCCGGCTCGGGCGACGAGGCGCAGGCCTCGGAGTCGATCGAGGCGACCATCGAGGGCGAGGACATCACCACCGGGTTCAACCCGCAGTTCCTGCTCGACGGCCTCGGCGCCATCGACGAGACCGTGGTCGAGCTGGCCTTCACCCAGGCCTCCAAGCCCGTGGTGATGAGCGGCTCCCCCGCCGAGCCCGACCAGGACCCCGGTTTCCGCTACCTGCTGATGCCGCGTCGCCTGCTCTCCTGAGCCTGAAGGAGCGCACGCGAGCGGCGAACCACCACGGAGGAACGCATGGAGATCGGACTCGTCGGCCTGGGCAAGATGGGCGGCAACATGCGCGAGCGGCTGCGTCGCGCCGGCCACACGGTGGTGGGCTTCGACCGCAACCCCGAGGTCAGCGACGTCGGGTCGCTGGCGGACCTGGTCGCCGCGCTCCCCTCCCCCGCCGTGGTCTGGGTGATGGTGCCCTCCGGCGACGCCACCCGCGCCACGGTCGCCGAGCTCGCCGAGCTGCTCTCCGAGGGTGACGTGCTGGTGGACGGTGGCAACTCCCGCTGGACCGACGACCTGGCCCACGCCGAGCTGCTCGCCGAGCGCGGGATCGGCTTCGTGGACTGCGGGGTCTCCGGCGGAGTGTGGGGCCTGGAGAACGGCTACGCCCTGATGTACGGCGGCTCCGAGGAGGACATCGCCAAGGTGCAGCCGGCCTTCGACGCCCTGAGGCCGGCCGGCGAGTTCGGCGCGGTCCGGGCGGGCACCGTCGGTGCCGGCCACTTCTCGAAGATGGTCCACAACGGCATCGAGTACGCCGTGATGCAGTCCTACGCCGAGGGCTGGGAGCTGCTGGAGAAGGTCGACATGGTCGAGAACGTGACCGAGGTCTTCCGCTCCTGGCGCGAGGGCACCGTGATCCGCTCGTGGCTGCTCGACCTGATGGTGGCCGCGCTGGACGCCGACCCCGGCCTGGCGTCGATCCGCGGCTACGCCGACGACTCCGGCGAGGGCCGGTGGACCGTGGAGGCGGGCATCGAGCACGCCGTCGCGACCCCGGCCATCACCGCGGCCCTCTACGCCCGCTTCGTCTCCCGCCAGGACGACTCCCCCGCGATGAAGGCAGTGGCCGCGATGCGCAACCAGTTCGGTGGGCACGCCGTACAGGCGGCCGCGGCCAGCGGCGACACCCCCGGCCCCGACCGTCCCGACGCCTCGGGTCCGGCCAACGACGACCCGGGCCCCGATCCCGACCCCGCCTGATCGCGTGCACGTCTCCCACCTCTTCCTGCACGACTTCCGCTCCTACGGCGACGTGGACGTGGCCCTCGAGCCGGGCGTCACCGCGTTCATCGGCCGCAACGGCCAGGGCAAGACCAACCTCGTGGAGGCGATCGACTACCTCTCACGGCTGTCCTCACACCGGGTGTCCTCGGACGCCCCGCTGATCCGGGCCGGCGCCGAGCAGGCGCTGATCCGCGCGGCCGTGGTGCGCGACGGCCGCACCGCGACCCTCGAGGTCGAGCTCAACCCGGGGCGCAGCAACCGGGCCCGGATCAACCGGTCGGTGCTCCCCCGGGCCCGCGAGCTGCTCGGCCTGGTCCGCACCGTGGTCTTCTCCCCCGAGGACCTGACCCTGGTCAAGGGCGACCCGTCGGACCGGCGCCGCTTCCTCGACGACCTGCTGGTGCTGCGCGCCCCGCGCCTGGCCGGGGTGCGCGCGGACTACGAGCGGGTCCTGCGCCAGCGCAACACCCTGCTCAAGACGATGGGATCGGCCCGGCGCGGGCGCGGCGAGGGCCACGAGTCGGCGCTGTCCACCCTCGGCGTGTGGGACGACCACCTGGCGCGGACCGGGGCCGAGCTGATGGCCGAGCGGCGCGCGCTCGTCGAGTCGCTGCTCCCCTACGTGGGCCGGGCCTACGCCACGGTCGCGAAGGGGGCCGGCCGCGACGACGCCGAGATCTCCTACAAGCCGTCCTTCGAGCCCACCCAGGGCTCCCTCACCGAGTCGTTCCTGGCCGAGCTGGAGCGCCGGCGCAAGGACGAGCTCGACCGCGGCGTCTCGCTGGTCGGCCCGCACCGCGACGAGCTGGTGCTCACCCTGGGCAACGGCGAGCTGCGGCTCCCGGTCAAGGGCTACGCCTCGCACGGGGAGTCGTGGTCGTTCGCGCTCGCGCTGCGACTCGCCTCCTACGACCTGTTGCGCGCGGACGGCGACGATCCCATCCTGATCCTGGACGACGTGTTCGCGGAGCTCGACACCGGTCGCCGGCGCCAGCTCGCCGACCTGGTGGCCGGCGCGGAGCAGGTGCTGGTCACGGCGGCGGTCCCCGAGGACGTCCCGGAGGTCTTGGCCGGGGTGCGGTACGCCGTCGCCGACGGCGAGGTACGGAGGCTGAGCGATGACTGAGGAGCGGCCCATCCCCGATCCGGGCGACGCCGATCAGGCCGCCGAGAGCGCCGACGACGCCGCAGCCGAGAGCGTCGCGGAGAGTGCGGATGCCGAGGCCGAGCACCACGACGACGGTTTGGAGCTGGCCCGCTCCCTGGCCCGGGCGACCGCGCGGGCGCTGCCCACCGGCGTGCGCCCGCGGCGTCGTACGACGGGCGGCAGCCTGCGGCGCCGGGGCACCGGGCGGGTCTCGGGCGCGCACCCCGACGAGCGCGACCCGCAGACGCTCGACAGCACGCTGGGCCGACTGGTCTCCGACCACGGCTGGGCGCTGGACCTGCGCGTGCACGGGGTCTTCGGGCGGTGGGCCGAGCTGGTCGGGGACGAGGTGGCCAGCCACTGCACCCCGGAGGCGTTCGCCGACGGCAAGCTCACCGTGCGCACCGACTCGACCGCCTGGGCCACCCAGCTGCGGCTGCTGGCGCCGACCATCGTGCGGCGTCTCAACGAGGAGCTCGGGCACGGGAGCGTGGTGCTGATCGAGGTGCTCGGCCCGCACCTGCCGACCTGGAAGAAGGGTCCCCGCTCGGTGCGCGACGGTCGCGGGCCGCGCGACACCTACGGCTGAGCAGTCCCGGCCCGAATCGGCCGGTGCCGTGCCTGCGCCAGACGAACTGGGGCCCCCGTCGACGTACCGGGACCCGTCCGGACCCCCCTGCGTGCGCTGCCGAGGCCTTCCTGGGCCGCACAGAGGGCAATTCGTGCAGACTCTCCCCCGTTTCCTGGGGAGGATCACGTGGGTTAGGGGCCTGGGGCCAGGTAGGATGGCTCCTGGGTCGCTGGCTCCTTTCACGCAGCGGCCCTCTGCATGAGTTCCACTCGTGCAGACAGTCAGGCTGGGCAGTGCCGCGCGATCCTCGGACCTCGGTCCTAGTGCGCGCCCCGCCGTGGTCGTCCCGCATCAGGAAGAGGTCTGCGTGTCCGACGAGAGCGCCGCCACCCCCACCGAGTCCCCCGCCTCCGGCTCCGAGTTCGAGCACGACGCCGAGCTCGGCGACCTGCACGACAAGCTGCGCCAGACCGGACCCGTGGGGGACGCCTACGACGCCTCCGCGATCCAGGTGCTCGAGGGCCTCGAGGCCGTCCGCAAGCGCCCGGGCATGTACATCGGCTCCACCGGCGAGCGCGGACTGCACCACCTGGTGTGGGAGATCGTCGACAACTCCGTCGACGAGTCGCTGGCCGGGCACTGCGACCGGATCATCGTCACCCTGCTCGCCGACGGCGGCGTCAAGGTCGAGGACAACGGCCGTGGCATCCCCACCGACATCCACCCCACCGAGGGCATCCCCGCGGTCACCATGGCGCTGACCATGCTGCACGCCGGCGGCAAGTTCGGCGGCGGCGGCTACAAGGTCTCCGGCGGTCTGCACGGCGTCGGTGTCTCGGTGGTCAACGCCCTGTCGACCACCCTCCAGGTGGACGTGAAGAACCGCGGCCACCTGTGGCGCCAGGTGTTCTCCCTCGGCGTGCCCAACGCCCCGCTCGAGCAGGTGCGCGAGATGGAGCCCGGCGAGCACACCGGCACCACGATCACGTTCTGGCCCTCGGCCGACATCTTCGAGACCACGACGTTCAACTTCGAGACGATCACCAACCGCATCCGCGAGATGGCCTTCCTCAACAAGGGCCTCGAGATCGTGCTGCGCGACGAGCGGCCCGCCGCCGAGGAGGTCCTCGAGGCGGTCGAGGACAACACCGTCGACGACGACGTCGACCAGGCCGGCGTCGACGCCATCCAGCCCGGCGAGGCCGGTGGCATGGAGCGGATCTTCAAGTACGACCGCGGTCTCATCGACTACGTCGGGTACCTGAACCGCCGCAAGGTCCCGGCCAACCCCACGATCATCGCCTTCGAGGCCGAGACGCCCGAGCGCGTCGAGAACCACATGAGCCTCGAGGTCGCGATGCAGTGGAACACGACGTTCAGCGAGTCGGTGCACACCTTCGCCAACACCATCAACACCCACGAGGGCGGCACGCACGAAGAGGGCTTCCGCGCCGCGCTCACCTCCCTGGTCAACCACTGGGGCGAGGAGTGGGGCCTGATCAAGAAGTCCGAGGACCGGGTCAAGGGCGACGACATCCGCGAGGGCCTGACCGCGATCATCTCGGTCAAGCTCGGCGAGCCGCAGTTCGAGGGCCAGACGAAGACCAAGCTCGGCAACACCGAGGCCAAGGGCTTCGTCCAGCGCCTGATGAACGACCGGTTCGGCGCCTGGCTGGAGCAGAACCCGGCCGAGGGCAAGGAGATCGTCCGCAAGGCCCAGGCGGCCGCCCAGGCTCGCGTCGCGGCCCGCAAGGCCCGCGACCTGGCCCGCAACCGCAAGGGCATCCTCGGTGGCGGCGGACTCCCCGGCAAGCTGTCGGACTGCCAGTCGACCAACCCCGCCGAGTGCGAGGTGTTCATCGTCGAGGGTGACTCCGCAGGCGGCTCCGCCCGACAGGGACGCGACCCGCGGATCCAGGCGATCCTGCCGATCCGCGGCAAGATCCTCAACGTCGAGAAGGCGCGCCTGGACCGGATCCTGGGCAACCTGGAGGTCCAGTCGATCATCTCGGCGCTGGGCACCGGCATCACCGAGGACTTCGACATCGCGAAGCTGCGCTACCACAAGGTGGTGCTGATGGCCGACGCCGACGTCGACGGCCACCACATCAACACGCTCTTGCTGACGCTGCTGTTCCGCTTCATGAAGCCGCTGATCGACCACGGCCACGTCTACATGGCCCAGCCGCCGCTGTACCGGCTGCGGTGGAACAAGCCGCACGAGCACGAGTTCGTCTACTCCGACTCCGAGCGCGACGCGCTGATGGCCGCCGGGATCGAGGCGGGCAAGAAGCTGCCCAAGGAGAACCCGGTCCAGCGCTACAAGGGTCTGGGCGAGATGAACGCCAAGGAGCTGTGGGAGACCACCATGGATCCCGACCAGCGCCTGATGCTGCAGGTGACGTTGGACGACGCCGCCCAGGCCGACGAGATCTTCTCGATCCTGATGGGCGAGGACGTCGAGCAGCGCCGTTCGTTCATCCAGCGCAACGCCAAGGACGTCCGCTTCCTCGACATCTAGGTATTCCGCTTTCTAGCGCTTTCCCTAGATTCGAGTAGAGCCGAGCAGAGAGAACAATCGTGACTGACAACACCACTGAGCCCCCCCTCGGCGGGCGGATCGAGCCCGTCGAGCTGCAGACGTCGATGCAGCGCGCCTACATCGACTACGCGATGGCGGTCATCGTCGGCCGCGCGCTGCCCGACGTACGCGACGGGCTCAAGCCGGTGCACCGCCGGGTGATCTACGCGATGTACGACGGCGGCTACCGGCCCGACCGCGGCTTCTCCAAGTGCAGCCGCGTCGTCGGCGACGTGATGGGTCAGTACCACCCGCACGGCGACACCGCGATCTACGACACCCTGGTGCGCCTGGCGCAGCCGTGGGTGATGCGCGCGCCGCTGGTGCAGGGCCAGGGCAACTTCGGCTCCCCGGGCAACGACGCGGCCGCCGCGATGCGGTACACCGAGTGCCGGATGGCTCCGCTGGCCCTCGAGATGGTGCGCGACATCCACGAGGACACCGTCGACTTCCAGCCCAACTACGACGGCCGCTCCCAGGAGCCGGTGGTCCTGCCGGCGCGCTACCCGAACCTGCTGGTCAACGGCTCGGCCGGCATCGCGGTGGGGATGGCGACCAACATCCCGCCGCACAACCTGCGCGAGGTGGCCGAGGGTGCGAAGTGGGCGCTCGAGCACCCCGACGCCACCCGCGAGGAGCTGCAGGACGCGCTGATCGAGCGGATCAAGGGCCCTGACTTCCCCAACGGCGCGCTGATCGTGGGTCGCCAGGGCATCGAGCAGGCCTACCGCACCGGTCGCGGCTCGGTCACCCAGCGTGCGGTGATCGAGATCGACGAGGACAAGCGCGGTCGCACCTGCCTGGTGATCACCGAGCTGCCCTACATGGTCAACCCCGACAACCTCGCGCTGAAGATCGCCGAGCTCGCCGACTCCGGGCGGGTCCAGGGCATCTCCGACGTGCGTGACGACACCTCCGACCGCACCGGCCAGCGCCTGGTCGTGGTGCTGCGCCGCGACGCGGTGGCGCGGGTGGTGCTGAACAACCTGCTCAAGCACACCGAGCTGCAGACCAACTTCAGCGCCAACATGCTGGCGCTGGTGGACGGCGTGCCCCGCACGCTGAGCATCGACCAGTTCATCAGCAACTGGGTCGAGCACCAGGTCGAGGTCATCCAGCGCCGGACCCGCTACCGGCTCGCCGAGGCCGAGCGTCGCGCCCACGTGCTGCGTGGTCTGGCCAAGGCCCTGGACGCCCTCGACGAGGTCATCGCCCTGATCCGGCGCTCCCCGGACGTCGACGAGGCCAGGCAGGGCCTGATCGAGCTGCTGGAGATCGACGACATCCAGGCCGACGCGATCCTCAACATGCAGCTGCGCAAGCTGGCTGCCCTGGAGCGCCAGCGGATCATCAACGAGCTCGCCGAGATCGAGCTCGAGATCGCCGACCTCGAGGACATCCTGGCGAACCTCACCCGCCAGCGCCAGATCGTCGCCGACGAGCTCGAGGCGATCGTGGAGAAGTACGGCGACGACCGCCGTACCCAGATCATCGCGGCCGACGGCGACCTCTCGATGGAGGACCTGATCCCCGACGAGGAGCTCGTCGTCTCCATCACCCGCGGCGGCTACGCCAAGCGGACCCGCGCCGACCAATACCGCACCCAGAAGCGCGGCGGCAAGGGCGTGCGCGGTGCGACGCTGCGCGGCGACGACGTCGTCGAGCACTTCATCGCCACCACCAACCACCACTGGCTGCTGTTCTTCACCACCGCCGGGCGGGTCTACCGGACCAAGGCGTACAACCTGCCGGAGGCCTCGCGCGACGCCAAGGGCGGCCACGTGGCCGGGCTGCTGAGCTTCCAGCCCGACGAGAAGATCGCGCAGGTGCTGGCGATCCGCGACTACGAGCAGGCGCCGTACCTGGTGCTCGCCACCCGGACCGGGCTGATCAAGAAGACCCGGCTGGGCGACTACAACAGCCCGCGTCAGGCCGGCGTCATCGCGATCAACTTCCGCGAGGACGACGACGAGCTGATCGGCGCCGAGCTGGTCAACGCCGAGGACGACATCCTGCTGGTCTCGCGCAAGGGCCAGGCGATCCGGTTCCGCGCCGACGACAGCCAGCTGCGGCCGATGGGACGCGCCACCTCGGGCGTCTCGGGGATGAAGTTCCGCGACGGCGACGCGCTGCTGTCGATGTCGGTCATCCGCGCCGAGCAGGTGGCGGCCGAGGAGGCCGCCGAGGCCAAGGCAGCCGAGGCCGGCGAGTCCACCGCGCCCGGTGACCTGCCGGACGTCAAGGAGCAGTACGTCTTCACGATCACCGACGGCGGCTTCGCCAAGCGGACCCGGATCTCGGAGTACCGCCTGCAGTCGCGCGGCGGCATCGGCATCAAGGCGATGTCGCTGGCCAACGAGGAGCGCGGCAGCCTGGTCGGCGCGTTCATCGTGGAGGAGGGCGACGAGGTGCTGCTGATCACCCAGGCCGGTCAGGTGGTGCGCAGCCCGATCAACGCCGAGTTCCGGCCCACCGGCCGATCCACGATGGGCGTGAAGTTCGCCAAGCCCAAGAAGGGCGACGCGGTCGCGGTCGTGGCCCGCTCGGTGGAGGCCAAGGAGGACGCCGAGGAGGAGGTCGGGCCGGACGGCGAGCCGGTCGACGAGTCCGGCGCCGAGTCCGGCGCCGAGGGCTCCGCGCAGGCCTCGGCCGTGGAGGCGGATGCAACAATCGCTGACGAGTCGTCCGAGGAAGACACGATGAGCGCTGCCGACAACGACGTGGACGGCGACTCCGGTGCCGACGAGACCAGGGAGTGACGCCGATGACCGATACCCCGGCCAATAGGGGCACACCACCGACCAAGGCAGGCGGGGACGCGCGCAGCTCGGACACCGCGGTGCGACCCGCGATGACCAGCCGGCTGCAGGCGGCGTTCTCCGGCGTCGCCGACCAGCACGCCGCCAACGCCGACCCGCACTCGCCGAGCAAGGCGGCGAAGGCCGCGAGCACGTCCGGCACGCGCCGCCCGCCGCGCCGGGCACGACTGCGGCTGACGCGGATCGAGCCCTGGTCGGTGATGAAGACCGCGTTCCTGCTCTCGATCGCCTTCGCGATCGTCACCATCGTCTCGGTGTTCATCGTGTGGTCGGTGCTCGGGATCGCCGGCGTGTGGGAGTCGATCAACGGCACCGTGCAGGACGTGATCGGCGGCGAGGAGGCGGCCGACTTCGACGTCGAGAACTACGTCGGACTCTCCCGCGTGATGGGCTTCACGATGCTGGTCTCGGTCATCGACGTGGTGCTGATCACCGCGATGGCGACCCTGGGCGCGTTCCTGTACAACATGGCCGCCGCCCTGCTCGGCGGCATCGACGTCACCCTGGCCGAGGACGAGCACTGAGCCTGGTGTGATGCCCGCGGGGGCCGTTTTGTCGGCCTCCGCGGGCGTGGGGTAATGTTCCCCCTCGGTCGTTGCCGATGATCGGCGATACCCACGCGGGCCTATAGCTCAGACGGTTAGAGCGCTTCCCTGATAAGGAAGAGGTCACAGGTTCAAGTCCTGTTAGGCCCACCACCCGCGTCTGCTTCTCCGCCACGCCTCGCCCCTTCGACGTGGCACGACCCACCTGGGAGATCCCGTGAAGAAGCTCACCCTCGTCCTGCTGGCCGCCCTCGGCGCCGTGATGGTGAAGAAGAAGGTCGACGACAGCAAGCGCGAGCAGGCTCTCTGGGCCGAGGCGACCGACCCGGTCGCGAAGGCCTGATCAGATCCACCGCCGGCCCGCTGGGCCGGCATCAGGGGCCTTGGCGCAATTGGTAGCGCACCTGCTTTGCAAGCAGGGGGTTAGGGGTTCGAGTCCCCTAGGCTCCACCCACTGAACGCGAAGGTCGGCCTGCGGTCTCCTCTCCTTGCTGACCCAGCCGCCTGCTCGCGCCCACCACCCGCACAGCCGCGCCCGCCCCGCCGCCCTGGCTGGGCGCGCCTCAGGTGACTGACGGGTAACTGGAGATTCCCGTGCACCTGGTGCGTGCGATCCTCCAGTTACCTGCGGGTAAGCGGGCGAGAGATGCGGCGACGCGAGGCCGGACGGCAGCTACATCACCGTCGCCCCCGCGCCGAGTCGGCGTGAACTCGCGTCGTACGACGGTCGAGTCGGCGTGCGATGAGCCGCCGATCGCGAAGTAACGCCGTCTCGGCGCCTCTCGGCGGTGAGTTCACGCCGACTCGGGGTGCGTACGCCGCTAGTTCACGCCGAGTCGGGGGGCGGTGGGGGGCGGCGTACCCTGGGAGCGTGCCTGCTGTCCTTGCCCGTCGTTTCTGGTTGGCGCACCTGGTGGGGGGTCTGTGCACGGTCGTGGCGGTGAGCCTCGGGCTGTGGCAGATGGAGTCCTGGCAGGCCCAGCGCGACGCCGAGGCGCGTGACCTGACCCTTCAGGCGCCGGTGCCGTTGGCGGAGCTGATGGGCCCCGACGACCCGTTCCCCGCCGACCGGGTGGGCCAGCCGGTGCTGGTCGAGGGCACCTGGGTGCCCGAGGGCACGGTCTACGTCACCGATCGCACCCAGGACGGCGTCGAGGGCTCGTGGGTGGTCACGCCGATGGCCGTCGGGGGTGGCGCCGACGCGCCGGCGCTGCTCGTGGTGCGCGGCTTCCTCGACGACCCCGAGCCCGACCCGGCGAGCGCGCCCGAGCCGCCCACCGGCGAGGCCGAGATCCTCGCCTGGCTGCAGCCGGCCGAGGGCACCGGGGCCACCGACCCCGACCCGAGCGACGACCTGCTGCCGCAGCTGCGGCTGGCCGACGCGATCCAGCACGTCGAGCAGGACCTCTACAGCGGCTACGCCGTGGCCATCGGCCCGGACGCGGTGCGCGAGGCGGTCGACGCCGGCGCCACCGGCTGGCCCGAGGCGGACGGCGCCGTCGAGGCCGTGGACGGGCTCAGCCAGGCCACCCTCGACGCCCTGCCGAAGTCGGACGGGTCCACCGGCCTGCGCAACCTGCTCTACGCGGTGGAGTGGTGGATGTTCGCGGCCTTCGCCGTCTACATCTGGTGGCGCTACGTCCGCGACGAGCTCGCGAAGTCCAGCGGCGACGAGCCCGACGACGGCCCGGACGACGAGGACCGGGGGGATCAGGATCAGCCCAGCCCCGACTCAGCCACCCCTCAGGTTGACCCGGTACCGTCCAGGTCGTGAAAGCCGCGCTCCTCCGTTATCGGGTGATGGCCAGCATCGTCGGTGTCCTGCTCATCGTGCTGTGCCTGGTCGGCGTACCGCTCGCCAACTTCGACGGCACCGGCATGTGGGGCCTCTTCGACAGCACCCCCAACTGGTTCCCCACCGGCGGCGACGCCCAGCACGTCGGCGAGGCGATCACCGAGTACCTCGGCGTCGCCCACGGCTGGCTCTACATGATCTTCGTGCTGATGGCGTTCATGCTCTCGCGCAAGGACGACTGGGACATCGGCTTCACGCTCGTGACGCTGATCTGCGGCACCGTGCCGATCCTCTCCTTCTGGGCCGAGCACCGGGCGACCCAGCGCGTGAAGGCGCACCACCCCGAGCTCGCCTGATACGTTCCCGAGGGTGACGACCACCGCATTCGTGCTCGGTGGCGGCGGGGTCCTCGGCGCCGCCGAGGTCGGCATGCTGCAGGCCCTCTTCGAGCGTGGCGTCGTCCCCGACCTGGTGCTCGGCACCAGCGTCGGCGCGATCAACGGGGCGATGGTGGCCCGCCAGCCGGACGGCTCGGTGATCGCCCGCCTCACGCAGCTGTGGCAGTCGGCGGCCGACAGCGGCGACGTGTACGGCGACCGCCCGCTGCGCACGGTACGGCGCGCGATGGTGACCGGCACCCACATCTACTCGGCGAAGCCGCTCATCCAGCGGCTGCGCGACGAGCTCGGCGAGATCACCTTCGCCGACCTCGCTGTCGAGTTCCAGGTGTGCGCGGCCAGCATCGAGCGCGCCGCGGAGCACTGGTTCAGCGAGGGCCCGGTCGTCGACGCGGTCGTGGCGAGCGCCGCCGCACCGGGTCTGCTGCCGCCGGCCCGGGTGGGCGGGGAGCACTTCCTCGACGGTGGCATCGTCAACACGATCCCGGTGGGCCGCGCGGCCCAGCTGGGAGCCGATCGCATCTTCGTGCTCCAGGTCGGCCGGATCGACCGGCCCCTCACCGTGCCCCGCAAGCCGTGGGAGGTGGCGCGGGTCTCCTTCGAGATCGCCCGCCGGCACCGCTTCGTGCGCGAGATGGCCGAGCTGCCCGCGCACATCGAGGCGCACGTGCTCCCGGCGGCAGGCACCTCTGCCTTCGACGACTCCCTGCGCGCCCACCGTGACTTCTCCTCCGTGCACCAGCGCATCACGGCGACCTACCAGGAGTCGCTGTCCTACCTGCGCGAGCACGGAGTGGGCGCGTGACCTGGCGCTCGCTCCTGGTCCGTCTGCTGCGCCGGCTCGTGCTCGCTCCGGCCGTGATCGCGCTGACGGCGCTGATCTGGGTGACGCTGCCGCTGTGGCTGATCCTCGCGGCGGCCATCTCCCCGCTGGCCCCGGGCCGGTGGCGGGCGCTGCGCCTGCTGTGGGTCGTGGTCCTCTACCTGACCTGCGAGAGCCTGCTGCTGATCGTGATGTTCGGCTGGTGGCTCTCCTCGGGGTTCGGCCGCCGGATCCGCACCCCCTACTTCGAGGGCATCCACTACGACCTGGCCCAGGGCCTGCTCTGGGTCTTCTTCCGCGAGGCGCGCCGGGTGGTCCGGCTGCGGATCGTCACCGAGGGTCCCGCCCCGGACGCCCACCCCGGTCGACCACTGCTGGTGTGCTGTCGCCACGCGGGACCGGGGGACTCGTTCACGCTGATGTACGCGCTGCTGCACTGGTACCACCGCGAGCCGCGGGTGGTCCTCAAGGACACCCTGGCCTGGGACCCGATGATCGACGTCCTGCTGGGCCGGCTCCCGGCCCGGTTCATCTCCCCCAACCCGGGTGCCGGCGAGGACCTCGAGTCGCACATCGGCGAGCTGGTCAGCGGCCTGGACGAGAACGACGCGTTCGTGATCTTCCCCGAGGGAGGCAACTTCACCCCGAAGCGCCGGGAGCGGGCGATCAGCCGGCTTCGCCGACTCGGCCTGGAGCGGATGGCGGTACGCGCCGAGTCGATGACCCACGTGCTGGCGCCCCGGCCCGGGGGCTTCATCGCAGCGCTGGACGCGGCACCCGACGCCGACGTGGTCCTGGTCGCCCACACCGGGCTCGACCACCTGCTGACCGTGGCCGACGTCTGGCGCGAGCTGCCGATGGACAAGCAGATCATCATGCGCTGGTGGCAGGTGCCGCGCGCCGAGATCCCCGCCGGACGCGAGGAGCGCATCGAGTGGCTCTACGACTGGTGGGAGCGCATCGACGCCTGGATAGCACAGAACCGGCCGGAGGATCTTCCCTCCGGCCGGTCCCGCTGACGACGCGGCGCCGGTACGGCGCCCCGGGATCAGGCCCGGTTGTCGGGGTCGATGTCGATGACCTCGGCGGGTGCGTCGGGCGTCGTCGGCTCGTGCGGCTGGTCGGTGGCGTCCGAGAGCGCCTCGTCGGGCGACGCGGCGGCCCGGTCGTCCTCCTCCACGGCCGCGGCCGCGGTGGCGACGGGGCTGGCCGGGGTGCTCGGAGCAGCCGTCTGCGACGGCGGCGTCGGCGTGTACGACGACTGCCAGTTGTCCGAGGACTTGTCGGCCGTCAGCTTCTTCACCGCGAACGCAGCCAGCCCCGTGAGGGCGCTGAACAGCACGATCTTGCGGAGCTTGCCGCCCTTCTTGGGCTCCGGCTCCGGCTCGGCCTTGAGCTCGGCCAGCTTGGCGGCGGCCAGCTCCTTGCCGTGCGCGGCCTTCTCCGCGGCGTACGCCGCGCCGACGGCGGCACCGGCCGCGGCCTTGGTGCGACCCTCCGCGATCAGCGGGGTGGCCTTCTCGCGCGCCTCGGCCGAGAGCTCGACAGCCCGATCACGAGCGTCTGCCAGGAGGGGTGCTGCCTTCTCCCGGGCCTCGGTGGACAGCTCGACGGCGCGCTCGCGGGCGTCGGCGAGCGCAGGGCCGGCCTTCTCCCTCGCGGTCACGAGCGCGGACTCGAGCTGGGGGCGGACGGACTCGGCGAACTCGGTCGCCTGGTCAATGGCCTGGTCGATGACGGACTTCTTCTTGCGGATGCCCATGGTGGCCTTCCTCTTGTCGTGTCCCACACATTCGATCATGCCCCGGCAAACGGCTCCCGACACACGCCGAGCCGGGGGCGGTGCCGGTGCAGTACCCACAATGGCCGGGTTGGTCGATCGTGGGAGGATCAGAGCCGCACCAATCGTCCATCGAGAGGCAGACATATGGCTGACCTGCAGGCCATCATCAAGACCAACCACGGTGACATCGTCATCAACCTCCTTCCGAACCACGCTCCGGAGACGGTCGACAACTTCGTCGGCCTCGCCGAGGGCACCAAGGACTACAAGGCCGACGGCGGCAAGACCGGCCCGTTCTACGACGGACTCGGCTTCCACCGCATCATCGCGGGCTTCATGCTCCAGGGCGGCTGCCCGCTGGGCACCGGCACCGGCGGCCCGGGCTACACGTTCAAGGACGAGCCGCACCCCGAGCTCGTCTTCGACAAGCCCTACCTGCTGGCGATGGCCAACGCGGGGCCGGGCACCAACGGCTCGCAGTTCTTCATCACCACCGGGACCGCTCCGTGGCTGAACTTCAAGCACACGATCTTCGGTGAGGTCGCCGACCAGGCGTCGCGCGACGTCGTCGACGCCATCGACAAGGTCAAGACCGACGGCCGTGACCGCCCGGTCGAGCCCGTCGTCATCGAGACGGTCCAGATCGTCCGCTCCTGAGCACGCCCCCGATGCCCGGCGAGCCGGCCCCCGCGGCCGGGGTTCCGACCTGCTATCGGCACCCCGACCGCGAGACCTACATCCGCTGCCAGCGGTGTGACCGTCCGATCTGTCCCGACTGCATGCGCGACGCGGCCGTGGGCTTCCAGTGCGTCGAGTGCGTGGCCGAGGGTGCGCGTACGACGCGCGCCGGGCGCGCGCCGTACGGCGGAAAGCGCTCGAGCAACCCCGCACTGACGTCGATCGTGCTGATCGTGACGAACGTGGGGATCTGGCTGGCGCTGCTGGGCACCGGGGGACAGGCCAGCTCGTGGTTCTACCGACTGGCGCTCTCGCCGGTCGGCACCTGCGAGTCCCGGCAGTCCCCCGAGGGCACCTACGCGCTGTTCTCGGAGTCCTCCTGCCTGACCCGCACGAACCCGCCGGGGGACGGGTTGTGGCTGCCGGGAGTGGCCGACGGGGCGCTGTGGCAGATGTTGACCAGCGCCTTCACCCACGTGGAGCCCATGCACCTGGGCTTCAACATGTTGGCGCTGTGGTTCCTCGGGCCGCAGCTGGAGCTGGCGATCGGGCGGGCGCGGTTCCTGGCGCTCTACCTGCTCTCGGCGCTCAGCGGGTCGGTGGCGGTGCTCTGGCTCGCTCCCGAGACCAGCACCACGCTGGGAGCCTCGGGAGCCATCTTCGGGCTGATGGGCGGGCTGCTGGTCGTGGCCCTGCGGGTCGGGGCCAACACGTCCTCCCTGCTGGGCTGGATCGGCATCAACGTCGTCATCACCGTGCTGGGCAGCCAGTTCATCTCCTGGCAGGGCCACCTCGGTGGCCTGGTCGGCGGGCTCCTCGTCGCCGCGATCATCGTCTACGCCCCGCGCAAGCACCGAACGCTGTGGCAGGGACTCGGGCTGGCAGCGCTGCTGCTGGCCCTGCTCGCGGCCACGGCGGTGCGGGTGGCCGGCCTCGGTTGAGCGGTCCGAAAGTTCTGCACAGCCTGTGGATAACCGGTGAATAACATCGCTGTAAGTTCTCCACAGGAGTTATCCCCAATGTGGAGAACCTCGCCGCACCGGGGAACGACGAAGGCCCGGACCACTCGGTCCGGGCCTTCGTCGCGTGCGGGTGCCGGGGGCACCGGATGCGGGGGAGGGGTCACTCCCAGCGGGTGGCGAAGGCGAAGCCCACCGCCATGAACCCGATGCCGACGACCAGGTTCCACTGGTCGAGGTCGTTGAGCACCCACACCTCGTCGAGCTTGGTGCCGCTGAACACGTAGAACGTGCAGATCCACAGCAGGCCGATCAGGAAGCAGCCGAGCATGCCGACCACCACGCCGCGGCCACGGCCCAGCGGGGTCGACGGATGGGCGGCGATCACCAGGCCGAGCATGATCAGCCCGAAGCCGATCAGGTAGTTCCACATCTCCAGGTCCGCCATGAACGCCGGCCCGCCGGGCTCGGCGTCGGAGAGCGGCGCCACCCGCACGGTCGAGTAGTAGACGGCGATCCAGGCGATGCCGAGCACCACCAGCAGCAGGGTGATCAGGAACCGGATCGAGAACACCTTCCCGGTCAGGGTCGGCTCGGTCGGTTGGTGGGCCTTCGGCTTGGACACCAGATCTCCTTGGCTACACGGGCGGGCTGACGGTGATACCTCACGCGCCGCGGGCTAGCGTAGTCGTCATGACCCCCGGTTCTCACGCAGACCACCCGGGCGTGCCCGACCCGGAGCAGACCGACCCGGGTACGCCGGAGGGTCGCGTCTCGCGGATCAAGCGGCTCTCGGCGCACGCGGTCTCCTCGCTGTCCCCGCGCGGGCGCGGTGGTCGAGGTGCGTGGGCGGTGGCCACCCCGCTGATCTTCGCGCTGAGCGGGGCGCTGTTCGTGGCCAGCGCCGAGAACAGCGGAGGCACCGACCTGCGCCCCGGGCGCTACGCCGACCTCGCCTCGCTGGTGAGCGCGGAGAGCCGGCAGGTGGAGAAGAAGCGCGACCGCGTGGCCCGGCTCAACAAGGAGATCGCGAAGCTGAGCCGGAGCATCGACGACACCACCGTGCGCCGCTACCGGGGCAGGATGGAGCGGCTCGAGGACCCCGCCGGCCTCGTCCCGCGTCGGGGCACCGGGGTCACCGTCACGCTCTCGGACGCGCCGGACACCGCCGCCGACGAGACCCCGGCCAACCTGCTGGTGGTGCATCAGCAGGACATCCAGGCGGTCGTCAACGCGATGTGGAAGGGCGGGGCTCGCGCCGTCACCATCGCCGGCCAGCGGGTCGTGTCCACCACCGGCATCAAGTGCGAGGGCAACTCGGTGCGCCTGCAGAGCGTGCCCTACCCCCAGCCGTTCGTGATCTCCGCGATCGGGGATCAGGGCGAAATCCTGGACTCACTGGCCGCGGACGAGGCCGTCAGCGTCTACCGCGAGCAGTCGCAGAACCCCGACATCGCGATCGGTTGGGACCTCGAGCTCGAGGACGATCTCGTCGCCCCGGCCTACGAAGGACTCGTCGACCTGCAGTACGCCGAGGCCCTGCCGGCCACCGACACCGGCGCGTAGCCGCACCCGGCCCGACACCCCGCCCGGCACCTGGCTGGTGCGCGGGGTGGTCCGGGCCGCGGATCAGGGCGTCGTCGGCTCGGTGGTCGGGGGTGTCGTCGGCGGGATCTCGGTGGGCGACTCGCTGGGCGTGGGCGGCGTCGTCGGCTCCAGCTCGGGCTCGTAGGAGGAGACCACCAGCACCACGGTCGTCTCGGTGGTCGCGGACTCCCCACCCAGCGGCGTCTGCTCCAGGACGGTGCCCTTCTTCTTCTTGGTGTCGTCGCTCTTGAACACCTTGACCTTGGTGAAGCCGGCCTCCTCGATCAGCTGGGTGGCCTTGGCCACGCTCAGGCCGACGACGTCGGGGACCTCCTCGGGGCCATCGGAGTAGTAGACCGTGACGATGGTGTCCACGGCGACCGGGGTGCCGGGGGCGGGCTGGGTCTCGATCACCCGGCCGCGCTCGGCGTCGTCGTCGCGCTCGACCATCTTCACCTTGAGATCGGCGGCTTCCAGGGTCTCGGTGGCGGCGAGGCGCCCCTGGCCCAGGACGTAGGGCACCTCGACCTGCGGCTTGCCCAGGGAGACCGTGAACGACACCGAGGAGTCGGGGACGACGAACGAGCCGGCGCTGGGGTCCTGGTCGCTGACCTGGCCCTGCGGCACGTCGTCACTGGTCGCCTCCTCGATCTGGCCCACCCCGAGGCCCCGCTCACCGAGGGCTGCCCGGGCCTCGTCCTCGGTCATCGTGCTGAGGTCGGGGACCTGGACCGGCTCGGGTTCGGAGTCCATCAGGAAGAGCGCCGCGAAGCCGCCGAGGATCACCAGCAGCAGCGCCACCAGCGCGATCAGCCAGCCGCGGTTGCCGTTGCGGCGGTCGTCACCCGAGCCCTGCACGGTGCCGTTGACCGACGGGTCCGAGGAGGGGCCCTCGAGCTGGTGGCTGGGCTCGGCGTCGACCGGCGGCGCCTGCACGGGCCGTCCGGCCAGGTAGCGCTCGATGTCGCTGCGCATCGCGGCAGCGCTCTGGTAGCGGTCCTCGACCCGCTTGGCCAGGGCCTTCATCACGATGGCGTCGATCTCGGGCGTCAGGTCGGCCTCGTAGTGGGACGGAGGCGTCGCCGGCTCGCGCACGTGCTGGTAGGCGACCGCGACCGGGCTGTCGCCGATGAACGGCGGGCGCCCGGTGAGCAGCTCGTAGAGCAGGCAGCCGGTGGAGTAGACGTCGGATCGCGAGTCGACGGTCTCGCCGCGGGCCTGCTCGGGGGAGAGGTACTGCGCGGTCCCGACGACGGCGGCCGTCTGGGTCATCGCCGAGGAGGCATCGGAGATAGCACGGGCGATACCGAAGTCCATCACCTTGATGTCGCCCGACGGGGTGAGCATGACGTTGCCGGGCTTGATGTCGCGGTGGATGATCCCGGCGCGGTGGGAGTAGTCCAGCGCGGACAGGACGCCGCTGGTGATCTCCAGGGCGCGCTCGGGCAGGATCTTGCGGCCCTCGCGCAGGATCTCGCGCAGGGTGTGTCCCGCGACGAACTCCATCACGATGTACGGCTGCGCGACGCCCTCGTGGCCGTTGGCGTCGGCCTGCGACCACTCCTCGCCGGTGTCGTAGACCGAGACGATGGCGGGGTGGTTCAGCGACGCCGAGGACTGCGCCTCGCGCCGGAACCGCGCCTGGAAGGTGGAGTCACTGGCCAGGTCGGTGCGCAACCGCTTGACGGCCACCGTGCGGCCCAGCCGCCGATCGGTGCCCTTGCGGACCTCCGCCATCCCGCCGCGTCCGAGGAGCTCGCCGAGCTCGTAGCGTCCGCCGACCAGCGTCGGTCCCGGGGTGGACCCGTGGTTCGTCATCGGTGCTGCCCTCTCACCCTGCGCTCGGGCTCTGCGTCTGGGGGGTGGTCTGGTTCTCGGGACTCTGCGGCCTGGGGTCCGCAGACGTGGTGTCGTCCTCGCCGGGCTCGGTGCTGGCCGGGCGGCTCGGCTCCGTCGAGGAGGGCTCCGGCGACGGCTCCCGGGTCGGCTCCGTGGGCGTCGGCTCCTGCGTCGGCTCCGGGGTGGTCGGCTCCGGCTCCGGCTCGGGCTCCTCGCGGACCGGGCCCCAGAAGGTCACCGTGACGCGGTCGCCATCCTCGAGCATGCCGCTGGGGTTGACCCCCGCGACGAGGTCCTCACCCTGGTTGCCGGGGTTCACGAGCTCCTCGGCGCGGACCGAGAGCCCGAGCCCTTCGAGCTCGGCGGTGACCGCGTCGACGTCGCGACCGATGTAGTCGTCCTCGTCGACCTCGATGCCGGCCTGCTGGCTCGGGGTCCGAGGCTCCGACGTCCTGGGGGTCCTGGTCGGCTCGTCCGAGGGGGTGTCCCCGTCGTCGCCGCGCAGGGCCAGGAAGGCGACCACCGCGAGCACCAGGACGGCGGTGCCCAGCAGGACCCACAGCCACGGGGACCTCTTGGCTCGGTCGTCCTGGGCCGCCGGCTCGGTGGCCGGGTCCGTGTCCTGGGCCGGCAGGGCGCCGGTGGCCGGCATCACCCGGGTGGCGTCGGCCGGAGCGGCCGCCGGCGCGGCGAGCACCGTGGTGCGCTCGCCCGCGTCGGTCGCGGCCGCGGCGGCCGGGTCCCGGAAGGCGGCGGCGAGGCTGGCCCCGTCGGGGAAGCGGTCGGCCGGGTCCTTGGCCAGCGCCTTGCGTACGACGTAGGCGAGGTCGGCCGGGACGAACTCGGGCAGCTCCGGCACCGGCTCGCGCAGGTGGGCCAGCGCCGTGGTGACCGGGGTGTCCCCGGTGAACGGACGACGCCCGGTGAGGCACTCGTAGGCCACCACGCCCAGGGAGTACACGTCGGAGGCCGGCGTCGCGGTCAAGCCGCGCGCCTGCTCCGGGGAGAGGTACTGCGGGGTGCCCATCACCTGGCCGGTCTGGGTGAGCGCCATCCCCTCGGTGGCCCGCGCGATCCCGAAGTCGGTGATCTTGAGGGTCCGGTCGGGGGTGACCAGCATGTTCGCCGGCTTCACGTCGCGGTGCACGATCCCGGCCGCGTGCGCGGCGCCGATCGCGTCGGCGGCCATCGCCATCAGGTCCTGGGTGGCGCGCGGGTCGAGCGGCGTACCCGGACGCAGCAGTGCGGAGAGCGGCTGCCCGTCGACCAGCTCCATCACCAGGTAGGGCCGCGGGACGCCCGAGCCGTCGAGGGAGCCGGCCTCGCCGAAGTCGTAGACCGCGGCGACGCCGGGGTGGTGCAGCGCGGCCGCGTGCCGGGCCTCGGTCTCGAAGCGCGAGCGGAACGTCGCGTCGTCGGCGTACTCGGCCTTGAGCAGCTTCACCGCGACCGCCCGGTCCAGCACGGTGTCGCGGGCCCGCCAGACCTCGCCCATGCCGCCGGTGGCGATGCGCGAGTCCAGCTGATAGCGGTGCGCGTCGTCGACGAAGCGTCCGCTGGTCCCGGTCTCCGGTCCGCTCACTGGTCGATCACCGCCTCCATCACGGCCTTGGCGATCGGGCCGCCCAGCTGGCCGCCGGCGATCTCGGTCACCGAGGAGTCGAGGTCCTCGAGCATCACCGCCACCGCCACCTGGGGGTCGTCGGCCGGTGCGAACGAGACGAACCACGCGTAGGGGCGACACTCGTCGCAGCTCTCCGCGGTGCCGGTCTTGCCGCCCACGTCGACGTTGGAGATCGCGGCGGGGGAGGCGGTGCCGCCCGAGACGGTGGCGACCATCATCTTCTTCAGCTCGGTCGCGGTGGAGGGCTCCACCGCCTTGGAGAGCTGTTTGGGGTTCTTCTTGTTCAGGACCTCGAGGTCGGGGGAGAGGATCTCGTCGACCACGTAGGGCTTCATCACCACTCCGCCGTTGGCGATCCCGGCGGCCACCATCGCCATCTGCAGCGGCGTGGCCCGCACGTCCCACTGGCCGATCCCGGTGAGCGCGGTCTGGGCCGCGTCGCCGTTGTCGGGGTAGACGCTCTCCGACATCGGCAGGTCGTCGAGGTAGGTGCTGTTGAAGCCGAAGTCCTCGGCCTGCGCGCGCATCTTGTCCTTGCCGAGCTCGTCGGCGAGGGCGAGGAAGGTGGTGTTGCACGACTGCTGGAGTGCCTGGGTCATCGTGATCTTGTCGGTGCCGCAGGCACGGCCGCCGTTGCCGATCGTGGTCGAGGAGAGCGGAAGCCGGTAGCTGCTGCCCCCGGGCACGAGCGAGTCGGCGTCGTAGTTGCCGGTCTCCAGGGCGGCCGCGGCGGTGACCAGCTTGAACGTCGACCCGGGCGGCAGCGTGGTCTGGTTCGCCCGGTTGAGCAGCGGCTGGGACTCGGCCCCGTTGAGCCGGTCGTAGGTCTTGCTGACCGCGCTCAGGTCGTGGTTGGCGAGCTCGTTGGGGTCGTAGGTCGGCAGCGAGACCGAGGCGAGGATCTTGCCCGTGGAGGGCTCGAGCGCGACGACGGCGCCGCGGGTGTTGTCGCCGAGGGCGCTGAGCCCCTCGTAGGCGGCGTCCTGGGCCTGCCGGTCGAGGGTCAGCTGGACGCTGCCCCCCTCCGGCTCGGTGTTGCTGAGCAGGTCGACCAGGCGGGTCACGAACAGCCGCGAGTCGTCACCGGACAGCACGGCGTTCTCGCTGCGCTCGATGCCGGCCTGGCTGTAGAAGGAGAAGTAGCCGGTGGTGTGGGCGTACTTCGCCGGCTGGGGGTACTTGCGCTGGAACTGGTAGCTGTCCCGGGAGGGGACGCTCTCGGCGACCGGGTCGCGCCCGACGATGATCGCGCCGCGCTCGCGGGAGAACGCGGCCTCGACGACGCGGCGGTTGCGCGGGTCGTCGCCGAGCTCGCCGGCGCGGACGTACTGCAGCCAGGTCGCGTTGATGAGCAGGGCCCCGAAGAGCAGCAGGCAGAAGACGGCGATCGTGCGGATCGGCTTGTTCACCCGAGCTTCACCACCTGGGTGGCCTCGTCGTCGTGCTTGGTGAGGTCGACCGAGAGGTCGGGCACCGGGCGCCGGGCCTGGTCGGAGATGCGCAGCAGCAAAGCGATGATCACCCAGTTCGCGACCAGTGAGGAGCCGCCGTAGGAGAGGAAGGGGGTCGTCAGGCCGGTCAGCGGGATGAGCTTGGTGACGCCGCCGATGACCACGAAGACCTGCAGCGCGAAGACGCCGCCCAGGCCGGTGGCCAGCAGCTTGCCGAAGCCGTCGCGGCACACCAGCGCCGCGCGCAGGGCGCGCTCCACGATCAGGCCGTACATCAGGATCACGGCCATCACCCCGGTGAGCCCGAGCTCCTCGCCGATCGCGCCGATGATGAAGTCCGACTCCGCGTAGGGCACCCGGTCGGGGCTGCCCTCGCCGAAGCCGCGTCCGATCAGCCCGCCCCAGGCCATCCCGAACATCGACTCCACGATCTGGCCGCTGCCCGGCGACTGGTCGAAGTACTCCATCGGGTGCAGCCAGATGTTCACCCGGTTCTGCACGTGCCCGAACAGCGTGTACGCCGCGAACGCGCCGCTGGAGAACAGCAGCCCGCCGACGACCAGCCAGCCGGGGCGCTCGGTGGCGACGTAGAGCAGGATCAGGAAGAGGCCGAAGAACAGCAGGCTCGAGCCGAGGTCGCGCTGGAAGACCAGGATGGCGAGGCTGATCGCCCACATCGCCAGGATCGGCCCCAGGTCGCGACCGCGCGGCAGGTCGATGAAGACCAGTCGGCGCCCGGCCAGGGCCAGCGCGTCACGGTGCAGGACGAGGTAGCCGGCGAAGGCGATCACCAGCAGCACCTTGGCCACCTCGCCGGGCTGGAAGCTGAACGGGCCCAGGTGGATCCAGATCCGCGCGCCGTTCACGCTCTTGCCGATCAGCGGCAGCATCGGCAGCAGCAGCAGCACGATCGCGGAGAGCCCACAGGTGTAGGTGAAGCGCTGCAGGATCCGGTGGTCGCGCAGGAACACCAGGGTGAGCACGAACAGCATCACGCCCAGGGTCATCCAGATCAGCTGCTGGGGGGCGTTGCTCTTGTCCTCGGCCAGGTCGAGGCGGTGGATCACCGCGAGGCCGAGCCCGTTCAGGGCGGCGACCACCGGCAGCAGCACCGGGTCGGCGTACGGCGCGGTCAGGCGCACCACCACGTGGGCGGCGACGACCAGCGCGGCCAGCCACCCGCCGTACCCGATCAGGTCGGTGGGCACCGTGCCGTCCACCCCGAGACCGACCGCGGCGTAGCCGCCGATGCCGACCAGGAGCGCGAGCACCAGCAGGAAGAGCTCCGCGCCCCGGCGACGCCGGTGCGTGAAGCCCATCAGGGAGCCGGTCTGGGACATCTGCTGCACACTCACCCGAGCTCCGTGCCGGTCAGCGGCCTGCTCGTCTCGCTCGGCTCCGGGGTGGCGGAGTCGCTGGGGGTCGCGCTCGGCTCGGTGGTCTCGTCCTCGCTGGCGGGGTCACCCTGCTTCTCGGCGAAGTTGTCGACGATGCGCCGCGCGTCCTCGAGGTCGTCGGCGGAGATGCCCTCGCGGATCTGGTTGGCGTGGTAGCTGGAGAGCCGGTCGAGCTGGACGTCGGTGTCCTCGTAGGCGTGCGACAGCTCCAGGCCGGGGATGTCCGCGTCCAGGCCGCGGTAGATCGCGACCACGCCGTCGTTCTCGGCGACGTAGTACTGCTGCTGGCTCCAGGTCCACGCCGCGGCGAGCACGATCCACAGCCCGCCGACGATGACCAGGCCCAGCAGGAGCCGCTTGAGCCACACGAAGCGCTGCGGCGGGCGCGGGGCGTAGCGCAGCTGCTCGGGGTCGAGCGGGTCGGAGGGGATCGCGTACTCGACGTCGGGGGGCAGGTCGGCCTCGACGGCCTCCAGCTCGCCGGTGTCGCCGGAGCGGTGACCGCGGAAGAGCCCGTGCCCGCGGCGCCGGGGCAGGTCCGCAGCGGCGCCGACCAGCAGCGGCTGCTGCTCCTCGGCCTCCTCGCCCTCGGCCGTGCCCACCGCGTCGGCCGGCACGACGTCGGCGACCACGCAGGTGACGTTGTCGGAGCTGCCGGCCTCCAGACTGGCGCGGACCAGCTCGACGGCGGCGTAGTCGGGGGTGCCGGTGCTGAGGATGTCGGTCAGCCGGGCGTCGTCGAGCACGCCGCTCGCACCGTCGCTGCACAGCAGCAGCCGGTCGCCGGCGGCCAGGTCGACGTGGAAGAGGTCGGGATCGGTCTCGTGCACCCCGTCGAGGGCCTTGAGGATCAGGTTGCGGTGCGGGTGCACCCGCGACTCGGCCTCGGTGATCCGGCCCTCGTCGATCAGGCTCTGGACGAAGGTGTGGTCCTTGGTGAGCTGGGACAGGGTGCCCTGGCGCAGCAGGTAGGCGCGGCTGTCGCCGACGTGGGCGATGCCGATCTGGTGACCGTCGAAGAGGGCGACGGTGGCGGTGGTGCTGGTGCCGTTGAGCGCCGGGTCCTCGTCGACGAGCTCGGCGATCCGGTCGTGCGCGCGGTGCAGCGCGCCGGCGACCAGGCCGAGCAGCGCCTCGCCGGTGGCGCCCGGCGCCGGCGGCTCGTCGAGGCGGCGCAGCTGCTGGACGGCGGTGCTGGAGGCGACGTCGCCGCGGGCGGCACCGCCGACCCCGTCGCACACGGTGAGCAGCCACGGGCCGGCGTAGCCGGAGTCCTGGTTGTCCTTGCGGACCCGCCCGACGTCGGAGAGCGCGGCGTACCTCAGCCGCAGCGTCGTCGCTGTGTCCGGCGTGGAATCGGTCGAGGTCATCGTCGCCTTACTTGCGCAGCTCGAGGATCGTCTTGCCGATCCGGACCTGGGTCCCGAGATTCAGCGTCGTGGGCTGGGTGATGCGGGCGCTGCCGATGTAGGTCCCGTTGGTCGACCCGAGGTCCTCCACGAACCACTGGTCGCCCGAGGCGGCGATCCGGGCGTGGCGGGTGGAGACGTAGTCGTCGTCGAGACGGATGGCGGCGTCGCTGCCGCGTCCGATCAGCACCGGAGCCTGGTCGAGGTCGGCGCGCTCACCGGCGTTGGCGCCCTCGACCACGAGGACGTGGGTCGGCGCGCCGCGCTTGCGGCTCGGCGGCTTGGCGGCCTTCTGGGACTTGCGCGCCGCGCGGTCCGCGGCCCGGTCGGCCTGCGGGACCCGGGCGCCGAACATGTCGGAGCGGATCACCGAGACCGCGGAGATCACGAAGATCCACAGGATCGCGAGGTAGGCGATGCGGACCAGGAAAAGGGTGACCTCAGACACCGCCGGCCTCCCCGGGCTCGCTCACGAAGCGGACGGTCATGGTGGTGTTGCCGATCTTCACGCGCGACCCGTCGTCGAGGGGGGATTGGGCGACCTTGGTGCCGTCGACGAGCATGCCGTTGGTCGAGCCGAGGTCGCGCACGGCGACCTGCGGCACGCCGCCGCGGCTCTCGCCGACGCGGAACTCGATGTGGCGCCGGCTGACCCCGGGGTCGTTGATCCGGATGTCGGCGTCGGTGCCGCGGCCCACCACGGCCCCCGGCGAGGGGATCGGGTGTCGGGTCCCGTTGATCTCCAGCACCGCCCGGGCGCGTCGTACGGCGCCGCCGCGGGCCGGGGCGGCCGGGTTGCTCGTCACCTTGGCCTGGGCGCGGCTGCGGATGCGGAACCGGCCGGTGGTGAGGTCCTCGGCCGCCTCGAACCCGATCGAGACCGGCCCGGGGAAGACATAGCCCTGCTGCTCGGCGTGCTCACGCAGGCTGCTGGTGAGCTCCTCGGCCATCGTGGTGTCGTACGGCGCGAGCCGCTCGAGGTCGGTCGCGGAGAGCTCGACGTGGAAGTCGTTGGGCGCCAGGCGCCGGTCGCGACTGAGGATCTGGGCGTTGTTGTCCACCTCGCGCTGCAGGGCCGCCGAGATCTCCACCGGCTGCACCGCGCTGCGGAAGGCCCGGGCGAAGACGCCGGAGATCATCTGCTCCAGCTTGTTCTCGAAGTCCTGGAGCTTGCTCACCGTCCGCCTCCTCTCGTCGTCTGCGTCCGGCGGGTGCCGGGTGGTGCTGCCCCGTCATACCCACTTTGGCGGTGCGTCAGACGCAGGACGAAGCGCCCCGGGTCGCCGGGACTCCGACGATGGTAGCGAGGTCGGCGGCGCGCGCGGGCTACCCGGCCCGCCGGACGCCTTCACCGCGGCCCCGCTCGCTCCCGGAGCCGAGCCGGTTCGGAGCCGATGGGGGGCGGGTTTGGCCATGTCGGTGAGGCTGGGATAACCTTCGGATGCTTCAAGCGCGAGTGGCGGAATAGGCAGACGCGCACGGTTCAGGTCCGTGTGTCCGAAAGGACGTGGGGGTTCAACTCCCCCCTCGCGCACCACCACCGGGGTACATCCCCGAAACCCGAGGCCGGGACACCCAGAGATGGGGGTCCCGGCCTCGTGTCGTCGCATCACACAACGCGCCACCCGCCCTCCGGGCAGCCCTCGACGTTATTGCACTGCGAGTGCAATGAGTAGGGACTTTCGTCGTAGCGAGGACGCCACCCCGGCGAGACGATGAGCAGGACGGTCCGTGGTGGACCGGTCGGCGGCGGAGGGGGTGGAGATGGCGAAGGTGGCCGATCCGCACCCGGCAGAGGGCGCGGCCCAGGCGGTGGACGGGCGCGCCGAGCGAAGCCGGCGCACGCGCGCCGCGATCGTGGCTGCGCATCTCGCGATGCTCGACGAGGGGCAGTTGCGGCCGACGGCCCAGCAGATCGCGGAGCGCTGCGGGGTGTCGGTGCGCACCCTGTGGATCCACTTCGCCGACATGGACAGCCTGTTCCAGGCCACCGCGCAGACCGTGCTCGAGGCCCAGCGGGCCGCGCACCACCCGATTCCCCCCGAGCTGGCCCTGGACCAGCGCATCGACAAGTTCTGCAAGCAGCGGGCACGCCTGCTCGAGCAGCTCTCGCCGTACGCCGGCGCCTCACAGCTGCGCGAGCCCGTCTCGCCCATGCTCCAGCGTTACCGCGCCCAGCACGTCCGGGGCGTGGCCCACGAGATCGAGACGCTCTTCGCGGGCGAGCTCGAACAGGCCGCCGCGGGCGGCCGCGATCACCAGGAGCTCGTCCACGCGCTGGCCGTCTCCACCACCTGGGGCAGCTGGAACGTGCTGCGCCAGCACCTCGGCCTGGGCGTCGTGCGCGCCCGCAAGGTCATGCACCTGAGTGTCAGCGCCCTGCTCACTGACGCTCTCCACCCCTCGGATGCCGCTTAGGGCGTCCAGTCCTCTCAGGAGCAGTCATGACACTCAACCTCGCCACCATCCTGCGCGAGTCCGCGAAGACCTATCCCGACAAGGCCGTGCTCGTCTTCGACGGCGGCCGGATCACCTACGCCGAGCTCGACGACCTCTCCGACCAGATGGCGCGCGGGCTGCGTGAGGCCGGATTCGGCCGCGGCGACAAGATCGGGATGCAGCTGCCCAACCTTCCCCAGTTCGTCATCTCCTACTTCGCGATCCTCAAGGCGGGCTGCGTCGCGGTGCCGATGAACGTGCTGCTCAAGGCGCCGGAGGTCGCCTACCAGCTCGGGAACAGCGACGCCGTCGGCTTCATCGTCTGGTCCGGGGTGGCGGCCGAGGGGGCGAAGGCCAGCGACGCCGTGGGCCTGCAGAGGATGTACGTCGTCGAGACGCCGGGCCTGCCCGCCGGCGGGGTGGGAATGCCCTACGAGGCGCTGTTCGCCGCCGACCCCTCGACGCCCGCGCCGTACGTGCAGTGCGACCCCGACGAGACCGCGGTCATCGTCTACACCTCCGGCACGACGGGCACCCCCAAGGGCGCCGAGCTCACCCACTTCCAGCTGCTGATGAACGCCGACACCCCCGGGCGCATCTTCGGCCTGCGCTCCGACGACGTCAGCCTGGTCGTGCTGCCGCTGTTCCACGTGTTCGGACTGTCCAGCCAGCTCAACGTCTCGGTGCGCTTCGGTGCGTCGATGACGCTGGTGACGCGGTTCGAGCCGGACAAGGTGGTCGAGGCGATCAAGCGGGACCAGGCCACCGTGTTCGTCGGCGTGCCGACCATGTACCTGGCGCTGCTGCACCAGCCGGGCGTGCGCGACGAGGACCTGGCCAGCCTGCGGGTGGGCATCTCCGGTGGCGCCTCGCTGCCGGCGGAGGTGCTCGACGCGTTCGAGTCGCGGTTCGGGATCTACATCCTGGAGGGCTACGGCCTCACCGAGACCGCGTCCACCACGACGTTCAACATCGGCGTCGACGACCGGCGGATCTACAGCGTCGGCAAGCCGATCTGGGGGGTCGACGTGGAGATCCGGGACGCCGAGGACCAGCCGCTGCCCCCGGGGGCGGAGAACGCCGGCGAGATCGTGGCCCGCGGCGTCAACGCCATGAAGGGCTACTACAACGACCCGGAGGCGACCGCCGAGGCGTTCACCGAGGGCTGGTTCCGCACCGGGGACATCGGCTACCTCGACAAGGACGGCTACGTGTTCATCGTCGACCGCAAGAAGGACCTGATCATCCGCGGCGGCTACAACGTCTATCCGCGGGAGATCGAGGAGGTGCTCTACACCCACCCCGGCGTCCTGGAGGCCGCCGTCATCGGCGTACCCGACGCGCGGCTCGGCGAGGAGGTCAAGGCGTTCATCACCCCGCACCCGGGCGTCCAGCTCACCGAGCAGGAGATCATCGACCACGTGCGCGAGCGGATGGCCGCCTACAAGTACCCCCGCTCGGTCGAGTTCCGCGCCGAGATGGAACACGGGCCGACCGGCAAGATCCTCAAGACCGCACTGCGCGGCTCGTCATGAGCGACACCCTGGCCACCCAGGTCCCCCGCCACCCCAGCGACGACCACACCGCCGAGCAGGCGGCCGTGCGGCGGGCCTTCGTCGAGGAGGCCACCGGCGCCCGGCTCGACCACGTCGGGAGGTTCTCCCTGGACCCGGCGACGCTGCCGGGCAACGTCGAGAACTTCACCGGCGTCGCGCAGGTGCCGATCGGGGTGGCCGGTCCGCTGCGGGTCCACGGCGAGCATGCCGAGGGCGACTTCTACGTGCCGCTGGCCACCACCGAGGGCACGCTGGTGGCCAGCTACAACCGCGGGATGCGGCTGCTGAGCGCGGCCGGGGGCGTGCGCGCGACCGTGGTCGACGACCGGATGCAGCGGGCCCCGGTGTTCGTGCTCGACGACGCGCTCCAGGCCCGCGAGCTGGGGGAGTGGATCGTCGAGCACCACCCCCAGATCGTGGCCGCCGCCGAGGCGACCACGCGCACGGGCCGGCTGCTGGACATCGAGCAGTACTCGGTCGGGCCGCTGCGCTACCTGCGCTTCAACTACTCCACCGGCGACGCCGCCGGGCAGAACCTCACCGGCAAGGCCACCCTGGCGGCCTGCGAGTGGATCCGCGACCAGCACCCCGGCCACCCGGAGTTCATCCTCTCGGGACAGATCGACACCGACAAGAAGCACTCGCAGATGAACCTGATGCGCACCCGCGGCAAGCGGGTGGTGGCCGAGGCGCGGATCCCCGGCCACCTGCTGCGCGAGCAGATGGGCGTCGACCCGCGGACCCTGTTCCGGGCCCGCCAGATCAGCCAGACCGGCGCGCTCCTGTCCGGGGCCGCGAACAACGGCGCCCACGCCGCCAACGGGCTGACCGCGCTGTTCATCGCCACCGGCCAGGACGTCGCCAACGTGGCGGAGTCCCACGCCGGCATCGTCTACACCCAGCTCCTCGACGACGACACCTACTACTGGTCGATCACGCTCCCGGCGCTGATCGTGGCGACGTACGGCGGGGGCACCGGGCTGGCCACCCAGCGCGAGGGGCTGGAGATGCTCGGCTGCTACGGCGCCGGCAAGGTGCGCAAGCTGGCCGAGATCTGCGCCGCGGTGGTGCTGGCCGGCGACGTCTCGCTGTCCTGCGCGGTGCTCGCCGGGGACTGGGTCAGCAGCCATGACCGGATGGGGCGCAACCGCTGAGCCGCCACCGCTGACCCGCCACAGGGGAGCGGGTCAGCGGCTGCCGTGGCACCGCTTCCACTTGCGGGTGCTGCCGCAGGGGCACGGGTCGTTGCGGCCGCGGCGGGCATCCGCGGCGGCCGCCTCGGCCATCAGCGCGGTGACCGGCTGCTGCTCGCCGAGGAGCCGACCCATCCGGCGCACCGGGTCGGCGACGTGGCCGAAGAAGCGGAGGTAGCCGGCGCACAGGTGGTTCTGCGGCGCCCCGGTCGGGGCCGGCACGAACCGGTCCTTGGGGCATCCGCCGTTGCAGGCGTCGAGGAACGGGCAGGTCCGGCACGCGTCGGGCAGGGTGGCGGACTTGGCGGCGCCGAAGGCGATCTGCTGCTCCGAGAACACCGACCCGGCGAGCGGAGTGCGGGCGATGTTGCCCAGCAGGTGGTCGGGCTCGACGAAGTGGTCGCAGGAGTACACGTCGCCGTTGGGCTCCAGCGCCACCTGCCGCCCGCAGTCCTCGGCGTGGATGCACATCCCCAGCTGGCCCTGGCCCACCTGCCGGGCGAGCGCGCTGTCGAAGTCCTGCACGAACACCGTCGCGATGTCGTGGCGCACCCACTCCTCGAAGACCTCGACCAGGAACTGGCCGTACGCCTCGCCGGACACCGAGCGGCTGCTGGTCAGGCTTCCGCTCTGCGTGTACAGCGGCCGGTCGCGCAACGGCAGCTCGCGTCCCAGCTCCAGCAGGGGCAGGGTGTCGGCGCCGGCCCGCTCCACGATCGGGATGAACTGCAGGTGCCGTGCGCCGCACACGTCGCGCAGGAACCGGTACACGGCCAGGCCGTGCGCGGCGTTCGCGGCGTGCACCGTGGTCAGCGCGTTCCACTCCACCCCGTGCCGGCGCAGCACCTCCAGGCCGGCCATCACCCGGTCGAAGGTCGGCTTGCCGCCCTTGTCCACCCGGTAGGCGTCGTGCAGCTCGCGCGGTCCGTCGATGGAGACGCCCACCAGGAAGTCGTGCGCGGCGAGGAAGGCCCCCCACTCGTCGTCGAGCAGGGTCGCGTTGGTCTGGATCGCGAACACCACCCGCTGCCCGGGTGCGGCGTACGTCGCGGCGAGCTCGACGCCGCGCCGGTAGAAGTCCAGCCCCGCCATCGTGGGCTCGCCGCCCTGGAACGCGATCGTCACCTCGGCCAGCTCGCGCTGCGACTCGAGCAGCTGGCGGACGTAGGTCTCCTGGACCGCGGGCGTCATCACCGGCGCGGCGCCGGGGTAGAGCTGCTCCTTGGTCAGGAAGAAGCAGTAGCTGCAGTCGAGGTTGCACAGCGCGCCGGTCGGCTTCGCCATCACATGGAAGCCGGGCGTCGCCGCGTGCGGGGCGCTCACCGCCGGGCCGCGAAGGTCTCCGGACCCGGGCAGGAGGCGCCCGAGCAGTCGCGGTAGCGGCTGTCCCACTCGCGCATCTGCGTCAGTACGCTCGCGTAGCTCTCGTCGCCGGCGACGTTGTACAGCTCCCCGGGGTCGCTGGCCCGGTCGAAGAGGACCTCCCCGGCCGCCGGGGTGGACACGTAGGTGTACTGCCCGCGGCGGATGCCGGTGTAGAGGCGATGGTCGGCGTCGCGGACCGGGTAGGCCTCGATCGGGACGATCCGGTCGTAGGTCGTGCCCGAGCGCCAGAACGACAGCATGTCGACGCCGTCGACGCTGCGCGGGGGCGTGGCACCGGCGATCGCCGCGATGGTGACCGCGAGGTCGGGGACCGTGGTCGGGGTGGCGAGCTCGCGCCCGGCCGGGATCCCCGGACCGCGCACCACCAGGGGGATGCGCAGGGACCGGTCGAAGGGGAGCAGCTTGCCGACCCGGTTGTGGTGCCCGACCAGGTAGCCGTTGTCGGAGGTGAACACGACGTAGGTGCGGGCGAGCTGGCCGGTGCGGCGCAGTCGGGCCACGGCCTTGCCGACCGCCTCGTCCACCGACTGCAGCGCCTCGAGGCGGCGCTGATAGACCGTCCGCACCCCGGCGGGGTTCCTCAGCACCGACGCGGTCCCGCTCCAGGGCGACTGGCCGGCGACCAGCATCTCCGGGTGCGTCGGCAGCGAGTGGTCGCGGAAGCTGTGCAGGTGTCGGGTGGCGGGGGTGGTGGTCCGCATCCCCTCTGATGCACCGGAGGTGTCGCCGCCGCCGTTGTGGGGGGCCACGAAGTTGATCCAGGCGAACCAGGGCTTGGCCATCTTGGCGCGCCGGGTGATCGTCTCGGTGGTGAAGGTGGCCAGGACGTCGGAGTTGTGGGTACGGCGCGTCGCCAGCCGGCCGTTGCGGTTGTAGCGGGTGTTGAACAACCGGTACGTGCTCGGGTCGAGGGCGCCGTACCAGTCGTGCCAGCCCGGCGGGACGTAGCGCGGGTTCTTCGGCCCGTAGCCGTTGAGGTACTTCCCGGCGAAGATCGAGTCGTAGCCGGCGCGGCGCAGCCAGACCGGCAGCGTGTTGGTGTCGCGCATCGCGGTGAGCCCGCCGTGGCGCCCCACGATGCCCCGCGCGCCGTGGTTGTGCGCGTACTGACCGGTGAGCATCGAGGCTCGCGAGGGCACGCAGATCGGCGTGGGTGCGATCGCCTCGGTCATCGTGGTGCCCTGGGCCATCAGCAGCCGGCGTACCCGGGGCATGTGCTCCAGGTCGGAGACGGTGGCGTCGTCGGCGGTGAGGACCAGCACGTTGGGACGCTTCGCCCGGCCGACGCGCGCGGACGGGGACCCCGACGTGGGCGCCGACAGCGACATGGACATCGACGTCGCCGCCCCGGGGGCCCGGAGGGCCGCGGAGTCGGCCGCCTGCGACTCGGGCGGCTGCAGCCCCGCGAGGGTCAGCGCGCCGATCGTGGCGAGCGTCGCGAGGGCGAGCTGTCGGGAGGGGAGGGGCGTCACGGAACTGCCTCGGGTCGTGGTCGGACGGCGTCGATGCGCGGCCCACTCAACGTGTTCGGGCTCCCGCGCGTGGGCTTTCGGGCGTACGACGGATCGCCCTGGATGTGATCTGTCTCACATGCGGGTGGGAGAGTGCCCGGACAGGGTGGGGTAGATCTGCCGTCAACTGGGCACGGTGGGGCTCATGACCACTCGCTCCTCGACTTTCCGCTACGCGGCTCTGGCCCGGCTGCTGATGCGCCACGGCCGCTCGGATCTGCTCTCGGGGTCGGGACTCGACCAGTACCGCGTCGACGACGACGTGGCGGAGGGGGACAGCGACCAGGCGGAGCGGTTCGTCGCCGACCTGGAGGCGATGGGGCCGACGTACGTGAAGCTCGGTCAGTTGCTCTCCACGCGCTTCGACCTGTTGCCGCCGGCGTACACCCAGGCGCTGACCCGGCTGCAGGACACCGTCGAGCCGTTCGCCTTCGAGCGGGTGCGCGAGATCATCGAGGCGGAGTTCGGGGTCGCGTTGCGCCATCTCTTCGCCGACTTCGAGGAGACTCCGCTGGCGGCCGCGTCGCTGGGGCAGGTGCATCGGGCCACGCTGCCCTCGGGTCGCGAGGTGGTGGTGAAGGTGCAGCGGCCGGGGGTACGCGAGCTGATCAGCGAGGACATGGGAGTGCTCACCAAGCTCGCCGCGCTGGCCGACGCCCGCACCCAGATCGGGCGGCGCTACGGGTTCTCCCAGCTGCTGCGCCAGTTCCAGCGGGCGCTGGCCGACGAGCTGGACTACCGGCGCGAGGCGCGCAACCTGATCCGGATCGGGGAGCTGACCAGCGGCTACGACCTGCTCGTCGTACCCGAGCCGGTGCTGGACCACTCGACCTCGCGGGTGCTGACGATGTCGCGCATCGACGGCTCCAAGATCACCGACGTCGGCCCGCTCGGGCTGCTCGACTACGACACCACCCAGATCGCCGACCAGCTGTTCGGCGCCTACCTGCGGATGATCCTCGACGAGGGGTTCCTGCACGCCGATCCGCACCCGGGCAACCTGATGCTCACCGACGACGGCCGGCTGGCGCTGCTCGACCTCGGCATGGTCGCCACGGTGCCGCCGCGGCTGCAGGAGCGGGTGGTGAAGATGCTGCTGGCGATCAGCGACGGCAACGGCGAGGAGGTCGCGCTGATCCTGGCCGAGCTGGGCCACCCCCTGGAGGGCTGGGACGCGGCCGCGTTCCGCGACGACGTGGCGCACCTGGTGTCCCGGGCGATGTCCGCGGGCGCCGACCTCCAGCTGGGCACCGTGGTGATGGAGCTGACCCGGCTCTCGGGCACGCACGGGCTGCGCCCGCCCGCGGAGATGTCGATGATCGGCAAGACCCTGCTCAACCTCGACCAGTCCACGATGCACCTCGACCCGTCGTTCGACCCGACCGAGGTGGTCCGCACCCACGTCAGCGGTGTGCTCACCAGCGGCCTGAAGTCCTCCGCCGGGGGGATCCTGACGGCGGCGCTGGAGGCCAAGGAGTTCACCACCCAGCTGCCGCGCCGCGCCAACCGGATCCTGGACACCCTCGCCGACGGCGAGTTCCTGGTCCGCGTCGACGCCCTCGACGAGGAGCGGCTGCTCACCGTGCTGCAGAAGATCGCCAACCGGCTGGTGCTCGGCATCGTCATCGCCGCCACCGTGCTGGGGGCGGCCCTGCTGATGCGGGTGCCCAGCGACACCCAGATCTTCGGCTACCCGGCGATCGCGATGGTCTGCTTCCTGCTGGCCGTCCTGGGCGGCGTGTCGCTCTCGGCGTGGATCGTGGTCAGCGACCGCCGCATCGCCCGTACCGCCCGCCAGGCCCGAACCGGCGCCCGCAACCCCTGACCCCGCCCCCCCGCCGCGCCCCGCCCCGCGTTACAGGGGTCCATGGGGGCCCGGCGAGCGGTCGGCGGGGGTGGGGCGGGAGTGCGATTCCGGATCCGGGGGCCGGCGACAGTAGAGTCGGGGGTGATGTCAGCTCACACGGATGATCGTCCGCGCCGCACGTTCGCCGTGATCAGCCACCCCGACGCGGGCAAGTCGACCCTCACCGAGGCCCTTGCCCTGCACGCCGAGGTCATCTCGCAGGCGGGCGCGGTGCACGGCAAGGCCGGCCGACGCGCGACCGTGTCGGACTGGATGGAGATGGAGAAGGCCCGCGGCATCTCGATCAGCTCCGCGGCGCTGCAGTTCAACTACGGCGACCACGTCGTCAACCTCGTCGACACTCCCGGTCACGCGGACTTCTCCGAGGACACCTACCGGGTGCTGTCCGCGGTCGACTGCGCGGTGATGCTGGTCGACGCCGCCAAGGGCCTGGAGCCGCAGACGCTCAAGCTCTTCCAGGTGTGCGCGCACCGCGGCATCCCGGTGATCACCATCATCAACAAGTGGGACCGCCCCGGACTGGACCCGCTCGAGCTGATGGACAGCATCGAGCAGCAGATCAAGATCCGCCCGACCCCGCTGACCTGGCCGGTGGGCATCGCCGGCGACTTCCGCGGCGTCCTGGATCGCCGTACCGGCGGGTTCATCCACTACACCCGTACGGCGGGCGGGGCGACCCGCGCGCCCGAGCAGCACCTCAGCGCCGAGGAGGCCGCGCGGACCCAGGGCGAGGCCTGGTCCGCGGCCGTCGAGGAGCACGAGCTGCTCGCCGCGGACGGCGCCGACCACGACCAGGAGCGGTTCCTGGCCGGGGAGACCACGCCGGTGCTGTTCGCCTCCGCGCTCTCCAACTTCGGTGTCGCCCAGCTGCTCGAGGTGCTCATCGAGCTGGCGCCGCCGCCCTCGCCCACTCCCGCGGTCACCGGCGAGCAGCGCGCGGTCGAGGACGACTTCAGCGCCTACGTCTTCAAGGTGCAGTCCGGGATGGACGCCTCGCACCGCGACCGGCTCGCCTACGCCCGGGTCTGCTCGGGCACCTTCGAGCGCGGCATGGTCGTCACCCACGCGCAGTCCGGGCGCCCGTTCGCCACGAAGTACGCCCAGGCGGTCTTCGGCCGCGAGCGCCAGTCGGTCGACGTGGCCCGGCCCGGTGACATCATCGGCCTGGTCAACGCCTCCACCCTGCGGGTCGGCGACACGATCTTCGAGGGCCAGCCGGTGCAGTACCCGCCGATCGCGAGCTTCGCCCCGGAGCACTTCGCCTCGGCCCGCGCCGTGGACACCGGCCGCTACAAGCAGTTCCGCCGCGGCATCGAGCAGCTCGACCAGGAGGGCGTCGTCCAGGTCCTCCGCTCGGACCTGCGCGGTGACCAGACCCCGGTCCTGGCGGCGGTCGGCCCGATGCAGTTCGAGGTCGTCGAGGCCCGGATGGAGGCCGAGTTCAAGGCGCCCATCCGCCTCGAGCGGCTCGGCTACCAGGTGGCTCGCGTCACCGACGCCGAGGGCGCGGAGATCCTCTCCTCGGTGCGCGGCATCGAGATCATGACCCGTTCGGACGGAGCCCTGCTGGTGCTCTTCCCCGACAAGTGGCGCGCCCGCACCATCGCGCGCGAGAACCCCGACGTACGGCTCGACCAGCTGCCCGCAAGCAGCACCTGACACTTCGCCGGCCACGCGGCGTACCTCTCGTGGCACCACCACAACACCCGACACTGACAAGAAGGCGGTACGCCTGTGAGCCACCCCCACCCCGAGCTGCAGAGCCCACCCCAGCTGCCGAAGAAGGGGCTGCGCATCGTCGGCCTCGGCGGCCTCGGCGAGATCGGTCGCAACATGACCGTCTTCGAGCACGACGGCAAGCTGCTCATCGTCGACTGCGGCGTGCTCTTCCCCGAGGAGGAGCACCCCGGCGTCGACGTGATCCTGCCCGACTTCACCTGGATCCGTGACCGCCTCGACGACATCGTCGGGCTGGTGCTCACCCACGGCCACGAGGACCACATCGGCGGCGTCCCCTACCTGCTGCGCGAGCGCGCCGACATCCCGGTGATCGGCTCGCGGCTGACCCTGGCGCTGATCAAGGAGAAGCTCAAGGAGCACCGGATCCGCCCGGAGCTGCGCGAGGTCAAGGAGGGCGACCGGCTCGACCTGGGCGCCTTCGACTGCGAGTTCCTCGCGGTCAACCACTCCATCCCCGATGGCCTGGCCGTCGCGATCCGGACCGCGGCCGGCACCGTGCTGCACACCGGCGACTTCAAGATGGACCAGTTCCCCCTCGACAAGCGGATCACCGACCTGCGCGGCTTCGCGCGGCTCGGCGACGAGGGAGTCGACCTGTTCATGACCGACTCGACGAACGCCGAGGTCCCCGGCTTCACGATGGCCGAGAAGGACCTCGCGCCGGCCATCGAGCACGTGTTCCGCACCGCCCCGAAGCGGATCATCGTCTCCAGCTTCGCCAGCCACGTGCACCGCATCCAGCAGGTGCTGGACGCCGCGCACGCGCACGGCCGCAAGGTCGCCTTCGTCGGCCGCTCGATGGTGCGCAACATGGGCGTCGCCCAGGACCTCGGCTACCTCAAGGTGCCGCAGGGCCTGGTCGTCCCCTTCGAGCAGCTCGAGCGGATGTCGCCGACCAAGACCGCGCTGATCTGCACCGGCTCGCAGGGTGAGCCGATGGCCGCGCTGGCCCGGATGGCCAACCGCGAGCACAAGATCCGCATCGCCGAGGGCGACACCATCCTGATGGCGAGCTCGGCGGTCCCGGGCAACGAGAACGCCATCTCCGGGCTGATCAACGGCCTCGGCCGCTGGGGCGCCAACGTCGTGCACAAGGGCAACGCCAAGGTGCACGTCTCCGGCCACGCCAGCGCCGGCGAGCTCGTCTACTGCTACAACCTGGTCCAGCCGCGCAACGTGATGCCGATCCACGGCGAGTGGCGCCACCTGACCGCCAACGCCGCGCTCGCGGTCGCCACCGGGGTCCCCAAGGACCGGGTGGTCATCGCCGAGGACGGCGTCGTGGTCGACCTGATCGACGGCAAGGCCAAGATCACCGGCAAGGTCCCGGCCGGCTACATCTACGTCGACGCGCAGACCGTCGGCGGGGTCACCGACGTGCACCTGCGCGACCGCCGGACGCTGGCCGAGGAGGGTGTCGTCACCGTGCTCGCGATCGTCGACGCCGACACCGGCAAGCTCGCCGACGAGGTCGACTTCCTGATCCGCGGCTTCATCCCGGACAAGTCCGCGTTCAAGGACGCCACCCAGGTGGTGGAGAAGACCCTGGAGCGCGCCGCTGCCGAGGGCATCGGGGACGCGCACCGTCTCGAGCAGATGATCGCCCGCGACGTCGGGCGCTGGGCGCAGAAGAAGTTCCGCCGCAGCCCGCTGATCATCCCGATCGTCATCGACGCCTGACCCTCGAGGTCACACGTCAGGTACGGCGAGCGCCGGGCGGACACCGCCCGGCGCTCGTCGGCGTCTGCGGGCGCTGCTGACGCTGTGGGGCGCTCAGCGCCAGGACCAGAGCCGGACCTGGGTGCCGGCGGCGCCGGAGCGGATCTGGACGAAGTCGCACAGCTGATTGGCCATCCACACGCCGCGGCCCTGCTGCTGGTAGGGATCGACCAAGCTGCGCCCGACCAGCGGGTCGTCGATGCGTCCGCTGTCGCGCACCTCCACGACCAGGGCGTCCGGCTCCTCCCACCACAGCAGGCGGCCCCGGCCCTCCCCGTGCAGGGTGCTGTTGGTGGCCATCTCGTGCGCGGCCAGCACCAGGTCCTCGACCCGGTCGCGATGCAGCCGCGCCCGCTCACCCGCGGCGCGGACCCGCTGCCGCAGTGCGGTGAGGTCGTCGGCGGTGATGGGCACCTCTGCGCTCTCCGCGGGAGCCGGGGGCAGCGGCTGCGCGAACATCCTGCGGGCGTGCTCCGGGCCGGCGTACGGCGCCGGGGAGCCGTCCGGCTGCGCGTCGGTGTCCGCGTGCACCCCCGGGTGACTGCGCCGGGCCTCCTCGATCACCTCCGGGGGCAGGGCGAGCACGTCGTAGGGGCACAGCAGGCGGCCGCCCTGGCTGCCTTCTTCGAAGGCGAGGTTGATCAGGCTCTCGTGCAAGGCGGTCTCGGCCAGCTCCACGTCGCGGCGCCCGGGCCAGGCGGGCTCGCCGACGCCGCGGCAGAGTCGGCCGGGGTGGTCCTCGACGAACTCGCGCCAGCGGGGGATGATCCGGGCCGGATTGGCGCCCAGGTCGGTCATGTCGGTGAACTCCACGCCGGGGGTGTCGTGGCCGAGCATCTCGCGCAGCACCTCGCAGCGGTCGGGCGGCAACGCCACGAGCACCGGCTCGCCGAGGGCGATCCCCTCGCGGATGAACGGCAGGACAGCCGCCGACTGTGCTTCGGCGCCGGCGTAGAAGACCGCCTCGTGCACGAAGCGCGGGGCCGCTGGGGGGTGTGCCGCCCGAGGGCCACCGACCATTGCATGCTCCCAACCGTGCTTTGAGTGTGCGACGTATACGGACTGTGCTGGAGTCCTGCACCACGCCGTACCCAGATCCGGCGCTCACTATCTGTCCGCCCACAGATAGTGAGCAGACCCGGCCCCGGCCGGCGGGGCCCTCGCCGCCGCGCTGGGCGGGCGTGCGAGCCTTGTTGTTGAGAACGCAACGACCGGAAGGAACGCCATGGCCTACGAGCAGCTGGGCACGCCCGAGGAGCCCACGCTCGGGCTCGACACCTTCGGCGACGTCGGGGTCGATGCCGACGGGAGCCCGCTCAGCGCAGCCCAGACGATCCGCGAGGTCGTCGCCGAGGGGGTGCTGGCCGACCAGGTCGGCGTGGACTACCTCGGCCTGGGCGAGCACCATCGCGAGGACTACGCGATCTCCGCACCCGACGTGGTGCTGGCGGCCGTCGCTGCCCAGACGTCGCGGATCCGGCTCGGCAGCGGCGTGACCGTGCTCAGCTCCGACGACCCGATCCGCGTCTACCAGCGCTTCGCCACCCTCGACGCGATCTCGCGCGGGCGCGCCGAGGTGCAGCTGGGGCGCGGCTCCTTCACCGAGTCGTTCCCGCTCTTCGGCTACTCGCTGGAGGACTACGAGGTGCTCTTCCACGAGAAGCTCGACCTGTTCGCCGCGCTGCGCGCCGAGCAGCCGGTGACCTGGCAGGGCAGCGTCCGCGCGCCGCTGGAGGGCAAGCAGGTGCATCCGCGTACGGAAGGTGGCTCGCTACCCGCCTGGATCGCCGTCGGCGGCACCCCGAAGTCGGTGGTGCGCGCCGCGGCGTACGGGATGCCGCTGGTGCTGGCCGTGATCGGCGGGTCGCCGGCGGGGTTCGTGCAGTTCGCGGACCTCTACCGCCGGGCGCTGGCCGAGTACGGCCACGAGGAGCTGCCGATCGGCATGCACAGCCCCGGCCACGTCGCAGCCACCGACGAGGAGGCCCGCGAGCAGATGTTCCCGCACCAGGCGGCGGCGTTCACCCGGATCGGCGGCGAGCGCGGCTGGGGCCCCTACACCCGCGAGCAGTTCGAGGCCGGCGCGTCGCCGCAGGGCGCGTTGTTCGTCGGCTCGCCGGAGACCGTCGCCACGAAGATCGCCTGGGCGGTGCGCACCCTGGGACTCTCGCGCTTCCAGCTCAAGTACGCCGTCGGCGCGCTGCCGCACGAGCAGCGTCTGGAGTCGATCCGGCTCTACGGCGAGGAGGTCATCCCGCGGGTCCGCGAGCTGCTCGCCGCCCGCTGACGCCCCCGCCCCCCGCCCCCCGCCCGCCGCGCCCCCGCCGGCTGTAACGCGGGGTTATGTCCACTGCCTCAGCGTTATTTCGCTGTGGTGGATGGTCTAACCCCGCGTTACAAGCGGCGCGGGGGCGCGGGGCGCGGGGGCGCGGGGGCGGTCAGCGGTGGCGGAGGAGCCAGGCGAGGCCGAGGGCGGGGAGCAGGAGCGGGACGAAGCCGTAGCCCGCGCCGAAGTGCGACCACACCGTCTGGTCGGGGAACCAGTCCGGGACGAGCAGGCTGATCGTGCCGATCACGAGGACGCCGGCGAGCTCGACGCTGCAGGCCGCCACCGCGACCGACCAGGCCCGGGTGCCCCGGTAGCGCAGCGCGATCGTGGCGACCAGGTAGACGACGGCGGCCAGCGCCGAGAGCAGGTAGGCGACCGGGGCGTCGTCGAAGCGGGTCGCGATCTGTACGGCGGAGCGGGCGCCAGCCGCGACCGCGAAGACCGCGTACACCGCCACCAGCAGCTGACCGGCCGGCGCGCTCACCCGGTCGCGCCGCCCCCGGCTCGCCGAGCCCCCCGACCCGCCGTCCGCGCCGCCCGACCCGCCCGCGCCGGTCACCATGTCTGCATCAGCCGGACGACCAGCACGATGGTCGCGACACAGGCCACCACCACGACGGCGAGATGGGCCGGCTCGGGCTCGACCGGGTCGCCGTCCTCGTCGGTCTCCGGCTCCTCGCCGGGCGCCACCGGCCGGTGCAGCAGCAGCACGGGCACGCCGATGGACGCGACGGCGTAGCCGATGTGGGTCCACCGGTCGTCGGGCTGGTGACCCTGCAGCAGCGTGATCACGTCGTACAGCACGAGCCCGGCCACGGCCACCAGGGCGCCGGTCATCGCCAGGCGCGCCACCCGCTCCAGCGCGGGGCGGTACAGGGCGACGCCGGCGAGGATCGCCACCACGGCGAGGTAGACGGCGACGGCGATGGTGGGAGCGGGGTGCACGGATGGAGAGATTACCGACCCGCGCCTGACTCAGCGGCGCCAGGCCGCCGGACCCGGCGCCGTGCTCACTGGAAGCCGCGCCGGGGCATCCTCGGGGTGGGCGGGTAGTCCTTGAGCGCCTCCGCGGCGGACTCGGCGCGGGCGCCGGCCGCGAGCAGGGTCGGGGACTCGGTGCGTCCGTCCAGGATCCGGTTGGTGCGTACCTCGACGCGCCAGCCCTGGTCGGTGCGGACCAGCTCCCAGTGGTTCGCGGTGACCCGGCGGATCTCGAAGCGACCCTCGGTGCGCACCACCATCAGCGAGTGGCACACCGCGACCGCGCGGTCGCCGGTGACGGTGACGTGCGGCGGGCTGACCACGTGGGCGCAGCCGCCGGTGATCCAGCCCTGGTGGCCGCTGGAACGCACCATCGCGGCCAGCTGCTCGTGGCCGGCGAGGTAGACCTCGTCGACGTCGTACACGCCGTCCTCGGTCCACAGGCCGGCGATCTCCTCGGCGCAGCCGGCGTCGACCAGCGGCCCGTAGGCGGAGATCAGGTGGGCGATCTCCCGCTCGTCCTCGACCTCGCGCAGCCGGCCCTCGAGGGCGGCCAGCCGCTCCTCGACGCTGGGGGCGGCGGTGTCCTGGCTCGTGTCGCTCATGCTGCACCTGCCGGGGTCAGGCCGGCGAGCTTCGCCAGCGCCTCGAGCTGCTCGAGGTAGTGGGCGTGCGACTCGGCCTGCACCGAGGTGCTGATCAGCGTCGCGCCGGCGTCGGCGACCCGCTGCAGGCGGGCCAGCGTGCCGTCCGGGTCGCCGATCGGGTCCGCGGCCCGGCCGCCGGGCAGCACCACCTCGAAGCCCTCGGGCAGGTCGGCCCCGTCGATCATCTCGCGCAGCCGCTCCAGGGAGAGGCCGAAGGGCACCCACCCGTCGCCGTGCGTGGTGGCCCGGCGCAGCGAGCGCGGCGTACGCCCGCCGACCCACATCGGCACCCGGTCCTGGACCGCGTGCGGCTCGACGACGAGGTCGCCGAAGTCGTAGTGGCTGCCGTGGTACTCGGGGCGGCCCTGCGACAGCGAGGCGCGCAGCGCGGCCATCGCGTCGTCGGCCCGGGCGCCGCGGCCCTCGAACTCGACCCCGAGCAGCTCGAACTCCTCGGCCAGCGAGCCGACGCCGAGACCGAGCACGAGCCGGCCGCCGGAGATCCGGTCCAGCGTGCCGTAGCGCTTCGCGATCTCCAACGGGTGGTGGTAGCCGAGCACCAGCACCTGGGTGGCCAGCCGGATCCGGGTGGTGCGGGCGGCGAGGTAGCCGAAGGTGGCCAGCGGGTCCCAGTACGTCGCGCCGCGCTGCTCGGCGATGTCGGTGGGTACGGCGACGTGCTCGCTGCAGGTGAGGTGGTGGAACCCCAGGCGGTCGGCGCGCTCGGCGACGACCGCGACCTCCTCGATGCCGGCGCTGCGCTCCCAGGCCGAATGGGCGCCGGGGACGGCGGTGAGGACGGGACTGACGATGCCCAGGCGCATGGCTCTCCTGTGGGTGGGGGATTGCGGGCATCCAAGCCGATCCCCGGCGAACCCCCCGACAGCCTCCCGGTCACCGGGAAAAATCAGCCGCAATGGCTTCCGTCACACCCCGGTCGGTGTTACCTTCAACCGAGAGAGAATTCATTTCAGTTTTCGGGGGAACGCTGGAACAGGTTTGGGGAGGAATCACATGGTCGCCGCAGTCGTGGAGCCGGCCGGGGAGCGTCAGCTGCCCCCGTCGATGGTGGAGCGGATGACGCTCATCCTGGACACGTTCGAGGGCCGCTCCTCGCGCCTCACCCTCGAGGAGGTGGCGCGTCGTACGCACCTGCCCCGCTCGACCGCCCACCGGATCCTCGATCAGCTCGTGCGGCTGCAGTGGCTGGAGCACTCGAGCTTCGGCTACGCCCTCGGCCGGCGCTCCCTCGAGCTCGGCGGCGGCGACCACGGGCACGCCGACATCCGGGCCGCCGCGGCCCCGCTGCTGCACGAGCTGCTGATGAAGACCGGCGCTGTGGTCCACCTCGCCGTGCTGGACAGCGCGCAGGTGTTCTACCTCGACAAGGTCGGTGGCCGCTTCGCCGCCGCCGTGCCCTCCCGGGTCGGGGGGCGCGCGCCCCTGCACTGCACCGCCCTCGGCAAGGCGATGCTCGCCTGGCACGACGCCGAGGACGTCGACGTGCTGGTCGGCCCGCGGCTGAGCACGCACACCGCGCAGAGCATCGGCGACCTCAACCGCCTGCACCAGGAGCTCAACCGGGTCCGCTCACGCAGCGGGCTCGCCTTCGAGCGCGGCGAGTGCTTCCCCGACATCGCCTGCGCCGCCGCCGCCGTGCGCGGTCCGGACGGTCCGCTGGCCGCGATCTCGCTGGTGGGCGATATCGACACCCAGCTCGAGCGGGTCGCCCCGCTCGTCCTCGACGCGGCCCGCCAGATCTCCATGGAGCTGTTCCCCGGGATCACCCGGACGCCGGGCAACCGGCGCCGTCCCACCGGGCGCCCGCCGGCAGAGCGTCGCGTGGACGACCGGGCCGACTGGTCGCCGGAGAAGCTCAGCCACCTGATGACCGTGCAGGCCGGCGACCTCTTCTGAGATAGACCTGGTGACCTCCGGCACTGGTCGGTGGTCCCCGATGGCGAGAGCCTGAAGGGGACCACCGATTCGTCGAGGCCCTCGACCGAGGGCAGGGAGCGCACCATGAGGATCGAGTACCTGCACGCCTCCAAGTTCGGCAACGGCGCGAAGGTCGCCGAGGAGTTCAGCTCGCAGATGGCCGCGAAGGGCGTCGAGGTCGACGTCCACCACATCAACGACATGGACCCCCGTGATCTGCCGGACGCCGATCTCTACCTGTTCAGCTCTCCCGGGCGGATGGGCAAGCCCAAGGGCAACATGCGTCGCTTCCTCAAGAAGCTCGACCTGCCCGCGGGCACGAAGTACGCGCTGCTCATCACCGAGGGGATGGCCACGCCGGACAAGAAGACCGGCCGCGTCCCCACCGACCAGGAGATGGCCCGCTGGCGCCAGGTCATCCCGATGATGAACGAGACCCTCCAGGGCGAGGGGCTCGTCGAGGTCGCCGAGGGCAAAGTCCAGGTCACCGACCTCAAGGGCCCGCTCGAGGAGGGCTGGGAGAAGCGGGTCGAGGAGTTCGTCGCGCGGATCCCGGTGGGGCCGCTGAGGTAGGGCGCGCGCGCTGTCAACTACTGATGTTGTCGGGCGAAGTTTCGGCCGACAGGTTCAGGGTTCCCCGGTCGGCCGGGGAAGCCGACAGCCCCGGACCCCGACGCGCCCCACGCCCACACTCCCGGTCATCGGGATGTCGCGACGACGCCGAGGGGTCGGGGTTCCTACGGTTGCGCGGTGAACGAGCAGACGACCCTGGACCTGAGCCACGACGGCACGCTGCGCGAGCTGAAGACCGAGCAGGGCATCCTGCGCTACCACGACGCGGGGTCGCCGGACGCCCCCGTGCTGCTGCTGCTGCACGGGTCGGGGCCCGGGGTCACCGGGTGGCGCAACTTCTCGGCGAACTTGCCGGCGCTGACCCGGCACTTCCGCTGCCTGATCCTGGAGTTCCCCGGCTTCGGGGTCAGCGACGCCACCGACCAGCACCCGATGATGGCCGCGCTGCCCGCAGTGGGCACCTTCCTCGACGCCCTGGGCCTGGACCGGGTCGACGTGATCGGCAACTCGATGGGCGGCATCGTCGCGACCCGCTTCGCGATCGCCCAGCCCGAGCGGGTGCGCAGCCTGGTCACCGTCGGCGGGATGGGGCGCAACATCTTCAGCCCGTCGCCCGGCGAGGGGATCAAGCTGCTGATGGAGTTCACCGAGGCGCCCTCGCGCGAGCGGCTGGTGGAGTGGCTGCACTCGATGGTCTTCGACAAGCGGATCGTCACCGAGCAGATGATCGAGGAGCGCTGGGCCCAGGCGACCGACCCGGAGACGCTGGCCAGCGCACGCAAGATGTACGGCCGCAAGATCGTCGAGATGATGAGCCGGGCCGACCGCTCGCCGGAGCCGCCGTACTGGGCGATGCTGCACCAGATCAAGGCCCGCACGCTGATCACCTGGGGCCGCGACGACCGGGTCAGCCCGGTGGACATGATGCTGGTCCCGATGCGCACCATCCGCGACGTCGAGGTGCACATCTTCCCCAACTGCGGGCACTGGGCGATGATCGAGCAGAAGGACGCCTGGGAGGCGACGGTGGTCGCGTTCCTGACCCGTCCCGACGGCACGGTCGAGGGCTGAGCCGTGCCCACCGTCCGCGTGGTCGAGGTGGTCCGGGAGACCCCCGACGCCCACTCCCTGGTTCTCGAGCCGACCTCCGGCACGCCCTTCGACTACCGCCCGGGGCAGTTCCTCACCCTGCGCATCCCCAGCGAGCGCCCCGGCGGCGCGGCCCGCTGCTACTCGCTGAGCTCGGCGCCCGGGCTCGACGAGCGCCTCAAGGTGACCGTCAAGCGCACCCGCGAGGGGTACGCGTCGAACTGGATCTGCGACCACGTCGCCGAGGGCCACGAGATCGAGGTGCTGCGCCCCAGCGGCACCTTCGTGCCCACCAGCCTCGACGAGGACCTGCTGCTCGTCGCCGGCGGCAGCGGCATCACCCCGGTGCTGTCGATCCTCAAGTCGGTGCTGCACGCCGGCACCGGCAGCGTGCACCTGGTCTACGGCAACCGCGACGAGGCCTCGGTGATCTTCGCCGCCGAGCTGCGCGAGCTGGCCGCCCGCTACCCCGAGCGGTTCACCGCCGTGCACTGGCTGGAGTCGGTGCAGGGCATCCCCACCCCCGAGGCGCTGGCGGCGATCTTCGCCGGGTACGCGTCGCGGCGCGCCTTCATCTGCGGCCCGGAGGCGTTCATGGACCTCTCCGAGCGGGTGCTGAGCGGCCTAGGCGTCGCGCGCGACCGCATCCACACCGAGCGGTTCACCTCCCTGGAGGGCGACCCGTTCGCCGAGGTCGAGGTCCCCGTGGCGGCGGGCGGGGCGGCCACCAGCGAGGTCGAGGTGACCCTCGACGGGTCCACGAGCAGCTACGCCTGGCCCGAGCAGGCCAAGCTCCTCGACGTGCTGCTCGCGGCCGGCCTCGAGGCGCCGTACTCGTGCCGCGAGGGGGCCTGCAGCGCCTGCGCCTGCGTGCTGCTCGACGGCGAGGTCGACCTGGAGCACAACGAGGTCCTCGACGCCGCCGACCTGGCCGACGGGCTGATCCTGGCCTGCCAGGCCCGACCGCGCAGCGAGCGGCTCCGGGTCAGCTTCGACGGCTGAATCTCACTCCCGTTCAGCGGGAGACCCCGGCCGCCTGAGCTGTCTGCGGTGACACCGTGAAGGCGCGGACAACCGCGACGCGCAGGAAGTGAGCACACCATGACCAACCCCGTGATCGACGTCATCGAGGAGAGGGCCGAGGAGATCGCCTCGCTCGCCCCCGCCAACGAGAAGCTCGGCCGCCTCGACGACCGCGCCGCGGAGATCCTGCGCGAGTCGGGCGTGATGAAGATGTTCCAGCCCGCCAAGTACGGCGGCGCCGAGGCGCACCCGCGCGAGTTCGCGGAGGCGGTCATGAAGATCGCCTCCTACGACGGCTCGACCGGCTGGGTGGCCGGCATCGTCGGCGTGCACCCCTGGGAGATGGCGATGTGCGACGCCCGGGTGCAGGAGGAGATCTGGGGCGAGAACCAGGAGACCTGGATCGCCTCGCCGTACGCGCCGATGGGCATCATCCGCCCCGTCGACGGCGGCTACGTCTTCAACGGCCGCTGGCAGTTCTCCTCGGGCACCGATCACTGCGACTGGATCTTCCTGGGCGCGATGCTCGGCGACGCCGAGGGCAAGATGGCGATGCCGCCGCAGGCCTACCACGTGATCCTGCCGCGCTCGGACTACGAGATCGTCGAGGACTCCTGGGACGTCGTCGGCCTGCGCGGCACCGGCTCCAAGGACATCATCGTCAAGGACGCCTTCATCCCCGACTACCGGGCGGTGCCGTTCTCGAAGTTCCTCGACGGCTCCCAGCCGCGCGAGGCCGGGCTGACCAACCCCACCTACCACGTGCCGTTCACCACCGCCTTCCCGATGGGGATCAGCTCCGCGGTGATCGGCATCGCCGAGGGCGCGCTCGCCGCGCACCTGGCCTACCAGCGCACCCGGGTGCAGATCACCGGCACCAAGCCGAAGGACGACCCCTACGTGCTGAGCGCGATCAGCGCCGCCGCGGAGGAGATCAAGACCGCGCGCACGATGATGCTCTCGAACCTGGACTACTTCTACGACAAGGCCGAGCGCGGCGAGGCCGTCACGATGGCCGAGCGCGCTGCGTCGCGTCGTACGCAGGTCTCGTGCGCCTGGCGTGCGGTGAACGCAATGGACGAGGTGGTGAACCGCTCCGGCGGCAACGGCCTGCGGATGGACAACCCCATCCAGCGCTTCTGGCGCGACGGGCACATGGGCCTGGCACACGCGATCCACGTGCCCGGCTCGGTGTTCCACGCCGCGGCCCTCTTCGAGCTCGACGCGCCGCCGGCGCCCGGGCCGATGCTGTCGATGATCTGATCACCTCGAACGGGAGAACGACGAAGATGACGCTGATCCGTGGCCTCGGCTACGTCAAGGTGCAGTCCCAGGACCTCGCCCGCTGGCGCGAGCTGACCGTCGACTGCCTGGGCTTCCAGGCCGTCGACGGCCCGGAGGCCGACGGGCTCTACCTGCGCATGGACGAGCGCACGGCCCGGCTGATCGTGCTCCCCGGGGAGGTCGACCGGGTGCTGGCCATCGGCTGGGAGGTGCGCGACCAGTTCGCGCTCGCCGCCGTCGGCCGGGCCGTCGAGGCGGCCGGGTTCGCGGTCAAGGTCCTGGGGCGCGAGGAGTGCGACGAACGGCGCGTGGAGGCGGCGATCCGCTTCGACGACCCCGCCGGCACGCCCACCGAGGTCTTCTTCGGCCCGGTCCTGGACCACAGCCCGCTGCTCACCGGGCTGGCGCAGAAGTTCGTCACCGGCGGGCAGGGGATGGGCCACGTGGTGCTGCCCACCCCGCGCTGCGAGGAGACGGTCTCGTTCTACGCCGAGGTGCTCGGCTTCCTGCCGCGCGGCGCGATCAAGGTCGGCCCGCCCGGCGCCAACGCGCGGGTGCGGTTCCTGGGCATCAACCAGCGCCACCACAGTCTCGCGGTCTGCCCCGCCCCGCACGGCGAGGCACCCGGCATGGTGCACCTGATGGTCGAGGTGGACACCCTCGACGCCGTCGGCCGGGCGCTGGACCGGGTCAACAAGCGCGGGTTCTCGATCTCCTCGACGCTGGGTCGCCACACCAACGACAAGATGATCTCGTTCTACGTGCGCGCCCCCGGCGGCTGGGACATCGAGTACGGCTGCGAGGGCATGCTGGTCGACGAGGCCCACTACACGGCCGAGGAGATCACCGCCGACAGCTACTGGGGCCACGACCAGTCCGGGGCCGAGCCGCTGGCCGCGTTCACCCCTCCGCAGGGCTGAGACGATGGTCCGCCCGGTCCCGCTCGGCGAGGTCGAGGTCTTCGACGTCGAGGTCGACGTGCTGGTGGTCGGCTTCGGCTGCGCCGGCGCCGCCGCGTCGATGGAGGCGGCCCGCGCCGGCGCCTCGGTCGTCGTGCTCGAGCGGGCCAGCGGCCCGGGCGGCTCCTCGGCCCAGTCCGGCGGGGAGCTCTACCTGGGCGGCGGCACCTCCGTGCAGAAGGCGTGCGGCTTCGACGACGACGCCGACAACATGTACGCCTACCTCGCCGCGGCGCTGGGCCCGCACGTCGACGAGGCCAAGCTGCGCCTCTACTGCGACGGCTCGGTGGAGCACTTCGAGTGGTTCCGCGCCTGCGGCGTGGACTTCCACGAGTCGCTCTACGACGCGCCCACCTGGATGCCGCCCACCAAGGACGGGCTGATGTGGCTGGGCGAGAACGCCTGGCCCTACGACGAGCTGGCCCGCCCCGTCCCGCGCGGGCACCGCCCGGCCACCGAGGGCTGGGCCGGGCACACGCTGATGGGCGCGCTCACCGCCACCTGCGAGTCGCTGGGCGTCCTCACCCACGCCGACACCCGCGCCCGCGCGCTGGTCGTCGACGAGGCCGGACGCGTGGTCGGGGTCCGCGCCACCCGCTTCGGCGAGACCGTGCACTACCGGGCCCGGCGCGGCGTCGTGCTCACCACCGGCGGGTTCGTCGACAACGAGGAGATGCTCGCCGACCACGCCCCCGAGCTGCTCGGCCACGGCAAGGTCAGCGACGGCACCGACGACGGCTCCGGGATCGCGATGGCCGCCGCGCTGGGCGCGGCGACCCGGCGGATGGGGTTCGTCGAGGCCGCCTACACCGCGCTGCCGGCGATGGCGGTGCGCGGCATGCTCGTCAACGGCCTGGGGGCGCGCTTCATCAACGAGGACGTCTACCCCGGCCTCTACAGCCACGCCGCGCTGCACCAGCCGGGCCCGTGCTGGGTGATCCTCGACGAGGAGGGCCTGGAGTCGGTGCCGGCGCAGGACACCTGGGGCGTGCGCCCGTCGTACGCGGCGGAGACGCTGGAGGAGCTGGAGTCCGAGATCGGGCTGCCGCCCGGCTCGCTGGTCGCCACCATGGCGCAGTACAACGCGCACGCCGAGGCCGGCGCGGACCTGCTCTTCCACAAGGCGTCGCGCTGGGTGCGCCGCCTGGAGGGCCCGTGGGCCGCGGTCGACCCGCGGCTGGGCTTCTTCGGCGACGGCAACGCCGCCGCGCACGGCACCGGCTTCTCCGGCTTCACCCTCGGCGGGCTGCGCACCGGCGTGGACGGCGAGGTGATCGCGGTCTCCGGCGAGCCGATCCCCGGGCTGTACGCCGCCGGTCGGGCCACCTCCGGCATCCACGGCGAGGGCTACATCTCCGGCACCTCCCTGGGCGACGGCACGTTCTTCGGCCGCCGGGCCGGGCGAGCCGCCGCCGCTGGCACAGCCGCGCCCTAGGCACCATCCACCTGCCGAACCGGCGCCACCTCACGAGGAGAACGCGATGAACCGCTTCGAGGGACGCCGGGTCGTGCTCACCGGGGCCGGGTCCGGCATCGGCCGCGCCACCGCGGTGCGCCTGGTCGCCGAGGGCGCGGACGTCTTCGCGATCGACCGGGACGAGGAGGGCCTGGCCGGCACCGCCGGCCTGGTCGCCGACCCGGCGCGCTTCCGCCCGCACGTGGCCGACCTGGCCGAGGAGCCGGCCGTCGTCGCCGCGGCCGCGGCCGCGCTGAGCAGCCTGGACGGGCTCGACGCGCTGATCAACGTCGCCGGGATGCTGCGCACCACCCCCATCGCCGGGCTCGACCTCGACGTCTGCCGCCAGATCATGGCCGTGAACCTGTGGGCGCCGGTGACGCTGTGCCGCGAGCTCGTCGCGCACCTGCCCGAGGGCACCGGCGTGGTCGTCAACACCACCTCGACGGCCGCCACCAAGGCGCACCCCGGGATGACCGGGTACGCCGCCTCGAAGGGCGCGCTGCTGTCGTTCTCCTACACCCTCGCCGCCGAGCTCGCGCCGCGCCGGATCCGCGTCGTGCCCGTCTCACCGGGCGGGGTCGCCACGCCGCTGACCGCGAACAAGCAGACCTACGCCGACATCGACACCGCCTGGTACGCGCGCACCTATCCGCTGTGGGGCCGCCCCGGCAGCCCCGAGGACATCGCCGGCGCGATCGCGTTCGCCGCCTCGCCCGACGGCGCCTACCTCAACGGCGTCGAGCTGCGCGTCGACGGCGGCTCGCACTCCTGACCGTCCACCCCCCACCGAGAGGGACCCCATGTCCGACCCCACGCTCGACGAGCGGATCGCCGCCCTCGAGGCCGTCGAACAGATCCGCACGCTCAAGCACCGCTACCTGCGCGCCTGCGACGCCAAGCGACCCGAGGAGTTCCGCGACTGCTTCGTCGCCGAGGGCGCCTCGATCGACTACGGCCCGCGGCTCGGTCGCTTCGAGGACGCCGACGCGATCGCGGCGGTGTTCGCCGCGATCGCGCTGAAGAAGGTCGACGGGCGCCACGTCGTCCTCGACATGCACCACGCCGGCCACCCGGTCATCGAGCTGACCGGCCCGGGCACCGCGCGGGGCGCGTGGAGCCTGCGGATGCGCCAGGTGGACCTGGAGCGGAAGCTGGAGCGGGTCAGCGCCATCGAGTACGACGACCGCTACCGCGTCGAGGACGGGCAGTGGCGCATCGCGGCCAGCGCCGTACGGGTGCTCTGGTCGCTCAGCCAGCCGCTGGCCGAGGGGTTCACCCTCGAGGAGAGCTTCTCGTGAGCGCCTCGGGGCAGGGCCGGGTCGCACTCGTCACCGGGGGAAGCAAGGGCGTCGGGCAGGGCATCGCGGTCGGGCTCGCCGAGTCCGGCTGGACGGTGGTGGTCAGTGGCCGCGACCAGGCCCGCCTCGCCGAGACCGTCGCCCGGGTGGACGCCGCCGGCGGGCGCGGCAGCGCCGTCGCCTGCGAGCACACCGACGACGCGCAGGTGCAGGCGCTGGTGGCCGGGGCCGAGCGCGCGCACGGGCGGATCGACCTGCTGGTCAACAACGTCTGGGCCGGGCCCGGGATCGACCCCGGCGTCCCTCGCGGTTCTGGGAGCGCCCGCTGGAGGACTGGGACCAGCTGGTCGGGATCGGGCTGCGCGCCCACTTCGTCGCGATGCGCGCCGCCGTACCGGCCATGGTCGCGCGCGGCGAGGGCCTGGTGGTCAACGTGTCCTCGATCGGCACCCGCGCCTACCTGCACTCCACGCTGTACGGCGTGGCCAAGGCCGGCCTGGACAAGCTCACCCACGACGCCGCGCTCGAGCTGCGCGAGCACCAGGTGAGCGTGGTCTCGCTGTGGCCGGGGCTGGTGCGCACCGCCCAGCTGCTGGCCAGCGGGGTGCGCGACATCGCCGGCGTCCCGGTCAGCGACGCCGAGACCCCCGAGCTCCAGGGGCGGGTGCTGGCCGCGGTGGCCGCCGATCCCGACCGGCACCGGCGTACCGGCGGGGTGGTGATCACCGCCGAGGCCGCCGAGGAGTACGGCGTGGCGGAGCCCGACGGCGGGCGGCCGGTGTCGCCGCGGGTGATGTTCGGCGGTGGGCCGGTCTTCCCGCCGCTGGGCTAGCCGGATGCAGCGAGCCCCCGGTGGCACGAGACGGTCGCCGGGGCGACCACCTCGACCACCGGGGGCCGGTTGCTCAGTGGGAGGGGACGAGCTTCTTCATGAACTCGTGCGTGGCCAGGACCAGCTCGGAGCGGTTGCCGCGCATCCGCATCTCGACCGTGCGCTCGTTGCCGGAGACCACGTGCACGGGGCCGTCCGCGAGGTGGGCGAGGCCCTCGCGGGCGACGTCGTCGGGCTCGGAGACGTTCATCCCGGGCAGGTCGAAGTTCAGCCCGACCCGCTCCATCGCCGGCGTGCGGGTGACGCCGAGGACCAGCTCGAGCACGTCCACGTCGTACTGGCGCAGCTCCAGCCACAGGCCCTCGGCGAAGATCCGCCCGAAGGCCTTGGCCGCGCCGTAGATCGACTCGCGCTCGGAGCCGAGGTAGCCGGCCAGCGAGCCGACCAGCATGATCGCGCCGCGGCGACGCTGCTTCATCAGCCGGCCGAAGTGGTGCACGAGCGCCAGCTGCGCGGTGACGTTGAGGTCGATCACGCCCTGGAACCCGGCCAGCTCGCCCTCCAGGAACGGCGAGCCGTAGGAGTTGGCGCCGGCGTTGTAGACCAGCAGCCCGACCTCGACGTCGTCGGTCGCCTCCACGATGGCCGGCACGGAGCCGGGGTCGGTCAGGTCCACCGCGAGGGTGCGCACCTCGACGCCCAGGGCGCGCACCGAGGCGGCGGTCTCCTCGAGCGGGCCGGGCTTGCGGGCGATCAGCACGAGGTTGAAGCCGTCAGCGGCCAGCTGCTGGGCGAACGACGCGCCGACCCCCTCGGAGCCGCCGGCGATGACCGCCCACGGTCCGTACTTCGCGACGTCGGTCATCAGTGGGCTCCTTCGTGAGCGGCTTCGTGGGCGGCGTTGGCCGCATCGGGGTTGGTGAGCAGCGGCTCGTCGGTGACGACGTGGATGCTGCCGGTCACCGCGGCGTCGCGCACCGAGTCCTGCAGGGCGCCGCAGCCGCGGAAGGCGGCGCCGTTCGGGCCCGGGCGCGGGGAGGCCGCACGACGCTCGAGGCAGGCCTCGACCGCGTCGGCGTGCCACTGGATGCTGGTCTGCTCCCAGCTGCTCTTGCGCACCTCCACCCGGGCCGCGCAGGTGTGGCACGAGACCGGCTCCATCGGAGCCGTCTCGAGCCGGACGTCGGGACGGACCGCCATCAGACCGACATGCCCTGGACGCTGGTGGCGTCGGCGGCGGCAGCCTTCCGCTTGGCCATGTTCTCCTCGACCTCGCGCTTCCAGGCCTCGTTGGGCCGGGTGGTGTCGATCTCGAACTCGAAGCGCTCGGTCATCTCCGGGGTCACGTCGGCGACGTCGACGTAGAACTGCTCGTACCAGCGACGCAGCTGGTAGACCGGCCCGTCCTCCTCGCACAGCAGCGGGTTGTCGATGCGGGCCTTGCTCTTCCAGATGGCGACGTCCTGCTCGAAGCCGATCCGGATGAAGTCGCCCATCTTCTTCGCCATCTTGGTGGCGGCCTCGTCGTCGAGCCCGGGGAACTTCTTGGCCATCACGCCGTACTGCAGCACGAAGGAGTTGGCGTCGATCGGGTAGTGGCAGTTGATCAGCACGCTCGGGACGTCGAAGTCCTCGTAGTGGTAGACGAGGTCGTCGATCATGAACGACGGGCCGTGGTAGGCCGCCACCGACGAGTTGCCCTTCGAGACCGGACCCTTGCCCTTGGCCTGGGACATGATGTCCTCGCGGCCCTCGCCGTTCATGAACTGCGTGGCGGTGTGGCCCTCGAAGATGTTCTTGAAGTACGTCGGGAACGAGTAGTGCACGTAGAAGAAGTGCGCCATGTCCACGACGTTGTCGACGATCTCGCGGCAGTTCGCGCCCTCGATCGTGGTGGTGTACCAGACCCAGTCGGTGTAGCTGTCGTCCTCGTAGGCCGGGATCCGCGGGATCGTCACGTCGGCCGGCGGCGGGTTGCCCTCGGGGTCGTTCCAGACGAAGAGCATGCCGTCCTGGACCATCGTCGGCCAGGCCGCGGTGCGCGCGCGCAGCGGCACCCGGCGGGAGTAGGGGATCGACTTGCAGCGGCCGTCGCCGCCCCAGCGCCAGTCGTGGAAGGGGCAGGCGATCTCGTTGCCCTTGACCTCGCCCTGGGACAGGTCGCCGCCCATGTGGCGGCAGTAGCCGTCGAGCACGTTGACCTTGCCGTCCTCGCCCGCGAACACGACCAGCTTCTCGCCGAAGGCCATGATCTGGTGGGGCTTGCCGTCCACGAAGTCCTTCTCGAGGCCGATGCAGTGCCAGCCACGGGCGAAGCGCGTGGGTGCGGCGTCCGCCTCGATCTTGCGGACCTCGTCGTTGACAGCGGTCATGGTGCGTCTCCATCCGGGGGGCGGTTGTCTTCCTTTGCAGTGTGGAACCGCTCCGAAGGGGTCGCGCGGAGTGTCCCACTCAACGGAAGAAGGCCACTATCCCCCGCGGCGCGAGGCCGGCGCGGGGTTATCGCGGGTGACGTGCGCCCCAGCGGCGGGAAACGTGCGCCGGGTCAGTCGAGCATGTCGTCAGTCGGGCATGGCGTCAGTCGAGCATGGCGTCCACGGCGCGGGAGGCGAAGACCATCGCGGTGCCGATGGGGATGCCGGGGCCGGGGTAGAACTCGCCGGTCATCGACGCGCTGGCGTTGCCCGCGGCGTACAGGCCCTCGATGGCGGAGCCGTCGGCGCGCAGCACCCGGCCGTCGACGTCGGTGACCGCGCCGCCCTTGGTGCCGAGGTCGGCGAGGACCAGCCGGGCGGCGTAGAACGGGCCCTGGTCGATCGGCACCAGCACCGGGCGGGCGAAGTAGTTGTCGAACTCGTCGGCGCCCCGGCCGAAGTCCTCGTCGACGCCCGCGGCCACGAAGCCGTTGAACCGCGCCACGCTCGCCTCGAGCGCGTCGGCGGGGACCCCGATCAGCGCGGCCAGCTCGCCCAGGGTCTCGGCGCGCTGCCAGGTGCCGGCGGCCAGGTGCTCCTCGGGGGTGCCGCCGGGCAGCGAGATCGCCGGCAGCCGGCCCCCCTCGCGGTGGTCGAAGACCAGGTGCGCCGGGCAGCGTGCGGGGTCGGCGGCCATGGCACGGCCCATCTGGTCGTAGGGCAGCGACTCGTTGGCGAAGCGCTGCCCGTGCGCGTCGACGACGATCCCGCCGCGGAAGCCCAGCGTGAACGACGCGGTGCCGTCGGGCATCGCCAGCCCGGGGCTCCACCAGCCCTGGTCCATCAGGGCGAGGGCCGCGCCGCTCTGCGCGGCCGCGCGGATCGGCTCGCCGGTGTTGGTGCCGGCCGGCGCCATCGCCCAGTCCGAGGCCCCGGGCACGCCGTGCTCGGCGCGCATCGCGTCGTCGTGCTCGAAGCCCCCGGAGGCGAGCAGCACGCCGCGGGTGGCACCGAAGACGACCCGGCCCTGCGCGGTGGCCGCCTCCACGCCGGTGACGCGGTCGCCCTCGACGACCAGGCGGTCGACGGCGGCCCCGGTGCGCACGGTCGCGTTCCCGGTGGCGTCGAGGGCGAGCAGCAGCCGCCCGATCAGCGCGCGGCCCTGGGTCATCGGCTGGCCGAGGTGGTGGCCCTTGCCGGCCCGGTCGCGGTCGACGGGCGGACGGACCAGCGCGGCGCGCTCGCCGATCTCGTCGAGGGGCAGGGGGAGCGGGATGAACGAGCGGCCGCCGGGCACCCGCCCCGCACGGTCGAAGTAGTCGGGGAAGGCCTGGAACTCGAAGGCCAGCAGCGGGTCCTCCTCCAGGCGTGCGACCAGCCCCGGCGCGGTGCTCACGAACGCCTCCTGGTGCTCGGCGCTCTCCTCGCCCAGCAGCGCCCGCAGGTAGGTGCGCGCGGACTCGGTGGAGTCGCCGATGCCGGCGCGCTGCTGGACCTGGGTGCCGGGCAGCCAGGCGGCCGCGCCGGAGTACGCCGAGGTGCCGCCGAGCTTGTCGGTCTTCTCCAGCACCAGCGTCCGCAGGCCGGCGCGCGCCGCCAGGTAGGCGCCGGTGAGGGCCCCGGCGCCGGAGCCGACGACGACCACGTCGTAGGCGTCGGCAGCAGAGCGGGAGGTGGGCGTGGAGGTCTGGTCCGGCACGGTGGCTCCTTGAGGGGGGATCGGGCGGCAGCCAAACCCAGGCCCGCGGCACCGCGTGATCTGGATCCCACTGACCGGTAAGGTCGTCGGTGACCTCACGGGGCGGGACGGATCATCTGGCGACGTACGTCAGAGGGGGACCTAGTGCCGAGAGTGGCCGAGGCGCGGACGCCGGCCGAGCCGTCGTCGCCGGAGCAGAAGCTGCGCTACCAGCGGATGCTGCGCGCGGCGGCGCGCCTGGGCGCCGAGCACGGGCTCGAGCGTGTCCAGATGCACGACGTGGCCAAGGAGGCCGGCGTCGCCATCGCGACGCTCTACCGCTACTTCCCCTCCAAGACCCACCTGTTCGCCTCGCTCCTGCACGCCCAGGTCGAGCAGCTCGACTCGATCACCGCGCCGCCGCAGCCCGGCCAGGACCCCGCCGAGGCCGTGCTCGAATTGCTCATCGTGTCCAGCCGCCGGCTGCTTCAGCGCCCGCGCCTGGCGCTGGCGATGATGCAGTCCAACAACGCCGCGCAGGCGGTGACCAACTCCACCTTCGCCCAGACCAGCGCCCGCTTCCTGGAGGTGGTGCTGCGCACCGCGGGCATCGAGGAGCCGACCGAGCGCGACGTGCGCCTGGCCCGGCTGATCGAGCAGAGCTGGTACGGCGTGCTGATCTCCACGCTCAACGGGCACACCACCGAGGAGGAGGCCCTCGCCGACATCGCCATCGCCTGCCGGCTGCTGCTCGCCCCGATCTCGGTGGAGCGCGGCTTTCCGTTCACCGGGATCGAGTGAGCCGGGTCACTCGGGCGCTGCCCTAGCGTGCGCGCCATGCCACGCTTCCGCGACGCCCGCGTCCTGCTCACCGGGGCGGGCTCGGGCATCGGCCGCGCCACCGCCCTGCGCCTCGCGGCGGAGGGGGCGCGGGTCTTCGCCGTGGACCGCGACGCCGAGGGGCTCGATGAGACCGTCGCCGCGCTGGGCGCCCAGGGCGAGGCGGCCGGGGAGATCGTCACCGCGGTCGTGGACGTGACCGACGAGGCCGGGGTGGTGGCCGTGGTGGCCGCGGCCGCGGCGAAGCTCGGCGGGATCGACGTGCTGGTCAACGTCGCCGGCATGCACCGCACCACGCCGATCGCCGAGCTCGCCGTCGAGGACCTGCGCGCGCTCTTCGAGGTGAACCTGGTCGGCACCGCGCTCTTCTGTCGCGAGGCCGTGCCGCACCTCGCCGACCCCACCGAGCCCGGGCGGCAGGGCGTGATCGTGAACGTCGCCTCGGTCGCGGCCACCCACGGCAACCCCTACATGACCGCGTACGCCGCCTCCAAGGGCGCCGTGGTCGCGTTCTCGCTGAGCCTGGCCGCAGAGCTGGTCGGCCGCGGCGTCCGGGTGGTGAGCATCTCGCCGGGCTCCATCGACACCCCGCTCACCCGCAACGTGCAGTTCGGCGAGCTCGACTTCGCCTACTTCATGCGGATCCTGCCGCAGCTCGACACCGGTCAGCCGGAGAAGGTCGCCGGCACCATCGCGTTCGCGGCCTCGCCCGACGCGGCGTACCTGACCGGCGTCGACCTGCGTGTCGACGGCGGCGCGCACATCTGAGCCCGCTTCGCCCCCCAGCCCCCCACATCCGCGAACCACACCCAGGAGTCCCCATGTCCCGCACCATCGCCGTCACCGGAGCCGCCTCCGGCATCGGGGCCGCACTGACCGCCCAGCTGCAGCAGCGGGGGGACCGGGTGATCACCGTCGACCGCCACGACGCCGACGTGGTCGCCGACCTCTCCACCGCCCAGGGCTGCGCCGACGCCCTCGCCGCGGTCAAGGCCGCCTGCGCCGGCCGGCTCGACGCGCTGGTCACCTGCGCCGGGCTCTCCGCGCCGGTGCTCGAGACCGCGAGCGTGAACTTCTTCGGCACCACCGAGCTGGTCGAGGGGCTGCGCGAGGAGCTGGCCGCGTCCTCCGCGCCCCGGGTCGGGCTGGTCGGCTCCATCGCGGGCACCCAGCCCAACGACCCGGACCTGGTCCGGCTGCTGCTCGAGGGCGACCGCGACAAGGCGATGGCGCGCGCCGACGAGCTGATGGCCAGCAGGGCATACTTCCTCTACAGCTCGTCCAAGGCCGCGGTGGCCCAGTGGATGCGCCGCACCTGCGTGTCGCCCGGATGGGCGGACGCCGGGATCGCGATGAACGCGGTCGCGCCCGGCGTGGTGCTCACCCCGATGACCGACGAGCTCTTCGCCGACCCGGAGATGAAGAACGTGATGGACGCGGCGGTGCCGATGCCGCTCAACGGCTACGCGAAGGCCGACGACGTGGCCCGGGTGCTGGCCTGGCTGGTCAGCGAGGAGCCCACGCACGTCACCGGCCAGGTGATCTACGTCGACGGTGGCGCCGAGGCGAGCCTGCGCTCCCACGACCACTACTGAGCGCGCGGAGAAAGAAAAAGCAGAAGTTGAGGTTTTGATCTGTCTAGACCAGGGGAGACCTTGGTGCATGGCGCACCGAGACTTCAACGACGAAACGCTTGCGCGCGATGCACGGCAGCGCAGGATCGCAGAGCTGTTCGACACCGCCTCCACGGCGAGCACCCCTGAGGACCGCAAGGAGGCGCTCGACGAGATCGTGGTGCTGAGCCTGCCCGTTGCCCGCTCGATCGCCGGGCGCTACCGCAACCGTGGCGTGCCCAGCGAGGACCTCGAGCAGGTCGCCTGCATGGCCCTGGTCAAGGCCGCCCAGCGCTTCGAGCCGGCCCGCGGGCTGGACTTCCTGGCCTACGCGGTGCCCACCATCCGCGGCGAGGTGCGCAAGTACTTCCGCGACCTGGCCTGGTCGATCCGCCCGCCGCGCCGCCTCCAGGAGCTCCAGGGTCGCCTGCTCGAGGTCGAGTCCGGCTCCGAGGGGGAGGGTCAGCCCCGCAGCACGGCCGAGATCGCGGAGGTGCTGGGCGAGAGCGAGGACCTGGTCCGCCAGGCCCAGCAGGCGCACGGCTGCTTCTCCACGATGTCCCTGGACGCCCCGATGGGCGACCAGAGCACCTCCTTCGGCGACCTGGTCCCCACCGACGACGAGGGGGACCGCGACGCGATCGAGGCGCGCGTGCTGCTGCGCCCGGTGGTGCGCCGGCTGCGGGCACGGGATCGCCGGATCCTGCAGATGCGCTTCGTCGACGGTGCCACCCAGGCCGAGATCGGCGCGGCGCTCGGCGTCACCCAGATGCAGGTCTCGCGGCTGCTGCGCCGGATCCTCACCGACCTGCGCGAGGAGATCGGCGAGCTCGACGACGTGCGCGAGCTGATCCGCGCGGACTGAGCCGGCGCCGGACTACTTCTGGGTGCCGGTGGTGTCGAGCTTGGCGACGGAGTACGCCGCGTAGGTCTCGTGGGCTCCTCGCCCGGCGAAGTACGGCGTGACCTGCGCGTCCAGCTCGTCGAGGGAGAAGGTGCCCTCCGGCGCGGTGAACTTCTGCTCGACCTCGGGGGCGTGCATCAGCGCGACCATGTCGCCGTACACCACGAAGACCTGGCCGTTGATCTGCTCGGCCGCCGGGGAGGCGAGGTAGGACACGAACGTCGCCACCCGCTCGGGCGCCAGGATGTCGAGGCCGCCGGCCTCGCCCTCGGCGAACACGGCCGCGGTCATCTCGGTGCGCGCCCGGGGACAGATCGCGTTGGCCCGCACGCCGTAGCGCGAGAGCCCGTTGGCCGTGGACAGCGTGAGCGCGGTGATGCCGGCCTTGGCGGCGCCGTAGTTGGGCTGACCGGCGGGGCCGAACAGGAACGCCTCGGAGGAGGTGTTGACCACGCGGCCGTAGACTGGGCCGCCGGCCGCCTTGCTGGCGTTGCGCCAGTGCACGGCGGCGGCGCGCGAGAGCGAGGCGTGGCCCTTGAGGTGCACGTGGATGACGGCGTCCCAGTCGGCCTCGGTCAGGTTGAACAGCATCGTGTCGCGGGTGATGCCGGCGTTGTTGACGACGATGTCGAGGCTGCCGAAGGTGTCGACCGCGGCGTCGACCATCTCCTGGCCGAGCTTCCACTCGCCCACGTCGCCCTTCACGGCGACGGCGCGGCCGCCGGAGGCCTCGATCTCGGCGACGACGTCGTCGGCCGCGGGCCCCATGTCGTTGACGACCACGCTGGCGCCCTGCGCGGCGAGGGCGAGTGCCTCGGCGCGTCCCAGGCCCGCTCCGGCGCCGGTGACGATGGCGGCGCGGCCGGCGAGGTTCGTGCTGCTCATGGGGGTGCTCCTGAGAGGTGGGAGGTGGCGGGCCTCCAGCAAGGTAGGAGAGCCGGCTCCCCGGGCCGCGGGGTCGCCCCACTCAGTGGGACCCTCGACGCCCTGCGCGCGGCGGTTGCGGGCAATGTCACACCCGTGACCCTCCACCTTGCCAGCCTCTACGAGGCGGTCGCCGCCACCGTCCCCGACCGCGCCGCCCTCGCCTGTGGCGAGGAGCGCCGCACGTTCGCCGAGCTGGACCGCCGGGCCAACGCCTTCGCGGCGCACCTGGTCTCGGTCGGCGTCGGCGAAGGCGCCCACGTCGGGCTCTACCTGCTCAACGGCGTGGAGTACGTGGAGGCGATGCTCGGCTGCTTCAAGGTCAACGCGGTGCCGATCAACATCAACTACCGCTACACCGAGCACGAGCTGCTCTACCTCTTCAACGACGCCCGACTGGCGGCGGTCGTGGTGGGCCGCGAGTTCACCTCCCGGGTGGCCCCGCTGGTCGACCAGTGCTCGGATCTGGCCCACGTGCTGGTGGTGGCCGACGACAGCGACGTCGACCACGCCGGCCTGGCGTGGTCGGACCGGGTGAGCGTCGCGGACTACGAGCCCGCCCTCGCCGCCCAGCCCGACGACGTACCGCCGGCGGCCGAGCGCAGCCCCGACGCCCGGTTCGTGCTCTACACCGGCGGCACCACCGGGATGCCCAAGGGCGTCGTGTGGCGCCACGAGGACTTCTTCATCGCCTGCCTGGCCGGCGGCAACCCCTACGGCCCGCCGCACACCGACCTCGAGACGGTGGCTTCGGCGGCGGCCGACAGCGGCGTGCTGAACTACCTGATCACGGTCCCGCTGATGCACGGGGCGGCGAGCTACAGCCTGTTCATGGCGCTGTTCAGCGGCGGCCACGTGGTGCTGATGCGCACCTACGACCCGCTCGAGATGCTGCGCCTCACCGAGGCGGAGCGGATCCAGATCGTCACCGTGGTGGGCGACGCCATCGTGCGCCCGCTGGTCGACACGCTGCGCACCCACCGCGACGAGTACGACCTGTCGTCGCTGTTCGTGATCGGCTCGGGCGGGGCGATCCTGTCCCCGGCCGTGCAGGCCGAGCTGCACGAGCAGCTGCCCTCGGTGATGATCCGCAACAGCTTCGGCGCCTCGGAGTCCGGGCTGGACGGCGAGGTCGCGCTGGGCGAGGACGGACTGATGCGGCTCAGCCCGAAGCCCTCGGTGCGGGTCATCGAGCTCGGCCTGTCGGGAGCCTCCCCGGCGCCCGGCGAGATCGGCCAGCTCGCCCGCAGCGGCCACGTCCCGCTCGCCTACTTCAACGACCCCGAGAAGAGCGCGCGCACCTTCCCCGTCATCGACGGCGTGCGCTACGTCCTGCCCGGCGACCTCGCGCGCGTCGAGGAGGACGGCACGATCGTCGTCCTGGGCCGCGGCTCGGGCTGCATCAACTCGGGCGGGGAGAAGATCTTCCCCGAGGAGGTCGAGCAGGCGCTCAAGGCGCACCCGGCGGTGATGGACGCGCTGGTCGCCGGCGTCCCCGACGAGCGCTTCGGCGAGCGGGTCGGTGCGGTGGTCGAGCTGCGCCCCGGCCACGAGGCCACCGTCGAGGAGGTGCGCGCGCACTGCCGCACGATGCTCGCCGGCTACAAGGTGCCCGCCACGCTGACCTTCGTCGAGCAGGTCCTCCGCTCGCCCACCGGCAAGGCGGACTACCGCTGGGCCAAGGGCACGCTGGCCGCCCGCCCCTCCTGACCCCCGCACGCAGCTGGAAGGCCTGAACCCCGATGCCGATCGATCTCGACGTGGCGCTGAGCGCCGAGCCCACCACCCGCCCGATCAGCTGGACGCGTCGCGACGTGCAGCTCTACCACCTCTCGCTGGGCGCGGGTCGCGACGCGGCCCTGGATCCCGAGCTGCGCTGGACCTTCGAGCGCGACCTGCAGGTGCTGCCCACCTTCGCGATGGTCGCCGGCCAGGGCGTCTCGGCCGGTGACGTCGGCGCACCCGGGCTCAGCCTGCCGGGCATCGACATCGACCTGCGCCGCATCCTGCACGCCGGCCAGGCGCTGAGCGTGCACCGCCCGCTGCCGGTGGCCGGGACCGCCACGATCACCTCGCGGGTCAAGCACGTCTGGGACAAGACCAAGGCCGCCGTCGTGGTGCTGGAGAACGCCGCCACCGACGAGGCCGGCGAGCCGCTGTGGACCACCGAGATGCAGATCTGGGCCCGCGGCGAGGGCGGCTTCGGCGGCGAGCCCGGTCCGGACACCACCTGGACCGCGCCCGAGCGGGAGCCCGACGCGGTGCTGGAGTCGAGCACCACGCCCGGTCAGGCCCTGCTCTACCGCCTCAACGGCGACCTGAACCCGTTGCACGCTGACCCCGAGTTCGCGAAGGCGGCCGGCTTCGACCGGCCGATCCTGCACGGGCTCGCGTCGTACGGCATCGTCGCGAAGGCGATCGTCGACGGCCTGCTCGACGGCGACGCCGCGCGGCTGCGCAGCCTGGCGGTGCGCTTCTCCGGCTCGATCTGCCCGGGGGAGTCGATCACCACGTCGGTGTGGCGCGACGGTACGACGCTGGCGCTGTCGGCGACCTGCCCCGAGCGCGACGGCGCCCCGGTGCTCAGCCACGCCACCGCCGAGATCTCCTGATGAGCCGTCCCGACCTGGTGCTGGGGGCCGGTCGGCGCCGGCCCACCCCCGAGCTCAGCGCTCAGCCGCAGAACGAGGGCGTCGACGCCGCGGTGCAGGCGGCCCGACGGGTGGTGGCCTCGCTGCTGGGCGCGGGCGAGGGCACCGAGGCGGAGATGACCCGGATCGCCGAGCAGCTCCATGCCGTGGCCGACCACCTCGACGCCTGTGCGCCGGCCCGCGACGTACGCCTGGTGGACATGTGGGCCGGCGAGGGCGTCACCCGCCACGACCCGGTCACCGGCCCCGAGAACGCGATCGCCCCGCCGCTCGCGCTGGTCGGCCAGGCCGACGGCTCGATCCGCGGCGTGGTCACCCTGGGCCTGCCCTACCAGGGCCCGCCCGGGCACGTGCACGGCGGCGTCTCCGCGCTGCTGCTCGACCACACCCTCGGTGTCGCGAACGACTGGGCCGGCGAGTCCGGCATGACCGGCACGCTCACCGTGCGCTACCACCGCCCCACCCCGCTCTTCGAGGAGCTGGTGATCACCGGGCGCCAGGAGTCGATCGAGGGCCGCAAGATCCGCACCGTCGGCTCCATCACCACCGCCGACGGCACCCTCTGCGTCTCCGCCGAGGGCCTTTTCATCAACAAGATGGTGGCCCGCCCCCGCTGACCCCGGGGGCGACGTGCGGGCCCCGCGCCGCGCCCGCGCCGCACGCCCGCCGCGCTTGTAACGCGGGGTTATGCCCTCTGGCACAGCGAAATAACGCTGTGGTGGAGCGCATAACCCCGCGTTACAGCCGGGTCCGAAGCCAGCGCCGCCCCCAGCGCGGCCCCGAGCGCCCCCGGAGCGCGGCGGCGGGCCTGGGGCGCTTGTAACGCGGGGTTATGCCCGCTACCACAGCGAAATAGCGCTGCGGTGGTGTACATAACCCCGCGTTACAAGCGGGTTTGGGCCCAGCGCTGGCCGCGACGGGGCCGCGACGGGGCTGGCGGCCGGGGACCGGCGGCAGGGCCGGCCCCCGGGCCCGGGTCAGGCCTGGACGGCGGTGCGGATGACCTTGCCGGTGGCGTTGCGGGGGAGGGGCTCAGCGCTGATCCGCCAGTGGGCGGGCACCTTGAAGTAGGCGAGCTGCTCGGCGGCGAAGGCGCGCAGGGCGTCGGTGTCGAGCGTGTGGCCCTCCTTGGGTACGACGACCGCGGCGACCTCCTGGCCCAGGTCGGGGTGGGGCACGCCCATCACCAGGCACTCCTCGACGTCGGGGTGCTCGAGCAGGACCGCCTCGATCTCGGCGGGGTAGACGTTCTCGCCGCCGCGGATGATGAGGTCGGAGCGGCGGCTGCTGAGCCGGACCCGGCCCTGGTCGAGCATGCCGATGTCACCGGTGTGCAGCCAACGGCCCTCGCGGACCGTCTGCGCGGTGGCCTCGGGGTTCTCCCAGTAGCCGAGCATGTTGAAGGCGCTGCGCACGCAGATCTCGCCCTCCTCGCCCTCGGGGAGCGCGTTGCCGAGGTGGTCGCGCACCTCGAGCTGGACGCCGACGATCGGGCGGCCCAGCGTGCCGGGCGCCTCGACCAGGTCCATCGGGTTGGCCACGGCGATGGCGGTGCACGACTCGGTGAGGCCGTAGCTGTCCACCAGCGAGCTGGCGAAGGGCAGGCCCTCCTTGAGCCGGTCCTTGAACGCCGGCGAGGAGGGGGCCGAGGCGAGCGCGAACGCGCGCAGCGAGGAGAGGTCGTAGGCGGAGAGGTCACCGTGCTCGAGCAGCCGGTTGGCCATCGTCGGCACCGCTCCCCAGTTGGTGATCCGCTCGGACTCGATGAGCCGGCAGACCTTGTCCACGTCGAACGCGCCCAGGTGCAGCGCCACCTTGCTGCCGGTGGCGAGCCGGGGGATCGCCAGGTTGTGCAGGCTGGCGATGTGGAACAGCGGGAGGACCAGCAGGTAGGTGCGGTCCCGGGGGTCGGTCGGGTCGCCGAACGCCGCCTGCAGGGCGTCCATCATCCGGTGGTACTCGATCACCGAGCAGACGTTGCGGTGGGTGTGCACCGCCCCCTTGGGCTTCCCGGAGGTGCCCGAGGTGTAGAGGATGACGGCCGGGTCGTCCTCGGCCACGTCCGCGCTGGGCAGCTCCGCGTCCGGGTACGCCGCGACCAGGCGCGGCACGTCGGTCTCCAGGCTGATCACCTCGACGCCGGTCTCGGTGAGCGCGGCGGCGCGCTTGGCGTCGGCCACGACCAGCACCGGGCGGGAGTTCGTGACGCCGTGCACCAGCTCGCGCGGCGACCACCACGCGTTGAAGCCGACGCTGACCGCGCCGATGGAGACCGTGGCCCAGAACGTCACGATCCAGTCGGCGCTGTTCGCGGCGGCGATGGCCACCCGGTCGCCGGGGCGCACGCCGTACTCCTCGCGCAGCGCAGCGGCCAGGGAGGAGACGCGCGCGGCGTGCTCGGCGAACGTCAGCCGGCCCTCGCGGGTCGCGATGTAGACCCGCTCGCCGTGCACGACGGACTCGGCGAGTACCTCGTGCAGCGCGCGGGCGCGGTTGCGGAAGACCGGCAGCGACGTGCCCAGTACGTCCTCGGTGACCAGCTCGAACGGGCCGCCGGGACCGGTCAGCCCGCCCATGATGGCGGCGGCCGCGGCAGCAGGGTCGACGCTGGTGGTCATCTCGGACTCCTCAGGAACGGGGGGTGGTTACACGGAAGTGTGATCGGCAGCACGCTCGGCGGCGCCAGGGGTTCCGGTGACCGGGACGCGACATCGACAGATGCCGCGCGCCGAGGCGCACCGGGCGTTAGAGTCACCGAGCATGACAGCGACTGGGGTCCGGGGCGGCTCCGCCTCCATCGAGCAGTCCGACTACTGGTGGTACCGCGTGCGCTCGGCGTTGCTGCGCACCATCCTCGAGCCGTACCTGGGCGGCCGGGAGCGGGTCCTCGACGTGGGCAGCGCGGACGGCCCGAGCGTGGGCTGGCTGCGGGGACAGGTCCAGCACGTCTCCCTCGACCTCGACCCGCGCGGCCTCGAGGCCGGCTCCGGGGTCTGCGGCTCGGCGCTCGCGCTGCCGTTCCGCAGCGGCTCCTTCGACGTGGTCGGCGCCTTCGACGTGATCGAGCACTGCGACCCGGAGGGCCACGCGGTCGCCGAGCTGGCCCGGGTGCTGCGACCCGGAGGCCACCTCTTCGTGTCGGTGCCCGCCTACGAGTGGGCGTGGTCGGACTTCGACGAGGAGAACGGCCACCACCGCCGCTACACCCGCAAGCGGGCCGTGGCGGCCCTGGAGGCGGGTGGCCTGGAGGTACGGCGTGCGACGTACGCGTTCGCCTCGACCTTCCCGCTGTTCGCCGCCGAGCGCCTCGCCCGCAAGGTCAAGCGGGCGGCCGGGCGCAGCGGGCCCGGCGAGGCGGCGGACGTGGTCTCCCTGCCGCGCACCCCGGCCGCACTCGACCGGCTGCTCAGCGCTCTGGGGAGGATCGACGACCGGCTGCTGGGTCGAGGCGACCTCCCGTTCGGCTCCTCGGTGGTGGTGGTGGCACGGCGCCCGCCGGTTCCCGGCCCGGCCGGCGGAACGAGATGAGCTTGTGCCCGAAGTACGACACCACCACCACGATGCCCAGCGCGAGCACCTGACCGGGCAGCACCGGTAGCCCGGCGCCCTCCACCAGCACCGGCAGCAGCAGCGAGTTGAGCGTGAACGCCGCCACCTGGACCCCGACGTAGCGGGCGAAGTCCACCATCAGCTGACCGCGCACGTCGAAGACCAGGCGCCGATGCAGCACGAAGCCGACGACGGTCCCGATCGCGTAGGCCAGGAGCAGGGCGCCGAGGTAGTGCAGCACCCCGCCGGCCAGCTCGTAGAGGACGGCGAAGCTGCCCAGGCCGACCGCGGTGTTCACCGCGCCGACGGCCAGGAAGCGCACCTGCTCGCGGCGCAGCACAGCGGCCAGCCCGGCGCGGCGTGGAGCGCTCACGCGGGCCTCCGCAGCTCGGCGGCGATGTGCTGGTAGGTGGCGTGGATGCCGGCCGGCAGGGGGGTGCGGGCCAGTCGGTCGACCTCCGGCAGGACCACCGAGCGGAAGCGCAGCTGCGAGGCCTGGAGCCGGGACTGCGGGGTGGCGCCGAGGACGATCGGCGCACGGCGGTTCGTCAGCCGGCGCAGCTCGCCGATGATCGCCGCCAGCGCGGTGGCCCGCCCGGAGGCGAGGATCTTCACGACCACCTCGTCGCCCGCCTCCACCAGCGGCATCGCGGCCAGCACCATCTGGGCGGCGTCGTCGACGTAGAGGTAGTCGCGCGCCGTGTCGAGGGGGACGTAGACCATCAGCGGATGACGCTGGAGCTGGGAGCGGCACAGCTGCGAGATCAGCCCTTGGGCCTTGCGGAGGTCCTGGCCGGGGCCGTAGAGGTTGGCGATCCGGCCGATCAGCAGCGACGAGCCGGTCTGCTCGGCGAATCGGGTCAGGACCTGTTCGGCGGCCAGCTTCGCCTCGCCGTACGGCGCGAGGGGGCGGGGGCGGGTGCTCTCGGTGAACGGGCCGTCCGCCGACCCGGCGTAGACGCCGCCGGCCGAGGAGGCGAGGAAGAAGGACACCGACGCCTCGGGCCGGCACGCCAGCGCCGCCGCGAGCCGGTCGACGAACGCGGTCAGCAGCTCGAGCTCGCCGGCGAGCTCCTCGGGCGAGGTGCCGACGACCCCCGCGCCGGCACACCACAGCAGGCGCACGTGCGGGTGGGTGTCGAGCAGCTGACACGCCTCGCCCTCGAGGGTGTCGAGCGCGGTCCTCGGGTCGCCCCACGGGACGGCGGTGGTGTGCAGGGCCAGCTCGGAGCGCGCGGCCTGGCGGGCCACGGCGCCGCCCAGCAGGCCACCGCTGCCGACGACCCAGTGGGTGGGGCTAGTCGGGGACGTCATGGCGAGCCCGTCGCCCCAGCGGGCCGGTCGCAGGGTCGCTGCCGATCAGGTACGGCGGGCGGCCCATCGCCATGCTCACCGCGACGCCGACGTACTCCGCGATCACCCCGAGCGCGAAGAGCACGCACCCCGAGCACAGCAGGGTGATCACCATCAGCGACGTCCAGCCCTGCACGTCGGAGCCGCCGTCGAGGTAGTCGACGACCAGGAAGAGGGCGAGCAGCGCCCCCAGGACGGCCACCGCGAGGCCGAGCACGCTGACGATCCGCAGCGCCCGGGTGCCGCTGGTGAGCACCATCCGCCAGAAGTGCGAGAGCAGCGCGCGGGGGTGGTAGCCGGACTGGCGCTCACCCTCGTCGCGCAGGCTCACCGGGGCGGTGGCGGGCGCGCCGGCGACCCAGCCCAGCGCCACGTCGAGGTAGACGCCCTGACCGGCGTACGCCGCCACGCTGCGCCCCACCTCGCCGAGCACCAGCCGGTAGCTGTGGAAGACCGAGGCGTCCGCGCCGCCGCTCAGCACGTTGACCAGGCGCTTGGACGCCCGGGAGGTGGCCCGGCGGAAGAGCGAGTGCGGGGCGGCGTTGACCGGGGCGGCGTACACCAACGGGGCGCCGTGCTGCAGCGCGGAGTCCAGCAGCCGGCCGATGTCGGCGGGGTCGTGCTGGCCGTCCTCGTCGAGGGTGACGATCCACTCGCCGCGGCTGGAGGCGATGCCGGCCAGCGTTGCGGCGTGCTGGCCGAAGTTGCGGCTCAGCCACACCGGCTGCACCCAGTCGTGCGCGCCGGCGAGGCGGCGGATCACGGTGGCGGAGTCGTCCGGGCCGCAGTCGTGGACCAACAGCAGCTCGACGATCCGGTAGGGGTTCCCGTCCGGCGAGCACTGCGGAGCGGTCAGCGCCTCGATCTCCGCGCAGAGCTGCTCCAGGTGCTGCTCCCCGCGGTAGACCGGGACGACGATCGAGACGGAGTGCGCCGGTGAGGGCTCGGTGTCGGTCACGAGGGGGCTCACGCGCCTGACTATAGACAGGCTGTGGGGCAGGTCACCGCTCTTTGGCCCAGCCCGCTCCGCGCTGCGCGGACACATCCGCCGACCCGAGGGGCGTAACAGGTCGCCGAGAGGGCTGTACCGGAGATCCCACTGAGCGGGAGCCGCCGGCGGCGTGGCGTGCATCACACCCAATGATGTGCCCGCCGCCGGCCGGCGGTCCGCGAGAAGGAGAGCTGCCTCATGAGACACCCCAGGAGCGCCAGGCTTGCCGTGGTCGCGATCACCCTCGCGCTGGCCGCCAGCGCGTGCGGATCCGACCGCTCGGAGACCGACGCGGGCGGTGAGCAGGGCAACCAGAGGGCCGAGGTCAAGGAGGGCTTCTTCGGTGAGCTCGAGTCGCCCTGCGGCGACGGCGACGCCTCCGGCGCGACCGACCAGGGGATCACCGACGACGCGATCACCATCGGCTACGGCGACGACCGCGGCTTCAGCGCGCGGCCGGGGCTGCTGCAGGAGATGGGCGACGCGATGACGGCGATGATCGCCTGGTGCAACTCCCAGGGCGGCATCAACGGGCGCGAGATCAAGGGCAACCAGTACGACGCGGCGTACATGAACGCCGCCAGCGTGATGCAGCAGTCGTGCAAGTCCGACTTCATGATGGTCGGCCAGGGCTTCGCCATGGACATCGCCGCGGAGCCCCACCGGGTCAAGTGCAAGATGCCCACGGTGCCCGGCTTCGCGATCGGCCCGGCCGTCTCGATGGGGCCGATGAAGTACGAGCCCGTCCCCTTCCCCGTCGACCGGTTCAATGGCGCGATGCTGACCACCATCGGCGAGGAGTACCCCGAGTTCCTCGAGAACATGGACTTCGTGCGCAGCACCTCCGCGGCCGTCACCCAGGGGCTGGTCAAGGTCGAGGCCGTGCTGGGCGACATGGGCGCCACGCCCAAGGACTGCGGCGTGACCATCGCCTCCGAGGGCGAGGCCAGCTACGTGCCGTTCGCCGAGAAGTTCAAGGAGTGCGGCGTGGAGGCGCTCTGGGTCACCGACAACCCCGACGCCCGGCTGTTCAGCTTCATGGAGGCGATGGACCGCGTCGGCGCGGACCCGCTGGTGGTCGGTGAGTCGACCTGGTACGACGAGGACGTCTCGAGCTGGAACGCCAAGTCCGGCGCCGGCGACAACGTGGTGGTGGGGCTGCAGTTCCAGCCGTTCGAGAACGCCGACGTCGTCCCCGCCGTCGCGCAGTACCTGGAGCTGATCGAGGAGTCCGGCGGCAAGCGCTCGCAGCTGGGCATGCAGGCCACCTCGGCCTTCCTGCTGTGGGCGACCGCAGCCAAGGAGTGCGGCTCGGACCTGACCCGCCAGTGCATGGTCGACACCCTCTCGCAGATCCACGAGTGGGACGGCGGCGGACTGCACGCTCCCTCGGACCCGGGTGCCAACGAGTCGATGAGCTGCGCGGTCGTGATGGAGCTCGACGGCGGTGACTGGAAGCAGATCTCGCCGGCCGAGCGCGGCGAGTTCACCTGCGACGAGGCGTTCATCAAGGAGACCGACAAGTCCACGTGGGGCATCGAGCTCAACGAGGACCGCATCGCCACCGACTTCCTCACCGACGACATCCTCGTGCCGTCCGCCTGAGCCGGCCGGCATGACCACCTTCCTGACGTTCACGGTCCTGGGGCTGGTGCTGGGCTCGGTCTACGCCATCGCGGCCTCCGGGCTGGTGCTGACCTACAACACCTCCGGGATCTTCAACTTCGCGCACGGCGCGCAGGCCATGATCGGGGCGTTCCTGTTCTGGCAGCTGCACTACGGCTGGCAGCTGCCCACCCTGGTCTCGGTGCTGATCGTGCTGGGGCTGGTCGGGCCGCTGATGGGCTTCGCCCTGCACTGGGTGATCATGCGGGGGCTGCGCGACACCGCCGAGGTCACCAAGATCGTGGTCACGGTGGCCGTGCTGCTCGGGTTCGTCTCGCTGTCGCACTGGTTCTGGTCGCCCGACGAGGCCCGGGTGGTGGAGATGTTCTTCGGGCCCACCGCCGAGATCCGGTTGGGCGAGGTGGTGGTCAGCTACCACGAGATCCTGTGCCTGGTGGCCGCCGTGGTGATCGCGTTCGGTCTGCGGCTGCTCTTCACCCGCTCGCGGGTCGGCGTGGTGATGCGGGGGGTGGTCGACGACCCCGACCTGTTGCGGCTCAACGGCCATGATCCCGAGCGGGTCGCCGCCCTCTCCTGGGCGCTGGGGTCCACCCTCGCCGTGCTGGCCGGGATCCTGATCACCCCGGTCGGGGGCGGCGCGCTCTCGGCCGACGCCCTGACCCTGCTGGTCATCGACGCCTTCGCGGCCGCGATGTTCGGCCGGCTGCGCAGCATCCCGCGCACGTTCGCCGGCGCGATGGTGCTCGGGCTGAGCGCGACGTACCTGGTCGCCTACGCCCCGACCGACCCGTGGGTGAACAACCTGCGTGTGGCGCTGCCGATGATCGTGCTGTTCGTGGTGCTGGTCGTGCTGCCCCAGGACCGGCTGCGCACCGCCGCGGTCCGCACCCGGGAGCGCTACCGCGCGCCGTCGGTGCGCCAGGCCGCCCGCTGGGGGCTGGTGCTGGTGCTCGCCGTGCTCGCCCTGCGCCAGCTGATCGACTCCTCCTCGGTCGGCGGCCTGCTCACAGGTCTGGCCTTCGCGGTGATCGCGCTGTCCCTGACCCTGCTCACCGGCTATGCCGGCGAGATCAACCTGGCGCCGGTCTCGCTGGGCGCCGTGGCCACCATCGTCGCCTTCCACCTCGGCCACTCCGGTGAGGGGCTCGAGACCCGGATGTCGATCGGTGGCCTGGTCCTCGGCGTCCTCGCGGCCACCGTGGTCGGCGCCCTGGTGGCGCTGCCCGCCCTGCGGCTGCGCGGCCTCTACCTGGCCCTCGCCACGATGGCCTTCGGCGTCTTCGTCTCCACGATGGTGCTGCGCGACACCACCGAGCACGAGCTGTTCGGGCAGACGTTCACGGTGTTCCCCGGCGGGGTGCTGGTGGTGCCGGCGCTCGAGGTGGGCCCGCTCGACCTGGCCGACCAGGACGTGGCGCTGGTCGTCTACGCGGTGGTGTTCTCGGCGCTCGCGGTGGGCGTGGTGGCGCTGCGCAACAGCGGGTACGGGCGCCGGCTGGCCGCGATGAAGGACAGCCCGGTCGCGGCGGCGATGCTCGGCCAGCGACTGGTGTGGCTCAAGCTCAGCGTCTTCAGCCTCTCCTCGGCGATCGCCGGTCTCGGCGGGCTGATGATGGCGATGGCGCTGAGCACCGTCTCGGCCGACACGTTCCTGATCACGATCAGCCTGTCGGTGGTGATGCTCACCGTGGTGGGTGGGATCGGCTACGTCAGCGGCGCCCTCTTCGGTGGCCTGATGGCGGGGATCGGGTTCACCCTCACCGGCGGCGCGTTCAACGACCTCTCGATCAGCCACCCCGACTACGCCGAGACGTTCTCCCTGCTCTCGCACCTGGTCACGGTCGGCATCGCCCTGGTCGGGATCGGGGTGGCGAGGAACCCCTCCGGCCTCGTCCACGACATCTTCGCCGGCTACCGGCGCGTCCGGGCGGCCCGCCCGGTGCTGTACGGCGCGCTGGGCGTCCAGGTGGTCCTCTACGCGCTGGCCTATGCGGGCGCGCTCAACACCTGGCTGTTCTCGACGCTGAGCCTGGCGCTCTGGCTGGGCTACCCGGCGCTGGCGGAGCGGATCATGCCCGGCGCGGTGCTCACGCCCGCCGAGCTGGGGGCCCGGCACCCGACCCCGCCGGAGCTGGTGGGCCTCGACGCCCCCTACCCCGACGACCTGGCCGAGTCGCTGGACCGCGCCCTCGGGCTGCCGACGCACTCCCTCGTCGGCGCCCGGGCCGGCCTCGACCCGCACCAGGCGCCACCCGGGCGGCACGCCGCCGACCCCACCCGCGAGGAGACCCGCCATGCCCCCGTCTGAGCCCCCCGCCCTGCTCAGCACGGAGGGGATCAGCGTCCACTTCGGCGGCAACACCGCCGTCGACGACGTGAGCCTCACCCTCGCTGCCGGCACCGTCACCGGGCTGATCGGCCCCAACGGGGCCGGTAAGACCACGCTGTTCAACACGATGACCGGGATGCAGCGCCCGGCCGCGGGACGGGTCCTGCTCGAGGGCCGCGACGTCACCGGGCTCTCCCCGGGCCGGCGGGCCCGGATGGGGGTGGCGCGCACCTTCCAGCGCCTGGAGCTGTTCCTGTCCCTCTCGGTGCGCGACAACGTCCGGGTCGCCGGCGACATCGTCCGCTCCAGCCACCGCCGGCGCATCGACGTCGACGCCGAGACCGAGCGGGTGCTGGAGCTCACCGGGCTCAGCGACATCGCCGACCTCGACGTCTCCGACATCGCGACCGGGCGGGCGCGCGTCGTGGAGGTCGCCCGAGCGCTGATGACCGGCCCGCGGCTGCTGCTGCTCGACGAGCCGGCCTCGGGCCAGACCGAGCAGGAGACCGCGGCGTTCGAGGCGATGCTGCGCGGGCTCGCCGCCGACGGACTGGCGATCTGCCTGGTCGAGCACGACCTCCCGCTGGTGATGAGCCTGTGCACGAGCATCCACGTCCTCGACCAGGGACGTCTCATCGCCTCCGGCACGCCCGCCGAGGTGCAGGCCTCACCCGCCGTCATCGAGGCCTACATCGGAGCGGAGGCGGTGGCATGAGCGTGTCCGCGCCGAGCCCGGTGGGCGCCGCCGAGCCGGAGGCTGAGCCGGTGCTCGAGCTGGTCGGCGTCCGCGCGTCGTACGGCGCGATCGAGGTGCTGCACGGGGTGGACCTGAGCGTCGGCGCCGGCCGCGTGGTGGCGCTCCTGGGCCCCAACGGCGGCGGCAAGACCACCACGATGAGGGTCTGCGCCGGGTTGATCGCCCCCACCGGCGGGGAGCTGCGGGTGGCCGGTCGGCGGCTCAACGGGATCAGCGCCGACCAGGCCGCGCGGGTCGGGATCTGCGCGATCCCCGAGGGCCGCGGCGTCTTCCCCAACCTGACCGTGCGCGAGAACCTCTGGCTGGCCACCGGCACCGGAGCCGGCCGCCGGCAGATCGAGGAGGCCGCGTTCGCCCGCTTCCCGCGTCTGGGCGACCGGAGCAACCAGCTGGCCGGCTCGATGTCGGGCGGCGAGCAGCAGATGCTCGCGCTGTCGCGGGCGCTGGGCACCGACCCGGTGGTGCTGCTGCTCGACGAGCTGTCCATGGGCCTGGCGCCGATGGTGGTCTCGCAGATGTACGAGACGGTGGCCGCGCTGGCCGAGGAGGGAATCTCGATCCTCGTCGCCGAGCAGTTCGCGCGTGTCGTCCTCCCTCTCGCCGACACCGCGGCGCTGATGATCGGCGGCCGGGTCGTGAAGGTCGGCGCACCCGCCGAGATCGAGCACGAACTCTCCACCACCTACCTGGGAGGCTGACCATGCTCACCGACGAGCGCCGCACCGAGTTCCACGACGACGTGTCCCGGCTCAAGCTGAGGTCCGACGGCTCCAGGTCGGACCGGCCGCTGCGGGTGCTGGGCGTCCTGCTGATGGTCGGCGGGGTGGTCGGCGCGTTCGTCGCCTACCAGGCCTCCCTGTCCCAGGACGACACCCGCGACATCAGCTCCGGCATCATCCTGGCGCTCTGCTGCGTGGCGCTCAGCGTCACGGGCGCGGCGCTGTACGTCGGTGCGGCCGTCGCGGCGGTGCTGCGGCTGTGGCTGCTGCGCCAGCTGGTGGAGGGCGAGGACCGCACCGAGCGGCTGATCACCGCGCTGCGCGAGCGCGGCTGACCCAGCTCACTCGGGGGCCTCGTGGTGGGGGTGGTGGCGTCGTCGCCACCGACGGACCACGAACCACCCGACGGCGAGGGCGAGCAGCACGTAGACGACGTTGGAGATGTCGCCCAGGTACCCCTCGACCAGGTGCCAGCGCGCGCCCAGCTCGTAGCCGGCCGAGATCAGCACCGCGTTCCACAGCAGGCTGCCGGCCGTGGTGTAGCCGACGAACTGCGGCCAGGGCATCCGGTTCACGCCGGCGGGGATCGAGATCAGGCTGCGCACCCCGGGGACCAGCCGGCCGAGGAAGACCGCGGAGCGCCCGTGCCGGTCGAACCAGTCGATCGAGCGGTGGATGTCGCGGGCGTGCAGCAGGGGGATCCGCTCGGCGATCGCGCCGAGCCGCTGTGCGCCCAGCATCGCGCCGGCGTAGTAGAGCACGAGCGCCCCGATCAGCGAGCCCGCGGTCGCCCACAGGATCGCGGCGAGCAGGCTGTAGTGCCCCAGGCTCGCGGTGTACCCGGCCAGCGGCAGCACCGCCTCGGAGGGGACCGGCGGGAAGACCGTCTCCACGGCGGTCGCGAGGCCCACGCCCGGGGCTCCGATCGTGCGCATCACCCAGACCAGCCAGTCCAGGATCCCGTTCACCAGCGCCTCCCGGGCCGGCAGAGCTCACCCGGTGCGGGTGGCTGGCGACGTGTGCTCCCTGCGGCGGGTGGTCGGGGGCGCATGCTCTCCTCAGTGTGCGGTCGAGTCAGTGTGTGCGGTCGAGACGATCTCGGGCGATGGTGACATTGCCGCCCAACCGCGGTACCCCGGCGCCGGCCTGCGGTGGCGTGATCCCCGGCACGGCAGGCGAATGTCCCCTAGGGTCGGGCGCGTGACCTCGACGCCCGACGCATCCGCGCTGCCCGACGTACTGGCTCCGGCCCGGCTCGGCCCGCTCACCCTGCGCAACCGGGTGATCAAGGCGGCGACGTACGAGGGGCTGAGCCACCAGGGCCTGGTCACCCAGGACCTCGTGGACTTCCACGTCGGGTACGCCGCGGGCGGGGTCGCGATGACCACCGTGGCCTACTGCGCGGTGGCCCCCGAGGGGCGCACGGATCGCCACCAGCTGCTCTGGAACGACGAGTCCGCGCCTGGGATGCGCCGGCTGACCGACGCCGTGCACGCGCACGGCGCCGCCGTCTCGGCGCAGATCGGCCACGCCGGGCCGGTCGCCGGGGCGAAGGCGAACCGGCTGCCGGCGATCGCGCCCAGCCGGCAGATGTCGCTGGTCACCCAGAGCATCACCCGCGCGGCCACCGTCGCCGACATCGAGCGGGTGGTCGAGGCGCACGCGGAGGCGGCGCGCCGGGCCATCGAGGTGGGCTTCGACGCGGTCGAGGTGCACCTGGGCCACAACTATCTCCCGAGCTCGTTCCTGAGCCCGGCGCTCAACAAGCGCACCGACGCCTACGGGGGATCGCTGGAGAACCGGGCGAGGTTCCCGCGCGCGATCCTGCGCGCCGTGCGCGACGCGGTCGGGGACCGGGTCGCGATCATCGCCAAGATGAACATGGACGACGGGTACCCCGGCGGCTTCTGGCTCGACGAGGCGATCCCGGTGGCGCAGTGGATCGAGGCCGACGGCAGCGTCGACGCCCTGGAGATGACCGCCGGGTCGTCGCTGAAGAACCCGATGTACCTGTTCAAGGGCGAGGCGCCGCTGGAGGAGTTCGCGGCGGTGATGCCGCAGCCGGTGCGCTTCGGCGTCAAGCTGATCGGCAAGTCGCTGATCAAGGCCTACCCCTACCGCGCCGCCTACCTGCTCGAGGACGCCCGCCAGATCCGCGACGCCGTGGACCTGCCGATGATCCTGCTCGGCGGGATCACCGACAAGGCGGCGATGGACCTGGCGATGGCCGAGGGCTTCCAGTTCGTCGCGATGGCCCGCGCGCTGCTGCGCGAGCCCGACCTGGTCAACAAGATCCAGCGCGACCCGGCGACCCCGTCGCTGTGCATCCACTGCAACAAGTGCATGCCGACGAACTTCACCGGCACCCGCTGCGTGCTCGTCGACCGCGACACCACCCGCAGCGCCACCTGGGGCAAGCCGGAAGGGTACGTCTCCTAGATGTCCGTCCTCGACCGCTCCACCCGGGTCTTCCTGTCCTTCCCCGAGGTGACCGACCCGGATCGCCACCGCGACTACAACGCCTGGCACCAGCTCGACCACCGCCCCGAGAACCTCGCGCTGCCCGGCGTCCTGCACGGCGAACGCTGGGTCCGCACGCCGCAGTGCCGCGAGGCGTCGGGGGCCGACCTCGCGCCGACCCTCTCGGCCGCGCAGTACCTCGCGATGTACTGGTTCCGCGAGCCCGCCGCGGCGAGCATCGCGCAGTGGTCCGACCTCGGTGACACCACCCTGCAGCAGGGGCGCCGCCCCGAGCTCGCCTGGACGCAGCGCCGGCTGACCGGGATGTTCCGTCCGGTGCAGGGCTGGGTCGACCCGGCGATCGGCATCTCGGTGTCCGCGCTGCCGTTCCGCCCGGTGCGCGGCGTGCTGGCCGAGGTGCACCGCGTCGAGGAGCCCGGCTCGGCCGACGCCGAGCGGGCCTTCGCCCACCTGCACACGGTGCGGGTGCCGTCGGTCGTCGCGCTGCCCGGCGTCGTCGGCGCCTGGACCTTCGCCAGCCGTCAGGTCTCGGTGGCCCCGCGGGACGGCGACGACGCCGCGGCGCTCGCCGGCGTCCGGGACCCCGGCCGGCTCCGGGTCACGCTGTACTACTGCGAGGCCGACCCGGTGGACGTCGCCGGCCAGCTGGACCGGCTGGTCGAGGCCGACCCCGACCGGCCCGGGCTCACGGCGCTGCTGCGCTCGCCGTACCGCACGATCACGCCGTGGGAGTGGGACTGGTTCGAGGCGCCGGGCTCCTGAGTGGTTGACAGCACGCACTGCCTCAGGGGCCCCAGGAGCGATCGTGGGTCCCGGTGGCCTCTCCGCTCTGGGCCCCCGTTCGACCGCCGGGCCGCTCAGCGGTAGGTCAGCGTGCTGCCGACGCGCTCGAAGACCGCTTCACCGCTCGCGGTGCCCTGCAGCGCGCGCTTGAGGAGCTTGTTGGAGGCGGTGCGCGGCATCTCCTCGACCACCCGCACGTAACGCGGGGGCCACTTGGTGCCGAGGTCGGGCTGGGCCTGCAGGAACGCTCCGAACGCGTCGGGGTCGAAGACGGCGCCCGGGGTCATCTCGACGACGGCGAGGACCTGGTCGCCGACCGTCTCGTCGGGTACGGCGAGCACCGCCACGGCCGCGAACCCGGGGAAGCGGCCCAGCAGCCGCTCGATGGGCGCGGCGGCGAGGTTCTCGCCGTCCACGCGCAGCCAGTCGCCGTTGCGCCCGGCGAAGTAGAACCAGCCCTCGTCGTCGCGGTAGGCCTGGTCGCCCGACCAGATCCAGCCACCGCGGGTGCGGCTGGCCTCGGCCTCGGGGTTCCGCCAGTAGCCCTCGAACAGCGCTACGCCGACGGTGTTGACGATCTCCCCGGTCGCCTCCTCGCCGTTGAGCAGGCGCCCCGACCCGTCGAAGCGCGCCCGCGGGCACTCCACCCCGGTCGCGGGGTCGACCACGATCGTGCCCTCCGGCGCCCGGCCCAGCGAGCCCGGCGGCGTCCCGGGCGCCCGCTGGATGGCGATCTCGCCCTCGCTGGAGCCGAACGAGTCGATCACCCGGCAGCCGAAGCGCCGGGAGAACTCCGCGATGTCACGCTCGCTGGCCTCGTTGCCGAAGCAGATCCGCAGGGTGTTGTCGGCGTCGTCGGGGCGCTCGGGCTGGGCGAGCACGTAGTTGAGCGGCTTGCCGACGTAGTTGAAGAACGTCACCCCGTGCCGGCGCACGTCGGGCAGGAACCCGGAGGCGGAGAACCGGCGCCGCAGCACCAGCGTGCCGCCGGTGCACACCGCCGGCGCGACGCCGGCCATGATCGCGTTGGAGTGGAACATCGGCATCACCACGTAGAACACGTCGTCGCCGGTGAGCTCGCGGCGCTCGACCTGCTGGCGCGCGATCCGGCCCATCCGCGCCTGCGTGCAGATCACCGCCTTGGGGGCCGAGGTGGTGCCCGAGGTGAAGATCAGCGACAGGATCGTCTCCGGCGCCACCTCCTGGGTGGCCAGCGGGGTGGCCCCCGCCAGCGCCTGGTCGTACGACGCGGCGCCGACGCGCAGCACCCGCGGGCCGTCCAGCCTCGGCCCCAGGTCGACGCCGTCGAGCAGCGGAGCCCGCGCGTCGTCGACGACCAGCAGCTGGCACTCGGTGAAGGTCACGTCGCGCGCCAGCTCGGCGCCACGGCGGGTCGGGTTCAGCCCGACCACGCTCATCCCCGACAGCGCGGCGCCCAGCCACCAGAAGAGGTGCTCGGGGGTGTTCTCCAGGAACAGCCCGACGTGCCACGGCTCGCCCTCGCGGCGTAGCGACGCGGCCAGGCCGGCGCGCAGCCGGGCCTCGGCGACGACCTCGCGCCAGGTCCAGCTGCGGTCCTCGAAGTGCAGCGCGACGGAGTCGTCCTCGCCGCGCGCCTCGACCAGCGCACCGAAGGTGGTGGCGGGGGAGGTGGTCTGGGTCATCGGGTGCCTCCGGGCAGCAGTCGGTGTACGGCGTCGTCGAGCAGCGCGGTGACCTCGTCGACGGGGCGGCCCGCGGCCACGCCGATCATCGCGCCGAGGAACAGGGTGCTGAGGATCCGGGCGGCCGCCTCGAGGTCCGCGTCGGAGTGGCCGGCGGTGTCGCCGGCGCGCAGGGTGTCGCCGATCCAGGTGGCCCGCTCGGGGCCGAAGCCGACCTGGGCGTCGGACTCCAGCAGGGCCGGGGCGCTGGCGACGTAGGCGCGGTAGAGCGCCTGGTAGAGCAGCGGCTTGTCGGCGGCCTCGCGCATGATCCGGGCGAAGACCGCGCTCAGCCGGTCCGCCGGCGAGTCGCCGCGCGGGCGGCGCTGGCGCACCCCCTCGGCGGAGCGCTGGCCGAGCGCCATCAGCGCCTCGGTGAGGATCTGGTCCTTGGAGCTGACGTGCTGGTAGGCGGTCGGCACCGAGACCCCCGCGCGGGCCGCCACCGGCCGGATCGCCACCGCGTCGTACCCGCCCTCGCTGGCCAGCTCGATGGCGGCGGCGATGAGCTTGTCGCGGGTGGCCGCCCGGGCGGGGGAGAGCACGTGGCGCACGACGCGGGGACCTTCCATGCCGACCAGCCTACCCGCGCCATAGACGGACGGATAGACGCGTGGTTAACATGTGTCTACTGCGCCGTCGGTCGAGCCCCGTCTCCGTCGCGCGCCCCGCCGTACCTCGGAACAGGAGCCACCCGTGGACCTTCGTGAGACACCGGAGCAGCAGGCGCTGCGCAAGGAGCTGCGCGCCTACTTCGCCGCCCTGCTGCCCGACGACGAGCGGCGCGAGGTCGGCGAGCAGGGCGCCGGCGGCCCGCGCTTCCGCGAGGTCGTCAAGATGCTCGGCCGCGACGGCTGGCTGGGCGTCGGCTGGCCGACCGAGTACGGCGGGCGCGGGCTGACCGCCGAGGAGCAGTTCATCTTCTACGACGAGGTGCAGCGCGCCGGCGTGCCGTTCCCGCTGGTCACCATCAACACCGTCGGTCCGACGCTGATGGCGTTCGGCACCGAGGAGCAGAAGGCCAAGTACCTGCCCGGCATGCTCACCGGCGACATCGTCTTCGCGATCGGCTACACCGAGCCCGACGCCGGCACCGACCTGGCGTCGCTGTCGACCCGCGCGGTGCGCGACGAGTCGACCGGCGAGTTCGTGGTCGACGGCAACAAGATCTTCACCACCGGCGGCAACACCGCCGACTACGTCTGGCTCGCCTGCCGCACCGACCCCGAGGCCCCCAAGCACAAGGGCATCTCGATCCTGATCGTGCCGTGCGAGGACCCCGGCTACACCTGGAGCCCGATCAAGGCCGTCGGCGGGATGAGCGTCACCGCGACCTACTACTCCGGCATCCGGGTGCCCGCCGATGAGGTCGTCGGCGAGGTGAACGGCGGCTGGGGGCTGATCACCGCCCAGCTCAACCACGAGCGGGTCGCGCTGGCCGCGCTCGGCGGCCGGATGATCCAGCTCTGGGAGACCGTCCTGGCCTGGGCCAAGGACAACGGCACCATCGAGCAGCCCTGGGTGCAGGCGGAGATGGCGCGCACCTACGCCAAGCTCGAGGCGATGCGGCTGATGAACTGGAAGATGACCGCGGAGGTCAAGGAGGGCACGCTCACCGGCGCCACCGCCGGCGCCGCCAAGACCTATGGCACCGAGACCCACATCGACGTCCAGCGCACGCTCACCCAGGTGCTCGGCGCGGCCGGCCGGATCCGGCCGGGCTCCCCGGCGGCGGTGCTGCACGGCCAGGTCGAGCAGCTCTCCCGCCAGGGCATCGTCAACACCTTCGGTGGCGGCGTCAACGAGGTGCTGCGCGACATGATCGCCACCCAGGGGCTCAAGATGCCGCGGGGCAAGCGGTGAGCGCCGCCGAGACCGCCGCGACCGACACGTCGTACGACGAGCGGCTGATGGCCTTCGTCGGGCGCCGGCTCAGCGAGGCCAAGCCCGCCCAGGACCCGGTCAACGTGGCGATGATCCGGCACTGGGTGGAGGCGATGGAGCTCTCCAGCCCGGTCCACCTCGACGCGGACGCCGCCCGAGCCACCGGCCGTGACAGCGTCGTCGCACCCGCCTCGATGGCCCAGGCCTGGGTGATGCGCGGGTACGCCGCGACCGTGCGGCCCAACGCCGCCGCGGGCGCCTTCGGCGAGCTCGTGGACCTGCTCGCCGAGGGCGGCTACACCTCGGTGGTGGCCACCGACTCCGACTTCGAGTTCGTCCGCGAGCTCGTGCCCGGCGACCACGTCAGCTCCGACGAGATCGTCGAGGCGATCTCGCCGGAGAAGACCACCGGCCTGGGCACCGGCCGCTTCGTCACCACGCTGAAGACCTACCGCGACGCCGACGGCGAGGTGGTCGCCACCCAGCGCTGGCGCACGCTGCGCTTCAAGCCGAAGGCGGCCGCCGCGGCCCCCGCCCCGTCCGAGGAGGAGGCGCCGCGAGCGCTGCGCCCGCGGCCCGCGGTCAACCTCGACAACCAGTTCTGGTTCGACGCGGCCAAGGAGCACCGCCTGGTCATCCAGCGCTGCGCCTCGTGCCAGACGCTGCGCCACCCACCCGGCCCGGGCTGCCCGCACTGCGGCTCCTTCGAGTGGGACACCGTCGAGGCCTCCGGCGCGGCGACCCTCTACAGCTGGGTGGTGGCCCACCACCCCAAGCACCCGGCCTTCGACTACCCGCAGCTGATCGCGGTCGTCGAGCTCGCCGAGGGCACCCGGCTGATCACGAACCTCGTCGAGTGCACCGCCGACGACCTCGAGATCGGCATGGCGCTCGAGCTGCAGTGGCTCGACGCCGACCCCGAGCTGACCCTGCCGGTCTTCCGTCCCGCCACCGCGGGCGCGAGCGCCCCGGCCGACCCCCAGGAGCACTGATGGACTTCCACCTCGACGAGGATCTGCAGGCCGTCCAGGGACTGGCCCGCGAGGTCTTCACCGACAAGGCCACCACCGACCGGGTCCGCGCGGTCGAGACCACCGAGAGCCGCATCGACGAGACGCTGTGGGCCGACCTGGCCACCACCGGCCTGCTCGGGATCGCGCTGCCCGAGGAGCACGGCGGCGCCGGCCTCGGTCCGGCCGCGCTCGCGGTCGTGCTCGAGGAGCAGGGCCGCTGCGTGGCCCCGGTCCCGCTGTGGACCGCCGCGCTCGGTGCGCTGGCGATCGCCGAGCACGGCACCGACGCCCAGCGCGCCGCGCTGCTGCCCGGGGCCGCCGAGGGCTCGCTGCGGATCACGCTGGCGCTGGAGGAGTACGACGGCGCCTCCCCGGCCGCCCCGCGCGCCACCGCCACCCGCGCCGGCGACGGCTGGACGCTCACCGGCGTCAAGGCGGTCGTGCCCTCCCCGCAGGGCGCCAGCCACGTGCTGGTCTCCGCCGCCACCGCCGTCGGGCCCGGCCTCTTCCTGGTCGAGGCCGGCGCTGCCGGGCTGGGCTGGGAGCTGGCCGCGGTCACCAGCCACGACCTGGCCGGCGAGCTCACCCTGGACGCGGTCGCCGCCGAGTCGGTCGGCGAGCCCGGCGGGCCGGCGCTCACCGCGCTGCTGCGCCAGGCCCAGGTCGCGCTCGCCGCGATCCAGGTCGGCGTCGCCTCCGGCGCGCTCGCGCTGGCCGCGTCGTACCTGGCCGAGCGTGAGCAGTTCGGCCGCCCGCTGGGCACCTTCCAGGCGCTGCAGCACCAGCTCGCCGACTGCTGGATCGACATCGACGCGATGCGGGTCACCGTGTGGCAGGCGCTCAGCGACCTCGAGGACGACCCGTCCGGGGCCGCCGCCGCGCGCTCGGCGCTGGTCGCGGCGTGGTGGTGCGACCAGGGCGGTCTCGACGTGGTGCACCGCGTGCAGCACGTGCACGGCGGCATCGGCGTCGACGTCGACTACCCCGTGCACCGCTTCTTCCTGTGGGGCAAGCAGCTCTCCTCGACCCTCGGCGGGTCGGCCGCCACCCTCGCCGAGCTCGGCGGCGTCCTGGCCACCCAGGAGGTCCGCTCATGAGTGCGACCTCCCTGGCCCCCACCCGGACCCCCGCGCAGGTCGCCGTCGGCGACACCCTGCCCGAGCTGGCGATCCCGATCACCCGCACCCTGATCGTGGCCACCGCGATGGCCAGCCGCGACTACCAGGACGTCCACCACGACCCGGCCCTGGCCCGGGAGCGCGGCTCGAAGGACATCTTCATGAACATCCTGACCAGCAACGGCCTCACCGAGCGCTACGTCGCCGAGTGGGCCGGGCCGGCCGCGGTCGTGAAGCGGATCAAGATCCGCCTCGGCGCGCCCAACTACCCCGGCGACACGATGACCTTCACCGGCTCGGTCTCCGCGGTCGACGGCAACCGGGTCGAGGTCGCCGTGCGCGGCGACAACGCGCTCGGCACGCACGTCGGCGGCACCGTCGTCGTCGAGCTGCCCGTGGCCGACGCCCGGGTCGAGACCGCGGGAGGCGCCTCGTGAGCATGCCCATCTCCGGCGCCACCGCGATCGCGGGCATCGGCGCCACCGAGTTCTCCAAGGCCTCCGGGCGCAGCGAGCTGCAGCTGGGCTGCGAGGCCGTGCAGGCGGCGCTGGACGACGCCGGCATCGCGCCCTCGGAGGTGGACGGGATGATCACGTTCACCGCCGAGTCCAGCTCGGAGAACCACATCGCCCGCAACGTCGGCATCGGCGACCTGAGCTGGTTCTCCCGGGTCGGGCACGGCGGGGGAGCCGCCTGCGGCACGGTGGCCCAGGCCGCGGCCGCGATCCACAGCGGGCTGGCCGAGGTCGTCGTGTGCTGGCGCTCCTTCAACGAGCGCTCCGGTGAGCGCTACGGGCTGGGTCAGGCCAACCGGCCGATGGACACCAACGCCGATCGCGCGGCGTACTCCTGGATGACGCCGTTCGGGCTCTCCACCCCGGCGCAGTGGGTGGCGATGTTCGCGCGCCGCTACATGCACGAGTACGGCGCGACGTCGCAGGACTTCGGCCGGGTCGCGGTGGTCGACCGCAAGCACGCCGCGACCAACCCCAAGGCGTGGTTCCACGGCCGCCCGATCACGCTCGAGGAGCACCAGGCCTCGCGCTGGATCGCCGAGCCGCTGCACCTGCTCGACTGCTGCCAGGAGACCGACGGCGGACAGGCGATCGTGGTCGTCTCCGCCGAGCGGGCGCGCGACCTGGCGCACACGCCGGTGCTGGTTCACGCCGCGGCCCAGGGGCAGGCGAAGGACCAGCACATGATGACGTCCTACTACCGCCCGACGATCTCCGGGCTGCCCGAGCTCGGCGTGGTCGCCCAGCAGCTGTGGCGCCAGAGCGGGCTCACCGCGCAGGACATGGACGCCGGCATCATCTACGACCACTTCACCCCGTTCGTGCTGCCGCAGCTCGAGGAGCTCGGCTTCTGCGGACGCGGCGAGGCCCGCGACTTCATCGCCGACGGCCACCTCGAGCTGGACGGGTCGCTGCCGTTCAACACCCACGGCGGCCAGCTGGGCGAGGCCTACCTGCACGGCATGAACGGGATCGCCGAGGCGGTCCGGCTGGTACGCGGCGAGTCGGTGAACCAGCCCGGCAGCGTGGACAACGTGGTGGTCACCGCCGGCACCGGCGTCCCGACCAGCGGCCTCGTGCTCGGGAGCGACCGATGAGCAGCGCGCACAGCACCGATCCGACGACGAGCCTGGGAGGGCAGATGGAGAACGCCGGCGACTGGGTCGGGAAGGTCCTCGGCGAGCGGACCGTGGCCTACGACGAGCGCGACGCGATCCTCTACGCGCTGGCCGTCGGCGCGCCCGCCGACGACCTCGACCTGGTCTTCGAGGAGCGGCTGCGGGTGCTGCCCACGTTCGCGCTGACGCTGGCGCAGTGGGCGCCCGACGCGCTCGGCTCCGCGGGCGCCTTCGACACCTCCACCGCGGTGCACGGCTCCCAGCGCCTTGAGGTGCTGCGCGAGCTGCCGCGCTCGGGTGAGGTGACGATGCGCGCCTCGGTCGCCGCGGTCTGGGACAAGGGCTCGGCGGCGATCTTCGAGGTGGCCGTGGAGAGCGACTACTCGGTGGCGACCTGGGCGATCTTCGCGCCCGGCTGCGGCGGCTTCGGCGGCGACCGGGGCCCCTCGGCCCCGGCGGCTGCCGAGGGCGAGGCGACCTCGCGCCTGGAGGTGGCCACCGCGCCGAACCAGGCCGCGCTCTACCGGCTGCTCGGCGACCGGCACCACATGCACGTCGACCCGGCGGCCGCGCAGGCCGCCGGGCAGCCGCGGCCGTTCCTGCACGGGCTCGCCACGCTCGCCAGCGTCACGGTTCCGCTGGCCCGGGCCGCCGGCGCGCACCCGGCCGACCTGGTCGCCCTGGACGGGCGCTTCGGGGCGCCGGTCTTCCCCGGTGACACCCTCGCGGTGGACGCCTGGGTGAGCGGCTCCTCGGTCCGCTTCGAGGCGCTCGCCGACGGCCGCCCGGCGCTGCGCGGGGCCCGGGCGGAGTTCGGCTGAGCGACGCCGCCGCCCAGCGAGACCGGGTGCCCGCGCTGAACCCCGACAGCGTGCTGGCCAAGGTGCTCAAGGTGCTGCACGCGTTCACCGCCGAGGACACCGGCGTCACCCTCGCCGAGCTGGGCCGGCGCACCGGGCTGGCGAAGGGCACCCTGCACCGCGTCGCCACCGACCTGGTCGCCGGTGGCCTGCTCGACCGGGACGGGCAGCACTACCGGCTCTCCGGGCAGCTGTTCGCCCTCGGCATGCGCGCCTCGGTGGAGCGCGGGCTGCTCGAGGTGGCCACGCCGTTCCTCGAGGACCTCTACGAGCGCACCCACGAGACCGTGCACCTGGGGCTGCGCGAGGACACCGAGGTCGTGTACGTCGCCAAGGTCGGCGGTCACCAGCAGGTCAAGGCGCCCTCGCGGCTGGGCGGGCGGATGCCGCTGCACGCCACCGCGATCGGCAAGGCGCTGCTGGCCCACGCCCCCGGGGAGGTGCGCGCGCGGGTGCTCACCGGGCCGTTGACGCGCCACGCCCCGCGCACCATCGTCGCGCCCGGCATCCTGGCCCAGCAGCTGGCGGCGGTCCTGGAGACCGGGGTGGCCTTCGAGTTCGAGGAGTCCTCGGTGGGGCTGGCGTGCGTGGCCGCGCCGGTGCTCGACAGTGCCGACCGGGTGGTGGCCGCGGTCAGCGTGACCGGCCCGGTCACCCGGTTCTCCCCGCAGCGCCACGCCGCCTCGGTGCACGCGGCGGCCGCCGGCATCGCGGCCACCCTGGCGCGCCGCGACGCGCTGCGTCGTACCGACTGAGCGGCGCCGCGCACCGGGCGGGGCGTTCCACTCACCGGAACCTACGGCTGTCCGGGGGGCGGGTGATGGCACAGGCTGGGGAGCACCGACCCAGCGCGCCGCGTCGCGCCCCCGACCCGGAAAGACCCGATGACCACCACCCCCGCAGAACCGGCCGGCCCGCAGGCGCCCGCCGGGTCGCCCAGCCCCGAGGCGATCAAGACCGCCGCCGACCGGCTGATCGCCGCCCTGGAGAACCGCGCGCCCTGCGCCCCGGTCCGCGAGCTGATCGGCGCCGACGACGTGGCGGCCGCCTACCGTGTCCAGGAGCAGCTGACCGCGGCGCGCCTGGCCGGCGGCGCGCGCATCGTCGGGCGCAAGATCGGCGCCACCTCCGAGGCGGTGCAGACCCAGCTCGGCGTCGACCAGCCGGACTTCGGCGTGCTGTTCGACGACATGGACTGCACCGCCGACGGCGAGGTCCCGATGCACCGGCTGCTGCAGCCGAAGGTCGAGGCCGAGGTCGCGTTCGTGCTGTCGGCCGACCTCGCCGACGGCCCGCTCGACGTGGCCCAGGTCCGCGGCGCGGTCGAGTACGCCGTGGCGGCGCTCGAGATCGTCGACTCCCGGATCGGGGACTGGAACATCTCCTTCGGCGACACCGTCGCCGACAACGCCTCCAGCGGCCTGTACGTCCTCGGCACCGAGCGCCGGACGCTGGCGGAGGTCGATCCGGTCGAGGTCGAGATGTCGATGAGCATCGACGGCGAGGTGGTCTCCACCGGCAACGGCGCCGCCTGCCTCGGCGACCCCCTCAACGCGCTGTCCTGGCTGGCCCGGATGGCGCGCGAGCACGGCGAGCCGCTGCGCGCCGGCCAGGTCATCCTCTCCGGCGCGCTCGGCCCGATGCGTCTGGTCGAGCCCGGCTCCGTCGTCACCGCCGAGATCAGCGGCCTGGGCAGCGTCACCGCCCGCTTCAGCGCCGACGAGCCCACCGAGTCCACGTCCAGCACCCCGCACCCCACCCAGGAGCACCCGTCATGAGCGAGCCCACCCAGCAGCCGTCCGGGAAGACGAAGGTCGCCATCATCGGCTCCGGCAACATCGGCACCGACCTGATGATCAAGGTCATGCGGCTCTCGAAGAACCTCGAGATGGGCGCGATGGTCGGCATCGACCCCGACTCCGACGGCCTGGCCCGCGCGGCCCGGTTCAAGGTGCCGACCACCCACGAGGGCGTGGACGGGCTGATGGCGATGGAGGGCTTCGACGACATCGAGATCGTCTTCGACGCCACCTCCGCCAAGGCCCACGTGGCCAACGCCGCCAAGCTCCAGCCGCTCGGCAAGCGGATGATCGACCTGACCCCGGCGGCCATCGGCCCGTTCGTGGTGCCGGCGGTCAACATCGAGGAGCACCTCGACGCCCCCAACGCCAACATGGTCACCTGCGGCGGCCAGGCCACGATCCCGATCGTCGCGGCCGTCTCGCGCGTCGTACCCGTCGCCTACGCCGAGATCGTCGCCTCGATCGCCTCGAAGTCCGCCGGCCCCGGCACCCGCGCCAACATCGACGAGTTCACCGAGACCACCTCGCACGCGATCGAGAAGGTCGGCGGCGCCGAGCGCGGCAAGGCGGTGATCATCCTCAACCCGGCCGAGCCGCCGCTGATCATGCGCGACACGGTGTTCTGCCTGGTCGCGGCGCCCGAGGAGTCGGTGCACGAGGAGATCCGCGCCTCGGTGGAGAAGATGGTCGCCGACGTCGCGGCCTACGTGCCCGGCTACCGGCTCAAGCAGCAGGTGCAGATCACCGAGATCCCCGAGGACCAGCCGGTGCACACGCTGTTCAAGGACGGCACCAGCACCCGCCCGACCCACCAGGTGTCGGTCTTCCTCGAGGTGGAGGGCGCCGCCCACTACCTCCCGGCCTACGCCGGCAACCTCGACATCATGACCTCCGCGGCGCTCCAGATGGCCGAGCGGATCGCCCAGAAGGGGGCCACCCGATGACCACGAAGCTCTTCATCCAGGACGTCACCCTGCGCGACGGCATGCACGCCGTGCGGCACCGGATCACCCCCGAGAACGTCGGCAGGATCGTCGCCGCGCTCGACGCGGCCGGGGTGGACGCGATCGAGGTCGCCCACGGCGACGGCCTCGCCGGCGGCTCGGTCAACTACGGTCCCGGCTCGCACACCGACTGGGAGTGGATCGAGGCGGCCGCGGCCCACATCGACAAGGCGCGGCTGACCACGCTGCTGCTGCCCGGCGTGGGCACCATCGAGGAGCTCAAGCACGCCTACAGCCTGGGCGTGCGCTCGGTGCGGGTGGCCACCCACTGCACGGAGGCCGACGTCTCCGCCCAGCACATCGCCACCGCCCGCGAGATCGGCATGGACGTCGCCGGCTTCCTGATGATGAGCCACATGGCCCCCGCCGACGAGCTCGCCAAGCAGGCCAAGCTGATGGAGTCCTACGGCGCGCACTGCGTCTACGTCACCGACTCCGGCGGCCGGCTCACCATGAACGGCGTCGCCGATCGGGTGCGCGCCTACCGCGACGTCCTCGACGCCGGCACCGAGATCGGCATCCACGCCCACGAGAACCTCTCGCTGTCGGTGGCCAACTCCGTGGTCGCGGTGGAGAACGGCGTGACCCGCGTCGACGCCTCCCTGGCCGGTCACGGCGCGGGCGCCGGCAACTGCCCGATCGAGGCGTTCATCGCGGTCGCCGACATCTACGAGTGGGACCACCGCTGCGACGTGTTCGCGCTGCAGGACGCCGCCGACGACATCGTGCGCCCCCTGCAGGACCGTCCGGTCCGGGTGGACCGGGAGACCCTCACGCTGGGCTACGCCGGGGTGTACTCGAGCTTCCTGCGCCACGCCGAGGCGGCCTCGCAGCGCTACGGCATCGACGTCCGCTCGATCCTGATGGAGGCCGGCCGGCGCCGGCTCGTCGGCGGCCAGGAGGACATGATCGTCGACATCGCCCTCAACATGGTCGCCGAGCGCGACGGCAAGGCCAGCTGAGCGTCGTACCCGGCCCCTGGGCCTGCGCACGGGCGCTCACCGGATCTCGGTGAGCGCCCGTTCGCGACGCGCGGCAGCGGCAGCGGCGGCGGCTCGGCTACGGTCGGCGTGGACCAGCCTCGACGGAAGGGACAGCGAGCCGATGTGCGCTCCCAGGACGCGACCGGGCACCGGAGCGCGACGATGAACCGCTTCCGCACCTCGACGGAGTCCCAGGCGGTCGTCCCGGCCTCGCGCGAGCGGATCTGGGAGGTGCTGGTCGATCCGGTGCTGCTCACCCGGTTCACGCCGTTCCTGGCCCGCATCGAGGTCGACGGTGACCACTGGCGCTGGGAGATGAGCAAGCTGCCGGTGCTCGGGATCAGCGTCGCGCCGGCGTTCACCGAGCGGATGACCTTCGACGAGCTGCGCCGCATCGACTACGTCCACGAGCCGCCGCCCGGCGCGACCGAGCACGCGGGGGTCAACGGCTGGTACGACATGAGGGACGTGGACGGGGGCACGCACCTCGCGATCAGCGTCGGCATCGAGGTCGAGCTCCCGCTCGCCCGGGTGGCGGCCCCGGCGGTGCAGGTCGCGATGAAGGGCGTGGTGCTGACGATGGGGCACCAGTTCTCCGCCAACCTGCGCCGGCACCTGGGCCTGGAGGCCTGAGGCCGGGGCCCGTCGGAGCCCGTCGAGGCCCGTCGAGGCTCACAGGGGATCCACAGGTCGCTCCCATCTGGGTGCGAGGTTGCGGCGGTCTCCTAGAGGCATGAACAGAGAACCCGCCCCGAGGCCGCAGGCGGCTCCCGGTTCTACGGAGAGCCGACCCGCGGCGAACCAGCCCCAGTCCCCCTACCCCTACCCCTACCCGCAGCAGTCCGCGACCGGCCAGCCTCCGGCCGGTCAGCCTCCGATGAGCCAGGCCCCCGGCAGCCAGCCGCCGGGCAGCCAGCCGCCGGGCGGCCAGCCGCCGGCCGGTCAGTTCCCGTTGGGCCAGCCGGCTCAGCCCTACCCTGCCGGGTCGCCGGCGCGGTCGAACCGCAAGCCGATGATCCTCAGCGGCCTGGCCGGTGCCGTGGCCGGCGCCGTCCTCGCCGCCGGCATCGCCGTACCGGTGACGATGGCGGCCGCCGACAGCGACGCCCCGTCCGGCCCGATGCAGGGCGACACGATGCCCGGCTCCGGCTCGGACTCCCAGCCCGGCTTCGGCTTCGGCGCGCCCGACGGGGGCTCCGACGGTGGCTCCGACGGCGACTCCGACGGCGGGTCCGGTTTCGGATTCGGATCCCCGGACGGCGGCTCCGGCTTCGGTGACCACTCCCACGGATCCGCCAGGCCCTCCGGCGTCGAGCCCACCGACGAGCAGTCGCGCGGCGTCGTACTGGTCGAGTCGGTGATGCAGGGCGGCTCCGGTGCCGGCACCGGCATGGTCCTCGAATCCGACGGGCTGGTGCTGACCAACTACCACGTGGTCGAGGACTCCACCCAGGTCCGGGTGACGGTCGCCGACGACGGCAAGACCTACGACGCCGACGTGGTCGGCGCCGACGAGGAGGCCGACGTCGCCGTCCTGCAGCTCGAGGACGCCTCGGACCTGGACACCGTCACCCTCGACGACGACGGTGACGCCGAGGTGGGCGCCAGCGTGACGGCGGTGGGCAACGCGCAGGGCCAGGGCTACCTCTCCGCGATGCCCGGCTCGGTGACCGCGCTGAACCAGGACATCACCACCTCCCAGGGCCTCGAGTTCGGCGCGTCCGGCGCCGACCTGACCGGCCTGGTGCAGACCGATGCCGCGGTCGTGTCGGGCTACTCCGGTGGCCCGATGCTCGACGAGGAGGGCGAGGTCGTCGCCGTCACCACGGCGGCCGCGAGCGATGCGTCGCAGAGCTTCGCGGTGCCGATCGACAAGGCCCTCGAGATCGTCGAGCAGGTCGAGGACGGCGACCAGAGCGGAACGGTGCGGATCGGTCCCGGGGCGTTCCTCGGGATCGGGGCCCAGTCCGCGCGCAACGGGGTCGTCGTCGCCGAGGTCGAGCAGGACGGTCCCGCCGCCGAGGCCGGGCTGGTCGCCGGTGACACGATCACGGCGCTGGACCAGACCTCCGTGCGCTCGATGAGCGACCTGACCCGCGCGCTGTCGACCTTCGAGCCCGGCGACGAGGTCGAGCTGAGCTGGACGACCGCGGCCGGCGCGACCCGCTCCGCCACCGTGACGCTCGGCGAGAGCCCCGTCAACTGATCCTGTCCCCTCCACTACCGACAACCTGCACTGAGCCCGGTCCCCGTGACCGGGCTCAGTGCATTCCGCTCGCCCTCCTCGATGCCGGGACCCTGCGCGCCGTGATCGGGCTGTACTGCCGGATCGTCACCGTCACCACACGCTCGAGGACCGGACGAACTGTTCCGCACCTGCGCCGCGCCGAGCCGGCGGTGGAGCCGGTGCTGGAGCGGCTCGAGTCCGAGCACGTGGTGATCCACGCGCTGCATGGACCGGTGGACCGGGCCCCGGTGGCCCTGGCCGGCGACGTACGGGGGACCCGGCCGCGCTGGAGGGCCTGCCGCTGGCAGGTCGACGTGCCCACCGACGCCCTGTTCAGCCACCTCGCCTACAAGGAGCGCGAGCCGCTGCATCCCCTGGCCCGGCCCGCCATCACCCGACGGCCCGCCCGCGCCCGGCATCAGGGGCTAGGAGGTGCGCCGATTGGTCAGAGACGGCAGGTCTTCAGCGGTTTTCGTCGCCGTTTGGTCCCCAACGGCGGCTCCGGCGGCGGCTCCGGCGGCTCCGGCGGCGGCGGCTCCGCCCCGCCCCGCCCGCATCGCCCGCAGCGCACCCACGACGATCGCACAGCCCACGACGGCGTCGAGCCAGTAGTGGTTGGCGGTGACCACGACGACGGCCAGGGTGAGCGTGGGGTGCAGGGCCCACAGCCAGCGCCACCGGGTGCGGCCGGCGCTGATCAGCACGACCGCGACCAGCAGCGCCCAGCCGACGTGGAAGCTCGGCATCGCGGCGTACTCGTTGGACAGGCTGGACAGGATCGGGGCGGCGTAGACGGAGTCGCCGCCCTGCAGCGCGGTGTCGACCATGCCGAGCTCGGTGAGCAGGCGAGGCGGCGTCACCGGCATCACCATGTGGATGACCATCCCGACCCCGGTCGCGGCGATCAGCGAGCGCTTGGCCCAGTGGTAGGTGTCGCGGCGGCACAGGAACAGCCACAGCAGCACCCCGAAGGCGACCGGGAAGTGCGCGGCCGCGTAGTAGCGGTTGGCGGCCTCGATGAGGGACTCGTGGTCGATGACCTGAGCCTGGATCCACGCCTCGGAGGGCAGCGGGAGCCGCTCCTGGACGCGCAGGATCCAGCGTGCGTTCTCGTCGGCGCGAGCCACGTCCTGGGCGGCCAGGATGCGCCCGAGGTTGTAGACGGCGAAGGCCAGCAGCAGCTGGCCGAGCTCGGTGACCAGCGAGCGGACCGAGGCCCCGGCGACCCGCAGGTCACCGAGGCGCGACATGACCCCGAGCGACGGGGAGCTCGCATCGTTCGGGGTCATGTCGCGGGTGGGGCCTTCCGCCTCAGGCGTCGACGAGCGAGTCGTCGCTGGAGTGCAGGTCCTTCATGTGCGGGCGCTCGAGCTTCTCGCCCTCGACGTCCACCTCGGGCAGGATCCGGTCCAGCCACTTCGGCAGCCACCAGGCCTTCTCGCCGAGCAGGTACATCAGCGCCGGGATCAGCGCCATCCGCACCACGAAGGCGTCGAAGAACACCGCGATCGCGAGGGCGAAGCCCATCGACTTGATGATCGGCTCGTCGATCAGGATGAACGCCGCGAACACGGCCATCATGATGACCGCGGCGGCCGAGACCACCCGGGCGCTGTTGCGGAAGCCGTCGACCACGGCGTGGTCGGTGGTGGCGCCGTGCACGTGCGCCTCCCGCATCCGGGTCACCAGGAAGACCTGGTAGTCCATGGCGAGACCGAAGACGAGCCCGATCAGGAAGATCGGCATGAAGCTGACGATCGGCTGACCCTCGAACCACCCGAACGCGCCCTCCTGGAAGACCGCGACGGTGGCGCCCAGCGTGGCGAGCACGGAGAGCAGGAACCCGAACGTCGCGGTGAGCGGCACCAGGATCGAGCGGAACACCAGGATCAGCAGGATGAAGGCCAGCCCGATGACCACGGCGAGGTAGATCGGCAGCGCGTCGGAGAGCCGGTCGGAGACGTCGGTGGTGATCGCGGTCAGCCCGGTCACACCCATGGTGGTGCCGGTCTCCTCCTCGATCTGCTCCTGGCCGTCGCGCAGGTCCACGAGCAGGTCGTGCGTCTCGGGGTCGTCGCCGCCGAACTCGGGGGTGATCATGATCTGCGCGCCGGTCGCGGGGCCGGCGGGCCGGCCCTGGGCGTCGGTCTCCGCGTTGGTCATCACCATCTGGGCGTTCGCGACGCCCTCCTGGCCCGAGGCCCACTCGGTGACGGCGCCGAAGGCGGCCATCCGCTCCTGGTCGTCGTCGATGTCGCGCCCGTCCACGACGAGCAGCATGGGGGCGTCACGGCCCGGGCCGAACGACTCCGCGATCAGGTCGGAGGCCTGGCGCTGGGTCTTCTCCGGCGACGCGGTGCTGTCGGTCGGGAAGGCCAGGTGCAGGTCCTTGAGCGGGATCGCGAGGGCGCCCAGGGCGACGATGGCCAGCACGGCCACCACGAGCGGAGCGCGGCGCACCAGGCGCGCCCAGCGCACGCCGTTGTTCAGCAGGCGGCCGTCGGCCTCGCGCTTGGGGTGCATCGTGTGCACGCGGGCGCCGAACGCCTTGGTCTTGAGCATGCCCAGGATGGCCGGCAGCAGGGTCAGCGCGACGAGGACCGCGACCAGCACGGTGGCAGCGGCGGCGAAGCCCATCGAGGTGAGGAAGGGGATCCGGACGACGGCGAGCGCCGCCAGCGCGATCAGCACCGTCAGGCCGGCGAAGACGACGGCCGATCCGGCCGTGCCGACGGCGACGCCGGTGGCCTCCTCCCGGTCGTCGGTGTGGTCGAGCTCGTTGCGGTAGCGGGCCAGGATGAACAGGGCGTAGTCGATGCCGACCGCGAGGCCGATCATCGTGGCGAGCATCGGGGTGGTCGAGCCGATGTCGGTGAACGCCGTCATGCCGGTGATGCCGGCGATGCCGATGCCGACGCCGATCAGTGCGGTGACCACGGGGAGTCCGGCGGCGACCAGCGACCCGAAGGTCAGGATCAGGATCAGCACGGCGACCGCGATGCCGATGAGCTCGGACTTGGCGCTGACCTCGAGCATGGCGGTGCTGCCCGAGCCGTTGGCCTCGACGGTCAGGCCGTCGGTGCTGGCCTCGTCAATGGTCTCCATCAGCGCCTCGATGGTCTCCGGCTTGACGTCGGTGACGGTCTCCACGTCGAAGTCCCAGGTGATGGTGCCGACCCGGCCGTCCTTCGACAGCGGGGAGAGCGCCTCGGCGTTCGCCTTCGCCACGTCCTCGGGAGTGCCGGCCGCCATCGAGGCCTCGACCAGCTGCTTCTGCTGCGCCGCGGCGGCGTCGACCGGGTTGGCCAACGGGGTCTCGGGCATCTGCGGCAGCTCGGCGAGGTCGGCGATCAGGGCGTCGACGGCCTCGCGGTTCTCCGGGTCGGCCAGCTTCTCGCCCTCGGGGGCCGCGACCACCACCTTCACGCTGGCCTGGTCGAAGGCGTCCTGCGCGCCCGGGAAGAGCTCAGCCTGGAGGTCGGCGGCCTTCTCCGAGGGGATCCCGGGGATCGAGAACGCGTCGGACATGGGCTTGGACATGGTGGCCGCGAAGGTGCCGACCGCGATCAGAGCGATCAGCCAGGCGGCGAGGAAGATCGGCCACCGCCGGTAGGCGGTCTTGCCGAGTCGGTAGAGCAGGGTTGCCATTGGGGAGGTCTCCTGGTGGGCGTGGTCGGTGCCCGGGTGGGGCTTGGGAGGAAGATCAGGCGAGCAGTTGTCGGGCGGTGTTGAGGACGTGGTCGTAGGCCTCGCCGAGATCGTGCTGATCGGGGTCGGTCAGGAAGATCTCCAGGGCCGAGTCGAACAGGCAGGCGATCAGGCGGACGGCGATCTGGGCGCGCCGGGCGTCGAAGGCGGCACCCTCGCGCCGGCGGATCTCCTCGACGACCTGGCCGCTGAGCGCCAAGAACCGGTCATGGGCGGCGGCCAGCAGTCGGGGCGAGGCGAGCAGGATGCTCCGAGCCCGGGCGACGTCCTCGCGGCTGAGCTCCTGGTCACTGAGCAGGTCCACGCACAGGTCGCGCAGATCGCCGACCAGGTCGCTGCCCGCGCCCCGCGCCCGGAAGCGCTCGGCGGCCTCGGCGGAGAACACCGGGGCGAGGCCGAGCACCGCGTCGAGCTTGCTGGGGTAGTAGTTGAACAGCGTCCGCCGCGACACCCCGGCGGCCTCACTGAGGTTCTCCATCGTGAAGCCGTCGAGGCCGTGCTGCTCGGTGAGCTTCTGGGCGCAGACCGCGATGCGGTGCCTGGTCGCCTCGCGGCGATCGGCCCGGGAGGTTGCACTTTCGGTCACGCAGTGCAGTTTTGCACTCTCTGTCAAAAGTGCAGCGCCGGCGTCGTGTGATCCTGCTCCCAACCGCCCCGCCCAGCCTCTGGTCTTGGCCCGTCGGCCCGCCCGGACTGCGGATACTGAGCCCATGTCCGAACCCGCACTGACCCCCCTGCTCGGCGAGCGCTGGAGCCCGAGCATCTTCGACCCGGGCCACGTGCTGGCCGACGAGGACCTGGAGACCCTGCTCACCGCCGCGCGCTGGGCGCCGAGCGCCGGCAACTCCCAGCCCTGGGCGTTCGTGGTGGCCCGGCGCGGCACCAAGGCCCACGACGTCGTCGTGGAGGCGCTCAGCCGTGGCAACCTGGGCTGGGTACCGCGGGCCTCGGCGGTGCTGGTCAACCTCGCCCAGACCGCGGCCGACCCGGACGGCAACGGTCCCGCCTTCGCCGGCTTCGCGGCGTACGACCTGGGTCAGGCGGTCGCCCACCTGAGCCTGCAGGCCGCCGCGATGGGGCTGCACACCCACCAGTTCGCGGGCTTCGACCACGATCTCGTGGCGCAGCGCCTCGAGGTGCCCGCGCACTTCACGGTGACCACGTGCATCGCGATCGGCCGGCACGGCGACCCGGCGACGGCGGACGAGGCGCTGCGCGAGCGCGAGGCCAAGGTCCGCGGTCGCAAGCCGCTCGAGGAGTTCGTGTACGGCGGGACCTGGGGCTCCGCCTGGCGCGGCTGACCCCGGCGCGCGCTCAGCCGGCGGCTACGCCGAGTCCGAACTCCTCGCGCCGCGCCACCGGCACCAGGTCGACGTACTCGCCGTTGCGCTGGAGGAACTTGGCGAAGAAGGCGCAGGTGGGGATCACCGCGAGGTCGTGCTCGCGGGCGTGGTCGAGCGCCCCGACGGTGAGCTCCTTGGCGAGCCCACGCCCCTCGAAGGCCGAGTCGACCTCGGTGTGGGTGAAGTCCACCACGTCGTCGGAGAGCCGGTAGTCCACGAAGCCGGCGAGCCGGCCGTCGTCGTAGATCTCGAAACGGGCCTGGTCGGGGTTGTGCCTCACCTCGGTCATGGCGACGACGGTACCCACCGCGCACACGCCCCTCGCAAGCCGAGAGGATCGGTGCCCCTGCCCAGGTGTGATCTACGTTGCAACGGGGAATGGGGGTCTGTTGTGCGGTCATCCCGACCGCCGGGCACCTCGGGAGCAGCCGATGTCGACCACGACCACCCACCCCTCCTCCCCGCCGCCGACGTCACGGGGCCGACTCGACCCGAGACAGCTGGCGATCTGGGGGGCCGTCGCCGCCGTCGGGGCGGTGTGCTGGGCGGTGCTCGCCCTGTCGCGGGGCGAGGAGGTCTCCGCGCTGTGGATCCTGTTCGCGGCGCTGTGCTCCTACGCGATCGCCTACCGGTTCTACTCGCGCTTCATCGCCTACAAGGTGCTCGGCGTCGACGACACCCGAGCCACCCCGGCCGAGCGGCTCGAGAACGGCGTCGACTTCGAGCCGACCGACAAGCGGGTCCTGTTCGGACACCACTTCGCCGCCATCGCCGGCGCCGGTCCGCTCGTCGGGCCGGTCCTCGCCGCCCAGATGGGCTACCTGCCCGGCACCATCTGGATCATCGTCGGCGTGATCCTGGCCGGCGCGGTCCAGGACATGGTGGTGCTGTTCTTCTCGATGCGCCGCGACGGCAAGTCGCTGGGCCAGATGGTGCGCGAGGAGATCGGCGTCGTCGGCGGCATCGCCGCGCTGATCGCGGTCTTCGCGATCATGATCATCATCCTCGCCGTGCTGGCCCTGGTCGTGGTCAACGCGCTCGCCGAGTCGCCGTGGGGCGTGTTCTCCATCGGTCTGACGATCCCGATCGCGCTGTTCATGGGCTGGTACCTGCGCTCGGTGCGTCCCGGCAAGGTCCTCGAGGTCACCGCCATCGGCGTGGCGCTGCTGCTGCTGGCCATCATCGGCGGCTCCTACGTCGAGGAGTTGGGGCTCGACAGCGCGCTCACCCTCGACAAGGAGACGCTGACGCTGCTGCTGGTGGCCTACGGCTTCGTCGCCTCGATCCTGCCGGTGTGGATGCTGCTCACCCCGCGCGACTACCTCTCGACGTTCATGAAGATCGGCGTGATCCTGCTCCTCGCCGTCGGGCTGATCCTGGCCAACCCGGTGCTGGCCGCGCCCGACGTCTCCTCGTTCGCCACCAACGGCGACGGGCCCGTCTTCGCCGGCAAGCTCTTCCCGTTCGTGTTCATCACCATCGCCTGCGGCGCGCTCTCCGGCTTCCACGCGCTGATCGCCTCGGGCACCACCCCGAAGATGGTGCAGAAGGAGAGCCACGTCCGGATGATCGGGTACGGCGGCATGCTGATGGAGTCCTTCGTGGCGATCTCGGCGCTGATCGCCGCGTGCGTCATCGACCAGGGCCTGTACTTCTCGATCAACTCGCCCGTCGGCGCGACCGGGGGCACCCCCGAGACCGCCGCCGAGTTCGTGCGCACGCTCGGGTTCACGATCACCCCCGCCGAACTGAGCGCGGCGGCGGCCTCGATCGAGGAGGACTCGCTGATCTCGCGCACCGGCGGCGCGCCCACGCTCGCGTTCGGCATCTCCCAGATCTTCACCGAGGCGTTCGGGGGCGGCCTGGCGGCGTTCTGGTACCACTTCGCGATCATGTTCGAGGCGCTGTTCATCCTCACCGCCGTCGACGCCGGCACCCGGGTCGGTCGGTTCATGCTGCAGGACACGATCGGCAACTTCTGGCCGCGCTACGGCGACGTCTCCTGGAAGCCGGCCTCCTGGTCGGCCAGCGCCGTGGTGGTCGGGCTGTGGGGCTACATGCTCTACGTCGGGGTCACCGACCCGCTGGGCGGGATCAACCAGCTGTTCCCGCTGTTCGGCATCGCCAACCAGCTCCTCGCCGCCATCGCGCTGACCCTGTGCGTGACGCTGCTGGTCAAGCACGGCAAGGCGAAGTGGGCGTGGGTGCCGGGGATCGGGCTGGCCTGGGACCTGATCGTCACGATGACCGCCAGCTGGCAGAAGATCTTCAGCGACGACCCGAAGATCGGCTACTTCAAGCAGGCCTCGGTCTATCGCGACGCCCAGGACGCCGGCGAGGTGCTGGCGCCCGCCGCGGACGCCGACCAGATGCAGCAGATCATCAACAACTCCATCCTGAACGGGACCCTGCAGGCCACCTTCGCGGTGCTGGTGATCGTGATCGTCGCCAACGCCGCCTGGGTCGTGGTCCGCACGCTGCGCGCCGGCGGTCAGGCGCCGACCACCGAGGTGCCGCGGGTGGAGTCGGAGCTGGTGGCCACGTGAGCGACGTCGTGGGCCGCCCGGCCCACTCCCGTGCGGCGGCTCTGTGGGGCCGGGTCCGCTGGTACCTCGCGGAGATCTCCGGGGACGCCCGCTACCAGCGCTACGTCGAGCGGTGCGCGCAGGCGGGGGAGCCGGCCCGCGACCGCGACGCCTACGAGCGGCACCGCTCGGCGCATCGCGACGCCCATCCGGAGGGGCGCTGCTGCTGATGAAACACGCGTTGCGGGATGCGTCGGGTGCGTTAACCGCTGCTTTACGTCCGCGCAACGAGACCACCGCACAGTGATCGCGGCGGGCAGGGAGCCCGCCCAGCGCGATCATCCAGTGGGGTTTCACATGCGTCCTCTCGCCTCCTCGTCCCGGTTCGGCCGCGTCCTGGCCCTCACCTCCGCCGTGCTCCTGGCCTCGAGCCTGGCCGCCGGCTGCAGCTCCGAGGAGGACGCCTCGGCCGACGACGTCGTCAAGATCGGCACGCTGCGCGGGCAGCCGCACTTCTATGCGCCCTACCTCTACGAGGACCACGCCTCGGGCGACGTCAGCTACGAGGTGGTCGCGCTGGACACCGCTCCCGCGCTGAGCGACGCGCTGGTCAGCGGCCAGATCGACTTCGCGCTGGGCAGCATCACCGCCACCATCGGCTCGGCCGCGCAGGGCAGGGACCTCCGGATCGTCGCCGGTGCGGCCGACGGGGGCAGCGGCTTCGTCGGCAACGAGTCGATCGGCGAGGTCGGTGACCTGGTCGGCAAGAAGCTCGGCTACCTGGCCTCCAGCTCGCAGGAGGTCGCGCTGCGGCTGACCCTGGAGCAGGCCGGGGTGGACATCGAGAAGATCGACCTGGTCTCGCTCAAGCCCACCGAGTTCTTCAACGCCTTCGACTCCGGGCAGATCGACGCCTTCTTCGCCCCTGAGATCGCGGTCTCGCTGGCGCTGGGGGCCGGCGGGCACGAGATCGTGTCGCCGTACGAGACCCCGATCGCGAAGGTGAACCTCGGCCTGATCACCACCGGCGAGATGATCGAGAAGGACGCCGAGCTGGTCCAGGAGGTCGTCGACACCCACGCCGCCGCGACCGACTACATGGTCGACCACCGCGACGAGTGGCTGCCCGAGCTGGTCGAGACCTACGGTGGCGACGAGGACACCTTCGACTTCGCGCTGGACAACTTCTGGCTGCGCGCGGACCTGTCGGCGCAGTACCAGACCCAGATCCAGGCGCTGATCGACCAGCTCGAGCGCCTCGGCCTGGTGAAGGGCGCCCCCGAGCTGGGCGACGTCGTCGACGACTCGTTCGCCCCGGAGGCGTCGTGACCGGCACCCTGGCCGGGGTGGCCCGGCGTACCGCGCTGGCGCTGGTGGTCCCGGTGCTGCTGGTGATCGGCTGGCACCAGGGCGTCGAGCAGCGCTGGGTGCTGCCCTTCGACATCAAGATGGGCTTCCTGCCCCCGCCGTGGGAGGTCGCGCGCGGCATGTGGGACTTCGCCTTCGGCGGCCTGCTCGACGACGCCTACAGCGGCAAGCTCTGGGAGCACCTGTGGGCCAGTACGACGCGGGTGCTGGCGGGCTTCGGCCTGGCCGCGCTGTTCGCCATCCCGCTCGGGGTGCTGATGGGGCGCTTCCCTCTCGTCAACGCCGCGCTCGATCCGACCGTGAACCTGTTCCGCCCGATCCCGGCCACGGCCTGGGTGCCGCTGGTGCTGCTGGTGATCGGCTTCGGCTCGCAGGCGACGATCTTCCTGATCCTGATCTCCAGCTTCTTCCCGATCCTGATCAACACCGTCGCCGCCGTGCGCCAGGTGCCGGAGCGGATGGTGGAGGCCGCCCAGATGCTCGGCACCAGCCGGCTCGGGATCCTCACCAAGGTGGTCGTCCCGGCCGCCACCCCCGGGATCGTCAGCGGCCTGCGGATCGGGCTCGGCCTGGCCTGGGTGATCCTGGTGCTCGGCGAGAGCAACGGCATCGAGCTCGGCCTCGGCGGCGTGATCAACCTGGCCCGCGAGCTCGCCCGCACCGACCTGATCGTGGTCGGCATGGTCTACATCGGGCTGGCGGGTCTGCTCTCGGACCGGCTTCTGCTCCTGATCCTGCGGGGCGCCTTCGGGCGCCGCCCGCTCGTGCGCTGAGGAGGCGACGATGACCATCGAGACGACCAGGGCCCTGGCCCAGCTGAAGGCGGGCACCGGCACCGTCCGGGTCCAGGGGCTCTCCAAGCGCTACGGGCCGGCGGGCACGGGGGTGGACGCCCTCGCCGGGCTGGACCTGGACATCGCGGCGGGCGAGTTCGTCGCCCTGGTCGGGGCGAGCGGGTGCGGCAAGAGCACGCTGCTGCGGATCCTCGCCGGCTTCGAGACCGCGACCGGTGGCCACGTGGAGGTCGGCGGCGAGCCGGTGCGCGGGCCCGGTCCCGAGCGGGGTGTGGTGTTCCAGGACTACGGGCTGTTCCCCTGGCTGAGCGTCGCCGAGAACGTCCGGTTCGGGCTGCGTCAGCGCGGGATCCCGCGTGCCGCCGCCCGGCGCCAGGCGGAGACGTTCATCGAGCTGGTCGGGCTGACCCGGTTCGCCGACCGGTTCCCCGGCGAGCTGTCCGGCGGGATGCAGCAGCGGGTGGCGATCGCCCGGGTGCTGGCCAACGACCCGGCCGTGCTGCTGATGGACGAGCCGTTCGGGGCCCTGGACGCGCTCACCCGGACCTCGCTGCAGCGCGAGCTGAGCCGGCTGCACGTCGAGACCGGCACCACCGTCGTGTTCGTGACCCACTCGATCGAGGAGGCGGTCTTCCTCGCCGACCGGGTGGTGGTGATGACCGGCGGCGCCTCGCACGGCGTACCCGGCTCGATCGCCCAGGTCGTCCCCGTCCAGCTGGGGGCGGTCCGCGACGTCAACTCGCCCGACTTCAACGAGATCGAGCGGACGATCTCCGCTCTGGTGCACGCCGGACCGCAATGACCCCGACTTGGCGGTAACCCGGCTCGGATAGCAGAGTTCGGGCCATGTCCGCCACCGCTTCGTCGTACTCCATCACCATGCGCCTGCACGCCGATCCCGACCACGGGGTGGCGGGGGCGGTGGCCACCACCATCGCGCAGGCGGGCGGCGTGGTCACCGCCATCGACGTCACCGAGTCCAGCCACGAGCTGCTGGTCGTCGACGTCACCTGCTCGGCGATCGACGAGACGCACTCGCGGGCGCTGGCCGCGGCGGTGGGGCTGATCGAGGGCGTCAAGGTCCACAAGGTCAGCGACCGGACCTTCCTGCTCCACATCGGCGGCAAGATCGAGGTCAGCTCGAAGGTCCCGCTGCGCACCCGCGACGACCTGTCGATGGCGTACACGCCCGGCGTCGGCCGGGTCAGCGCCGCGCTCGCGCGGCACCCCGAGGACGTGCGCAAGCTGACCAGCAAGGGCAACACGGTGGCCGTGGTCACCGACGGCTCGGCCGTCCTCGGGCTCGGCAACATCGGGCCGGGGGCGGCGCTGCCGGTGATGGAGGGCAAGGCCGCGCTGTTCAAGCGGTTCGCCGACATCGACGCCTGGCCGATCTGCCTGGCCTCGCAGGACACCGACGAGATCGTGCGCGCGGTCGAGATGATCGCGCCCGGGTTCGGCGGCATCAACCTCGAGGACATCGCCGCCCCGCGCTGCTTCGAGATCGAGCGGCGGCTGCGCGAGAGCCTCGACATCCCGGTCTTCCACGACGACCAGCACGGTACGGCGATCGTGGTGCTGGCCGCGCTCACCAACGCGCTGCGGGTGGTCGACAAGAAGCTGCCCGACGTGCGGGTGGCCGTCTCCGGCGGAGGGGCGGCGGGCACCGCCATCGTCACCCTGCTGCTGGCCGCGGGCGCCTGCGACGTCGTGGTCTGGGACCGGGAGGGCTGCCTGTCCGGCGACGACGACACGCTGTCGCCGAGCAAGGCGCGGCTGGCCGCGATGACCAACCCGCGCCTGGTGCGCGGCGACCTGCGTGCCGCGCTGGCCGACGCCGACGTGTTCATCGGGGTGAGCGGGCCGGGCCTGCTGCCCGCCGAGTGGATCAAGGACATGGCCCCCGACCCGGTGGTCTTCGCGCTGGCCAACCCCGATCCCGAGGTGGACCCCGCCGAGGCGGACAAGTACGCCGCGGTCGTCGCCAGCGGACGCTCGGACTACCCCAACCAGATCAACAACGTGCTGGCCTTCCCCGGTGTCTTCCGCGGTCTCCTCGACGCCCAGGCCTCCGACGTCGACACCGACATGCTGCTGCGCGCCGCCTACGCCATCGCCGGGGTCGTCACCGACGCGGAGCTCAACGCGAACTTCATCATCCCCTCGGTCTTCCACCCCGACGTGACCCGGACGGTCGCCGCCGCCATCGCCGACCGCTGACCGCCCCCCGCGCCCGCGCCGCGCGCCGCCGCGCGCCCGCGCCGCGCCGTACCCGCCTCATGTAACGCGGGGTTATGCCCACCACCACAGCGAAATAACGCTCCGGTGGTGGGCATAACCCCGCGTTACAGCGGGCTGCGGCGGGGCGGGAGGCCGGGGCGGGGGCGGGTCAGCGGTGGCCGGCGGGGGCGGGGCTGGGGGCGTCGAGGGCCGGGCTGGTGGGGCGGCCGTCGACCTTGCGGGGCCACCAGAAGCGGTCGCCGAGGGCCAGGGCCAGCGCGGGGACCAGCACGGTACGCACCAGCAGGGTGTCCAGCAGGACGCCGATGCAGATGACGACGCCGAGCTGGGCGAGTACGACGAGCGGCAGTACGCCGAGCACCGCGAACACCGCCGCGAGCAGGATCCCGGCGCTGGTGATGACGCCGCCGGTGGCCGTCAGCGCGCGCAGCATGCCCTGACGGGTGCCGTGGCCGGCGGCCTCCTCCCGGGCCCGGGTGACCAGGAAGATGTTGTAGTCGACGCCCAGCGCCACCAGGAACAGGAACGCGAACAGCGGCGTCGAGACGTCGAGCGCCTCGAACCCGAACACCCCGGTGAACAGCCACCAGGACACCCCGAGGCTGGCGGCGTAGGTGCCCAGGACGGTCGCGACGAGCAGCAGCGGCGCCACGAACGAGCGCAGCAGCACGAACAGCGCCAGCAGCACCAGGCCCAGGATCAGCGGCAGGATCACCATCCGGTCCTGCTCCGCGGCCTTGCGCTCGTCCAGCGACTCGGCCTCGGGCCCGCCGACGTAGGTCTCGTCGTACGACGCGAGCGCCTCGCGCAGGGACTCGATGGCGGCGCGGGCCTCGCCCGAGCTGGGGTCGGCGTCGAGGACCACGTCGATCTGGGCGATGCCCTCACCCTGGGCGGAGGGCCGCGCCGAGTCGACGCCCTCGGCCGCCGAGGCCGCCTGGACGACCTCGCGGGGGTCCGCCCGGGTGAGCACCTGGGTCGGCTGCGACGTGCCGGCCGGGAACGACTCCGCCAGCCGCTCGCTCGCCGAGATCGCCTCCGGCTCGTCGAGGAACTGGTCGGCGGTGCCCAGCCCGATCTGGATGCGGAACAGCCCCGTGGCCATCACCGCGAGCAGGAGGAGTGTCGCGCCGATGAAGACCAGCGGACGTCGTGCCACCTGGTTGCCGACGCGGCGCCACAGCGACGTGCCGGACTCCACCAGGGCGTCCTGGCCCAGGTGCGGCACCCGCGGCCAGAAGATCCACCGCCCGAAGATCACCAGCGCCGCCGGCAGCACGATCAGCACGAAGCTGGCAGCGACCACGATCCCGATCGCGCAGGCCAACCCCAGGCCGCGGGTGGTGGGCGTCACCGAGAGCAGCAGCGTGAGCACGCCGATGACGACGGTGGTGGCCGAGGTCAGCACGGCCTCCGCGGTACGACGCAGCGCGTGCGCCATCGCCTGGTTGCGCGACTCGGTGGTGCGCAACTCGTCGCGGTAGCGCGAGATCAGCAGCAGCGCGTAGTTGGTGCCCGCGCCGAAGACCAGCACCGAGAGGATGCCGATCGTCGACTCGTCCCACTTCACGTCCAGCACCGCCATCACCTGGGTGGCCAGGATCGCGGCGAGCCGATCCGCGATGCCGACCACGGTCAGCGGGACGATCCAGAGCACCGGGCTGCGGTAGGTGATCACCAGCAGCAGCGCGACCACGCCCGCGGTGACCGTCAGCAGCCGGAAGTTCGCGCCCTCGAAGACCGCCGCGAGGTCGGCCTGCACGGCCGCCGGGCCGGTGACCTGTCCCTCGACGCCCTCGGGGAGGCTCTCGTCCACCTGCTCACGCAGGTCGGCCACCACGTCGGCGTTCTCCGAGGAGGTGGCGGACTCGACGGGTACGACGAGCAGCGCGGCGGTGCCGTCCTCCGACGGGGTCAGCGGTGGCCCGGACACGGCGCCGAGCAGCTCGCCGGCGCTGGAGCGGATCTCGTCGATGGCCTCGGGGGAGAGCTCGCCCTCCTCGGCGGTCCACAGCACGATCGCGACCGAGGCGTCGTCCTCGGGCAGCTGGTCGCGCAGCTCGGTGGCCAGCGTGGAGTCGGCGTCGCGCGGCAGGCCGTCCGTGGGGCCGGCGTCGCGCTCACCCTCGCCGAGCAGGCCGAGCATGGCCAACGCGACGAGGATCGGGACCAGCGCCACCACGGCGGCGGTGCGGCGGCCGGTGATGAAGCCGGTGACGGCGGCGGCCAGGGAGCGCCCGCGGGTGGAACGGGTCTCGGTCATCGGGTCTCCCAGAGGTCAGGACGGGGGCGGAGCTGACAAGGTAGTCTGTAAATAGATTAGTCGCTAAGTTGGTGAATCAAATGCCGGAGTCCTCCACGCCGCCGGATGCGGTGCCCGCTGAGTCGCGTCCGGCTACGTCCTTCGCCGCTTCCTGGCAGCCGAATCCGGCCCTGCTGGCGCTGCGGACGCTGATCGACAAGGGCGGCGAGCTGCGCCACGTGGTGGCGCGCCGCGCCGGGATGAACGACCGGGAGTTCGCCGCCGTCGAGCATCTCACCCGCGAGGCACTGGGGCCGGCCGAGCTGGCCCGCCGCCTCGAGGTCTCCTCGGCGGCCTCGACCGGGATCGTGGACCGACTGGCCCAGCGCGGACACGTCGAGCGCCAGCCTCACATCGCCGACCGGCGCCGCACCGAGGTGCACCTGACCGACTCCGCGCGCGAGGAGGTGCTCGGCCACCTGGTGCCGATGTTCCGCGCCCTGGCCGAGTCCGACGCCGCCTTCTCCGCCGAGGAGCGGGCCATCGTCGAGCGCTACCTCAAGGGCGCGATCGCGGCGATGGACGCGGTCATCGCCGAGCATCGCGGGCCGGACTCGGTGTCCTGACCGGGGCTCAGCCCTGCGACACCCCGCTCGCGAAGAGCGCCGCACCCACCACGCCCGCCTTGTTCAACAGCGCGGCCGGCACGATCCGGGTGTCGATGTCGAGCAGCGGCAGGAACTCCGCGCTGCGCTTGCTGATGCCGCCGCCGACCACGAAGAGCTCGGGGGAGAACAGCCGCTCCAGCGTGCGGTAGAAGACGCTCAATCGCTCGGCCCACTCGGCCATCGTGAGCCCCTCGCGGACCCGGGCGCTGTTGGCGGCGCGGCTCTCGGCGGCGACCCCGTCGATCTCGAGGTGGCCGAGCTCGGAGTTCGGCACCAGGGCGCCGTCGTTGACCAGCGCGGAGCCGATGCCGGTGCCCAGCGTGGTGACGATGACCAGTCCGTCCTGGCCGCGCGCCGCGCCGTACCGCACCTCGGCGAGGCCGGCGGCGTCGGCGTCGTTGACCACGTGCACCTCGCGCTGGAGGGCGTCGGTGAAGATCCGGTCGGCGTCGGCGCCGACCCACGAGTCGTCGATGTTGGCGGCCGAGTGCACCCGGCCGTGGCGCACGATCCCCGGCACGGTGACCCCGATCGGGGCGTTCGAGGCGGGCAGGGCGGCGACGAGTTGCCGCATCACCGCGCTGACCGCCTCCGGGGTCGCCGGCTGCGGGGTGGCCATCCGTACCCGCTCGCTGGCGAAGTCGCCCGTGTCGAGGTCGACGGGCGCCGCCTTCATGCCGGTGCCTCCGAAGTCGATGCCCAGAGGAAGTCCGCTCATTGTGCTCATGGCCCCATACGATCACGCGCCGAGCCGACCTGCCCTCCCTTGCCTCGGATCGGGCGCGAACTCCGGGCCCGCCGAACCGCGGAACCCGGTCCGCCGCCGCCGCGTCCCACCCCCCATGGACAGGCGAACGAAGAGCCCGCAGAGACTGGCCGCGGCGATCGGTGCCACCGCGCTCACCGCCGGCCTGGTGCTGGCCGGCTGCGACGGTCAGGAGAGCGACCCCGGTGGCCCCGGGGGCCCGGGGCGGGGGATCGACGCACGCGCCTACTTCGAGGACTATTCCTCCGCTCAGACCGACGGCACCGTCTACTCCCAGGGGCAGCCCGGCCCAGCGCAGCCGAGTGCGCCGGGCCCGGCCCAGGACGGAGCCGACGCCCAGGGTCAGGACGACTCCATGAGGTCGACCCTGCCGCCCGGCGCCGCGACGCCCGGTGCCCGGCCCGGGACGCCGCCGGCGCCGGGGGAGGACAACGTCTTCGTCGAGGCGGGCACCAGCGGCTTCGTCGAGACTGCCCGCGACGCGCGCTCGACGTTCGCCCTCGACGTCGACACCGGCTCGTGGGGCGTCGCGCAGGCGCTGCTGGAGGCGGGTCAGCAACCGCCCCCGGCGGCCATCCGGGTGGAGGAGTGGATCAACGCCCAGCCGCACTCCGACGCCGCCCCCACCGGATCCGACCTCGCGGTAAGCGCCGAGACCGGGATCGCGCCGGGCGCCGAGGACGCCACCCAGCTGGTCCGGATCGGAGTCGGCGCCCGGGAGGTCGACCCCGCGCGACGGCGACCGGTCAACGTCACCCTGGTGGTCGACCGCTCGGGCAGCATGGACATCCGCGAGCGCCTCGGCCTGGTGCGGGCCTCCCTCGCCCTCCTCGCCGACCAACTGCGCGACGACGACATCGTCTCGGTGGTGTCCTTCGACGACCGGGCGACGCCGATCCTGGAGCCCACCAGGGTCGAGGACACCGACGCGATCCTGGCCGCGATCGACAAGCTGCGACCCGGCGGCAGCACCAACCTCGCCGCCGGCCTCGAGCTCGGCTATGCCCAGGCCCGGGAGTCGTACCGCGCGGAGGCCTCCAACATCGTGCTGCTCGCCTCGGACGGCGTCGCCAACGTCGGCGCCACCGGTCCGGGCGTGATCGCGGAGCGGATCGCGCGGGAGAGCCGGGACGGCATCCACCTGGTGACCGTGGGCTTCGGGATGGGCAACTACAACGACCACCTGATGGAGCAGCTCGCCGACCGCGGGGACGGGTTCTACGGCTACGTCGACGACTTCGCCGAGGCCAGGCGGCTGTTCGTCGAGGAGCTGAGCACCGCCCTGGTCCCGGTGGCGATGGACGCCAAGGCGCAGGTCTCCTTCGACCCGGGGGTCGTCTCGTCGTACCGGCTGGTCGGCTACGACAACCGCGCTGTGGCCGACGAGGAGTTCACCGACCCGGGCGTCGACGCCGGCGAGCTGGGATCGGCCCACCACGCCACCGCCCTGTACGAGGTGCGGTTGGCCCCGGGCGTGGCCCCCGGGGCGGTGATCGGCTCCGCGCAGATCCGCTGGCGCAGCCCGGACACCGAGGGCGGCACCCAGCAGCAGGCGGCGGTGGACCTCGTCGCGGCCGACCCGCAGCGCCCGCCCTCCCCGGTCTGGGAGCTGGTGGCCGCGACCGCCGACCTGGCCCAGCTGATGAAGGGCTCCGCGCTGGTCACCGAGCGCGGGGTCACGCTGGCCGGGCTGCACGAGCGGGTGGGCGCGCTGGTCGCCGACGACGTGCCCGGCGCCGATGGCCTGCTGGGGACGGTGCGGCTCGCGCAGAGCACCGTCGGCCTCGAGGTCGACCCCGAGCAACCCGAGCCCGGCCTGCAGTAGCCGCTTTACATTCGGCAAGCCCTTGTCAACGTGGTTTACAAATACTAGGTTCATGTAAACCACTCGCACGCGCCGGTTCCGACCGGAGCGCACGTAGACCAAGGGAGGCCGTGATGGCCACAGACCGACGAGCGACCGCGGGTCCCCTCGCCGGCCGTCGTACCGCCGACGGCACCGGGAGCATCCCCGAGGGCTCCACCGAGCAGTGGAAGGACCGCAAGCGCTACCTCTGGCTGATCGGGCTGGTGGTGCCGTCGCTGGCCTTCCTGGCCCTGGGCATGCATGCGCTGACCGGCTGGGGGGTGTGGTTCTGGATCGGCCCGGTCGTGGTGCTCGGCGTGGTCCCGGCGATCGACCTGCTGACCGGGCTGGACCGCTCCAACCCGCCCGACGACGTGATCGAGGAGCTCGAGAACGACCGCTACTACCGCTGGATCACCTATCTGTTCCTGCCCGTGCAGTACGCCGGCTTCCTCACCGCGTTCTGGATGATCGGCACCGGGGACCTCTCCTGGGTCGACGCGCTGGGCCTGGCCACGACGATCGGCGTGATCGGCGGGATCGGCATCAACACCGCCCACGAGCTGGGGCACAAGAAGGAGAGCCACGAGCGCTGGCTGTCGAAGGTGGCGTTGGCGCAGAGCTTCTACGGCCACTTCTACATCGAGCACAACCGCGGCCACCACGTCCGGGTGGCGACCCCCGAGGACCCGGCCAGCAGCCGGCTCGGCGAGAGCTTCTACCGGTTCTGGCCGCGCACCGTGCTGGGGTCGCTGAGGAGCGCGTGGCGCCTGGAGCGCAGGCGCTACGCGCGCAAGGACCAGCACCCGTTCCGCCTCGGCAACGACGTGCTGAACGCCTGGCTGATGTCGGCGGTGCTCTGGGGCGCGATGATCACCTGGCTCGGCGTGGGCATCGTGCCGTTCCTGCTGGTGCAGGCGGTGGTCGGGTTCTCGCTGCTCGAGGTCGTCAACTACATGGAGCACTACGGCATGTGCCGTCAGAAGGTGGGGCGCCCGGGCAAGGAGCGCTACGAGCGCGTCGAGCCCCGGCACAGCTGGAACTCCAACAACATCGCCACCAACGTGCTGCTCTACCACCTGCAGCGTCACAGCGACCACCACGCCAACCCGACCCGGCGCTACCAGACGCTGCGCGACTTCGAGGAGTCGCCGGTGCTGCCGACCGGGTACGCCGGGATGATCGTCCTCGCGCTGGTGCCGCCGGTCTGGCGCCGGGTGATGGACAAGCGGGTGCTGGCCCACTTCGACGGCGACGTCACGCTGGCCAACATCGCCCCGCACCGACGCGAGCGGATCCTCGCGAGGCACGCCGCGCCGGGTGCCGAGGCGGGGCAGGAGGCAGGCGTGGGCGTCTCGACGGTGGTGGGCCAGGTGGGCCAGGGAGGCGCCAGTGCCACGGGACCCGGTCCCGACGAGGTGATGGCCGCGCGCTGCCCCGGCTGCGGCTACACCTACGAGGTGGACGCGGGCGACGAGCACGAGGGCTTCGCGGCCGGTACGGCGTGGGCCGACATCCCGCAGACCTGGTGCTGCCCCGACTGCGGCGTGCGCGAGAAGGTCGACTTCGTGGCGCTGACCTCGGTGGCGTCGCGATGATCATCGAGGTGGACCGCGACCTGTGCGAGGGCCTCGGCATGTGCGAGGCGATGGCCCACGAGTTCTTCGCGCTCGACGACGACGACGTGATGCACGTCCTGGACGAGAGTCCCGCTGAGGAGCACCGCACCCAGCTCACCGCCGCGGTCAACAGCTGTCCCGTGCTGGCCCTCTCCCTGAAGGGCTGAACAGGTACGCCGGGTGCGGGAGGGGTCGCGGTACCTAGACTGACGGCCGTGCCCACCTCTCCCGCGCCCGAGCCGTCGGCTCGCCCGCGCGCCCTGCGCGAGCGCATCGTCGCGGCGGCCGGGCTCACCACCACCGAGCAGGGCTGGGCCGCGGTGACGATGGCGAAGCTCGCCGATCAGGTGGGCGTCAGCCGGCAGACCGTCTACAACGAGATCGGCTCCAAGCCCGCGCTGGCCGAGGCGATGGTCTTCGCCGAGCTCGAGCGGTTCCTGGGCGTGGTGAGCGAGGCGTTCGACAGCCACCGCGACGACCTGGTCGCCGCCATCCGCGCCGCCTCGCGCGGCGTACTCGAGCTGGCCGAGGACAACCAGCTGCTGCGCGCCGTCGTCTCCGCCACGCACGGGGCCGACACCGAGCTGCTGCCGCTGCTGACCACCAACGCCGAGTCGCTGCTCGCCACCGCCAAGGGCGTGATCGCCGAGCGCCTCGCGACCTACCCCCTCACGCTGCCGGCGCGCGAGCTCGACGCGCTGATCGACATGATCGTCCGCGTCGTGCTGAGCCACGTGATGCAGCCCTCCGACACCCCCGCGCGCACCGCCGCCGGCATCGCCGCCGTCGTAGCCCGCACCCTCCCCCCGCCCCCGCCGAGCCCCCGCCGCTTGTAACGCGGGGTTATGCCCACTGCCTCAGCGTTATTTCGCTGTGGTGGAGGGCATAACCCCGCGTTACAAGCGGTGCGCGGCCCGCCGGGGGCGCGGCGTGCGGCGCGGCGGGGCGCGGCGGGCGGTGTGGGCGGGTGAGCGGGGGAGGGCGGCTGAGCCGTCGTGTGACGGGGGTTACCCTCGTCCCCGGGAGGACGTCATGAGGGCAGTGCGATCGTCGCGCCGTGGGAGCAGTGCTGCCGCGGCGCTGGCCTTGGGGGCCGTGCTGCTCGCCGCCTGCGCGGACACGAGCGCCGGACCCGGCGCCGGCCCGGGCACCGCCGCCCCGAGCCCGGGCACAACCACGTCCGGCGCGCCGGCGGCGAGCGGCTCGCCCGCCGCCTCGGCGCCGTCGGCGACCACCCCGGAGCCGCAGGCGGGCGCCTCCTCGGGCAGCCCCGAGTCGCCGGCCGACTACGCGGTGAAACCGCCCGGCCCGCTCGAGGAGACGCTGCTGCCCGCCGACATGCTCGTGTACAGCCAGGAGCCGCTCAGCGACGACATGGTCAGCGAGATCGGCGACCTCGAGGGCGTCTCGGAGGTCGAACAGCTCTCGCTGTCCCAGGTCGCGGTCGAGGACCGGGTGCTGATGCTCGCCGCCGTCGACCCCGGGTCGTACCGCCGGTTCACCCGGCGCGAGAGCGCGGGTCTGCAGGAGATCTGGGACCGCGTCGCGGGCGGGGAGATGGCGATCACGCCGGGACTGGGCAAGCGGCTGCAGGACGAGGCGGGCTACGTCCAGCTCGGCAACGACGTCGACGCGCCGCAGCTGCACATCGGGGCGTTCGCGCCGCAGGTCCCGCAGGTCGACGCGGTGGTCAACCAGCGCTGGGCCGAGGAGTTCGGGATGAAGCCCGGCAACGCCCTGCTGATCTCCACCGGACGGCTCACCTCGCCGCAGTCGGTGCGCGAGCCGATCGAGAGGATCGCCGGCGACAAGGCGTCGGTGCAGATCCTCGGGCCGGACCTCGACATCAGCGTGCAACAGACCGCGTTCCTGACCGGCGGCTCGGTCGCCGCGGCGGTCGGCACCTTCGGCTACGGCGTCCTGGGCGGCGGCCGGATCGCCCCCGACCCCGCCTGGGTGCGCGCCAACATCCGCACCGAGGCGGTGCCGATCCTCGGCAACGTCACCTGCCACAAGGTGATGTTGCCGCAGTTCCGGGCGGCGCTGACCGAGATCGCGGCCACCCCCGGCCTGGCCGCCAAGATCAACCCCGACGAGTACGCCGGCTGCTACTACCCGCGCTTCATCGCCGGCAGCACCTCGCTCTCGCTGCACTCCTTCGGGATCGCCGTCGACCTCAACGTGCCCGGCAACCAGCGCGGCACCGTGGGCGAGATGGACCGCACCGTGGTGTCGATCTTCAAGAAGTGGGGCTTCGCCTGGGGCGGCGACTGGAAGTGGACCGACCCCATGCACTTCGAGATGGACCGCATCGTCCAGGCACGATGAGCCCATGACCGTGACCCGATCGCTGCTGCTCTTCGCGGTGGCCGCCCTGTTCGAGATCGGCGGGGCCTGGCTGGTCTGGCAGGGGGTGCGCGAGCACCGCGGCTGGCTGTGGGCCGGGCTCGGCGTGCTCGCGCTCGGCGCCTACGGCTTCGTGGCGACGCTGCAGCCCGACGCGAACTTCGGGCGCATCCTCGCGGCGTACGGCGGGGTCTTCGTGGCCGGCTCGCTGGCCTGGGGGATGGTCGTCGACGGGTTCCGGCCCGACCGGTACGACGTGCTGGGCGCCCTGGTGTGCCTGGGCGGGGTCGCGGTGATCATGTACGCCCCGCGCAGCGGCTGAGGCGCAGCGCCCGACCGCGCGACCCGTGGCTGGTGCGCTGAGCCCAAGGTCGGTGCCGGAGGACGCGGACGTGGCTAGGCTCCCTGCATGCGAGCAGCCCAGGTCCTCACCACCACCGGTCCCGCCGACGTCGTCGTGCGTGACGTCCCCGACCCGACGCCCGGCCCCGACGACGTGCTGATCGAGGTGCACCGGGTCGGCGTCTCCTTCCCCGACCTGCTGCTGAGCAAGGGCCAGTACCAGATGAAGCCCGAGCCGCCGTTCACCCTCGGCGTGGACGTCGCCGGCACCGTGCTCAGCGGCCCCGAGGGGTTCACCCCCGGCCAGCGCGTGGTCGGCGTGGTGCCGCACGGCGGCGCCGCCGAGCGCGCGGTGGTCCCGGCGATGTTCACCTTCGCGCTTCCCGACGAGCTCTCCTTCGATGAGGGTGCGGCGCTGCCGATGAACTACCTCACCGCCCACTTCACCCTCGCCGAGCGCGGCGGCCTGCGCGAGGGCGAGACCGTGCTCGTGCACGGCGCGGCCGGCGGCGTCGGCACGGCCAGCATCCAGGTCGCCAAGGGGTACGGCGCGCGGGTGATCGCGGTCGTGTCCACCGAGGAGAAGGCCCAGCTGGCGAAGGCCGCGGGCGCCGACGAGACCGTGCTGCTCGAGGGCTTCCGCGACGCCGTCAAGGGGCTGACCGGTGGCATCGGGGTGGACCTCGTCGTCGACGTCGTCGGTGGCGACGCGTTCACCGACAGCCTCCGGGTGCTGGCGCCGCAGGGCCGGCTGATGGTGGTCGGCTTCGCGGCCGGCGCGGGCATCCCCGAGATCAAGGTGAACCGGCTGCTGCTCAACAACGTCGACGTCCGCGGTGTCGGCTGGGGCGCCTACGCGATGGTCCGGCCGGGCTACATGCAGGAGCAGTGGGCCGCGCTGGTGCCGATGATGGAGTCCGGTGCGATCAAGCCGCCGATCGGCGCGTCGTACCCGCTCGAGGAGCTGGGCAAGGCGCTGCAGGACATGGACGACCGGCTGACGCTGGGCAAGTCCGTGGTGCGGCTGCGCGACTGAGCCACGGGCCCGCCCCTCAGGTGTGGGTGAACCGCGGCTGGGTCAGGTGCGCCACCGGCTCGTAGCCGCCCAGCGCGATCGAGCGGAACTGCAGCAGCATCGCGCCGGTCGGCGCGTGCACCCGGTCGTGGTGGCTCAGCCGCAGCTGCAGGACGCGGCCGCCGTCCTCGGTGGCGACCCAGTGGACCACGTCGTCGGCGAGCAGCCGCGCCACCGCGAACGTGTGCACCGAGCGCACCTCGACGGCGTCGGCCACCGGTCGCCAGCCGGGTGGCGCGACGACGACGTACGGCGTGATCGCGAAGCCCGAGACCGTCGGCAGGTCGTCGAGCGCGCCCAGAACCTCGGCGGCCGCCGGGTCCAGGCCGACCTCCTCCGAGGCCTCACGCAGCGCGGCCTCGCGCGGTGACTCGCCCGCCTCGACCTTGCCGCCCGGCAGCGCCCACTGCCCGGCGTTGCGCCCGCGCCGGGCCCGGCGGATCAGCACGAACGACGCCTCGTCGCCCCGGCCGGGATCGTGGCCGGGGTCGGGCTCGGGGTCGGCGAACAGCACCACGCACACGGCCGCCGGGCGCAGCGCCTCCCCGGCCCAGGCAGGTACGTCGGGGCGCGGGCGCGCCGGGTCGTCGGCGAGCGCGCCCAGCCGGTCGCGTACCCGGTCGGCCACCGCTGCCAGCGTCGTGCCGGTCATCGCGCCTCCCGTCCAGCCGCTGCTGCTGCTGCTGAGGGCAGGCTAACCCCGGGAGCGTTAGGGTCGTCAGGTGACGACTCTCGATGACGCCCGCGAGGGCATGGACCCCGACACCCGGCCTCAGGACGACCTCTTCGGTCACGTCAACGGCCGGTGGCTCGCCGAGACGGAGATCCCCTCGGACCGCTCCAGCTGGGGCCCGTTCGTGCAGCTCGCCGACGCGGCCGAGGAGCACGTGCGCGAGATCATCCTGGAGATCTCCTCCCACGACCGCGCCGGGCTGGGCGACGACAGCCGCAAGATCGCCGACCTGTTCGCCTCGTTCATGGACACCGACGCGATCGACCGGCTGGGCGACGCGCCGGTGCGACCGCTGCTCGCCGCGGTCGGCGGGCTGCGCGACGTGCGCGACCTGGCGGCCTACCTCGGCGAGCTCGAGCGGGTCGGCGGGCACGGCGTGTTCGGCTCCTACGTCGACACCGACAGCCGCAACTCCGAGCGCTACCTGTTCCACCTCAGCCAGGGCGGCCTCGGCCTGCCCGACGAGTCGTACTACCGCGAGGACAAGTTCGCCCCGGTCCGCGAGCAGTACGTCGCCTACCTCACCCGGCTGCTCAGCCTCGCCGACGTCACCCCCGCCGGCATCTCCGACCCGGCCGCCGCGGCCGCGAAGGTGCTCGAGCTCGAGACCCGGCTGGCGCAGGGGCACTGGGAGCGCGCCGAGTGCCGCGACGTGCAGAAGACCTACAACCTGCTCACGGTCGCGGAGCTGCGCGAGCTGTGCCCGAGCTTCGACTGGGACGTCTACGTCACCAACCTCGGCGGCGCCGAGCGGACCATCGCCGAGACCTGCGTGCGTCAGCCCTCGTTCTTCGCCCACCTCTCCTCGACCCTGGAGCAGGTGCCGATCGACGACTGGCGGCCCTGGGTCGCGGTGCGGGTGCTGCGCTTCGCCGCGCCGTACCTGACCGACGCGTTCGTGGAGACCAACTTCGACTTCTACGGCCGCACCCTCAACGGCACGCCGGAGCTGCGCGCCCGCTGGAAGCGCGCGGTGTCCCTGGTCGAGGGCGCGCTGGGCGAGGCGGTCGGCAAGGAGTACGTCGCGCGGCACTTCCCGCCGCACTCCAAGGCGATGATGGACGAGCTCGTCGCGAACCTGCTGGAGGCCTACCGCCAGTCGATCGCGACGCTGGACTGGATGACCGAGGAGACCAAGCAGCAGGCCTTCGACAAGCTCGCCACCTTCCGACCCAAGATCGGCTACCCCGACCGGTTCCGCGACTACTCCGCGCTGCACATCCGCCCCGACGACCTGGTCGGCAACGTCGCCTCCGCCTCGTCGTTCGAGACCGACCGGCAGCTCGCCAAGATCGGCGCGCCGGTCGACCGCGACGAGTGGTTCATGCTGCCGCAGACGGTCAACGCCTACTACAACCCCGGCACCAACGAGATCTGCTTCCCCGCGGGCATCCTGCAGTCGCCGTTCTTCAGCCCCGAGGCCGACCCGGCCGAGAACTACGGCGGCATCGGCGCGGTGATCGGTCACGAGATCGGGCACGGCTTCGACGACCAGGGCGCCCAGTACGACGGCGCCGGCAACCTGCACGACTGGTGGACCCCCGACGACAAGGCCGCCTTCGAGGTGAAGGCCAAGGCCCTGGTCGCGCAGTACGACGGGTTCTCCCCGCGCGCCCTGCCCGGCGAGCACGTCAACGGCTCGCTCACCGTCGGCGAGAACATCGGCGACCTCGGCGGCCTGACGATCGCCCTGAAGGCCTACCGGATCTGGCTCGGTGACCGGCCGATGCCCGAGGCCGACGGGCTCACCGGCATCCAGCGGCTGTTCATGAACTGGGCCTTCGTGTGGCGCACCAAGCGCCGCCCCGAGCAGGAGCGCCAGTACCTCACCATCGACCCGCACTCCCCGCCGGAGTTCCGCGCCAACATCGTGCGCAACCTCGACGAGTTCCACGAGGCCTTCGCCACCCGCCCCGGGGACGGGCTGTGGCTGGAGCCGGCCGAGCGGGTGCGGATCTGGTGAGTGTGGCGGCGGGTTTTCTGGGTCGGTGTGGGCGTCGATTTCCCCGGTCGGCCGGGGAACGCTGAACTTGTCGGCCGAAACTTCGCCCGACAACATCAGGGATTGACAGTTCAACCACCACTCAGACCGATAGCCGGACCATCCGAGGAAGACAGACATGCATTTCGAACACCAGGTGGTCGAGGCCGTCCTGCGCCACATGAACGACGACCACGCCGAGGACAGCCTGAGCATCGTGCGCGCCTTCGGGGCGCCCGAAGCGACCGCGGCCACGATGACCGGGCTCGACCAGGAGGCCGGGGTGTGGCGGGCCACCACGGCGGACGGGGAGCACGAGGTGCGGGTGGCGTGGCCGAGCGGAGTGATCACCGAGCGGGGGGAGATCCGCCGCGAGGTGGTCGCCCTGCACGACGCGGCCCGGGCGCGGCTGGGGCAGGCGCCGCGCCCGCACTGACCGGGCCGACCCACCCCCGCGCAACGGGCCGACTCCACGCCACCCCAACCCCACCCAGCGCCGCCCCAACCCCACCCAGCGCCGCCCCCCGCCCGCCGTACGCGGTGCTGTGGAGGGCGTACGCCGGCTGTCGGCGGCCGCTGGTAGACAGGAGCACATGACCACCCCCGCCCCCGAGGCCCCCGCCGCCCCCAGCACCGACCGGGCAGCCGTGCGCCAGGAGGCCGAGCAGCGCCTGCGCGCTCTCGTCGGCCGCGACGACGCCGTGCTGCGCGAGGACCAGTGGACCGCCATCGAGGCGCTCGCGGTGGACCGGCGCCGGGCCCTGGTGGTGCAGCGCACCGGCTGGGGCAAGTCGGCGGTCTACTTCGTCGCCACCGCCCTGCTGCGGGCCCGCGGCGCCGGCCCGACGGTGATCGTCAGCCCGCTGCTGGCGCTGATGCGCAACCAGATCGCGGCCGCCGAGCGCGCGGGCATCCGTGCGGTGACCATCAACTCGACCAACATCGAGGACTGGCAGCGCATCCACGCCGACATCGAGTCCGGCGCGGTCGATGTGCTGCTGGTCAGCCCCGAGCGGCTCAACAACCCGGGCTTCCGTGACGAGGTGCTGCCCCAGCTTGCGGCGACGACCGGCCTGCTGGTGGTCGACGAGGCGCACTGCATCTCCGACTGGGGCCACGACTTCCGGCCCGACTACCGCCGGATCCGGACCCTGCTCACCGAGCTGCGCCCCGGCGTGCCCGTGCTGGCCACCACCGCCACCGCCAACGAGCGGGTCACCCACGACGTGGCCGAGCAGCTCGGTGGCGGGCTGCCGCAGGCCCAGGAGTCGGCCGACCAGCGCGCCGAGGACGCCGGCGTGCTGGTCCTGCGCGGCTCGCTGGACCGCGAGTCGCTGCGCCTGGGCGTGGTCCGGCTGCGCACCCCCGAGCAGCGCCTGGCCTGGCTGGCCGACCACCTCTCCGAGCAGCCGGGCAGCGGCATCATCTACTGCCTCACGGTGGCGGCCACCCAGGAGATCGCCGCCTACCTGCGCGACCGGGGCCACGAGGTGCACGCCTACTCCGGCCAGACCGACCCCACCGAGCGCAACGCCCTCGAGCAGGCGCTGGCCGAGGGACGGGTCAAGGCGCTGGTGGCCACCAGCGCGCTGGGGATGGGCTTCGACGCGACGCTCGGCTTCGTGATCAACGTCGGCGCCCCGGCCAGCCCGGTGTCCTACTACCAGCAGGTGGGCCGCGCCGGGCGCGGGACCGACGAGGCCACCGTGGTGCTGCTGCCGGCCACCGAGGACCGCGACATCTGGAAGTACTTCGCCTCGCTGGCCTTCCCGCGCGAGGAGCTGGTCCGCCAGACCATCGACGCCCTCGCCGAGGCCGGCCGCCCGATGAGCACCGCCGGTCTGGAGACCCGGGTCGAGCTGAACCGCACCCGGCTGGAGACGATGCTCAAGGTGCTCGACGTCGACGGCGCCGTACGCCGGGTGAAGGGCGGCTGGGAGGCGACCGGCCAGCCCTGGGAGTACGACGCGGAGCGCTACGCCCGCGTCGCCCAGGCCCGCGAGCGCGAGCAGCAGGCGATGCTCGACTACCTCGACACCTCCGAGTGCCGGATGTGGTTCCTGCGCCACCAGCTCGACGACCCCGAGGCGGCGCGCTGCGGGCGCTGTGACAACTGTGGGGGACTGGAGCTCACCACCAGCGTGTCCGAGCAGGCGATCGAGGACGCGCACGCCCGCCTGGCCCGCCCCGGGGTGGCGATCGCGCCGCGCAAGATGTGGCCCACGGCGCTCGGCAACCTCGGCATCGACCTCAAGGGCAAGATCAGCGAGGGCGCGTCCGAGGGTCGGGCCATCGCCCGGCTCACCGACCTCGGCCACGGCCAGGCGCTGCGCGACCTGTTCCGCCCCGACACCCCCGACGGCGCGGTCCCGGTGCCGCTGGTGCGCGCGGTGATCGAGGTCCTCGGCGACTGGCGCCCGCGCGCGGAGGCGATCGTCTACGTCGAGTCCGCCACCCGGCCCACGCTCACCCGTGACTTCGCCGACGGGCTCTCGCGCTACCTGAAGATCCCCGTCGTCGGCACCTGGGCGATCGTCGACCCCGAGGTCGCCCCCGGCCAGGGCGCGATGAACTCCGCCCAGCGGGTGGCGGCCGTGGGACGCCGCTTCGCGCTGCACGCCGAGGTGCCGGCCGGCCCGGTCCTGCTCCTCGACGACCTGGTCGTGACGGGCTGGACGCTGACCCTCGCGGCCCGGGCGCTGCGCCAGGCCGGCGCCAGCGAGGTGCTCCCGCTGACCCTCGCCGTGGAGTCCTGACCGCGACCCGTCACTCCCTCGACCATTTTGTCGGCGTGTCGCGGAGCCAGTGACGGATCGGCGCCCCGGCGGCGACCGAGTCAGCGGTCACCGCCGGGGTGCCCAGGGTGGAGCGCGGGCTCAGCTCAGGCCGCGCAGGTGTTGCGATAGTCCGAGACGGGACCGGTCGTCGACTCGGCCGGCCCGGGGCAGATGAACTGGCGGTAGCGCGTGTCGGCGTCCACGTAGACCTTGAGCCAGCTGATCGTCGAGGAGGCGATCGTGGTGTTGGACGTGTTGGGCGCGAAGTGGTCCTCGTTGTTGAGCTCCAGGTAGGCCTTCGGGGTGTTCGCCGGGATCGAGTTGTAGAACGGGATGGCGTGGGAGCTCGTCGCCGCGACCGTGTCGTTCTCCGCGCCGATCATGAGCGACGCGGTGCGGATCTCGGGCCAGGTCTTGTCGAGGTTCCACGGGGTCAGGCCGACGGCCGCCTTGAGGGAGGGCCGGTCCTTGGCCGCCTCGAGCGTGCCGCCGCCACCCATCGAGTGGCCGATCACCGCCAGCCGGGTGGGGTCGATGCGCGAGCGGATGGCGGTGCTGCTGCGCTGGGTGAGGTAGTCCAGAGCGGCGAGCAGCTGGTCGCCGCGGGCGCCCGGCTGGTCGAGCCGGCTCTGGGTGTTGAAGGTGATGACGACGAAGCCCTGCGAGGCCAGCCTCGGGCCGAGCCACGCGATGGTGGACTCGGAGGCGGTGAAGCCGGGGGAGACGGCGACCGCGCCGTACGTCCCCTCGGAGGTGCTGGTGGGGTAGGTGATCGTGGCCGAGCCGAAGCCCGGCGTGGACAGGTCGGAGACCGACGTCGAGGTGACCGCGAACGGGCCGCGCGCCGCCTCGATGCTGGTCCGGGTCGGGTCCGGTCCTCGCTCGTAGGGACTCTCGGCGTACGCCGGGGCGAGGCCGCCCGCGCCCGTGAGGAGGGAGGCCATCAGGGCTCCCGCCGTGGCCAGTGTGCTGATGATGCCGGTGCGTGTGCGCATGCTCGTCTCCAAGGCTGATGGAGGGCGTGATGCGGCGAGGACCTGTGTCGACGCCAGTGCCCGAGATGGTGTGACGCCGCTCACGTTAGGAAGCGGCGACCCGGCACACCATGGGCGCCGCGCACAGGTGGGTTCGGGCAGCGCGCTGGGTCAGGAGGCGAGCGTGCCGCCGCGCCGACCCGTCACCCCCGCCGCGACACGCCGACGAATACGTCGAGGCAGTGACGGGTCGCGGGGCGGGGGTGAGGGTGGGGGTGGGGAGGGGGGAGGGGGTCAGTGGCCCATCATGGCGGTGGGGTCCACCGGCTCGGCCGGGGGCTTGCGGGGCAGGAAGAACACCGGGATCAGGCAGCAGCCGACCAGGATCGTGCCCACCACGAAGACCGTGGCGAAGGAGTCGGCCAGCTCGGGCAGCGCGATCGGGGCGATCTCGGCGAGCTTGGCCTTGAGCCCCTCCGCCTCGGCGCCGCTCGCCTGGGACAGCATCGAGCGCACCCCCAGGTAGGTCCCGACGGACTCGCTCTCGCGCATCCCCTGGGTGAGCAGCACCGAGAACAGCGCGGTCCCGGCGGAGGCGGCGACCTGCTGGGTGATGTTCATCAGCGTGGACCCGCGGGCGATGGTGTGGTCGGTCAGCGTCTGCAGCGCCGAGGACATGATCGGCATCATCGTCGCGCCCATGCCCAGGCCCATCACGAACAGCGACCCGAGCAGGTAGGCGTAGGAGGTGTCCGCCTCGAGCTGGGTGAACATCGCCATCCCGAGGGTCACCGTGCTGATGCCCACCAGCACGACCTTGCCGGGGCCCTTGCGGTCGGCGAGCGCGCCGGCGATCGGCATCGTGAGCATCGCGCCGAGGCCCTGCGGCGCCAGCAGCAGGCCGGCGCCGAGCGCGTCCTCACCGCGGACCTGCTGGAAGTACAGCGGGAACAGCAGGCTGGCGCCGAAGAACGCGATCGCGAACAGCGCCATCGACAGCACCGCGGAGGTGAGCTGGCGGCTCTTGAACAGGCGCAGCTCGATCAGCGGGTGGGCGTTCCTGCGGTTCAGCGCCCACGGCACGAACGCCGCGATCAGCAGCACGCCGGCCACGATGGTGCCGACCACCTCGGTGGTCCACATGGTGCCCTCGGTCTGCTGCGCCTCGGGGATCGAGGAGATGCCGTACAGGAACAGCGCGAGACCCGGCGAGAGCAACACCATGCCCAGCCAGTCGAAGGTCTCCGACGGCTCGACGTGGTCCTTGGGCAGCACGATCCAGGCGTAGATCAGGGCCAGCAGGCCGATCGGCAGGTTGATCAGGAAGATCCAGTGCCACGACGCGGCCTCGATCAGCCAGCCGCCGAGGATCGGGCCGAAGATCGGGCCCAGCAGCATCGGGATACCGAGCACGGCCATCACCCGGCCGACCCGGTGCGGGCCGGCGGCGCGGGTCAGGATGGTCATGCCCAGCGGCATCAGCATGCCGCCACCGAGGCCCTGGAGCACCCGGAAGATGACCAGCGTCTGCAGGCTGTCGGCCACCGCGCAGAGCACCGAGCCGGCGGTGAACAGCAGCACCGCCAGCAGGTAGAGCCGCTTGGTGCCGAACCGGTCGGCGGCCCAGCCGGTCAGCGGGATCACGCTGGCCAGGGCCAGGGTGTAGCCGGTCATCGTCCAGGCGACCTCGGCCGCGGTGGCGGAGAACTCGTTCTGGAACGTCTCCAGGGCGACCGAGACGACCGTGATGTCGAGGATCGACATGATCGCCCCCAGCACGACCACGCCGGCGATGATCAGGACGTCCTTGTCCAGCTTGTCGCTCCCGGGGACGTCGGAGGGCTGCTGCTTGTCGAGGCTCGTAGACACCCGGCGACCCTAGGGAGACGGGTGCGTCCGCGTCACCCCCGTTTTACCCTTGCAGGGTATGCGGTGGGTCACATTTGCTCCGGTTCGACCAGAAGCGCAGCCGACTCGACCGCACGCAGGGCCAGGTCGTCGCCGGTCCATGCGTAGACGTCGAGCGCGGTGTCGGCCAGCTTGATGACGTGCTCGTCCCCGTGCTGGGCGGCGCGGGCGAACGCGTCCGCGCTCGTCGCCTGGGCGCTGGCCGGGGGCCGGGCGACCGCGGGTGCGTAGGCCGACTGGACGGCGGCCGACGCCGACCACGCGGCCGCCGCGCTGGCGGCCCACTGCTCGGTCGGGAGGGACGGGAGAGCCCGCAGGACCGCGTTGGGGGCGGTGGCGGCATGGACGAGCATCACCGGGTTCCCGTGGGCATGCGTGGCATATCGCCGTACGGCGGCGCTGACCACGTCGCGCAGGAACTGCGGCCAGTCGGCCGACGGCGCGATCGCCCGCTGCGCGTCGGCCCAGCCCTGGGTCCCGCTCAGCTGTGCGAGCCTGGCTCCGATGCCGCCGACCTGCTGCGGGACCGGGGGTACCGCAGCCAGGGCGGCTGCCGCGCTGAGCCGTCCGTCGGGCCCGGTGGCAGCGGGTACCGGCTGCCAGCGGGCCGCCCAGTACCCCAGCCCCTGCGCGAGCTCGGCGAGGCGCTCGGGGCTCTCACCCTCCTCGCGCAGGACCCGGACCGCGTGGCCGACCCGGATCACCCCGTGGGTGGCCCCTGCCGCGATGCCGGGCGTCAACCGGGGCCACCAGGTGTGGAGCACCTCGGCCCACGGGCGCTCGCGCAGCTCGTCCGCGAACCAGGCGAGCCAGTCGCCCAGTCGTCGGGGATCACCCAGCGCCGGGCGCCAGCTCTCGATCCGTCTGGAGCGGCCGGGTGCGGCTTCGAGGCGCCGGCAGTAGCCGTCCAGCCAGGTGGCGATCTGGTCTCCGTGTCCGTGCCGGGCCAGGGCCTCGGCCGCCATCGGGCCGTGGTTGCTCAGCCAGCCGTCGAACTCCGGGCCGGTGGAGCGGAGCCGGTGGTAGGCCTCATCGAGGGTGTCGAGCGGGTCGTGGGTCATGACACGATGCAACAACCTCAACCATGGTTCAGGTCAAGGAGTGAGCGTGACATCGCACCAGGAGATCCGCCGCCGCTACCTGACGCCGGCGGAGGTGGCGCGTCGCTCGGGCATGAACGTGTCCACCCTGCACTTCTACGAGCGGCAGGGGCTGATCGAGAGCATCCGCACGACCGGGAACCAGCGCCGCTACCACCGCGACGTGCTGAGGCGAGTCGCGTTCATCCGGGTCTCGCAGAAGATCGGCGCGTCGCTGAGCGACATCGCCGACGCGCTGGCCTCCCTGCCGTCGGGGCGGACGCCCACCAAGGCCGACTGGGCGCGCCTGTCGCGCCGTTGGCGGCGGAGCCTCGACGAGCGCCTCGCCTACCTCGAGCGGCTGCGCGACTCGCTGGACGGCTGCATCGGGTGCGGCTGCCTGTCGCTGCAGTCGTGCACCCTCTACAACCTGCACGACACGCTCGGTGAGCGCGGCACGGGTCCGGTGCGCTGGACCGCCCGGGCCGAGGGCCGGGACCCGGCTACCTGAGGGCCGACTCCACCGCGGCGACCAACTGCGGGTCGTCGGGGACCACGCCGGGGCTGAACCGGGCCACCACCGAGCCGTCGGGCGCGAGCAGGAACTTCTCGAAGTTCCACTCCACGTCGCCGGCCGCGCCCTTCTCGTTGGGCGTGCGCACGAGCTCGTCGTACGCCGGGTGACGGCCCTCGCCGTTGACCTCGATCTTCTCGGTCATCGGGAACGTCACGCCGTACGTCGCGGAGCAGAACTCCTGGATCTCCTCCGCGGAGCCCGGCTCCTGGCCCATGAACTGGTTGCACGGCACGCCGACCACGGTGAAGCCGCGCTCGGCGTACTTCTCGTGCAGCTGCTCGAGCGCGGAGTACTGCGGGGTGAGGCCGCACTTGCTGGCGACGTTGACGACGAGGGCGGCACGGCCCTCGAGGATCTCGCCGAGCGTGGCGGGGGTGCCGTCGAGACGGGCCAGGGGTGCGTCGAGGAGACTCATGGGCCGAGCGTAGCGATCCGCCGGGAACTCGGTGTCGGTCCCGGGCGTTAGCGTCGAGTCGCCGTCTTCGTCCTCGTCCGCCTCGAGAGGTCCCACTTGAGCTTCGTCCCCGTCACCGGGCCTGCCCGGTTGCGTGACGCCGTACCGCCTCGCGATGCGGTGGTGGAGTTCACCGCCGCCCCCGGTGCGGCGGCCCGCGAGGTCGCCCTGCCGATGCGCGCGGCCCTGCCGGTGCTGACCCGGGCGCACGCCCGCGACGATGCCCACCCCAGCGTGCGGCTGCTCGCGGGCGCGGCCCTGCTGGGGATGCGGCTGGTGGCCGCGGGCCGCTTCGAGCCGGCGCCGGCGCACTCGCCGATGGCGGTGCCGAGCTGGCGGCTCAGCGAGCTGAGCGAGGACGACGAGGACCGGATCGTGATGCTGGCCCGGGCCGGCGCCCACGACGGGCTCGACGTCGCCGCTGCCGAGGGAGTGGTACGCCGCGTGCTGGACGCCGTCGTCGACGCGATGCCGCGCAGCGCGCCGCGGGCCTCGACCGGCGCGACCGGCGCGACCGGCGCGAGCGGCGAACCGGACGGCGGGCGGGGAGGCCCGGGCGGCGGACGGGGCGGCTCGAGTGGGCAGAGGCGCCGCGGCGGAGGGTTCGCCGACCGGCTGCAGGCGCGCCTGGACCGTGTCCAGGCGGAGGGCCACCAGGAGCCGGCCCAGCTGGTGACGCTCTCGTTGCGGGTCGAGGCCGACGAGGAGGAGCTGGTGGCCGGCGCGGTCCGGCTGGTGCTGCAGGTGCACGACGAGCTCAACTTCCTGCACGTCTGCGACGCCGCGCTGCTGTGGACCGAGCCCGGCGCGCACGGGTTCGGCGAGCGGGCGCGCACCCACGCGATCATCGCGCTGCGCGCGGCCGCCGAGGCGTGGCCGGTGCTGGACCGGTTCCTGGAGATGCGGGTCCCCGACGAGATCACCCTCGACACCGACGAGCTGGTCAGCCTCCTCGACGACGGCGTCGCCGCGCTCAAGCAGCGCGGCGTCGACGTGCTCTGGCCCAAGTCGCTGGGCCGCGACCTGACCGCCGCCACGGTGCTGGACCGGGCCGCGCCCGCCACCCGGACCCCCGCCACGCGGGAGGGCCAGCTCGTCGAGGGCCTGTTCGGCGCCGAGCAGATGTTCAGCTTCCAGTGGCAGCTGGCCGTGCACGGCGACCCGCTGACGCCCGAGGAGATGGACCAGCTGGCCGGCTCGGCCAGCCCGCTGCTCAAGCTGCGCGGCAGCTGGACCGTGGTCGACCCGGCGATGGTCAAGAAGGCCAAGAAGCGCCTGGTCCGCACGGCCACGCCCGTCCAGGCGCTCGCCGCCACGCTGAGCGGTGTCGTCGAGGTCGGCGACGTCACCGAGAAGGTGATCGTCGGCGCGACGCTGGAGAAGGTCCGCGAGCGGCTGCGCACCGCTGCGACCGGCGACCCGGTGGCCCCGCCGGCCCTGCTGCGCGCGCAGCTGCGCGACTACCAGCTGCAGGGGCTGACCTGGTTGGCCGAGATGACCTCGCTCGGGCTCGGCGCCTGCCTGGCCGACGACATGGGCCTGGGCAAGACGGTCACGCTGATCGCGCTCCACCTGCATCGGCGCGAGGCCGGCGCGCGCGGACCGACGCTGGTGGTCTGCCCGGCCTCCCTGCTCGGCAACTGGGAGGCGGAGATCCACCGGTTCGCCCCCGAGATCGAGGTGCGCCGCTTCCACGGCGCGCAGCGCTCGCTGGAGGGGCTGCGCGGCAGCGACGACCGGGCCGGCGCCATCGTGCTCACCACCTACGGCACGATGCGCCGCGACTGCCTGCCCGCCACGACGAAGGCCGCCGCCGCGCAGGCCGGCGTGCAGGCCGCCGCCGCCCGGGCCCTCGGCGGCGTGGACTGGGACCTGGTCGTCGCTGACGAGGCGCAGCACATCAAGAACTCGCGCTCCTCCACCGCCCGTGCACTGCGCACGCTGGACAGCCGGGCCCGGGTCGCGCTGACCGGCACCCCGGTAGAGAACGACCTGACCGAGCTCTGGTCGATCCTGGACTGGGCGATCCCGGGTCTGCTGGGCAGCCGCAACGCCTTCCGGCGCGCCTGGGCCGCCCAGATCGAGGGGGGCGTCGACCCCGAGATGACGGCTCGCTTCGCGGACCTGATCAGCCCCTTCCTGCTGCGCCGGCGCAAGTCGGACCCCGGCGTGGCCCCCGAGCTGCCCGCCAAGACCGAGACCGACCACCTGCTCTCCCTGACCCGCGAGCAGGTGGTGCTCTACGAGGCCTTCGTGCGCGACACGATGGAGCGCATCGAGCGCTCCGATGAGGAGGCGCGCCGCGGACTGGTGCTGGCCCTGCTGACCGGCCTCAAGCAGATCTGCAACCACCCGGCGCAGTTCCTCAAGCAGGCCAGCCCCCGCCTGGCCGGGCGCTCGGAGAAGCTCGACCTGCTCGACGAGCTGCTCGGCACGGTCCTGGCCGAGGGGGGCGAGGTGCTGATCTTCACCCAGTACGTCGCGATGGCGCGGCTGCTGGAGACCCACCTCGCGCGCACCGGCGTACCGCACCAGTTCCTGCACGGCGGCACCCCGGTGCGCGAGCGGGAGGCGATGGTGGCGCGCTTCCAGGCCGGCGAGGTTCCGGTCTTCATCCTGTCGCTCAAGGCCGGCGGCACCGGCCTGAACCTGACCCGCGCCGACCACGTCATCCACCTCGACCGCTGGTGGAACCCCGCCGTCGAGGAGCAGGCCACCGACCGCGCCTATCGGATCGGGCAGACCCGCCCGGTGCAGGTGCACCGGCTGATCACCCAGGGCACCATCGAGGAGCGCATCGCCGAGCTGCTGAGCCGCAAGCGGGCCCTGGCCGACGCGGTGCTGGGCCGCGGCGAGAGCGCGCTCACCGAGCTCGACGACGCCGAGCTGCGCGACCTGGTGCAGCTGCGCCGCCCGGCCGCGGCGGCCGAGCCGGATGGGGACGGTGATGCGTGAGCGCGGTGACCCATCCCCGCTTCCCGGCGCGGCGTGCCCCGCGGGCGACCACCTGGTGGGCGCGGGCCTGGGTGCGAGCCGTGGAGGAGTCGGCCTACGCCGAGGAGGACCTGCGCAAGGCCCGGGCGCTGGCCCGCTCGGGCGGCGTGGGGGCGATCACGGTGGACGCGGGCACGTTCCTGGCCGCGGTCCGCGAGGGCGATGACGCCTGGACGGTGACCGGCGCCGTCCCGGTCATCGACGCGGCCGGCCTGCAGACCCTCGTCGAGCTGGTCGCGGCCGAGGCGGGGCGGGTGGCCGATCTGCTCGCCGGCGACCTGCCCCTGCAGCTGGTCGAGGACGCGGACGAGTCCGGCGTGGAGCTGCTGCCCTACGGCGGGGAGCTGGGCGCCGCCTGCACCTGCGATGCCTGGGTCGACCCGTGCCGGCACGCGCTGGCGGTGCTCTACCAGCTGGGCTGGCTGGCGGCGGCAGACCCGTTCGTGCTGCTCCAGCTGCGCGGGCTGGCCCGCGAGGAGCTGCTCGCCCGGCTGCACGCGCGCACGACGGCGGTCGAGCAGGACCCCGGCGCCGACGCGGAGGTGGACCCGCGGCTCGAGGACGACCTCGACACCGCGCTCGACGCCGCCGCCCGCGCCCGGCGACTGCTGGAACTGCTGGAGGAGCCGGGGCAGCCGGTGGACCACCTGTTCTGAGGTGGTGCGGTCCGTGGGGCGCCCTCAGGACAGACGCGACCGGAGCACGGCCACGCCCGGACCGTCGAGGTCGTCCAGATAGGCGGCGCGGGCGGCCATGCCCATCACCAGGGCGAGCGTCGACCCGGTGACCAGGGGGCCCGTCGCATCGGACCCTGTCGCGAACGGCCCGTCGTCGGCGCGCAGCTGCAGCCCGGCCACGTGTGTGCGGCTGTTCACGGCGAAGTCGCGGCGGGCGTAGAACTCGGCCACCGGTGTCAACGCCTCGATGCTCGGGGTGTGGGTCAGGCCCAGCGGGCGGCGGATGTCCTGGGCGTGGACGACGATCTCGCCGAGGTAGGCGGCGGTGTGGCCCGACGGCGCGGTGACACTGTCGACGACGGCGCGGAACCGCTCGAGGGTGTCCGCGGGCGTCGTCCCGCGGTGCTCGGCCAGCCGGCGCTCGTTGTGCACGTGCGGACGCAGGCGCGCGCCGAGCATGCTGCGCAGCCACAACCACTGGGTCAGGCTCGCGGCGGCCGTGAGGTGGGCGACGACCTGCTCGACGTCCCACTGTCCGCACAGCGTGCTGCGCCGCCAGTGCGCGGCGCTGAGACTCGAGAGGTCCTCGGCCAGGGCGGCACGCTCGCGGTGGGCCAGGGCCCAGAGCCGGTCGTTCTCGGACCTCTCCCGCTCTCCGGCTCTCATCTCACGAGGTCTCCGTCTCGTTGGTGTCGGGCTGCTCGGCCGGGCCGCGTCCCGAGACCAGCAGCAGCAGGTCGAGGGCCTCGGCCTCGACCGCCTCGCCCTCGCCCCAGGCGGCTCCGGTGCTCCGGTCGATCAGGCGGAGGCCGGCGGCTCGCTCGCGCCCTCCGCCGAAGGCGACGGGGGTGCGCAGCTGATGGGCGAGGGCCTGCACGATGGCGGGCTCCGGGTACCGGCCGGGGATGCCCAGCGGCCTGCGGATGTCCTCTCCGTGCACGATGGCCTCCACCAGGCGGGTGGCGAGGTTCGCCGGCGGCGTCCGGGTGAGGTCGGCCGCCTGCCGGAGCGCGGCGAGGGTGTCGCGCGGGTCGGCGTGCCTCGCTCGGGCGATCCCGTGCGCGTTCGCGCGGTCGAAGTCCATCCGGGCCGCCACCATGGAGCGGACGAAGCCCAGGCGGCCGGTTCGTGCCGTGTCGAGGAGGTGCGCCAGGACGTCGTGGACTTCCCATCCCGGGCAGAGGGAGGGACGTGTCCACTGGTCGGGGCTCAGGTCGGCGAGGTCCGCGACCAGCCGTCGCCGCTCGGCGTGGACGCTCTGCCAGGTCGCCGCAGCTGATGCGCGCATGTCCCGCTCCTCGCCTGATACTACGAATAGTGAAGTGGACACTACTGTAGTCGTAGTAATCTGTATCAATGGCAACTCGACGGTCCTACGGGTCGTTCAACGACGGCTGCGCCGCGGCCCACGCGCTCGATCTCATCGGCGAGCGGTGGACGCTGATCGTGGTGCGGGAGCTCCTGCTGGGGCCGAAGCGCTTCTCCGACCTCCAGCGGGACGTGATCGGCATCGGCCCCGCCGTGCTCACCCAGCGTCTGCACGACCTCGAGGCCCACGGCATCGCGCGCCGGCGGCGGCTGCCCGGGCCCGGACGCACCGACGTCTACGAGCTCACCGAGTGGGGCGGGCGCCTCGAGGCCGTCAACACCGCGCTGTCGCTGTGGGCGGTCGCGTCCCCGGCCCTGCCGCTCGGGGCGGACATGAGCCCCGACACGCTGGTCCTGGCGATGCGCGCCCACGCGCGCCCGGGCGCCGGGAGCGGGGAGCACGAGGTGGTGCTCAGCCTCACGGACTCGCGCCGTACGGATGCGGAGCCCGTCACCTACCTGGCCCGGGTCTCCGAGCGGGCCACGACCGTGGACAGGCAGCTCGCGCCGGAGGCGGCCGACGCCGTGGTGGAGGCCAGCACCGCGGACTGGAAGGCCTGCGTGATCGGCGGTGTCCCGCTGGAGCGGCTGCCGGGCGTCCGCGTCAGCGGCAGCGAGGACGCCGTCCGGCGGCTGGCCGGCGCGACGTCGCTGGTGCACGCGCTCTGAGGGTTCCACCTCTCAGGGTTCGACTGAGGAGGGACGACGACGCGACGGGAGGACTGTACGACCGCGCGCGAGCCCGCAGCCGACAAGAGCGCATCAAGGCGAGACAACTCCGCGACAAGAAGCCGAGCGGAGCGGCCGGGCGGGCCTAGCGTGCCGGTGTGACCAGTCGCGATCACGCGTCAGCTCCGCAGCCGACACCGTCGTGCCGGCAGCGGTAGGCGCTGAACCGGGGACGGCGTCGAGGTCACCGGTGACCGCCGCGCCCAGCAGGACCAGGCCATACGCTGTGCTCTGAGCCCTGCTGGCCGGCGGTCCGTGGCGTCAGGCGGTCCGCGCGTCAGGCGGCCCGCGTCGCGTGACGCGAGGCGTGCAGCAGCGTTGAGGCCAGCGCCGAGCAGAGCAACAGGATCGGCGAGCGGTCTCGGGAGCAGCGAGCGGCCAGCTCGCGCAGCGCGTTGCCGCAGCTCAGGTAGCCCGGTCCGAGCCCCGGTCCGCGCGGGCCTTCGGCGAGCTGGCCGAGCCGGCGGCCTCCCGCCTCGAGCAGCGCGGTGACCTCCCGGTGCTGCACCTGGCTCAGCGCCACGCTGCCACCGATGACCTGGTGCGCCAGCCGGTCGATGAGGTCACCGGCGTCGCGCAGGTCGCGGAGGAACTGCAGCTCGTCGACCAGCTGCGGCATCGCCACCGGAGCCCGGTGCCGCATCCGCCTGCTGACGGCCGCGCAGACGTCGTGCCGCTGCGCCGAGCCGGCCAGCACCGCGCGGGCCGCGGCGGCGTCGCCGTCGAGCGCGGCGCGCAGCGACCTGGTGAAGGCATCCGCGGTCGAGGAGAGCAGGAAGGGCAGGTCCGGGTCGGTCATGGAGCGATGCTGCGGCTCCCGGCTCGCCCGCCGGTAGGGGGTTGGCGCAACCATGACGAGATCTTGACGGCTCGGCAGCGGATCTTGACGGCATGACCCCTCCCCGGCCCGGCGGCCGGCGGACAGGGTGAGGGACGTGAATCACTCCCACGAACCCCGCACGGTCCTCGTCCCGGTCCGGGTGGGCACCTCCGGTGCGACCAGCCTCAGCCTGTGCCGCCGACCCGACGGCGTGCGCACCGGCCTGGCGTTCAGCTCGGCCGCGGCCCTCGAGCAGGCGATGGGGTCCGGACATCCCCGCCAGGCCCTCAGCCTGTCCGCGCTGCGCGCCCTGCTCGAGCAGGTCGGCGTCCACGCGATCCAGCTCGACGCCGAGGCCCTCGCACGACCCGTCACGGCGTTGCGGGCGGCCTCGTGAGTCAGCGGCTCAGTCCGCTGCCGACCACGCCGCCCAGAGCTCGCCGTACCTGCCCTGGCGGGCCAGCAGCTCCTCGTGGGTGCCGCGCTCGACGACCTCGCCGTCGTGCAGCACCAGGATCTCGTCGGCGGTGCGCGCCTGGGTGAGCCGGTGGGCCACCACCAGGGAGGCGCGGCCGCGGGTCACCGCGAGCGCCGCGGCCTCCAGCTCGCGGGCGCCGGCGGAGCCGGCCTCCGCGGTGGCCTCGTCGAGGACCACGACCCACGGGTCGGCCAGGACGACGCGGGCCAGCGCCAGCTGCTGCGCCTGGGCGGCGGTGACGCGGTGGGCGCCGTCGCCGATGAGCGTGTCCAGCCCCTCGGGCAGCGCCGCGACCCATTCGCCCGCGTGCGCCACCTCGAGCGCGGCCAGCACCTCGGCGTCGCTCGCCGACTCCCCGGCCAGGGTGACCGCCTCGCGGACGGTGCCGGAGAAGACGTGGACGTCCTGGCTGACCAGCACCACCCGGCGTCGTACGGCGTGGGCCGGCAGTTCCTCGTAGTCGACGCCGGCGAGGGTCACCTCGCCGTGGGTGGGACGCAGCACTCCCGCGGCCACGGCGCCCAGCGTGGTCTTCCCGGCCCCGGTCGCGCCGACGAGGGCGACACGTCGTCCGGGCTCCAGGCGCAGGTCCGCACCGCGCAGCACCGGCCGGCCGGCGACGTACTCGTGGCCCACCCCGCGCAGCACCAGGGCGCCCGGGGTCTCGGGCAGCTCGGCGTTCGGCTGCGGCGGCTCGGGCAGCGCGGCGACGCCGGCCAGCCTGGCCAGCGACGCGCCGGTGGACTGCAGCTCGTCGAAGAGCAGCAGCAGCGCCCCGATCGGGTTGAACAGCCGGTGGAAGTAGAGCGCGGCCGCGGTCACCGCGCCGACCGTGCTCAGGTCCTCGCGCACCAGCCAGAAGCCCGCGCCGATGACCAGGACCAGACCGAGCAGCTCGGTGGAGTTGATCCGGGTGAAGAAGCGGGTCAGCAGCGTGAACACGTCGAGGGCGATGTCGAGCGCACGCTGCGAGGTGGTCTCGACGCGCGCGTTGTGCTCGTGTTCGAGGGCATAGGCGCGCACGGTCGGCGAGCCCTCGATCGAGCTGACCAGCACCTCGGCGCGCTCGCCCTGGGCGACCCGCTCGTCGCGGTAGCGGGGACCCGAGCGCGGCAGGTACCAGCGCAGCGCGGTGACGTAGGCCGGCACCGTGAGCAGGCCGACCAGCCCCAGGCGCCAGTCGAGGGCGAGCAGCCCGAGCGCGGTGAAGGAGATGGTGACGACGGCGGTGACCAGGGTCGGGATCACCCGGACCAGGGCGTCGGCGATCATCCGCACGTCGTCGCCGACGCGGGAGAGCAGGTCGCCGACACCGGCGCTCTCCACCCGGGCGGCGTCCAGGTGCAGGGCCCGGTCGAGGACCTCCTCGCGCAGGTCGGCCAGCGCCGGCTCTCCGGCCCGGGCGAGGGCCGCGACCGCCAGGCCGCTGCTGAGCGCCGCGACCAGGGCCGAGCCGGCGATCAGCAGCGCCACCCGGGTGACGTCGGCGGAGTCGGCGCCGGCGCGGATGTCGTCGACCAGCCCGCCCAGCACCCAGGGCGCGACCAGTCCGCTGAGCCCGGCCACGGCGAACGAGACCACGGCCGCCAGGAGCGGCCAGGGCCGCGCCGCGATCAGTCGCCAGGCGGTCCGGACGGTCTCCTGGCGGCTCGCGATGGGCAGCAGGTCGCGGGTCATCGCAGCACCAGCTCGCGGTAGTCGGGGTCGTCGCTGAGCTCGGCGTGGGTCCCGCTCGCGGTGACCCGCCCCTGGGTCAGCACGACGACGCGGTCGGCCTGGGCGAGCAGGGCCGGGCTGGTGGTGAGCAGCCAGGTGGTGTGCCGCGACCCGGGAGCGTGGCGCAGGGCGCGGATGCCCGCCGCGATCCGGTGCTCGGTGACCGCGTCGACCGCCGTGGTGGGGTCGTGCAGCACCAGCACCGGGACGTCGCAGGCCAGCGCCCGGGCCAGCGCGACGCGCTGGCGCTGGCCCCCGGAGAGCGTCGAGCCCTGCGCGGTGACCGGCTGGTCCACGCCCTCCTCGCGCAGCGCGGCGACGTCGGTGGCCGCCGACGCGGCCAGGGCCCGGTCCACGGTCGCCTCGTCGCAGCCGCCGGGGGGCTCGACGTTGCTGCGCAGCGTGCCCTCGAACAGGTCGGGGTGGTGCGGGGCGACGACCAGCCGGCTGCGGCGGGCCTCGACGCTGAGCTCCCCGAGCGGTACGCCGTCGAGGTGGGCGCAGTCGTGCTCGTCCTCGCGCAGCTCCCCGGAGAGGATGCGCATCGTGCGCGCCGCGTCGGCCGGGTCGGTCACCACCGCGAGCAGCTCGCCGGGCTCCGAGGCGATGTCGCCCAGCCGCAGGCCCGGCGGCGCCCCGGGCGGGGGCGTGGCCTCGCCGGCGCTCAGCAGCGGGGGGCTGTTCAGGTAGGCCACGATCCGGCGCGCCGAGGCGTGGGCCCGGCCGGCGTGCGCGCCGACCTCGCCGAGAGCGCTGATCGGCTCGGCGAGGAACTGGGTGAGACCGACGATGGCGACCAGTTCGCCGATGGAGATCTCGCCCTCCACCGCGAGCCGCCCGGCGAGCAGCGCGACCAGGGCGAGGAAGAGCGTGCTCAACCCGGTGGCGAGGCCGGTCATCACACCGTAGGCGTCGGCGGTGCGGATACTCGCGTCGCGGGCCGCCGCGCTGTGGCTGCGGTAGCGGCGCCCGGCCACGTCCTCGGCGCCGATCCCCTTGAGCACGCGCAGGCCGCGGACCAGGTCGGTCGCGACGCCGGTGGCCCGGGCGACGGTCTCCTGCTGGTGGTGGCTGCGACGCGAGATCGTCGGCGTCACCAGCTGGATGATCGCCAGCACCACCGGCACCCCGATCAGCACGACCAGGCCGAGTCGCAGGTCGATGCCGATCAGCACCCAGGCGCTGACCAGGATCGCCATCAGGCTGGCCAGCGTGTAGCCGAGCGAGTTGATCAGCTGGCCGACCGCCTCCGCGTCGGAGGTGGCCAGCGACAGTGTCTCCCCGGGGAGCAGGGGGCTGCTGGTGCCGCGGGGGTCGAGGGCCCGTCCGGCCGTCTCGACGCGCATCCGGTGGGTCTCGCGCTCCATCACGCCGACGCCCAGCCGCGCGCCGTACCGCCAGGAGAGGCTGAGCACCACGAACAACCCGACCAGCACCGAGCCCCACAGGGCGAGGGCCCCGGCGTCGGAGGTGGCGACGGCACGATCGATCAGCAGCCCCACCACGACCGGCACCAGCGCCTCGCACAGCTGCCAGGCCGCAAGCAGCGCCATGAACACGCTCAGCGGTCGCCAGTTGCGGCGCAGCATCCGCCAGACCAACGAGGAGGGGGTCGTCACCACGAAGTGAGGCTAGCCATCCCCCAACCCGCCCCCGCACCACACCCCCTCCGCGCCACCCGCGTTACATGGGGCGTGGCCGGGGCGGTACGGCGAGCGCGGCGCGGGCCATCGTGGTGAGGAGGTCGCGCATCGTCGGCTCGGGGAGCAGGGCGCTGCGGGGCGTGGAGTTGATCAGACCGAACGCCGCGTGCGCCATCGCGCGGGCCGGGTCGAGGCCGAGCCCGGGGTGCAGGCGGCGCAGCTGGGCGGCCCACAGGTCGACGTAGTCGCGCTGCAGCGTGCGGACCCGCTCGCGGGCGTCCTCGGGCAACGACTGCCAGTCGCGGTCCTGGACGACGATCAGCGGCTTGTGGCGCAGCGCGAAGTCCACGTGCCATTCGATCAGCGCGCTCAGCGCCGCGTCGGCGTCGGCCATCCCGGCGACGCGGTCCCGGCCCACGGCGAGCAGCTCCTCGCTGATCGAGACCAGCATCTCGGCGAGCACCGCGTCCTTGGACGCGAAGTGCTTGTACAGCGCAGGTCCGGAGATCCCGCAGGCCGCGCCGAGGTCGACCACCGAGACACCGTGGAAGCCGCGGGCAGCGAACAGCTCTGCGGCGGTGTCGAGGATCTGCTCGCGCCGGCTCACCGGCGCCGATGCGTCGCTAGCGGGGGGCATCGGGACCCTCGCGCGCCTCGGACGCTCCCGGCGCGGCCGGAGCGGCCTGAGCTCCCGGAGCCCCCGGCGCCCCCGGAGCCCCCGGCGCTGCCGGCGCGGCCGGCGCGGCCTGAGCCCCAGGACCGATCGGAGCGGCGCCATCGGCCCCATCGTCCCCCTCGAGAGCAGCCGGGTCGTCCTCCTCGTCCGCCTTCTCCAGCGGCGAGGCGGCGAAGGTGACGCTGACCGTCTCGAAGCCCTTCAACCGCTGCGCCTGGGCGAGCCCGGCGTAGGCGCGTCGGTCACCCTCGGTGAGCCGCACCCGGTCGGTGAACGGCGTGAGCAGCGCCCGCGGGTAGAGCCGCTTGGCCAGCACCACGTTGATCTCGATGCCGATCACCGAGACCACCGAGCTGAGATAGATCAGCCCCACCAGGCCGAGCACCAGGCCGAACGTCTGGGTCATCGAGGAGGTCCCGACCAGGACCGAGGAGACGTAGTACGCGCCGATGATCTGCAGGCCCTGCCACATGATCGCGACGGCGAAGGCGCCCGGGGCGGCGCGCAGAAGCTGCTGGCCGCGCGCCGCGGCGAGCCGGAAGAGCACGGTGAAGGCGCCGCCGACGAGCAGGACGTTGATGAGCCGCAGCGCCCAGCCCGCCCACCAGTCGGGGTCGGAGCCGAAGACGTCGGTGGCGTTCGCGACCTCGCTCGCCACGCTCACCGCGAGCAGCCCGGCGCCGACGACCAGCAGGATCCCCAGGCTGCGTACCCGCGCCAGGATCGGGTTGGGCCGGCTGTTGCGCGGGATCGCCCAGGCGGCGTTCTGGGTGTTCTGGATCGCCTGGCCCAGGCCGACCGCGCCGTACAGCGCGACGCTCGCGCCGATCACGATGCTCTCGGTCGAGCCCTGCAGCCCGCCGGGGCGGCCGAGCTCATCGCCGATGATCGGGAACTGGCTGAGCGCGGTGTCGAGCAGGCTCTCCTGGAGGCTGGGCCGGCCCTCGAGCACCAGGCCCAGGATCGAGGTGCCCAGCAGCATCAGCGGGAAGATCGCGATGAACGCGTAGTAGGTCAGCGCGGCGGCGAGGTAGTTGCCCTGGTCGTCGAGGAACTTGTAGAGCACCGCCAACGGGATCGACGTGCGCGGGTGACGGCGGTGCCACCGGTCGACGGCGGCGACGAACCCGGGCTCCACGTGAGGCAGGCTACTCGCGCACGGCGGCTTTCGTCGCCAGCCATGGCCTGGCGAGCCACCAGGCGGTAGCATCCCGACGTTGGTTAGCGAACATTAACCCGGAGGTGGGCGGATGGCTGCCGAGATGAAGGAGCTCGTCGCCGAGCTGCACGAGCGGCTCGCGGTGGCGCGCCAGGGCGGCTCGGAGTCCGCCCGCGCCAAGCACACCGGCCGCGGGAAGCTGCTGGTGCGCGACCGGGTCGACCGGCTGCTGGACCCCGGCAGCCCGTTCCTGGAGCTGAGCCCGCTGGCCGCCACCGGGATGTACGGCGCGGCCCCCGGCGCCGCGGGCGAGACCGTGCCCAGCGCCGGCATCGTCACCGGCATCGGCCGGGTCAGCGGCCGCGAGTGCGTGGTGATCGCCAACGACGCCACCGTCAAGGGCGGCACCTACTACCCGGTCACGGTCAAGAAGCACCTGCGCGCCCAGGAGGTCGCCGCGCAGAACCACCTCCCGTGCATCGCGCTGGTCGACTCCGGCGGCGCCTTCCTGCCGATGCAGGACGAGGTGTTCCCCGACAAGGAGCACTTCGGCCGGATCTTCTTCAACCAGGCCAACCTCTCCGCGCGCGGCATCCCGCAGGTCGCGGCGGTGATGGGCTCGTGCACCGCCGGCGGTGCCTACGTCCCGGCGATGTCGGATGAGACCGTGATCGTCAAGGAGCAGGGCACGATCTTCCTCGGCGGCCCGCCGCTGGTGAAGGCCGCCACCGGCGAGGTCGTCACCGCCGAGGAGCTGGGCGGCGGCGACGTCCACGCCCGCACCTCCGGCGTCGTGGACCACCTGGCCGAGGACGACGCGCACGCGCTGGCCATCGTGCGCAGCATCGTGGACACCTTCGAGCGGCGGCGCCCGGCCACCCTCGAGCGGCACGCCTCGGAGGAGCCGCTGGAGGACCCGGCCACGCTGTACGACGTGGTGCCCACCGACCCGCGCACGCCGTACGACGTGCGCGAGGTGATCCGGCGCCTGGTCGACGGCAGCCGGATGCACGAGTTCAAGCGGCTCTACGGCGAGACCCTGGTCTGCGGGTTCGCCCGGATCCACGGCTACCCGGTCGGCATCGTGGCCAACAACGGCATCCTGTTCAGCGAGTCGTCGCTCAAGGGCGCCCACTTCATCGAGCTGTGCAACCAGCGCGGCATCCCGCTGGTCTTCCTGCAGAACATCACCGGCTTCATGGTCGGGCGCGAGTACGAGAACCGCGGCATCGCCCGCGACGGCGCCAAGCTGGTCACCGCGGTGGCCTGCTCGGTGGTGCCGAAGTTCACCGTCGTCATCGGCGGCTCCTACGGCGCCGGCAACTACGGCATGTGCGGGCGCGCCTACGACCCCCGCTTCCTGTGGATGTGGCCCAACGCGCGGATCTCGGTGATGGGCGGCGAGCAGGCCGCCTCGGTGCTGGCCACCGTGCGCCGCGACGGCCTCGAGGCCCGCGGCGCCGAGTGGTCGGCCGAGGAGGAGGAGGCGTTCAAGGCCCCGATCCGCGAGCAGTACGAGCACCAGGGCTCGCCCTACTACTCCACCGCCCGGCTCTGGGACGACGGCGTCATCGACCCCGCCGACACCCGCCGGGTGCTCGGCATGGGCCTGGCCGCGGCCGCGCACGCGCCGCTGCCCGACCCCTCCTACGGCGTCTTCCGGATGTGATGAGCATGCTGGCCCTCGATCTGCACACCGTCCTGGTCGCCAACCGCGGCGAGATCGCCCGACGGGTGATCCGCACCTGCCGGCGCCTCGGCATCCGCAGCGTGGCGATCTTCACCGACCTCGACGCGCACGCCCTGCACGTGCGCGAGGCCGACGAGGCGCTGCGCGTGTCGAGCTATCTGGACATCGACGCCGTGCTCGCCGCCGCGCAGGCGTCGGGGGCCGACGCGGTCCACCCCGGCTACGGCTTCCTCTCCGAGCGCGCCGAGTTCGCCCGCGCCCTCGAGGGGGCCGGGATCAAGCTGGTCGGGCCCTCCTCGGTGGTGATGGAGCAGATGGGCCGCAAGGACGCCGCCCGCGAGATCGCCGTGGCGGCGGGGGTGCCGGTGGTGCCCCGCGGCGAGGACGCCGGGTTCCCCGTCCTCGTCAAGGCCGCGGCCGGCGGCGGCGGCAAGGGCATGCGCATCGTCCGCGACGCGAGCGAGTACGACGCGGCGCTGGCCGCCGCGAAGCGCGAGGCGCTGTCGTCGTTCGGCGACGACACCATGCTCGTCGAGAAGTACGTCGAGCACGGCCGCCACGTCGAGGTGCAGGTGCTGGGTGACGCGCACGGCAACGTCGTGCACCTCTTCGAGCGCGACTGCTCGACCCAGCGACGCCACCAGAAGGTGATCGAGGAGGCCCCTGCTCCCGGCCTGGACCCGGCCCTGCGCGAGCGGCTCACCGACGCCGCGGTCGCGCTGGCCCGCCACGTCGGCTACGAGGGGGCCGGCACCGTGGAGTTCCTCGTCGACGCCGACACCGGTGAGGCCTACTTCCTGGAGATGAACACCCGCCTGCAGGTCGAGCACCCGGTCACCGAGGCGATCTGCGGCGACCTCGACCTGGTCGAGCACCAGCTGCGCGTCGCGGCCGGGGAGCGGCTCTCGCTGCGCCAGGAGGACCTCGCCATCACCGGGCACGCGATCGAGGTGCGCGTCTACGCCGAGGACTCCTTCGGCGGCTTCCTGCCGCAGGCCGGCACCGCGACGCTGGTGCGCTGGCCGCAGGGGGCGCGCGTCGACCACGCCCTGGAGAGCGGCCAGGTGGTCAGCACGTCGTACGACCCGATGCTCGGCAAGGTCGTCGTGCACGGGGCCGACCGGGAGAGCGCGCGGCGTGCGCTGCTGGCCGCCCTCGACGACACCGCGATCCTCGGCCTCACCACCAATGTCGGGTTCCTGCGCGCGCTGGTGGCCGGCGAGGAGTTCCGCGCCGGTGCCGTCGAGACCGCCTGGCTGGACACCGCGCGGCTCGAGCCCCCCGCCGCGGACCTGGCCCGGGTCTTCGCCGCCTGGACCCAGGCGATGCTGGTCGCCGAGGGCCTCCTGCCCGGCGGGCTGGGGGCCGGGGACCCGTTCCGTGCCGACGGGTTCCGGCTCGGGGCGCCACCCGCCGCCCAGTGCATCGAGCTGGACCGCCCGGTCACCGTCGACCGCGCCGCCGGGATCGTCCGGGACCAGACGGAGCAGGCCGTGCGCGAGCTCAGCGCGCAGCGCCACGTCGTGGTGCTCGCGATCGACGGCCGACGCGAGCAGGCGGTGGTCGACGTGACCGCGCACGCGGTGGAGGTGGTGCACCGCGGCCAGCGCCACGTGTTCACCCGGCCTGACCCGTTCCTGGACCACGCGGCGGACCTCGGCGACGGGACCGTGCTCGCGCCGATGCCGGGCACGGTGCTCACGCTCCCGGTCGCCGCGGGCGACCCGGTCGCGCACGGCGACGTGCTGGCCACCATGGAGGCGATGAAGATGGAGCTCACCCTGCGGGCGCCGTTCGCCGGCACGGTCACCGTCGTGGACGCCGTGGCCGGCGCCCAGGTCGCGCTGGGCGCCCGGCTGCTCGTGGTCGAGCCCACCGCCGCTGAGCCCACCGTCTCCGCCGAGTCCGAGTAGCGTCGGGCCCAGTCGTCCGAGCAGGAGAGGAGCGCGCCGTGCGCAGTCCCCAGCAGGTCCCCACTCCCGGCCTGCCCGAGCAGGTGACGATCTACGAGGTCGGCGCCCGCGACGGCTTGCAGAACGAGGCGACCCGAGTCCCGCTCGAGGTGAAGGCGGAGCTCGTCGGCCGCCTGCTCACCGCCGGGCTGCCGGTGGTGGAGGTGACCAGCTTCGTGCACCCGAAGTGGGTGCCGCAGCTGGCCGACGCCGCCGAGCTGATGACGCTGCTGGTCGACCAGCACGGCGACTACGCGCGCGACCTGCCGGTGCTGGTGCCCAACGAGCGCGGGCTCGACCGCGCCCTCGACCTCGGGCTGCGCCACATCGCGATCTTCGGCTCGGCGACCGAGACCTTCGCCCAGCGCAACCTCAACCGCAGCCTCGACGAGCAGTTCACGATGTTCGAGCCGACGGTGCGCCGCGCCCGCGATGCCGGGGTCCGGGTCCGGGCCTACGTCTCGATGTGCTTCGGGGACCCGTGGGAGGGTCACGTCCCGATCGAGCAGGTCGTCTCCGTGGGCAGGCGCCTCTTCGACCTCGGCGCCGACCAGCTCAGCCTCGGCGACACCACCGGCGTCGGCACCCCCGGCCACGTCACCGCGCTGGTGGACGCCTTCACCGCTGCCGGGATGCGCCCCGACCAGCTGGCCATGCACTTCCACGACACCTACGGCCAGGCCCTCGCCAACGCGTACGCCGCGCTGGGCGTCGGCATCACCACCTTCGACAGCTCCGCCGGCGGACTCGGGGGCTGCCCCTACGCCAAGAGCGCCACCGGGAACCTCGCCACCGAGGACCTGGTGTGGATGCTGCGCGGGCTCGGCATCGACACCGGCGTCGACCTCGAGGCGCTGGCCGCGACCAGCACCTGGATGGCCGGGCGGCTGCGTCGCCCCAGCCCGTCGGCGGTGGTCCGTGCGCTGGGTGAGGGCTGAACGGCGTACGGCAGAATCGACCACATGAGCCGTCGCGTCTACCTCCACATCGGGGCGCCCAAGACCGGCACCACCTACCTGCAGGACCGGCTGATGCGCAACGCGGTCACCCTGGCCGAGCACGGCGTGGTGCTGCCGTCGAAGTCGCGGCTGCTGGACGCCGACCTCTTCCACTTCCGCGCCGCCCTCGACCTGCTCGAGCAGGACTGGGGCGGAGCCCCCGGGCACGCGGCCGGCAGCTGGGAGACGATGGTGCGCCGGGTCCGCCGCGCCCACGGCACCGTGATCATCAGCCACGAGATCCTGGCGCCGGCCCCGGCCGAGAAGGTCGCCCGGGTGATGAACGACCTGGCCGGCAGCGAGATCCACATCGTGTACAGCGCCCGCGACCTCGGCCGCCAGCTCCCGGCGGCCTGGCAGGAGAGCATCAAGCAGGGCCGCAAGTGGAGCTTCAGCCGCTTCCTCGACGGCGTCGAGCGTGGTGGCCCCTGGTTCCGTGCCGCCTTCGACCTGCCCAGCGTGCTGACCACCTGGGGGGCGAACCTGTCGCCCGATCAGATCCACGTGGTCACCGTGCCCCAGGCGAGCGCGTCCGGGCCGGGCGACGAGCTGTGGCTGCGTTTCTGTCGGGTGTTCGGCATCGACCCCGCCTGGGCGCCGCTGGACAGCGAGCGCACCAACCGCTCCCTGGGCATCGCCGAGACCCAGCTGATCCGTCGGCTCAACCGCCGGATGGGGCGGGAGGTACGTCGCGAGGAGCGCTACGACGTCCTGGTCCGCGACCTGCTGGCCCACGAGCGCCTCGCCCATCGCCGCTCCACCCCGGTCCGGCTCTCCCCGCGACGCTTCGACTGGGCCGAGGCGCAGGCGGAGCGCTGGATCGAATGGATCGAGGGCAGCGGCGTCGACGTCGTCGGCGACGTGGAGGACCTGCGGCCGGTGCGGCCGGCCGAGGACGAGGTCTGGCACAACCCCGACCGGGTGGGCGCCCGGCCCCAGCTCGAGGCGGCGCTCGACGCCCTGGAGGCGATGACCCGCGAGGCCGCCAGCCGGCCCGATCCCGAGCGAGCCCTCGGGCAGCGGATCCGCTCCCACGTCAACAGGCTGCGGAACACGTGAGCGGCGCGGTCCCCGGCGACGCCCGCGCCCGCGCCTGGGCGTGGGTCGACCACCTGCGCACCGGCGGGACCACCCCCTGGCTCGCGTGGCACCCGGAGGCCGCCGCGGGCAGCGCGCGCGCAGCGGGATCCGCGGGGCCCGGCGCGCCGAGCGACGGGCCGCTGCCCGGCGCCCAGCAGCTGGAGCTGCTGCGCCGGATCAACCTCGCCGCGGGTGCGGCCGTCGAGCCGGCGCTGGTCGAGCGGGTGCTGGCGGCCAGCCCGCCCGGCCGGGGGGCGCTCGACCTGCCGCTGGCCGGCACCCTGGCCGGAGAGCCGTTCGGCGCGCCGGCGGTCGACCCCGCGGCACTGGCTCCCCGCGAGCTGCTGCGCCCGGCGGTCGGGCTGCTGGCCGACGACGCGGTCGCCGCCCCCGACGAGCCGGGCCGCGCGCGGTGGCGGCCCCGCGCCTCCGCGCGGCCCCGGCCGCTGCCCTGGCGACGCCACCCCCGCCTGGTCGGCGACCCGGTGCTGGCGCGTGCGCTGCGCGCCGGCTTCGCGGCCGAGCGCTGTACGCCCGGTCGCGGCGACGTGCTGGTGCTGGGCGGGAACCTCGAGCACCTGATGGGCGCGGTGTGGACCGTCCGGATCCTCGACGGCGGCACCGCCTCCTGGCGGGACTTCTGCGCGAGCTGGCACGCCCGCGACCAGCTGCCGCCGCGCGCCGACCTCGCCGCCCAGGCCGCGGTGTGGGCGCAGCGCCGACGCGAGGTGCAGGTGGTGATGGACCCGGGCGCCCTCGCCCACCTGGTGCCGGCGCGCCGCCCGCCGGTCGCTCCGGCACCGGCTCCGGGCGTCGCCCTCGAGGTGACCCGCCGGGTCTCGCGCGTGCTCGGGCTGATGGTGCCCGCGCCACGGCGTACGACGTTGATCCGCGCGGTGCTCGACGACGCGGTCGCCGCCGTCGCCCGCTCGGCCGTCGCGCCGGGCGGGCACGGCTCCGACGTATCGGTGCGCGGCTGGTCGCTGCCGCCGGTGGTCCCCGCCGAGCAGCGCGCGTGGCTGCGGCTCCAGGCCGCCGACCAGTGCCGGGCGCTCGCCGCGGCTCAGTACCCTGTGCACGGCCGGCTCGAGGCGCTGCTGCCCGCCGAGTCCTCCGCCGACGCGCCCGCGAGCCCCGCGTCGCTCGACGCGGCGGCCCTCGCCCTGGCGGTGCGGATGCTGCTCGACGGCGCCAGGGGACCCATCCAGCAACGGGGACGACGAGAGACGAGGAACAAGGCGTGACGAGCAAGCGGGTGCTGGTGCATGTCGGCACGCCCAAGACCGGTACGTCGTACTTCCAGGACGTCCTGTTCCGCAACCGCGAGGTGCTGCGCGAGCAGGGGATCCTCTATCCCGCCGAGCGCTTCGACGCCCAGTTCCTGGCCGCGCTCGACCTGATGCGGCTGCCGTGGGGCGGGCTGGAGACCGACGCGGTCGGCGCCTGGGACAAGCTAGCCGGCGAGGTGGCCGACTTCGACGGCACCGCGATCATCAGCCACGAGATCCTGGCCACCGCCTCCCGCCAGGAGGCGGACCGGGCGCTGGAGTCGCTGGGCCACGGAGCGGGGGCCGAGGTGCACCTGGTGCTCTCGGTGCGTGACCTGGTCCGCCAGATCCCGGCCGAGTGGCAGGAGAACGTCAAGCACCGCAGCACCGTCACCTATGCGCGGTTCCTGGAGATGATCCGCGACCCCGAGCGCCCGGGCCGGATCGCGAGCTGGTTCTGGGCGGCCCAGGAGATCCCCGACATCCTGCACCGCTGGGGCCACGCGCTGCCCCCCGAGCGGGTCCACCTCGTCACGGTGCCGGCCCCCGGTGCCCCGCGCGACCTGCTGTGGCAACGATTCAGCAGGGTCTTCGGTCTCGACGGCCTCGACCTCGACCTGGAGGCCGAGCGGGTCAACCCGTCCCTGGGGGTGCCCGAGACGACGTTCATCCGCCGGCTCAACCTGGCCGTCAACAACGTGCTGGAGCCCGCTGACTACCGGCCGCTGGTGCGCGAGCTGTTGGCCCACCAGACGCTGTCGCGGCGCACCGAGTCACCGCGCCTGGCGCTCCCTCCGCAGGTGCATCCCTGGGCCCAGGAGGTGGCCGGGCGGTGGATCGAGGCGATCGCCGAGCGTGGGTACGACGTGGTCGGCGACCTCGAGGACCTGCGCGGCGGCCCGCCCGCAGTCGAGTACGCCGACCCGGACCGGCCGCGTGAGCGCCTGGTCGCCGCGGCCGCGGTCGACGCCACCCGCGCGCTGCTGATGGAGAACACCCGGCTGCGGCACAGCGAGGCGCACCTCGCCGCGGAGCTGGCCGACGCGCGGCAGGCGCTGGAGCGCGCCTACCTGCGCCCGACGTACCGGCTGCGCGAGAAGATCGTGCGCCGGCTGGACTCCTCCAGCGCCGGCGCCCGGGTGATGCGGGTCTACCGCCGCGCGCGGGGCAGGAGCTCCTTGTCGACGTAGCGGCCGATCCGCCAGGTGGACCAGCCGTCGCTGCCGGCGCCCACCAGGCCGCCGACGACCGGCACCCGCCGGCCCACGGTGGTCACCATCTGCTTGCCGGCCACCTTGGCCAGCATCGCCGCGGCCACCTCGGCGGAGACGATCCGGTCCAGCGCCGGGTCGTGGGCCGGCGCGGTGGCCAGCGCCATCGGCGGGGCGGGGATCTTGCGCTTCTTGAGCAGCTTCTCGATCTCCTCCTCGCCGAGCAGGGACACCAGCAGCGCGTTGCGCACCCGCGGGTCCTCCAGCTCGTAGCCGCGCAGGTGGGCGATGCCCGCGATCATCCGGCTCTGCACCAGCGCCAGGCCGGTGACGTTGACCGGGATGGTCACCGCCGCGGTGACCAGGCCGCCCAGGTTGGTCACGAACCCCTGCGCGCCGGCGTAGCGGACGTGGTTGTCGATCAGCTCGCGGATCGCGCGCTTGTGGTCGCCGTCGTGGTCGGCGAGGTGCTTGTCGGCGGCCTCGGCGGCCGGAGGCAGGGGACCGACGCCTCGGATCGCGCGGTGCAGCGCCTCACGCACGAAGCTGCTGCTGAGGCCGGGGGCCAGCTGGGCGGCCTTCGGCAGCAGGACCCGGCTCACGTTCTGCTTGACGCTCATGCAGCGATCCTACGGAGCCGACGATGGTGCCGGGGCTCGGACGCTCCCGGGGCGGTGTGTCGCTACCGTGAGCACCGTGCCCGTCGAGCCGCCGCCCACCGTCTGGGACTTCGGCGACCCCGCCCGCTTCGACGAGCGCGGGGAGCTGGCCGAGGACGACCTGGTGGCGATCGGGGCGGACCTGGCCCCCGGCACGATCCTGGCCGCCTACCGGCGCGGCCTCTTCCCGATGCCCTCGGGGATGGCGAACGAGCCGCCGCACTGGTTCTGCCCGGTATACCGAGGCGTGCTGCCGCTGGACGGGCTGGTCGTCTCGCGCTCCCTGCGCCGCGCCGTGCGCGACTACGAGATCCGGGTGGACACCGCGTTCGCCGAGGTGGTCGACGCCTGTGGCGACCCGCGCCGACCGGGCGGGTGGATCGACGCCGACGTTCGCGCGGCGTACGTAGGCCTGCACGAGCTGGGGTGGGCGCACTCGGTCGAGGCCTGGCGCGGCGGAGAGCTCCTCGGCGGGCTCTACGGGCTGGCGATCGGGGGCCTGTTCGCCGGAGAGTCGATGTTCCACCGGGCTCGCGACGCCTCGAAGGTCGCCCTGGTCGGGCTGGTCGACCTGCTCACCGACGAGTACGCCGAGCGGCGCCTGCTCGACGTGCAGTGGAGCACGCCGCACCTGGCCTCCCTCGGCGTCGTCGAGGTGGATCGGGCCGATTACCTGCGGCGGCTGGGTCAGGCCCTGGCCGTACCGTTGCCACGGGCGCTGGACCACTGAACCGCCGATCAGGCCCGCAGGCATGAACAGCGGGTGGATTGGGCAGGGTCCCGCCCCGAGACATCACCCACGACAGGAGAGCACATGAAGCACGTATCCCTGGCCGCAGGCCTGATCCTGATGGGCGGCGCGCTCGCCGGCTGCGGCAGCGACGGCGCCCCGACAGACGCCTCGGAGGGGGACTTCTGCAACGCCTACATCGAGGCCTCGACGATGGGCGGCGAGGACACCACCGGCGGCGACCTGAAGGACTGGGCCGAGGACCTCGAGGAGACGGGCACCCCGAAGAGCATCTCCGACGAGGAGCGCGAGGGCTTCGAGCTGCTCGTCAAGTGGGCCAAGGACGTCGACGAGGACGCGAAGGCCGCCGACATCGAGGACCCCGACATGAGCGAGTCGGAGGAGAAGAAGTTCGACGCGTTCGGCGAGTACGTCAGCACCACCTGCAAGGACGAGATCGAGAAGTCCATGGAGGAGCTCATGCCCGACGGTGCACCGAGCGCCCCCGAGTCGGAGTGACCCCGCAGCGCTGAGCGGGCCTCACGCGATGCGCGGCGGCTGACCGGTCTCGCTCACCATGGGGCGACCGGCGGCGGCCCACTCGACCATCCCGCCGTCCAGGTTCACCACGTCACGGCCCTGCTGGCTGAGCCAGGCCACCGCCTGGGCGGAGCGGCCGCCGATCTTGCAGACCACCAGCGTCTGCTCGACCGGCACCTCGTCGAGGCGCTGCACGAGCTGCGAGAGCGGAACGTGCAGCGCCCCCTCGATGTGGGCGTGGTCCCACTCGACCTGCTCGCGCACGTCGAGCACGTGCAGGCCCTCGGGCAGCGGGTCGGGCACGCCGTCGATGGTCACCGTGGGGATCTGGGTCATGCCCCCACGCTAGTCCCCGTGCCGGACGCCGAGGCGGCCGCGGGGTCGCGTCGCCACCACGCCACCACCGGCACCAGCAGCAGGGCCAGGAAGCCGCCGGCCAACGAGAGCGTGGCGAAGCTGGAGGCGTCCACGACGAGCCCCGAGAGCGCGCCGCCGGAGGCGCCGGCCAGGGCGACCAGGACGTCGAGGGCGCCCTGGGTGCGGGCCCGGGTCTCCAGCGGTGCCGCGTCGACGACCAGTGCCGTGCCGCTGATCAGGCCGAAGTTCCAGCCCAGCCCGAGCAGGCACAGGGCGAGGGTCAGGGTCAGCAGGGAGTCCCCGGGGGCGAGCGCGGCGACGAGTCCGGCCGCGAGCAGGGTGGCGCCTCCCGCGATCGCCATCGGCACCCGCCCGACCTTGTCCACCAGGCGGCCGGTGACCAGGGACGGCAGGAACATCGCCCCGACGTGCATGCCGATCACGAACCCCACCGCGTCCAGGCTGTGGCCGTGGTGGCGCATGTGCACCGGCGTCATCGTCATGATCGCCACCATCGCGACCTGGGTGAGCACCATCACCGTCGCGCCGACGGCCACGCCTCGGCGGGCGCTCGTGGTGGGTGCGCCGGTGGGTGGGGCGGTGGGTGGGCTGGTGGGTGGGCTGGTGGGGGCGGGTGCTGCAGGGGAGGACGGGTCGTGGGCTGCGTCTGCGTCTGCGTCTGCGTCGGCGTCGGCGTCGGTGAGGGCGGCGGCGGCGCGGGCGACCAGGTACGGGTCGGGGCGCAGCGCGACGAACAGCACCAGCCCCGCCACGCCGTACGCCACCGCGCCGAGCAGGAACGGGCCGGCCAGCCGGGGGATGCCGAGCGCGGCGGCGAGGTCGCCGAGCAGGCCGACCGAGGCGGGTCCGGCGACCGCGCCGAAGGTGGTCGCGACCAGCGCGATGGAGACGGCGCTGGCCCGGCTCTGCGCCGGGGCCAGGTCGGTGCCGGCGTAGCGCGCCTGCAGGTTGGTGGCCGTGCCGGCGCCGTAGACGAACATCGCGGAGAAGAGCAGCAGCGGGCTGTCGATCACGGCGGCGACGACGATCGCGACGGCGCCGGCGGCGCCGGTCAGGAAGCCCGCGGCCAGGCCCAGCCGGCGACCCGAGCGCTGGGAGACGATGCCGACCAGGTACGCCGCGAGGGCGGAGCCCAGCGTGAACAACGCGGCCGGCAGCCCCGCGATCCCGGCGCCGCCGACCATCTCCTGGGCCAGCAGCGCGCCGACCGTGACGCCGGCGGCCAGGCCGGCGCCGCCGAAGACCTGGGAGACGACGACCACGCGCAGGGTGCGGCGATGCAGCGCGCGGCGGGCCTCGGGCGAGGCGGCCACGCGCGCGACGTGGGACTGGGCCGGGCTCATCCGAGCCGGCTCACTTGAGCAGTCGGGACATGCGCCGGTCGGCGAGCGGCTTGCCCCCGGTCTGGCAGGTGGGGCAGTACTGCAGGCTCGAGTCGGCGAACGACACCTCGCGGACCACGTCACCGCAGACCGGGCACTTCTCGCCGGTGCGCCCGTGCACCGCGAGGTGTGACTTCTTCTCGCCCTTGAGCTGGCTGGGTGCCAGCCCGCGCGAACGCTCGACCGCATCGCCGAGCACCGTGCGGATCGCGGCGTAGAGGATCTCCAGCTCGTCGTCGCTGAGGCTGTTGGCGGGCTTGAACGGCGAGAGCCGCGCGGCGTGGAGGAGCTCGTCGGAGTAGGCGTTGCCGATGCCGGCGATCGTGCCCTGGTTGCGCAGGATCCCCTTGATCTGGGCGCGGCCCGCGTCGGCGAGGATCTGGCCGAGCAGGTCGCGGGTGAACCCCTCGCCGAGCGGGTCGGGTCCGAGCCGGGCGATCCCGGGCACCTCCTGGGGGTCTCGCACGACGTACATCGCCAGGCTCTTCTTGGTGCCCGCCTCGGTGATGTCGAGGCCGGCGACGTCGTCGATCACCACCCGCGCGGCCATCGGCGACTTGTTGCTGGGCTTGGGCGGCAGGGTCGGTACCTCGTCGCGCCAGCGCACCCAGCCGGCCCGCGCGAGGTGTAGCACCAGGTGCAGGCCCGAGGCCTCGACGTCGAGGAACTTGCCGTGCCGGGTGACGTCGTCGACCAGCGTCCCCTCCAGCGCGGACAGCGGCGGGTCGAAGGTCTTCAGGGCGCTGAACGCAGCCAGGTGGACCTTGGTGATCGCGTGGTCCTTGAGCCGGCCCTTCAGATCGAGGGCCAGGGCTTCCACCTCGGGCAGCTCGGGCACGCCGCTCAGTCTAGGGCGCCGGGGCCCCGCGCAGGGGGCGCCGACCGCTGCCCGGCGCCGTCCCTTGTCGCCGTTTGGTCCCCAACGGGGCATATTTCGCGCAGGAGCATGCCGTTAGTGACCAATCGGCGACCCCCGACCCATCCCTACGGCCCCTGGCCCGGCCTCGACCGAAATCCCTCCGCGGTGACCTCTTCGCCGGCCTCGACGCAACGGCGTACGCCGTCAGCTCGCCCTCGAACGGGCCAGGCATGTCGAGGCACCGTGATTGGGCGGAAACGGACCCTCGCGGCCGCACATCACCCCCGTTGGGGACCAAACGAGGTGCACCCGGGCGCTTCGGTCGAAGGTCGGCGCCACAGCGGCGTACGTCGGAAGTTGGCCCGCGGAACCGGGCGTGGCCCGTGAGCCGTGCCGGGGCCGTCGATTGGGCAGAAACGGACCCTCGGCGCCTGGAATCGCCTCCGTTGGGGACCAAACGGCGACCGGGAGGGCGCCCAACACAGGACACGCTACCCAAATCTAGCCCCCACCCTAGATGCGCAGATATCGTCCGCACATGGATCCGATCCGCAACCCGTATGCCCCAGGGGCCGGCCAGCGTCCCCCCGAGCTGGCGGGGCGCGACCGGGAGCTGCGCCAGTTCGAGGTGACGCTCGAGCGGGTGGCCGCGGGACGCCCGGAGCGGAGCATGGTGCTCTCGGGGCTGCGGGGGGTCGGCAAGACGGTGCTGCTCAACGCCCTGCGCTCGCAGGCCGTGAAGCGGGCGTGGGGGACGGGCAAGATCGAGGCCCGCCCGGACCAGAGCATCCGGATCCCGATGGCCCAGGCGGTGCACGCCGGCATCCGCGAGGTGTCGCACCGCCACCGCGACCCCGACCGGGTGGACGCGGTGGCGGGGGTGCTGAAGAGCTTCGCTCTGCGCACGTCGGTCGAGGATCGCAAGGGGATGCGCTGGACGCCGCCGATCGACGTGCCGGCCACCCGCGGCCGCGCGGACTCCGGTGACCTCGAGCTCGATCTGGTCGAGCTGTTCTCCGACGTGGCCGAGCTGGCTGGCGACCTCGGCGTCGGGATTGCGGTGTTCATCGACGAGATGCAGGACATCCCCGCGCCCGAGCTGGCCGCGCTGTGCGGGGCCTGCCACGAGATCAGCCAGCAGGGCTCCCCGTTGATCGTGGTGGGCGCCGGCCTGCCGCACCTGCCGGTGGCGCTCGCCGCCTCCAAGTCGTACGCCGAGCGGCTGTTCCGCTACGTGTCCGTGGATCGCCTGCCCCGGGAGATGGCCGACCGGGCCTGGCGGGTCCCGGCCTCGACCGAGGAGGTCGACTTCGAGGCGGACGCGCTCGACGAGCTCTACCGACTCACCGACGGCTATCCCTACTTCGTGCAGGCGTACGGAAAGGTGACCTGGGACGCGGCCGTCGGGTCGCCGGTGCGGGTGGAGGACGTGCGGGTGGCGGCGCCCGAGGCGGAGGCCGAGCTCGCGGTGGGGTTCTTCGGCGCCCGCTACGACCGGGCGACGCCGGCCGAGCGCGACTACATGGTGGCGATGGCCGACCTCGGAGCCGACAACGCCGACGGGCCGGTGTCGACCGCCGACGTGGCGCGGCACCTGGAGCGCAAGCCGCAGTCGCTCTCCCCGGCGCGCGACGGCCTGATCAAGAAGGGGCTGGTCTTCTCCGCCGAGCGCGGCAGCGTCGCCTTCACGGTGCCGCACTTCGGGGCCTTCCTCCGCTCCCGCTGAGCGCGCCCCCTGCTGAGCCGCTGAGGCGCCCCGGGCGGGCCCATTTGTGACCGCACACTGAGATGTCACGCTCGGTGTGACTCGGTGTGACATCTCGTGGGTACGTTGTGGGCAAGCGGGCGCGGGAGCCGCCCGGAGCACTTGATGAGGGAGAGAACCGTGCAGATGACGCGCGTAGCAAGACTGTTGACCTCGGCCGTCCTGTCCGGCGCGGTGGTCGTCTCGGGGGCCCAGCTCACCGGCGCCTCGGCGGCGCCGGCCCAGCTGGTCGCCCGGTCCGCCGAGCCGACCGCGAAGACGGCTGCGGCTGCCGCCGAGGCGTCGGCTGCGCGACCTGCGGCCACCCGGGCCAAGCGCCTGGCGCGCAAGAAGCGGGTGGGCGCCAACGTCGCCGACCGCAAGCGCGCGGCGTACCGCGAGATCCTCGCCGACCCGAAGATGACGGACCTGGAGGGGCTCGGCCCCCAGCTCGAGCGGGCGGCCAAGCAGGGCCTGGCCCGGATCAACCAGCTGGAGCGCAGCCTGCGTCAGGCGAAGCGGCCGCAGCGCGCCACCCAGATCATCAAGCGCCTGCGCGCCCTCGACCCCGGTGAGCTGCACGAGATGGGTCGGGTGGCCGTCACGGCGCTCTACGCCCAGGAGAACCCCAGCGCGATCCGCGACGTGCTCGAGCTGCTCGAGGGCTCTCCGCTCGGCAAGCCCCTGGCCGGGGTGATCTCGCTGATCCGCGACATCGTCGAGAAGATCAACGAGACGCCGCTGGGCACCGTCGTGCGGATCGTGGACACCCTGCTCGGCGGGCTGACCGGGCTGCTGAAGAACCTGATCGGCCAGCTGCCGCTGCCGGCCCTGGGCGGTCGCTGATCCCCTCTCGCCCCGGCTGACCGCGCCCACCGGGCGTAGTGCCGGGGCCCCGGCGTGGACACCGCGGCGGGCCGGGTGCACCATTTCGGGGCGGCGCGATGCCGATCCGAGCTGGGTACCCGGCCCGCCGTTCGCCGTTCACGAGGAGACGCATGAGGCCGAAGGTCGTCGCTCACCGCGGCGCCAGCCACGAGCTCGCCGAGCACACACTCGGCGCCTATCTCGCCGCCCTCGACGCCGGTGCCGAGGGCCTCGAGTGCGACGTACGGCTGACGGCCGACGGCCACCTGGTCTGCGTCCACGACCGGGACCTGCGTCGTACGGCGCGCACCCGCGGGGTGGTCTCCACGATGGAGCTCGCCGAGCTCAGCGACCTGGACTTCGCCTCGTGGAAGAACCCCTGGGCCGAGCTGGACGACGAGCACACCGAGCGCGACGAGGAGCTGGGCAGGGTCCTGACGCTGCGCAGGCTGCTGGAGACCGTCGCCGACTACGAGCGGCCCATCGAGATCGCGATCGAGACCAAGCACCCGACGCGCTTCGCCGGCCTGGTCGAGCGGCGGGTGGTGGAGCTGCTGCGGGAGTTCGGATGGGACCGCGCGGACTCACCGGCCAAGGTGATGAGCTTCTCGGCGACGGCACTGCGCCGGGTCGAGCGGCTCGCGCCCGACCTGCGGCTGGTGATGCTCATCGACAAGGCCCACCACTGGCCGATGCTGCGACGCCTGATCGGGCCGCACTGGGCGCTGGGCCCCGGAGTCGCCGAGCTGCGCGACCACCCCGGCTTCGCCCGGCGGCTGGTGGAGAGCGGCCGGGAGGTCAACGTGTGGGTGGTCAACACCCCCGAGGACCTCGAGGTGTGCCAGCGCTACGCAGTGGCCTCGGTCATCACCGACAGGCCGGCCTACCTGCGCCAACTGCTCGGCGTATAGGTTCGACTGTCATGGGAAAGAGCTCTCGCACCAAGGCCCGTGACCAAGCCCCCGGCACTCCCGGGGAGGTGGCGCCGCGCCAGCCCTGCCCGTGCGGGTCGGGCCGCCGCTACAAGGCCTGCCACGGCTCGTCCGACCCGGGGGCCGCGACGTTCGTGGTGCGTCCCTTCGAGGGGATGCCCTCGGAGTGCGACGTCATCGCGCTGCGCGAGCTGGTGCCGGCCGCGACCGCGCCGCTGAGGCTCAAGGACTCCGAGCGTCCTGTCCTGCTCTGCTCGCTCCTGCCGGGGGCAGCCCCGGCGCTGGTGCGCGAGGACGGCACGATCTGGCTGGGCCTGCAGGTCCAGCACCAGTACGGCGACCCGGCCCGCGACGCCGGCGCGGTGCTCCAGCGGGCGCTGGAGGCCGCCCCCGGTGACGTGGTCGGGCTGATCGAGGCGCCGGGGGAGGGCCCGCGACTGCAGGACCTCGTCGTCGACGAGCCGCTGGAGATCACCGTGCACGAGGGCTTCGGCTACTGGCTCGCCGACGTCGAGGACCAGTCCCCGGCGATGCTGGCGGCCCTGGAGCAGGCCAACGGCGCGGCTTCCCCGACCGTGCGGCTGCGCAGCGTCGAGGCGGCGTACTGGACCGACGTGGGCACCAAGGAGCACCTGCGCTGGGTGATGCCCGAGCCCGAGGACCGGCTCCTCGACGCCCTGGCCCGGCTGCACGCCGCGGGCCGCGACCGCCTGGTCGAGGGGTCGCGCCTGGTGGGCATGTTCCGCGCCCACGGACTGCTGGCTCCGGTGTGGGACCTCCCCTTGGGGACCGGTGCGCAGGTGCTCGAGGAACCGGCCGCTCGCTTCGCCGCGGACCTCGCCGAGGTGCTGGCCGACCCCACGCCGCTGACGTCCGCGGAGCGTGCGACACGGGCGGGTCTGACCAACCGCCAGGTCACCATCCGGTGAGGTGCATCACGTCGCAAGAAATCGGGGATTTTGGCTGTTCCACGGCCTGAGCGTCCCGTACATTCTCCTGTGCCCGGCCGTTGTTGTATCCCCCGTCAGCAACGGCCGGGTCTTCAGACTCTTTCGCCCGGCTGAGCCGGAAGCCGCTCAGTCGGCTCGGTAGACCCGCACCCAGTCGACCTCCAGCGCGACCGACGACCGGCCCCCCGCGAGCGTGGGCCAGGCTCCGTCGATGCGGTGGGTGTGGGTCTGCAGTCCGACCCACATCCTGGTGTCGGGGATCCGGGCCGGGTCGGTCTCGACCTTGAGCACGCGGTCGTCGAGCAGGTAGGTGATCGCCTCGGCGGACCAGCGCACCGACACGGTGTGCCACTGGGTGAAGTCGCTGGTGGTGACGTGCTGGGAGAGCTGGCGCCCCGACGCGGTGGGCCAGTGGGTGGTCACCATCATCCGGGAGCGATCGCCCCAGGTCTCGGCGATCTCGTAGAAGTCGATCTCCGGAGGCCAGGAGTTGTCCGCGGGCCACAGCAGCGCCGCGGCCGAGACCCCGGCTCCGGCGTCGAACCGGATCCGGGCATCGAAGCGACCGTAGGTGCGCGCGGCCCCCGCCCAGTTCCAGCCGCCGACCCCACCGGAGCGCCATACCCCGCCCTCCGGTCGGGAGTGCAGCTTCAAGGTGCCCCCGGACACCTCGACCTGTGACGGGTGCCAGCGCGTGTCCGAGCAGCAGCCCGGGACGCCGGTGTAGGGCACCCACTTGGTGGTGTCGAGCGTGCCGCCGCCGAACTCGTCGGCGGTCACCAGCGTCCAGCCGTCCGGCGCCGCCGGTGCGGGAGCCGCCGGCGCCGGAGTCGCCGGCGCCGGAGTCGCCGGTGCGGGAGCCGGTCGTGCCGGAGCTGCCGGTGCCGGAGCCGCCGGTGCCGGAGCCCGGGTCGGCGCCACGGCGGGCTTCGCCCGCGGGCAGTGCCGGTGCTTGTGCAGGCGAGGTGGCCGGCGGCTGGGGTGGTTGGCCGGCCGGCACCTGCGGGCGGGGCGCAGGCTCGGGGTCGCGGCGGGAGCCTGCTGGACCTGGTGGGCCCGGTCGAGCGCGGTGACCGCAGCGCTCTCGTCGCCGGTGCCGACTGACAGCGCGGTCAGGGTGGCCATGGTCAGCAGTGCGGTGACGAAGAAGGCTCGGTGCTTGGTGCGCGACATGTTGTCCCCCGTGGTGACGGGGCGCTGTCCGGGCATTCGGCGGACGCGCCGTAGTCCTCCTGATCGGTACCTGGATCCGGGACTTGAGGTGCGGGGGCGCTTTCTTTACTCGGCGCGAGATGCAAGAAATCGAGCGGCTCGCTGTGACGTGGCTAACATTCGGCAGCCCTCGGCCTAGGGCAGGCCACCGCATTCCGGGAGGAAACCGTGCATCCACGCAAGCTCATCGGGCTCTTGATCGCCCTGTTCGTCGCCGTCGCCGCCTCGGTAGCGCTGACCGGCCCGGCCCGTGCCACAGCGACAGCCGCGGCAGCCGACGCTCCCGCCGGGAGCGCCCGAGCAGCGGACTGCAGCGCGGAGCGCACCGCGCTGGCCACGTCGACCAAGCGCGTCCAGACCAAGAAGGCGCAGCTCAAGAAGGCCACCCGTGCGCTGACCAAGGCGACCAAGAAGGCCAAGAAGGCCAAGGGTGCCAAGAAGGCCAAGGCCGCCAAGGCCGTGAAGAAGGCCCGGGCCAAGAAGGCACGCGCCAAGAAGGCTCTCCAGCGCGCCCGCTCGGCCCAGTCCGGCGCGCGTCAGCGGCTCGCCGCCTGCCAGCAGGGGCCGGCCGACCCGCCGTCCTCCCCGCTGAGCCCCGAGCAGCTGTGTGCGGTGCTCCCGATCCCGGGGATCTGTGGCGGCGAGGGCGCGCCGGTGCCCAGCCCGGAGGAGTTCGCCGAGCAGCTGTGCGCCCTGCCCGGTGCGGCCCAGCTGTGCGAGGCCATCGGCGGGGGTGCGGCCCCGAGCTTCGACGAGATCGTCACCCAGCTGTGCGCGATGGAGGGCATCAGCGAGCTCTGCGCGCTGGCCGAGGGCGGTGGCGGCGTACCGACGCCCACACCGGAGGATCTGTGCGAGCTGCCGGTCCTCGGCTCGATCCTGTGCGCGCTGGTCCCGCTCGCGGAGCCGGCGCGAGCCTGATCAGCGACCGCGTCATCAGCACTGCCTGATCGCCCACCAGACGTCCCGGCCTCCGTGGAGGCCGGGACGTCTCGCGTTTTACGGGCGGCCGACCCGGGCGTGCCGCTAGCAGGCGTCGAGCAGGGCCTCACGGGCGCTGGCATAGCGCTCGGACCTGGCACCGGTCACGACCTCCCGGAGCTCGCGCCCGGCTCGACCGAGCGCGTCGAGGTCGTCGTCGTCGTCGCCGGTCGAGCCGGCGGCCTTGGCGAGCATCGCCACCCCATCGACCTTGTCGGCCTCGGCGAGGCTCCACCGATCTCCGAGCTCCTCCGGCAGCGAGCGGGCGCCGGCGCAGGCGAGCTCGCGGTCGTCGGGGTCTCGGCCGAGGACCAACCAGGCCGCGCCGAAGCCGATCAGCAGGGCCAGGAGCAGCGACCCCACGGCCGTCACAGTTCGCGTCATGCGGCCTACGTCCCCGCGGGGCGAGGCGGCGAAACCTCGCCGGGAGGGCTCAGCGGGTCAGCAGCCCCTGGGCTCGGGCACGGCTCAGCCAGCCGGGGTACTCGGTCATCAACCGCTCGAAGAGGGCGTCGTCGCTGATCGGGTTCGTCCCGAGCAGCTCGTCCTCGGTGACCGAGAAGAAGTCGGCGTTGTCGGTGTAGCGCCCCTCCAGATCGTCGAGCTTCTCCAGGTAGGGGAAGCCGCGCGAGCCGATGCCCATGAACTGCCAGAAGATCGGCTCGTACGACGCGGCGCTGACCTGCTTGGTGGCCAGCGGCTTGTCCGAGGGCTCCCCGTCGGTCACGAACATCACGTAGACCGGCACGTCGGCCGCATGCGGCTGGGTCCGCTCGTCGCTGCTCCCGAAGTAGTGCCTGCGCACCGCCGTGACGGCCGCCCCGTAGCGGGTGTCGAACTCGAGGGGGTGCTGCTTGAGCATCGCCTTGACGTACTCGGGATAGCCCTCCAGGCGCAGCCCGCCGGGCTGGTGCACGGACTTGCCGAAGAGGAAGACGTCGACCTCGCCGTCGTCGTCGAAGCGCAGCCCGAGGGCCAGCACCCGCTCGGCCAAGCGCTGGACGGCGCCGCGGGAGTAGAGGCGGTTCATCGACCCCGAGATGTCGAGGACCAGGGCGACCCGGGCGGTGTGCTCGCCGAGCCCCCGCTTCTCCAGGCTCACGCCGGCCTTCTTCACCAGGCTGAGCATCTGGGTGTCACCGGTGGAGGTGAGCTTCTTCTCCAGGTCGATCACCCGGCGCTTCTCGAGGCTGACCGCCTCCGCCGGGGCGGGGGCCGCCGCGGGCGCGGGCGCCGAGGCAGGAGCCGGCTCGTCGTCGACCGAGACGCCCACGTCGGTGGCCATCGCGGCCAGGCCATCGGTCCAGCCGCGCCCGACCGCGCGGACCTTCCACTCGGCTCCGCGGCGGTAGACCTCCGCGAAGACCATCGCGGTCTCCGCGCCCGCCTCGAGCTCGGTGCGCACCGCGGGCGGCGCCGAGTCCGGGGACTGCTCGTCGGCGACCTCCACGCCCAGCCCGGCCAGGTCGCCGAAGCGGCCTCCGTCCAGCGAGGCGCCGATCACGATCTTGTCCACGTCGGCGGGCACGCCGGCGAGATCGATCGCCACCCGGTCGAGCGTGGTGGCGCCGCGCGCCGACTTGCCGAGGTGGCGCACCGCGCCGTCCGCGCCCGAGGGCTGGTTGTAGAAGACGAAGTCGGCGTCCGAGCGGACCCGTCCGCCCCCGTCGCACAGGAAGGCGGACAGGTCGGCGTCGACACCGCTGCGCGCCACCCAGGTCAGGGTGACCACGACGCGTGCGCCGAGACCGGCTCCAGCGAGGCCGACGTTGCCGCCCCGCTGGAGCTGGTGGGTCACTTGCGCCCCTTCGCCCACTGCATGCCCCAGCCGTAGGAGCGGTCCAGCTCGGCCTGGGAGCCGTTGATGTAGCGCACCTCGCGGTCGACGCGCAGCGCGCCGCCGTCGTTGGTGAGCATCGCGATCGCGCAGGTGATCGCCGAGTTCGAGGTCTCGTCGAGGCGGATCTCGATCGGGGCCGCCCCGACCGGGTGCAGGGTCACGACGCCGTCGGCCGCCGCCCAGTTGGGCGTGCCCTCGTAGATGAACGCGAAGACCAGCACCCGCTTGATCTCCGAGAGCCGGTCGAGGTTGACCGTGAGCGTCTCGCCCGCGGCGTTCTGGCCGGAGCGGTCGTCACCGTCGAGCATCACGTACGGCGCGGCATCGAGGGACCCGAAGGAGTTGCCGAGGGCCTGGACGACGCCCTTGCGGCCGTCCTGCAGCTCCCACAGCGCGGCCAGGTCGAGGTCGACGCCGGAGGAGCGGGCCTTGCGGAAGAGGCCCTTGGCGGGAGCCTGCTGCGTCTGGGCCCAGTTGAGGTTGATCCGCATGCGCCCCGAGGCTCCCTGGCCCTTGGCCAGCGAGATCGACGGGGCGGACTTGGTCAGCGTGACCTTGCTCAGGGACACGCCCGCCCCGCTCCCTCCGTCGCCGGAGGGAGCGGGGCGCTTGGTGTAGTCGACCATGGGAGACAGGTCCTAGACGTTCACGCCGAAGTCGGCGGCGATGCCGCGCAGGCCCGAGGCGTAGCCCTGGCCGACGGCCTTGAACTTCCACTCGGCGCCGCTGCGGTAGACCTCGCCGAAGACCATCGCGGTCTCCACCGAGGCGTCCTCGGTCAGGTCGTAGCGAGCGATCTCGGTGCCGCCGGTCTGGTTGACCACGCGGATGAACGCGTTGCGCACGGCGCCGAAGTTCTGCTTGCGGGTGTCGGCGTCGTAGATCGAGACCGCGAAGACGATCTTCTCGGCCTCGGCGGGCACCGCGGCGAGGTTGATCTTGACGACCTCGTCGTCGCCCTCGCCCTCACCGGTGAGGTTGTCGCCGAGGTGCTCGACCGAGCCGTCGGCGGACTTGAGGTTGTTGAAGAAGACGAAGTGCTGGTCGGAGAGCACCTTCCCGTTGGCGCCGGTGATGATGGCCGAGGCGTCGAGGTCGAACTCACCTCCCGAGAACGTGTTGGTGTCCCAGCCGAGACCGACGTTGACGGCGGTCAGACCCGGCGCCTCCTTGGAGAGCGAGACGTTGCCGCCCTTGCTGAGCGAGACTCCCATTGAATTCCCTTTCGCTTGGTGGTGCTGTCGTGGTGTCAGTTCTATCGGGTGGGTGGCTATCGCGGCGGCGAGAGTGCCGCTGAGAGCTCCCCGGGCCTACTGCTGCTGGCCCCGGGCGACCAGCCGGCGCCCGAGCTCGACGGCGCTGGCGGCGTCGAGCAGGTTGGTGTGGGACTCCACGATCCGCATCATCGCCGGGTCCTCGCGCAGCCTCTCCGAGGACTGCATCAGCACCGTGCCCGCGCCGGTGAAGTCGTACTGTCGCTCCTCACCCGACTGGCGGCCGAACATCCCCTGGACGCCGGCCATGAACGAGGCGGCCATCCAGTTGAGGTCGTAGTGCTGCGAGGGCGACGGGCAGTCGGCCCAGCCCAGCAGCGCGTCCGGGTCGGCGCGGAACGGCGGCTCCACGAAGATCACCGGCCCGTTGGAGGAGGCCAGGAACTTGCCGGTCCCGATCAGCGTGACGAAGCCGGGCACGATCGACTGCTTGAGCTCCAGGGCCGGCTCGAAGCCCAGCAGGTTCACCTGCTTGATCGTCAGGTTGCCGGCCTCGAGGTCGTAGGAGTTGATGTCGTTGCCGTGGTCGCCGATCACGAGCTTGCCCTGGCCGGCCGCGACGATCCAGTCCTGCACGTACAGCGGTGAGGAGAACCGGGCGGCCACCCAGGAGGCCCGCGAGGCGAACGCCGCGACCCCGGAGAAGTCGATGTTGCCGTAGTAGGCGATCATCGCGCCCTTGTTGAGGAACCACTCGCCGGCCAGGTCGATCGAGAACGCGTAGGCGTTGACGTTGTCGTTGCTGGGCAGCGTCTGGGCGTTGAAGACGGACATGTTCAACCCACCGATCATCAGAACTTCTCCTCCGAGGCCTGCACGTAGACGGTGCCGTGGCCCGTCACGTGGAGCTGGAAGGCCTCGCCGGAGCCGCGACCGATGAGGTCGCGCATCCCGACGCTGGCCTTGAGGTCGACGTTGAGCGCGCCGACGTGTCCGACGTACGCCTGCGGGTCCACGCCCACGGTGTCGCCGTTGAGCTGGAGGTCGAAGGTGCCGCCGTGCGAGAGCACCGCCACCGAGCCGTGCCCCGAGACCCGGGTGGTGAAGAGGCCCTGGCCCGTCATCGCACCGCGTACGGCGGCGCGCACGCCGCCCTGGCCGATGAACTCGACGCTGGTCTGGAGGTTGGCGTCGTGCGCGAGCAGCCGGTCGGCCTCCACGATGAGGGAGTCGCCGGTCAGCTCGATCACCGTGATGTAGAGACCTTCGTAGCCGTAGAGCACCGATCCGGTGCCCTCGGTCGCCATCATCCGGCTGGACTCTCCGGACATCGCGGCGCCGATCATCCCGCCGACGCCCTGACCTTGGCCCGCGATCGGGCGGAAGCTGACCGCGCCGTCGTAGCCGAGCATCGCGCCGCGCCGGGCGAGGACCGGGCGCTGCGGGTCGACCTGGACCCGGACCACCTTGCTGTTGACCTTCTCGAACGTCATCGCAGCCTCCTCAGCGCTCTGCCGGCTGGATGTAGACCAGTCCCTGGCCCTCGAAGCGCAGCGAGAAGGGCTCGCCGCCGTCCTCGCCGATCAGCGAGCGCCACGACACCCCGGAGACCAGCGACATCTGCAGCTGGCCGGTCCCCGCGACGTAGGCGTCCGGGTCGACGACCAGGGGCTGGCCGGGGACCACCTCGAGGCCGATCAGCGGACCGTCGGACATGATGGCGCACTGGCCGGTGCCGGTGACCTTCGTGGTGGCCAGGCCCTGGCCTGAGGTCATCCCACGCAGGCCGGCGAACTGGACGTCGAGCTTCAGGCCGGCGGTCACCGCGAGGATGTGCTCGGACTCCACGGTCAGCGTGTCGTTGTCGAGGTGCACGACCGTGACGTCGAGGGCGTCCTGGGCGAGGTAGGCGCGGCCGGTGCCGGTGCACTCCATCAGCATGAGGGACTCGCCGGCGACCTTCTGCTTGAGCGCGGCCCGGAAGCCTCCGCCGCCGCCCATGCCGGCGTGCTTGAAGTCGATGCTGCCGGAGTAGGCCACCATCGACCCAGCCGCGGCGCGGATGGTGTCCCCCGTCAGATCAGCGTGCAGAACCCGTTTGTCCGCGGTCAGCGTCGCCACTGCCACCCCCTCGTGCGTGCCTGTGCAGGCGTGTCGTCGTGCCGCCCCGGCCGGGGCGCCGGGGGCAGCCTAGCGGCGCCGCAGCACCCATGGTTCGAGTCGCGAGTAACCCTTGACCGCCGCAGCCGCTGGAGCGGAACGGCGATCCCTCGTCGCGCCCCGTCGGATGGTCGAGGTCGTGCTCGAGGCAGAGCTCGTCGTGGGCGCCGGGTCGGCGGGTACGTCTCAGGCCTGCAGGTTGTCGGGGTGCGGCGACATCCGGTCGTGTGCGGCCTTCTCCAGCGCCTGCTGGAAGGCCGGGACCTGGACGCAGAGCTGCTCGAGCTTCTCGCGCGAGAGGTGCAGCAGCCGCAGCTCGGAGAGGCTGACGATGGTCGCCGTGCGCAGGGTGTGGTTGATGATCGAGGTCTCGCCGACGATGTCGCCGGGGCCGAGGGTGGCGATCTCGTGGCCGTGGCGCCGTACCGAGACCTCGCCCGCCTCGATGATGTAGGCCTTGTCGGCCGGGGTGCCCTCCCAGATCGGCGACCAGCCCGCCGGCACGCTCACCGGCGTCGCCGCGGCCTTGATCCGGGCGACGTCCTGGGGAGCGAGCCCGTCGAAGATTCCCGTCATCGGGGTCCTGCCTCTCTGCTGTGGTCCGTCCACGGCCGTCTCAACGGCCGGGGCGCCTGGATGTCACGCCGCGCGCCGGCACGAGGCTTGTAACGCGGTGTTACACCCACTATGGCAGCGAAATAGCGCTGCGTCAGTGTGAGTAACCCCGCGTTACAGCTGGCCGGGCGGGGGAGGCGGGGTCAGGGGGTGGGGAGCGGGTCCCGGGTGACGGGGCAGCTCATGCAGCGGGGGCCGCCGCGTCCGGAGCCCAGCTCGGAGCCGGCGATCCGGACCACCTCGATGCCCGCCTCCTCGAGCCGGTCGTTGGTCTCCACGTTCCGCTCGTAGGCCACCGCCAGCCGCGGCGCCAGGGCGAGGGTGTTGTTGCCGTCGTCCCACTGCTCGCGCTCGGCGGTGACCGGGTCCAGGCCGGTGTCGATCTGGTGCAGCGTGTCGATGTGCATCGCCTTCGCCGCGGCGACGAGGAACGGCTCCGGCCCGCTGACCAGCAGCCGGAGGTCGCGGTCGTCGGCGACGGTCCCCTCCGGCGCGGTCACCGCGTAGGCCTGCAGCGAGTCGGCGATGTTGGGGTACATCACGATCTTGTCGACGTCGACCATCGTGCACACCGTGTCGAGGTGCATCGTGGCGCGCTCCTGGGCGATGGGTACGGCGAGCACGGTGTGCGCCAGCGCGTCGTTGAGGAGCTGTCGGGCGAGCCGCTCGACCCCGGCCGGCGTGGTCCGCTCGCCGACCCCCACCGCGATCACGCCGGGGGCGAGCAGCAGCACGTCGCCGCCCTCGACGTGCTCGTACTGCCAGCCGTGCAGCTTCGCGGTCCCCGCGAACCGGGGGTGGTCGGTGTAGATCAGCTCGGTCAGCTGGGTCTCGCGGGCCCGGGCCGGCATCGCCAGCGACGTCACCGTCACCCGGTCGCGCACCCACACGCTCGAGTCGCGGGTGAACAGCAGGTTCGGCAGCGGGTCGATCAGGAAGTCGTCGCTGGCCAGCAGCGAGGTGACCAGCCCATGTCCGCCGCGGACCTCGTCGTTGCGGATGCCGGCGGTGAGGTGGGTGGTCAGCTCCTCGGGGGAGGCGTCGTGCAGGGCGCCGACCAGGTAGTCGCGCAGCGTGTCGCCCAGGTGCAGGCCGGACAGGGCGGTGGTGATGGCGTGCTCGCGCGCCGCCTCGCTCTGCAGGGTCTCGGCGAGCAGGTCGGTCAGGTAGAGCACCTCCACCTCCCGCTCGCGCAGCGCCGCGGCGAAGGCGTCGTGCTCGTCCTGGGCCCGGGCGACCCACGGGATGCCGTCGAAGAGCAGCCGGTCGTTGTTGCGGGGGGTGAGTCGCTTGAGCTCGGGGCCGGGCCGGTGCAGCAGGACCGTGCGGAGCCTGCCGACCTCGCTGTCGGCCCCTGTGGTCGTGGCGACGCGGCGGTCGGCCTCCGGCGCGGCGGCGGTGTCGGCACTCATGGACGAGACTCTAGACCGGGCGACCCGGCCCGCGGGTCCGGTCCGAGGCGCCCGTCCGAGGCGCCCGGTCCGAGGCGTCCGCTCAGCGCAGCAGGTCGTAGGTGGTGAGCGCGGCCAGCGCCAGACACACGGTCGCCCCGACGTAGTGCAGGACGCTGAGCCTGACGTGGCCCAGCAGCCAGCGACCCGCCAGCACCGCGAGGCCGCTCACCGCGAGCAGCGCCCCCAGCGAGCCGACGAAGACGCTGACCGGGTCGTCGTACTTGGCCACCAGCGACAGCGTCAGCAGCTGCGAGAGGTCGCCCCACTCGGCGGCGAACAGCACCAGGAAGCTCGCCCCGATGGCCTTCCACCCCTGCGCCTCGGGGGCCTTCTCGGCGAACTCCGCGCCGTCGTCGGCCGCGTCGTGGGCGCGCGCCTCACGCAGCAGCAGCACGGCCCCGGCGAGGAACAGCACGGCGGCGGCGCCGTGCACCAGGTCCTCGGGCAGCAGCGCGGCGGCCTTGCCGAGGGCCACCGCGATGCCCACCTGCACCGCGAAGGCGAGACCGACGCCGATCCAGACATAGAGCGGCCGGAACTTCGTCGAGAGCACCAGCGTGGCCAGGAAGGTCTTGTCCGGCAGCTCCACCACGAAGATGGCGGCGAAGGTGAGCGCGACGACGACGAGATCCACGCGCCGAGGATCCCATCGGGGCGCGCGCGGGCGCACACTAGGGTGAGCGGGTGCCCTCCCCAGCCTCCGCGCGCTTCTCCTACCTCGGTCCCGAGGGGACCTTCACCGAGCAGGCCCTGGGCTCGCTGCCGCAGGCCGCCGACGCCGAGCGGCGCCCCGCCGCGACGGTGACCGTCGCCCTCGACGCGGTGCGCAGTGGCGAGTGCGACGGCGCGGTGGTGCCGATCGAGAACTCGGTCGAGGGGTCGGTCCCGGTCACCCTGGACGAGCTGGCCACCGGCGCGCCGCTGATGATCACCGCCGAGATGACCGTGCCGATCCGCTTCTCGCTCTCCGTGCGTCCCGGTACGACGCGCGCCGACGTCCGCGTGGTGGCGACCCACCCGCACGCCGCCGCGCAGACCCGGCGCTGGGTCGCCGAGAACCTGCCGGGCGCGAGCGTGGTGCACACCACCTCGACCGCCGCCGCCTCCGCCGGCCTCGCCGACGGCAGCGCCACCTGGGACGCCGCGATCTCCGCCCCGCTGGCCGCCGCGCGCTACGGCCTGACCACGCTGGCCGAGGGCATCGGCGACAACCCCGACGCGGTGACCCGCTTCGTGCTGGTCACCCGACCGGGGCCGGTGGCGCCGCCGAGTGGCGCGGACAAGACCTCGCTGGTCGTCTTCATCCGCAACGACCATCCCGGCGCGCTGCTCGAGCTGCTCGAGGAGTTCACGCTGCGCGGCGTCAACCTCTCGCGCATCGAGTCGCGCCCCACCGGCGTCGGGCTCGGCCGCTACTGCTTCTCGATCGACTGCGAGGGCCACCTCGCCGACGCCCGGGTCGGCGAGGCGCTCACGGGCCTGCGCCGTACCTCCGCCGACGTACGCTTCCTCGGCAGCTACCCCCGGGTGGACAAGGTGGCGCCGGAGATCCGCCCCGGCACCTCCGACCGCGACTTCCGCGACGCCGCCGCCTGGCTCGAGGCGCTGCGACGCGGCCACTGAGGCACACGCCGCGACCTGCTCGCGGCGGCGGGCCTACCAAGGGCGCGCCTGACGACGACTAGGCTCTGGCGCCATGCCCGTGGCCCTCGCTTCCCTCGCCCTGATCGTCGCCCTGGGAGGTCTCGCGCTCGCCGTCCTCGCGCTGCGTCGCGCCCGGCCCGAGGAGCGGCCGGCCACCTCCGACGCCCTGCCCGAGGACGTGCACGGCCTGCGTCAGGAGGTCGCCGCGCTGCGCGCCGAGGCGGCCGACGCGCTGCGCCACCTCGCCGTGGTGCGCTACGACGCGTTCGGGGACATGGGCGGGCACCTGTCCTGGTCCCTGGCGCTGCTCGACGACGCCGGGCACGGCGTCGTGCTGACCTCGATCCACGGCCGCAGCGAGGCCCGCACGTACGCCAAGTCGATCACCTCGTGGTCCAGCGAGCAGCAGCTCTCGCCGGAGGAGGACGAGGCGATCGCGCACGCGCGCCCGCGCTGAAGCCGCTGACAGCGCGGTCTGCCGCGCCTAGGGTCGCGGCCATGAACCCGTTGCGCCCGGCCGCGATCGCACTGGGCCGCCAGCCGTGGCTGCCCAGGTACCTGCCGGTGATCGTCCGCGTCGACCAGACGCTGCGGCGGGTCTCCCGTGGCCGGGTCACGCTGCTCACCTTCGCCGGCCTGCCCGAGCTCTTCCTGACCGTGCCCGGGCGCAAGTCCGGGGTCGCGCGCACCACGCCGCTGCTGTGCGTGCCCCACCAGGGGGCCTGGCTGGTCGCCGGCTCCAACTGGGGTGCCGCCAAGACGCCGCTGTGGGTGGCCAACCTGTGCGCGGTCATCGAGGCGGAGGGCACGGCGCGCGTGGAGTTCAAGGGACGCGCCCTCGCCGCCCGTGCCCAGGAGCTGAGCGGCCCCGAGCGCAGTGAGGCTTGGGCCGCGATGGTCGAGACCTGGCCCAACTACCGCGCGTACGCCGCGCGCACCGAGCGCCTGATCCCCGTCTTCGCGCTCACCCCGACCGGTGACTGACCGGTAACTGGAGATTCCCAGGCACCAGGTGAGGGGGATCCTCCAGTTACCCGTGGGTCGCGGGGCGGGGCTGGGCGGCGTGTGGCGGGATTGCGACGAGGCGACGTTCCTCGTCCACGGCTGCCACCACGCGCCCATCCCGCTTCCACTCCGCTGGACCCGGCATACCCAGAGGTAACTGGAGATTCCCAGGCACCAGGTGAAGAGGATCCTCCAGTTACCCGTGAGTCACCACTCGACGCGGGGCTGCGGGGCTGCGGCGGCGGTCAGCGGGGGACGCGCACCAGCAGCCGGCCGTGGATGCACTCCATCCGCAGCTCGCGCCCGGAGCCGATCGAGTCGCCGTCCAGCTGACGGGGGGTGTCGATCGCGGCGCGCACCACCACGGTGGCACCGGTCATCCGGTTGACGAGCTCGTCGGTGTGCTTGCCCTTGAGCATCACCCGCCAGGCCAGCGGGACCCAGGCGAAGAAGTTCTTCGGGTGCAGGATCACCACGTCCAGCTCGCCGTCGTCGATCGTCGCGTCGGGCAGCAGCGGCATCCCGGCCTGCAGGAAGCCGACGTTGCCGACCACGACGGTGCGGGCGCGGTGCTTGGTGAAGGGGCCGTCGTCGACGGAGACCTCGACCCGGACCGCCGGGAACATCAGCGACTTGAGCCCGGAGACGACGTAGGCCATCCAGCCGACGCGCTTCTTGAGACCCTCGTTGACGCCCTCCATGATCGCGGCGTCGAAGCCCATCCCGGCCATCACCATGAAGTGGGTGTCCTCGAGCCCGTCGCCGGAGACCTTCACCAGGTCGATCGCCCGGTCCTGGCCGTTGAGCGCGACGTCGATCGCGGAGCGGATGTAGAGGGGGATGTCGAGGTTGCGGGCCAGCAGGTTGCCGGTGCCGGCGGGCACGATCCCGACCGGGATGCCGGTGCCGGCGAGCACGGCGCACACCTCGCGCACCGTCCCGTCGCCGCCGCACACGATCACCAGGTCCGAGCCCTCCAGGGCGGCCGCCTCGGCCATCCCGCGCCCGGGATCCTCGATCGAGGTGTAGTGCCAGCGCGGCTCGGACCAGCCGGCCTCGGCGGCCATCGTGGACACGATCGAGCGGAACTGGCCGGGGTCCTCGACCTTGATCGGGTTGAGCACCACCGAGAGCCGTCGCTGGGAGGTGTAGACCTCCTGCAGCGGCTCGGTGCTCTCCGCGATGCTGCGCGGGCGGGGGTTGATCAGGGCCAGCGAGAGCAGCACGAAGGTCAGGGCCAGCAGCGCGCCGCCGACCACGTCGGAGGGGTAGTGGCGCCCCAGCAGGACCCGGTCCAGGCAGACCAGCACCAGGACCGCCACCGACAGCACGGTCGCCGCCCGGCGCACGTTGGCGCGGCGTACCAGCATCGTCACCAGGACGATGACGACCCCGGCCATGGCCGCGACCGAGGAGGCGTGCCCGGAGGGGAACGCGTTGTTGAGGTGGATGTCGACACCGTCCTGCCAGGCGGGCCGGTCGCGGCCGAACAGGAGCTTGGAGCCGGTCGTGGCCAGAGCCGTCGAGGCCATCACCGCGACGGTGAAGTACGCCGCCCGCCGGTAGGCCTTGACGAAGAGTGCGATCGCCAGGACCGCGGTGTAGATCGTCATCGCGATCGAGCTGAAGACGTCCTCGACGATGCCCAGGGCCGTGCGCAGCACGGAGTGGTCCACAGTCCACGCGGTCGCGGACTCGCCCCGGCCGTCCAGCTCGCGCAGCGGCGCCCAGTCGGTGACGACGAGCCCGGCCAGCGCCAGGTAGGCCGCCAGGGCCGTCGCGGCCCAGACCAGGGTGACCAGGCGGGAACGGTCGAGCACTCGTGGGGCTCCTCTCACAGGCACGAGCGAATGCTCGGCGATCATGCGGTGGACAGACGCTCAAGTATGGCGTGCGGCCCGTCCCCGCCCTCATCGCGGCCGACGGCTAGCCTTGCCGCATGATCGACCCGCGACTCCTCCGTGAAGCCCCCGACCGCGTGCGCGCCGCCCAGGCCAAGCGCGGTCTGTCCGACGACGTCGTGGACCGCGCCCTGGCCGCCGACGAGGCGCGCCGTACCGCGATCACGCAGTTCGAGGCCAAGCGGGGCGAGCAGAAGCAGCTCGGCAAGCTGATCCCCCGGGCCACCGGGGACGAGAAGGCCGACCTGCTCGCCCGCACGAAGCTCCTGGCCGCCGAGGTGAAGGCCGCCGAGGCCGCCCAGGGCGCGGCCGAGGAGGAGTGGCAGGCTGCCCTCGCCAGCATCCCGAACCCGGCGGCCGACGAGGCGCCGGCCGGGGGCGAGGAGGACTTCGTCGTCCTGGAGACCGTCGGCACGCCGCGCGACTTCGCCGCCGAGGGCTTCGAGCCGCGCGACCACATCGAGCTGGGCAAGATCCTCGGTGCGATCGACATCGAGCGCGGCGCCAAGGTCTCCGGCAGCCGCTTCTACTTCCTCACCGGCGTCGGCGCCCAACTGGAGCGCGCGCTGGTCAACATGGCGATGGACCAGGCCCGCGAGTCCGGCTTCATCGAGGTGATCCCACCGTCGCTGGTCAAGCCGCGGGCGATGGAGGGCACCGGCTTCCTGGGCCAGGCCGCCGACGACGTCTACCGCATCGAGGGCCAGGACATGTACCTGGTGGGGACCTCCGAGGTGCCGATGGCCGCCTACCACAGCGACGAGATCCTGGACGGCGAGTCGCTGCCCAAGCGCTACGCCGCCTTCAGCCCGTGCTTCCGCAAGGAGGCCGGCTCGCACGGCAAGGACACCAAGGGCATCATCCGGGTGCACTGGTTCGACAAGGTCGAGATGTTCGTCTACACCACCGTCGAGGAGTCCTACGCCGAGCACCAGCGGCTGCTGGGCTGGGAGAAGGAGTTCCTCGGCAAGCTCGAGCTGGCCTACCGGGTGATCGACGTGGCGGCCGGCGACCTCGGGCTCTCGGCGCAGCGCAAGTTCGACTGCGAGGCCTGGATCCCCACCCAGGGCAAGTACCGCGAGCTGACCTCGACCTCGAACTGCACCGAGTTCCAGAGCCGGCGCCTCGACATCCGGGCCCGCTTCGGTGACGACGGGATCAAGCACGTGGCGACCCTGAACGGCACGCTGTGCGCGATGACCCGCACGATCGTGGCGATCCTGGAGACCCATCAGCAGGCCGACGGGTCGGTGCGGGTGCCGGCCGCCCTGCGGCCCTACCTCGGCGGACGCGAGCTGCTGGAGCCGGTCCGTGGCTGATTCGCTGCGCGACGGCGTGCTGCCCGGTGAGACCCCGCTCGGTGAGACCCCGTCCGGCGAGGCCGCGTCCGGTCCGGGCCAGGACCCCACCACGACGGCCGGCGCCCCCGGCTCCCCGGGCTGGCGACCGAAGGTGGTGGCCCTCGACATCGACGGGACGCTGATCCGCTGGAGCGACGCCGGCAGCAGCCCGCGCGAGGAGATCACCCCGGCGGTGCACGCCGCGGTGCAGCGCGCCCAGGACGCCGGCGCCCACATCGTGCTGGCCAGCGGCCGCTCACCGCACGGGATGACGTTCGTGGCCGACCTGCTCGACCTGCACACCGAGGGCGACGAGCCGCTGTGGATCGTCGCCTCCAACGGTGCGGTGATCTTCCGCTACCCGCCGATGGAGGTGGTCCACGAGGAGACCTTCGACGCGGCGCCGGCGGTGGCTGCGGTGCTGGAGCACCACCCCGAGGCGCTGGTCGGGGTCGAGGAGCGTGGGGTGGGCTACCGGGTCAACCGGCACTTCCCCGACGGCGAGCTCTCCGGGGAGATGATCATCACCGCGGTCGAGGACATCGTCGCCGAGCCGGTCAGCCGGGTGATCATCCGCGACCCCGAGGCCACCGCGGAGGACTTCATGGAGCTGGCCGCGCGCCTCGGCCTGCACGGCACCGACTACGTCGTGGGCTGGACGGCGTGGCTCGACCTCGCCCCGGTCGGCGTCTCCAAGGCCTCCGGCCTGCAGCGTGTGGTCGATGCCCTCGGCGTGCGGGCCAGCGACGTGCTGGCGATCGGCGACGGCCGCAACGACCTCGAGATGCTCGCCTGGGCGGGCCGGGGGGTCGCGATGGGCCAGGCCGTGCAGATCGTCCACGACACCGCCGACGCGTCCACCCTGGGGGTCGACGAGGACGGGGCGGCCGTCGAGATCGACCGCTGGTTCAGCTGACCTCGTGAGCGCGCCGACTCCCGTGCCCCGGCTGGTGGCGACCGACCTGGACGGCACCTTGCTGCACAGCGACGGCACCGTCACCGCACGCACCCGCGAGGTCCTTGAGGAGCTCGACCGGCGCGGCGTGCCGGTGGTCTTCGTGACCGGTCGTCCGCTGCGCTGGATGGAGGCGCTGTGGAGCGATGTCGGCGGGCACGGGCTGGCCATCTGCTCCAACGGCGGCATCGTCTACGACGTGTCGCGCCACGAGGTCCGCTCGGCGCGCACGATCGCCCCGGCGACGACCGTGCAGGTCGGCGAGCTGGTGCGCGGACTGGTGCCGGGCACCGCGTTCGCGCTGGAGAAGACCGACGGGTTCGCGCGGGAGGAGTCGTTCCTGCCCCGGGTGGCGCCCCCGCACGCCGTACCGGTGGGGGCGCTGGAGGACATCGCCGACGACTCGGTGGTCAAGGTGCTGGCTCGCCACGACACCAGGGACCCCGAGTCGTTTTGGGCGGACGTCGAGAAGGCGGTCGGCCACCTGGTCACGACCACCTGGTCCTCCTCCGGCGCGCTGGTCGAGATGAGCGCGCACGGCGTCACCAAGGCCTCCACCCTCGAGCTGCTGTGCCAGGAGATGGGCGTGGCGTCCGCCGAGGTGGTCGCGTTCGGCGACATGCCCAACGACATCGCGCTGCTCGAGTGGGCCGGGACGTCGTACGCGATGGGCAACGCTCACCCCTCGGTGCACGCGAGCGCGACGCGGCGCGCTCCGGGCAACGACGCCGACGGGGTGGCGAGCGTGCTGGCCGAGATCTTCGAGATCTGAGCGCCGCTGCCCCCGGGGCGGGGGGCACCGGCCTCGGCCCCGGCCTGATTGACTGGGGCCGCGAAGCAGGGGAGGGAGCCACGCGGCGCCGGCGTCCCACCCATGCACAGACGCTCGAGCAGCACCTGGGAAGGGCGGCATGACCACCACGCACGACACTCACCACGTACGACGTCCCTCCCGGTCGTCCGCACGCCACCTCACCGCACGCCGCCTGACCGCACGCCGCCTGAGCGCGCTCCTGCTGGCGGTGGTGGCCGGCCTGGCGCCGCTCGGCCTCACGCCCATGGCCGCCGCCGAGCCGTCGGCCCCGCGCTGCGCCGTCCAGTCCGTCGCCGAGCACGCCGCGAACGCGGACGTCGTCCTGCTCGGTACCGCACGCAACCGGGCCGGCGCGACGAGCAGCAGCCCGGGCCAGAAGACCCCGCCGGCCACCGAGGCCGAGGTCTGGCTGGTCACCGTGCAGCGGGTCTTCGCCGGCACCCCCGACGCGAGCACCCTCGAGGTCACGCTGCCGCCGCTGCTCGACGTGGTCCGGCTGCAGGAGGGGGGCTCCTACGTGCTCTTCCTGGTGCGTGAGCGCGGGGGCTGGGCGGTGCGCCCGTGCAGCGGCTCGGCGCCGGCCACGACGTCGCTGACCGACCGGGTGGCCCGGGCGCTGGGCGAGGGGGCGGCGCCGACGCCGCCGCCGACCACGGCCGAGCGCAGCATCGTCGAGGAGGACGAGCCGACGCCGCTGGTGCGGCTGGCCGCACCCGGCGCTGCGCTGGTCCTGGTCGGCCTGCTCGGACTGATCCTGGTCCGGATCGGCGAGCGTCCCGAACGCTAGAGGTACATGCCCCCGGAGGTGCCGGGACCCGTCGGGCCCTGCCGTTCCGCGGGGGCGGGGTGCGGGGCACCGGCCGCGGCCGACATCCCCGGCGGCAGCGAGCGGCGGATCTGCTCCAGCTGGGCCCGGGCGGCCATCTGCTGGGCGTAGATGGCGGTCTGGATGCCGTGGAAGAGGCCCTCGAGCCAGCCCACCAGCTGAGCCTGGGCGATGCGGAGCTCGCCTTCGCTGGGGGTGCCCTCCGCGAACGGGAGCGAGAGCCGCTGCAGCTCCTCGACCAGCTCGGGGGCGAGGCCGGCCTCGAGCTCCCGGATCGAGGAGTGGTGGATCTCCTTGAGCCGGGCGCGACTCGCCTCGTCCAGGGGCGCCGCCTTCACCTCCTCGAGCAGCTGGCGGATCATGCTGCCGATCCGCATGACCTTGGCCGGCTGCTCGACGAGGTCGGTGAGGCTGCGCTCCTCGTCCTGTTCGTCTGGCTGCTCGGCGGGCATGGCGTTCACCGCGCTGGCCGGCACGGTGCCCATCGGCTGGCCGTCCGGCCCGACGATCACGATGTGCTCACCGGGCTCCGAGGAGGCGCCAGCGGAGCGTGCGGGAGGCTGCGTGTGGTCGCTCATGGGCCCAATCTAGTCCGGGCCTCCAGACGGGGGCCGCTGCTCAGAGGGTGAGCAGGATCTTGCCGCTGTGCCCGCCCTCGCCCATCAGTGCGTGCGCTCGGGCCACCTCGTCGAGCGGCATCCGCTCGTGGACGACGGGCCGGACCTGCCCGTCGGCGACCAGCGGCCAGACGTGCTCGGCCACCGCGGCGCAGATGGCTGCCTTCTCCTCGACGGGCCGGGCCCGCAGGGAGGTGGCGGTGACGGTGCCGCGCTTGGCCAGCAGCTTGCCGAGGTCGAGCTCACCCTTGGTGCCGCCCTGCATGCCGATCACCACCAGCCGGCCCTCGACGGCGAGCGCGGAGACGTTGCGGGGCAGGTACTTCGCGCCCATGTTGTCGAGGATGACGTCGGCGCCGTGGCCGTCCCCGGTCGAGCGCAGCACCTCGACGAAGTCCTCCTCGCGGTAGTCGATGGTGACGTCGGCACCGAGCTCGGCGCACAACGCCCGCTTCTCGGGGGAGCCGGCGGTGGCGAAGACCTTCGCGCCGTACGCCGAGGCGAGCTGGATCGCCATCGTGCCGATGCCGCCGGCGCCGCCGTGCACGAGGAAGTGCTCGCCGGGCTGGAGGCCGGCGACCATGAACACGTTGGACCACACGGTGCAGGCCACCTCGGGCAGCGCGGCTGCCGTGACCAGGTCGACGCCCGCGGGGACCGCCATCACCTGGCCGGCCGGCACCACCACCCGTGAGGCGTAGCCGCCGCCGGAGAGCAGCGCGCAGACCTCGTCGCCCACCGACCAGCCGGTCACGTCCGGGCCCACGGCGGCGATGGTGCCGCTGCACTCCAGGCCGAGGACGTCGGTGACCCCGGGCGGCGGCGGGTAGAAGCCCTGGCGCTGCAGGATGTCGGCGCGGTTCACGGCTGTGGCCACGACCGCGATGGCGACCTCTCCCGGGCCGGGATCGGCGTCCGGCAGCTCGATGATGGTCAGGGCCTCGGGGCCCCCGGGCTCAGGGGCGATGACGGCACGCATGACGTCCACCCTAGGAGCCCCGTCCAGGGCGCCGTCCAGGAGACCCCGGGGTCGGCGCCGGACACCGGCCGCTCAGGCCTCGAAGACGTCCGCGGAGTGGTCGACGCCCGAGTCGTCGGGGACGGGCTCGGAGACGTCCAACGGGTCCGGTGCGCCGGCGGGACGCTCCCAGCCCTCGGCCAGGGCCTGGGCCCGCCCCGCGAGCTGCTCGGTGCGCTCCGGGTCGGCCGCGGTCATCCCGACGGCCAGGCCCAACAGGTAGGTGGTGATCGGTGCGGCAGGGCGCTCGACCTGGTGCGCGGCGATCCGGGCCAGGTCGAGGACGAGTCCCTCGTCCACCTCGACGTCGGCGTCGAGATCCAGGACGTCGCACAGCTCGTCGATCCAGTCGTGCAGGTTCACGAGTCCCACCCTCGCCCAACCCGGCAGGGTCCGCAACTTGCGGCGTGTCGCGTCAGCCGCGGAGGTCGCGCAGGTCGCTCCAGGTGTCGACGTCGGCGCCCTCGTCGCCGCTGGCCGGCACCTCGGCGAGGTCGAGGTCGGCCAGCAGCCGGTGCAGCGCCATCCCGTGCTGCTCCTCCCGGCCGGGCCGGACCTCCTCGAGGCGGCGCACGTCGAGCACCCCGGCCAGCTGGCGGCGCCGCTCGCCGCCGGACTCGACGAGGAACGCGCCGTCGTGGCCTGCCGCGGCCTCGCGGAGCCGGCGGAACGTGTGCGCGGTGACCCGGGGCATGTCGACGGCGAGGACGCCGAGCAGCCTCGGGGTGGCGTAGAGGGCGTCGCGGCCGGTGAGCAGCCCGGCGACGGGGCCGCCGCGGGGCGGGTCCTCGCGGGTGAACGTGACGGGACGCTCGGTCGGCACCTGCTCGCCCACCACCACGATCTCGTCGGCATCGACGAGCGCATCGAGCGCGTAGGCCAGCAGGGTGCGCCCGGCGTGCTCGATCGCGGCCTTGTCCACGCCGTCCATCCGGGCGGCGGTGCCGCCGGCGAGGACGACGGCTGAGAAACCCTGGGCGCTGAGGTCGAAGTCCACCGGCGCAGTCTGTCACCCTGAGGGGATGAGCGACTCGCTGCGCATCGCGCTGGTCCAGGAGGCCTCCGGGCTCGACCCCGCCGAGAATCGCCACAGGCTCGCCGCACTGGTGCCCGAGGACGCCGACCTGGTCGTGCTGCCCGAGGCGTGGGCGCGCGACTTCGGGCCGTCGGGCTCCGACGTGAGCCCGTTCGCCGAGCCGATGGACGGGCCGTTCGTGCGTGAGGTGGAGCGGGTGGCCGAGGAGCACGGCACGACGATCGTGGCCGGCATGTTCGAGACCTCCGCCGACCCGGCGCGGCCCTGGAACACGCTGGTCGCGCGCGGGCCCGGCGTCGCCGCGTCGTACCGCAAGATCCACCTCTACGACTCGTTCGGCTACCGGGAGTCCGACCGGCTGAGCGCCGGGACGACCGAGCCGGTGGTCGTCGACGTCGCGGGCTTCCGCGTCGGGCTGATGACCTGCTACGACCTGCGCTTCCCCGAGCTGGCCCGGGCGCTGGTGGACCGGGGCGCCGAGGTGCTGGTGGTGCCGGCGGCGTGGCTGGCCGGCCCCCTCAAGGTCGACCACTGGCGCACGCTCGCGCGCGCCAGGGCGATCGAGAACACCACCTGGGTGCTGGCGGTGGGCCAGCCGGCGCCTCGCTACACGGGCTGCTCCCTGGTCGTGGACCCGATGGGGGAGACGCTTGCCCAGGCCGGGCCCGAGCCCGGGGTGCTGCGGGCCACCCTGGAGCGTGAGGTGCTGGACCGGGCCCGGCGCACCAACCCGTCGCTGTCCAACCGGCGTCTGTAACCTTCCTCGTCGTGTCGTCCACCTCCAAGGGCCGTCGCGCGGCTCCGCGTCGTGCCGCCGCGCGACCCCCCTCGCGCCTGGCGCGTCTGCGCGCCCGCGGCGCCGGGATCGCGGCCGCGCCTCCGCACGCGGCGCAGCCGGCTCCGTCGAGCGAGGCGCCGACCGCCGAGCAGCCCGCGGTCACCGCGGTCGTGGCACCGTTCCCCTCCGAGCCGATCACGATGGAGCAGCCCGCCGTCCGCCCCGCGGACCGGCACGCCCACCGGAGCGAGGCGGCGCCGTCGCGCGGCACCGGGCGACTCGGCGCCGGCCGGTGGAGGAAGCCACCCGCGCCTCGTACCCGGCAGCTGCTGTGGGCCCTGGTCGTGCTGGTCGGCGTGGCCGGGATGATCGCCCCGATCGTGCCGGTCGGCCCGGCATGGCTGGGCGGGGCCGGCACCGTCACCCTCACGGCGGCGTACGTGTGGGGTCTGGCCGTGCGCACCGGCGGGCGGGCATTCGTCTTCACCCTGCTCGCCGTGGTCCTGGGGACCGGGGTCCTGGTGGTCGGCAACGAGCTGCTGCGCAGTGGTGCGGCGGTGCTGGTGTGCGTGGTGGCGGGCGTCTTCGCGGTGATGGCCACCGTGCCCGCCGTCACCTTCGCCCAGGCCGTGCGGGAGCTGCTGGTGGCGCTGGTCGTCGCGACCGGTGGCGGGCTGGCGGCGGTGGGCTACGAGCCCGTCGTGGTGCTGGACCGCTTCGAGTACGTCACGCTGGCGCTCGCCCTGGTGGCCTCGTTCGCCACGGTCTACCGCCTCGGTGCGGGTCTGCACGGGTTGGGCCGGCGCGGCTTCTTCGCGGTGCTCGTGGGCAGCCTGCTGCTGGCCGTCACGCTGGCGTACGCCGAGATGCTGCGCCGCTACGGCATGCCGGACGTGGTGGAGTCGGTGATGGAGGCGACGCGCTGGGCACGTGAGCACCTCGGCGGCGTGCCGCGCCCGATGATGGTGCTGCTCGGCGTGCCGGCCCTGGTCTGGGGATGTCACATGCGTGCGCGCCGCCGCCAGGGCTGGTGGTTCTGCGCCTTCGGCATCACCGCGACCGTGCCGCTGGTCCACATGATCGTCAACCCCGCGGCCTCGCTGGCCGAGGCGGGGCTCTCGGTCCTCTACAGCCTGCTGCTCGGCCTCTTGGTCGGCTACCTGGTGATCCGCCTCGACCTGGTCCTCACCGGGCCCAGGGGCGCCCGGGCCCGGCGCCTGGAGGAGGCCGCCGCGGTGCGCCCCGAGCCGGCCCGCAGCCAGCCGCTGCTCTAGCCATTCGGGGTACCTGCAAGTAACGACTACCGTCACGATCATGGCTCGCACCCAGCAGATCGAGATCGTGGCGGAGATGGTCGCGAACGTGATGGAGGTCCCGGTCGCGGCAGGCGACACGGTCGCACCGGGGGACACGGTCGTGCTGCTGGAGTCCATGAAGATGGAGATCCCGGTGCTGGTCGAGGTCGCCGGGCGGGTGGTCTCGGTCCGGGTCACCCCCGGGGACGTCGTCCAGGAGGGCGACGTGCTGGTCGTGCTCGACTGAGCTGCTGGCAGAGGGGGCGGGATTCGAACCCGCGGCTGACATCACTGCCAGCGACCGCTTTCAAGGCGGTTCCGATCGGCCACTCCGGCACCCCTCCTCGCTCGGCGCGAGCCACCTCGGCGGCGTCGTGACCGTGCGCGGAGCAGTCTAGGTGCCGTCCTCGGTGGCGAGCTCGCGCGGGCGCTGCAGGTGCTCGGAGATGTCGCCGAGCAGCCCCCGCAGCTCCTCACGCAGCGCGCTCACGTCGCTGTTCTCGAGGACCTGCGGCATCATCCGGCTCAGGCGCAGCAGCAGCTCGTTGCGCTCGCGCAGGACGCTGCCCCCGTGTGCCGTCACCCAGCTCTCGCCCTCGTAGGCGCTCTCGTCGACGAGCATGTCGCGGACCGCCCGGATGCGCTGGCGCACCGTCCAACGCCAGTTTCCCAGCGCCACGTCGGCGGTCTGCGAGGTGCGGCCGCTCGGACGTGGGGCCGCGTCCAGGGCCTGCAGGACCCCCTGCAGGGCCGCGCTCGGCGTCGTACTCATCTGCGCCCTCCCGGCGTCCGGTGGGCGCGAAGATGGCGCGCCTCGGGCACAGAGTGTGGCGTGCCGCACCCGGCGATCACAACTGCGCCCCCGATGAGCAGGATGCGGGCCGGTCTTGCTTCAATCGTGTCGTGTCCGACTACCGACTCTCCGCCTCGCTGACCGCTCGCCTGCTGGGCTCGACGCTGGTCGTCGCGGGGGTGGCCGTGCTCCTCGCCCTGCTGCTCGTCGCGGTCGGGCTGCCCGGCTGGCTGCTGCCGGTGGTGGGTGTGGTGTGCCTGGTGGCGCTGGGTGCGCTCGGCGTCGTCGTGCTCACCCGCGGGTACGCCGTACGGCTGGGGGAGGAGGGCTACCAGGTCCGCCACGTGCGCGGCGCGGGCGTGACCCAGGCGCGGTGGAAGGACGTCGAGGACGCCGTCACCGCCAACGTCGGCGGAAGCCCCTGCGTGGTGATCCGGCTGAAGGACGGCCGGACGACGACGATCCCGGTCACCGTCCTGGCGGTCCAGCGTGAGGCCTTCGTGCGTGACCTCCAGGACCACCTCCAGCGCGGACAGGGCCTGCGTCGGCTCTGAGCCGGCGTCGCTGCGAGCCCCGAGGACGCGCCGGTCCCACCCCTGATTCGGCAAGAGCGCACGGTGCCTTGTAGCCTGTGACGGCTGTCGAGGAGGCGTCGCCTAGTCCGGTCTATGGCGCCCGCCTGCTAAGCGGGTTGAGGGTTGTGCCCTCTCGCGGGTTCAAATCCCGCCGCCTCCGCAGTGGGCTCACGACGAGAGTCGTGAGTCGGACCGACGTGAGTCGGTGCAGGAGCCGCCCCAGGCCCGGGAGACCGGGAACCGGGGCGGCTCTCGTCATTTCGGTCCCTTTCGGGTGCTTGCGGGTGATTCGGTGGCTTTCGGGTGGAGGTTTCCCCGGTCGGCCGGGGGAACCGACGCTCCTGGCTGCGGGCGTTCCGGGTGGGGCGGTGGCCCGGCAGCTCTCGAGACGTCGAAACCGTGGAGGGTGCGCGGGGCGTGGGCTGGGTTGGGCTTGGCCGTGGGGCCGGTGCTGCGGGGAGCGGCGTACGGCGTACGGCGTACGGCGTACGGCGTACGGCGGGGGTGCGTCGTCAGTGGCTGGCAGGCGGGGTGCGCGGGGCCTGTCGGCGGTGGTGGTGGTGTGACTCACGCGTCCGCTGAGGTGAGCCGCGCTGTCAACTACTGAACTTGTCGGGCGAAGTTTCGGCCGACAAGTTCAGGGTTCCCCGGCTGACCGGGGAAGCCGACGCCCCTGCCCGCCCCCTGCCCGCCCCGGTTCGAGCCGTGCCGGACGGGACCGGGACCGGGACCGGTCGAGCTAAAACCCGAGGCAGCGACCCCCAACCAGACCCCGCCCGTCCCCACCTGGATGGCTGTCACCAGGCGACCGGCGGGTAACTGGAGGTTCCCGTGCACCTGGTGCGTGCGATCCACCAGTTACCTGCGGGTAGGCGGCGCGGAGGGTGCGGAGCGGGGCAGTTCCTGGACGTGTCGGGCGAAGTTTCGGCCGACAAGTTCAGGGTTCCCCGGCCGACCGGGGAAGCCGACGCCCCGCCGCAAAAGCAGGCCCCGGGTTTGCAATTTGATGCAATGCAAGTTTGTGAGGCAGCGTTTCCGTGTAACTGCCTTCGAGTCCCAGCAGAATGCTTCCCAGGGAGGGTCGCCGGTGACCCTCGCAAGAAGGTGAGGTCACTATGAAGAACGTGCGTCGTTTCGGTGTTGCACTGGCGGCTGCGGTCATCAGCCTTACTGTTCTCGGGACCACGGTGCCTGCGCAGGCAGCTCCTGGTGGCAAGACGGACTCCTCGAAGGTAGTCCAGCTGCGTGACACCAGCTGGGGCTGGTAGCCCCCCACATTCCCTGAGACGCGGACCAACCAACCCCCACATGTTCGGTCCCTGAGCCATCCCCCCCGGCCCGTCTCAAGGCACAAGGGCAGTGACGGTAACGTCACTGCCCTTGTGATATTTCTGAGCGCCCACCTGCTCGGGTGCTCGTCACTGGGGATCACTCAGGATCGGACAGGTGCTCCTGACCCGAGACGCCCTGGCTTCCCATCGCGTAGCCGAGCTGGAACCGGGTCTGCGCCTCGTACTCCTCCTTGAGGTCGGAGATGTAGCCGGCGTAGGTGCGAGGGCTGACACCGAGCCGCTTCGCGCTGGTCGGGTCGGCGTGACCCTCGATGAGCATCCGGATCGTCATCGCCCGCTGCTCCGCGGCGATGTCCTTCATCATCGAGGTCTCGCGGTTCGTGAACGGCCGGGCACGCTCCCAGTGCCTCTCGAACATGTCGACGAGGTAGGCCACCAGCGAGGGGTCGCGGATCGCCAGGGCCACGTAGAGCCCCTCGTGGCCGGGGATGACCGCGATCCTGCGGTCGACGACGATGAGTCGGTTGAAGAACTCGTCGAGCGTGCGTACCTCCGCCCCGCGTGCGGTCACGGCTGCGACGTACCGGTGCGTCTGCGAGTTTCGCCGGGCGGCGTGCTGGTAGAGGGTCCGCATCTCCACGCCGCGGTCGAGGGCGGCGATGTCGCGTTGCAGGGCCGTCTCCAGCGCTGCGGCGCGGCCGGCCTGCGGTTGTGCGGTCAGCAGCTCCGACTCCGCATCTCGGACGAGCGAGGTGAGGAAGGGGTTGATGGCCTCGGCCCGAAGCTCGGTGATGGAGCCGAGCGCAGGGTGCGGGGCCCGCCGCCAGGTCTGGGACAGCGACTTGAATGCCTCCGCCCACTGGGAGGACTCCTGGAGCAGCTCGGCGCCCTGGAGTCCCAACGGCGTCACGACACGCGCCTGTGCCGCCGACGGGTCGGCCGCCACGTAGCACCCCGTCGCGGCCTCATAGACCAGGAGGCCGAGCTCGCTCAGCAGAAGGAACGCCGCGTTGTCGGGACCCCCTGCGATGATGCGCGGATGCTGCTCGGGCAGCGGGCCCGTCGTCAGGACGTGCTCGTACAAGGCGCGCGCTTGAGTCTCGAAGAGCTCGCGTTCCTCTGGCCCGTACTGATCCACGCTGTCCCTCCCCTAGCCCCGTGCGCATTATCCATTCGATCGCGGTACGGCGCAGGGCCCCACCCGAAGTCATCGGATGGGGCCCTGGGACGGACTCGCTCCGCAGCGTGGGCCGCGGGGTCGAGGATCAGCCGTTGAGACGCTGCTTGAGGCCGTCCAGCTCACTCCACAGCACGGTCGGCAGGTCGTCGCCGAACTTCTCGAACCACTCCTGGATCTGCGGGATCTCGGCCTTCCACTCCTCCGGGTCGACCTTGAGGGCGGCCTCGAGGTCCTCGGCGGACATGTCCAGGCCGTCGACGTCGAGGGAGCCGGGAGCCGGGACGTGACCGATGGGGGTCTCGACCGCGGCCGCCTGGCCGTCGATGCGCTCGACGATCCACTTCAGCACGCGGCTGTTCTCACCGAACCCCGGCCACAGGAAGCCGCCGTCCTGGTCGCGACGGAACCAGTTGACGTAGAAGATCCGCGGCAGCTTGGCGGCGTCGTTGTCCTTGCCGACGTTGATCCAGTGGCTGAAGTAGTCACCGGCGTTGTACCCGATGAAGGGCAGCATCGCCATCGGGTCGCGGCGCACCACGCCGACCGCGCCCACCGCGGCGGCGGTGGTCTCCGAGGAGAGAGTGGCGCCCATGAAGGTGCCGTGGACCCAGTCGCGGGCCTCGGTCACCAGCGGGATGGTCGTCTTGCGGCGACCGCCGAAGAGGATCGCGTCGATCGGCACGCCGCGCGGGTCGTCGTACTCGGCCGCGAGGATGTCGCACTGCTTGATCGGCGTGCAGTAGCGCGAGTTCGGGTGGCTGGACAGCTCGGTGGACTCCGGGGTCCACGGCTCGCCCTTCCAGGAGGTCGCCTTGGCCGGCGGGTTCTCCAGGCCCTCCCACCAGACGTCGCCATTCTCGGTGAGCGCGACGTTGGTGAAGACCGAGTTGCCCTTGTCGATGGTCTTCATCGCGTTGGGGTTGGTGTCCTGGTTGGTGCCGGGGGCGACACCGAAGAAGCCGTACTCGGGGTTGACCGCCCACAGGCGACCGTCCTCGCCGATCCGCATCCAGGCGATGTCGTCGCCGAGCGTCTCGACCTTCCAGCCCGGGACGGTCGGCGCGAGCATCGCGAGGTTGGTCTTGCCGCACGCCGAGGGGAACGCCGCGGCGATGTACTTGCGCACGCCCTCGGGGGAGGTGAGCTTGAGGATGAGCATGTGCTCGGCCAGCCAGCCCTCGTCGCGCGCCATCACGCTGGCGATGCGCAGCGCGTAGCACTTCTTGCCCAGCAGCGCGTTGCCGCCGTAGCCCGAGCCGAACGACCAGATCATCCGCTCCTCGGGGAACTGGACGATGTACTTGGTCTCGTTGCACGGCCAGGCGACGTCCGCCTCGCCCTCGGCCAGCGGGTGACCCACCGAGTGCAGCGCCGGCACCCAGTGCACGTCCTGACCGGAGGCCTGGAGCTCCTCCATGCGGAGCAGCACCGAGCTGCCCATGCGCGCCATCACCCGCATCGAGACGGTGACGTAGGCGGAGTCGGTGATCTCGACACCGAACATCGGCTTCTCGGCGTCGAGGTGGCCCATCACGAACGGGATGACGTACATCGTCCGGCCCTTCATGCAGCCGGCGTACAGCCCGCGCATGAGGTCCTTCATCTTGTTCGGGTCCATCCAGTTGTTGGTGGGCCCGCAGTCCTTCTCGTCCACCGAGCAGATGTAGGTGCGGTCCTCGACGCGCGCCACGTCGGTGGGGTCGGAGGCCGCGTGGAAGGAGTTCGGCTTGATCGCCGGGTTCAGCTGCGTGAAGGTGCCCGAGGCGACGAGGGCCTCGGTGAGCTGGGTCCACTCCTCGTCGGAGCCGGTGCACCAGTGGATGTTGTCGGGCTGGGTGAGCTCAGCGATCTCGTTGACCCAGGCGAGGATGCCCTCGTGGGTGGTGGGCACCTGGAGTTCGGCGGTCATGTCTTCGTTTCCCTCTCGCGCATCGCGAGGCCGCCCAGTAGGGTGCCGACCTCGCCCATCGAGCGTATCGATGGAGGTGTCGTGGAGTGTCTGTGTGATCGCGCGGCGTCGTTGTCGCGGCTGGTTAGCCATGAGGTGCGACAGGCTTGCCGCCGCGTCCTCTGGTGGGGTGAGGGTAACGTCCGGCCTGCGGGGTCACATATTGGATCGATCCACTAAAGAAACGGCGCGGGCCGGCGGGTCGTGCGCGGGGTGGGTTCAGTCGGCCTCGGCCTCGAGCGCGGCGGCCACCCGCCGGTGCGCCTCCCAGATCGCCTCGGGAAGCCGCGGGAACTGCTCCAGGTGGGCTTCGCGGAACCCGATCTCCTGGCGCCAGCGCGGCACGTCGATCGACAGCACCCGGTCCAGGTCGTGCGGGTCGATCTCGAGGCCGGTGAGGTCGAGCTCCTCCTTGGTCGGCAGGATCCCCACAGGGGTCTGGCGGCCCTGCGCCTCGCCGTTCTTGAGCTGCAGCAGCCACAGCAGCGGACGCAGGTTCTCGCGGTAGCCCGGCCACAGGAAGTGCCCGTCCTCGGGGTCGCGCTGGAACCAGTTGACGTGGGCGAAGATCGGCTGGTCCGTCGCGGCCCCCACGATGCGCAGGTAGTGGGCGGCGTAGTCGCCCTCGGCGTAGGCCATGAACGGGCGGTTGGACATCGGGTCGTAGCGCAGCTTGCCCTCCACGCCCTCCGCGGCGAAGGTCGCCTCCGCGCCCAGGGTCAGGCCGTCGTAGACGCCTTCGGCGAGGTCGTGGATCGCCCGGATCAACGGCTCGCGGTCGCGCGTGCGCCCACCGAAGATGATCGCGTCGATGGGCACCCCCGGCGCCGCGTTGTAGTCGGGCGCGATGTTGGGCACGTGGTCCAGCTGGGTGGTGAATCGGCTGTTGGGGTGCGCCCACGGGCTGGTGTCGCCCGGCTCGCGCTCGGCGATCGGGGCGCCCAACCAGTCCAGCCAGCCGGTGGGGTCGGCGGGCGGCTGCGGGGTGCGGCCCTCCCACCAGACCTCCTGGGTCGTGGGGTTGTAGGCGACGTTGGTGAAGATGACCTGGGTGTCGTCGCCCACCGAGGCCAGCGCGGTGGGGTTCGTGCGCTCGTTGGTGTCCTTGGCGACGCCGAAGACCCCGTACTCGGGGTTCATGCCGTAGAGCTTGCCGCTCGCCTCGTCCACCCACAGCCACGCGATGTCGTCGCCGTAGAACCACACGTCGTAGCGGTCGCCCAGGGTGTCCGGCGGAAGCATCATCGCCAGGTTGGTCTTGCCCGACGCGCTCGGGAAGCCGCCGCAGACGTGGTAGGTCCGCCCGGTCTGCTTGTCGCGGATCCCGATCAGCATGTACTGCTCGGCGAGGAACAGCTTCGAGGTCCAGCCGTCGTACGCCGCCTGGCGCAGCGCGTGGGCGATCTTGCCCAGCAGCGCGTTGCCGCCGTAGGAGGAGCCGAAGTGCAGGATCGTGCGTCGGTCGGCGACGGTGACGAACCAGCGCTGGTCGTGCTCGGTGCCCTGGCCGAGGTGCTCCAGGTCGCCGGTGACATGGACCGCGCGGACGAACTGGCCGGGGTCGGCGAGGTCCTCGACGAACTCCACGCCGACCCGCGACATCCGAATCATGTGCAGCACGACGGTGCGGGCGTCGGTGAGCTCCACGCCCGTCGCGTACGGCGCGAGCGTGTTGCCGGGCGGCGCCATCAGGTAGGGGATGACGTACATCGTCTTGCCGGCCGAGGCGCCGCGCATCCGCTCCTCGAGCAGGGGCGTCATCTCCTCGGCGGGGTGCCAGTTGTTGTAGACGCCGCGATCCTCGGGGTTGCTCGTCGCGACCACGGTGCGCTCCTCGGAGCGGGCGGTGTCCTTGTGGTAGCTGCGCGAGTAGTAGCGCCCGGGCCCCGCCGGATGCAGCTCGCCGGCCTCGAGGGCCTCCTGGATCAGGCGTGCGTCGTCCGCGGCGCTGACCACCTCCACCCGGGCGGCACCGGTGAGGTCCGCCCAGTAGTGGACGTAGTCGCGAACCTCGGGATTCCTCAGCCCAGCCGCGTCCAGTGCTGCGTCAACGTCTGCCATCGTCAGCCAGCTCCTTCGATTCAGAACCGTGTCCGTGGCTGATGCTGCCCCAAAAGTCGGTCGCTGTCAGGGGATGGGCGGTCCGGAGGGGGGACTGATTTCGGGTTCTGCGACCGGGTCCGCTATTCTCATCCAGTCTTCGCGCCACGGTGCGGGACGGGCGCCTGTAGCTCAACGGATAGAGCATCTGACTACGGATCAGAAGGTTTGGGGTTCGAATCCCTACAGGCGCACAACACAAGAAGGCCCCTGACCTGGCGGTATGCCGGGGCGGGGGCTTTTCTGTTTCTGGCGTGGGCCGCGCGAACCGCTGGGCGAAGCGCCTAGGGGAGCCCTGCTTCGTACGCGGCGATCACGAGATGGACCCGGTCACGAGCGCCCATCTTCGCGAGGATGCGGCCCACGTGAGTCTTGGCGGTCAGCGGGCTGACGACCAGCTCGTCCGCGATCTCCTGGTTGCTTCGGCCCGCGGCGACCAGCCGAAGCACCTCGCGTTCGCGCGCCGTGAGGCTGGCCAGCCGCTCGGGCGCCGGCGCGTCCGGGCGACTCAGCGCACGGGTGATGACCGCCCTGGTCGCGCCGGGCGACAGCAGCGCCTCGCCCGCCGCGACGGTGCGGATGGCGTCCAGCAGCGCGTCCGGACGGGTGTCCTTGGGCAGGAATCCACACGCCCCCGCGCGAAGGCCGCGCAGTACGTTTGTGTCTGTCTCGAACGTGGTCAGGATCAGCACCTTGGGGCCGCTCGATCCATCGGCAGCGAAGATCTGTTGAGTCGCCTCGATGCCGTCGGTGCTCGGCATCCGGATGTCCATCAAGACGACGTCGGGGCGCAGGTCCAGGGTCAGCGTCACCGCCTCGTCGCCGGTGCCGGCCTCCCCGACAACCTCCATGTCCGCAGCGGACTCGACCAGCAGCGCGAACGCGCCGCGCACCAGAGTCTGGTCGTCGGCGAGCAGGACCCGGATCACGACGGCACCCGCCAGATCTCCGGTAGCGGCAGGCTGGCCCGTACCTCGAATCCTCCGGACTCGCCAGGCCCGGCGGACAGCTCGCCGCCGACGGCCTGCGCCCGGCCTGTCATTCCGACGATCCCGAAGCCGGCCGATGTCACGGTCGAGTCCGGTCGCGCAGGCCCGTGATCGACGACCGCGATCCGCAGCCGGTGGCCGTCCTGGTCGAGCCGGACGATCGCGTGCTTGGCCATCGAGTGTCGAATGACATTGGTCAACGATTCCTGGATGATCCGATAGGCCACGACGGACACCGTCGACGGTAACTCGTCCGGCAGCCCGGCAGCCTCCACGTCGACCCGGACATCAGCCGCCTCGGCCATGTCCACCAGACGTTGCAGCTCGCCGAGTTGGGGCACTGGCTCGGTTGGCTCGGCCTCGCCACCGTGCAGGATGTCCAGAATGGCACGCAGCTCATGGAGCGTGGCTCGGCTCGTGTCCGACAGGTTGTGCAGTGTGCTGGACAGCTCCCGCAGCGGTGCATCGGCCCGACTCGGCAGCTGGTCGATCAGATGCGCAGCGACTGACGCCTGGACGTTCGCGACCGCGAGGCCGTGTGCCAGGACGTCGTGCAGTTCGGCGGCGATCAGTACCCGCTCTTCGGCGACCCGCCGCTCGACCTCGCCGGCACGCTCCTGTTCGAGCCGCGCGGTGACGGAGGCCTTCCAGGCTTGGTGGAAGCGGACCGCGAGCCCGGCGAAGAAGGCCATGAGCAGCCAGCCGACGCCGAGGAGAGCATCGCCAGGTGCCCCTGACGCCTCGTCGGCGACGACAGGCACGGTCACCGCACCCACCGCCACCAGGGCGGCGAGGGCCCGCCGCTGTGGCTCGCTGTAGCGCGCCGCCGTGAACGCCGCCACCAGCGAGGCCGGCATCGTGGCCTCATGGGGATAGTCGAGGAGGTGGTACGGCGTCGACACGGCGAGGACCGCGAGTACGACGAGGATCGGCCACCGCCGGCGGACCAGCAACGGCGCCGACATCGCGCCCAGGAGCGCGATCGCCCCCAGATCCACGCTTCGCTCGCCGTCGAAATCGACCGCCTCGAGCGTGATCGCGACAACGACGCCGAGCACGAACGCCGCCGCCGCCAGCAGCCAATCGACTACTGGCGGACGGAGCGGCCTCATGCTTCACACAGTGTCATCGACAGGGTCATCGACACAGTCCTATCCCGTGCGCCAGAGCTTGCTGGGCCACCAGATCCGCGAACCCAGCGACATCGTCAGTGCGGGAACCACGATGGACCGCACCAGCAAGGTGTCGATGAGCACGCCGACGGCGACCAGGATCCCAATCTCGACGAGCATGACGAGCGGCAGCGAGGCGAGCACCGCGAACGTCGCCGCCAGCACGATGCCGGCCGAGGTGATCACGCCACCTGTCACTGCGAGGCCACGCTTCGTGCCATCGACCGTGCCGTGCCGGACGGCTTCCTCACGCACCCGGGTCATCAAGAAGATGTTGTAGTCGACACCGAGCGCGACCAGGAAGAGGAACCCGATCAGGGGCACCGACGACTCCAACCCGGCGAATCCGAGCACATGGTCAAACAACAGGTTGCACAGTCCGAGGGCTCCGAAGTACGACACCACGACGGTGGCGACCAGCACCAGCGGAGCCACGATCGCCCGCAGCAGTAGCCCGAGGATGGCGAGCACCACCAGCAGGATCAGCGGCATCACCAGATTGCGGTCGGTCGTGTTGGTCTCGGCCTCGTCGAGCTTCTCGGCACTCGGACCGCCGACCAGCGCGGCCTCACCGGCGACCTTGCCCACGTTCTCCCGCAGTTGCTTGATCGTTGCCGTCTCACCCGCGCTTTCTGGAGAGTCGACCGGGAGCACGGAGATCTCCACCCAGTCGTCGCTGGCCCGGCCGATCTCGGCTTGGGCGACCCCCGGCGTACTCTCGACGGCGGCCAGCACCTCGCGGCTCTGGTCCGGCCGGCTCATCACGGTGAGCGGCTGACCGCTCTCGTCGGGGTAGCGCGCCTCGATCAGCTTCGCCCCGGTCACCGAGTCCGGTGTCGACCGGGCGAACTGGTCCAGTTGCGGAAGCGAGCCGCTGGCACCCACCGTGCCCAGCGCGAGACCGCCGAGGATCACCAGCGGCACCGCCCAGCTGACGACGCGGTGGCGCGCGACCAGCTCGCCGAGTTGAGCCCACCCAGAACGGGGCTTGTGTGCCTCACCCCCGAGTTGCGGAACGAACGGCCAGAAGACCCGGCGCCCGAGCACCACCAACAGGGCCGGGAAAAGCGTCAGCATGACCAGCAATGCGGCCCCGATGCCCGCCGCACCCACCGGGCCGAGACTGCTGATGCTGTTGAGATCCGCGGCCAACAGGCACAGCAGGCCGGCGACCACCGTCGCCGCCGAAGCGAGGATGGCCGGGCCAGCCCCACGCAGCGCCGGCAGCATCGCGTCGATCGGCCGTTCGTGGCGGTGCAACTCCTCGCGGTAGCGAGACACGAGAAGCAAGGCATAGTCGGTGCCCGCGCCGAAGACCAGCACGATCAGCAGCGCTGAGCTCATGCTCGTGATGGTGAATCCGAAGATCTGGGTCAGCGCGTAAACGGCGCCCATCGACGTGAGCGCCGCGACCCCGACCGAGGCGAGCGGGACCAGCCACAGCAGCGGACTGCGGTACGTCAGGATCAGCAGGAGCGCCACCACCACCGCAGTAGCGAGCATCAACCTCGCGTCGACGGCATCGAAGACCTCGTCCATGTCGGCCCCCAGCGCGGTCGGACCGGTGACATAGGCGTTCAGGCCACTCGGCCGGTCGTCGAGCAGGGCACGCGCATCCGCGATGGCGCCGGCCTCCTCGGCGACCGCCTCACGGTCGAGCGGAAGCGCGTACAACAGGGCCGTGCCGTCGTCGGAGTCGACGATGTCGGGCAGTGCGTCGGTGTCGTTGCCGAATCGCTGCGCCAGCTCGGCCTGGCCGCGTTCGACCGCCTCCCGATCGCCCGGTTGGAGGCCGCCCGGCCGTTCGTACACGACCATGAGCAGGCCGCTCTCGCCGCCGGGCAGGCCGGCCTCGGCCTGGAGCACCTTGGTCGACTGGGCGCTGGCCGGCAAGTAGTCGGCCTGCCCATCGCGGGTCACCGAGTCGAGCTTGCCGGCGAGTGAGTAGCCGCCCACCACCAGCGCGACCCACACGGCCACCATGAGCCAGGGCAGCAGGGTCTTGGTCCGTGATCTCTTCGGTCTCTTGTGGGCGCCGGTGTGGTCGGGCGCCGCTAGTTCAGTGGTCATGGCGATCACGCTGCCAAGCAGGCGGGGCTGACGCGTCTGGCCACGGCAGACACTTCGCCGTACTCCGCACGGAGTACGGCGGGCGGCCGGCGCAGGCGGCGGGGCTAGGTGGTCGGTCTCAGGTGGAGGTCGCTCCCGAGGATGCCGGCCAGCCGGGCGGCCTCCTGCGCCAAGGCCTTCCCGGGGGCTCTCCGCTCGCCGAGCCAGGTCACCGTGAGCTCCTCACCCTTGCGCGCCCATGTCCCGCAGACGACACCGCCGACGATCACCAGGTTGGCCTTGCGGGTGACCGGGCCCCGGTGCGACGGGGCAGTGACGTGGACGTCCTTGGTGCCGGGGCCCATCACCCATTGGTCGTGCCCGGGGAGCAGCCGGACCGCGTCCGAGGGCAGCGCGCCGGCAAGGGAGTCGACGTCCTCGCGTACGACGTAGGCGGTGGTGCCCGCCACGTCCACCGCGACGAGCCGGTCGCCGAGCTGGGCCAGCCAGCCGTCCAGCCGCTTGCGGCCGGCGCTCAGGCCGTCGCCGAGCCAGTAGTGGAGGTGCGCGGACGTCGCCGGCCCGTAGGTGCGCAGGTACGTCGTGATCGCCTGCGGGCCCGCGTCGTCGAGGTCCGGGAGGCCGCGCCATCGCGGGTTGGCGTCGAGGCGCTGGAAGGTGGGCCGGCCCTCGCGTGGTGGTCCGAGGCTGATGTCTCCCTGCCAGGTCAGCGGCTTGATCAGGGTGCCCGCGCCTTCGTCGAAGACCGGTGCCAAGTGCCGGTAGGCGCGGTGCTCGCTCAGCGCCTCACCGAGCTCGGCGACGGTCAACGGGCCGCCGCTCAGCGCCTCGCGCACGGCCGCCCGGAAGTCCGGCCAGGCCGCCGCGGTGAGCCCGTAGTACTCCACCCAGCTGGGCAGCTCCCATTGTCGCGAGGCGCAGCGGAGCGCGAGGTAGATGCCGCCGTCCTCGGGGGAGAGGTAGTGCATCGACCCGCGGAACGCGAAGGCCTTGATCACCGTCCCCTCCGCCAGCGCCTGCGCGAGCTCGCCGGGACCCGAACGTTGCCGGCGCGTCCGCACCGCGAGCTCGGCGAGCGACTCGTCCATCGACGGCACGGCGCCGAGCCGGGCCACCACGTCGGCCACCGAACCGGACCCGACGGGGTCGAGCAGGTGCCGCTCCAGTCGCCAGGCCAGTGCCTGGTCCCACGTCACCGAGACCTCGGTCGCCGTGCTCATGACGGCAGCATCGCACCGTAGGCGCGGGTCCGCGACCTACGCCGCAGCGATGACCGCCGGGTCCTCGCAGGCCCGGGCGAACGCAGCGATCCGGGCCCGGATCTCGCGGTCCAGCAGCCACCGGCCGATCGGGTCGGCGAGCGGGCCCAGCCAGGCCGGGCGAGCGGACCAGGTGTACTTCCACACCGCCAGGGTCCCGGCCACCCCGTCCCGCTCCTGGGGGGTGAAGCGCCAGCCGCCGCCGAAGGTCGCGAAGAACCACGGCCCCTTCTCCATCGTCATACCGACCGAGGTGGGTGGGCGGTAGGAGACGTAGCGGCTGATCATCGTCGGCCCGACGCGGGCCTTGGTCAGCGTGCGGACACCCTTGCCGGGCCGGTCGGCGGAGTCCATCAGGTGTTGGTGGCGGATGAACGGGTCCCAGCCCAGCCTCACCTCGCCGGTCGTCTGTGACACCGCGAACGCCGTGTCCGGCTGAACCGCGACCCACGCCTGCGCTGTCACCTGGGGCATCGCCGCAGCATGCCACGGATCGCTCAGGTCCGGCGTGGCCGAGCGACCCTCCGAGCTCCGGGCCTCTGCTCAGGACACGTGGAGCAGCTCGTTGGTGAACCAGCCTCCGCGGCGCCCGCCCCGATCCCGGCTGCTGACCACGATCCCGACCTCCAGGTCGAGGGCGAGGTCGACGCCGTCGGGCAGCTCGCCGGGCTGCGCGGTCCATTCCTCGCCGTGCTCGAGTCGCTCGGAGACCTCGGAGAAGACCAGCGGGCAGCAGGCGCAGACCGGGTCGTAGCCGGGCACGGCGTGGGCGACGAACGCCAGCGCCGGCCGGCCGAAGAGTTCCTCGCGGCGTACCTCGGTGATCGTGACTGCCTCGGTCAGCTCGAAGGGGTCGAGCATCGCCGACCACTCGTAGTTGGTGGCGTAGGGCTCCAGCGGCCTCACCGCCCACGACGACGGCGGCGCACCGCGCTCCCGGATCCGCTGGCCGTCCGAGAGTCGTACGCCGTCGAGCTCGCCGTGCCGCAGCGTGGCCTGCACGTGGTCGAACCAGGCCGAGCGGTGCACGAGCTCCAGCTCGGTCCACCGCTCGGGCGCCGATCGCGCCAGCCGGCGCACGTCGTGGGGGGTCACCCGAGCCAGGCTAGCGACCGGGGCATGCGCCCAGCGTCTTCGGTGAACGCCTCCTGAGCCCGGTTTGGTCGAGTTTCGTGCTGTTGTCCTGTGCTGCCGCGCGACGTCCGTCGAGAGCCCGTGGGTGCGACGTGGGCACCCTTGAAGTCCCTGGGACAGAGGCGCATCGTGAGTGATCCACGTCACGTCTCGACGGATCGGTTCGTACCCATGAAAAGACCAATCGTCAGTGCGCTTACGTCTCTCGCCCTGTTGGCTGCGACCTTCGGGGCCACCGTCGGCATCCAGCAGCCGGCGGGCGCCCAGGAAGAGCTGCCCTGGATGGACACCAGCCTCCCGGCGCCACAGCGGACCGAGCTCCTGCTGGACGCGATGACGCTCGACCAGAAGCTGGAGCAGATCTTCAACCGCCCCGTCTGGAACGAGGACCTCGACGACGGGGACCCCGACAACGGCGTCGGCTGCGACTTCACCCTCATCGGACGCCACATCGAGGGGATCCCGGCGCTGGCCATCCCCGACTTCCGGATGGCCAACGGAGGCACCGGGATCCGGGGCGGCGACTGCCTCCCCGAGCCCACCGCGACGGCGCTGCCGGCGCAGATCTCGTCCGCCGCCACGTTCGACCGCACCACGAACCTCGACTGGGGCCGGGTGCTCGACGTGGAGCTGCGGGCCTGGGCGCACCAGGTGCTGTGGGGGCCGGTGCTGAACCTGATCCGCACGCCGTACGGCGGACGCAACAACGAGTTCTTCAGTGAGGACCCGTACCTGACCGGCGCCCTGGGCTCGCAGATCATCCGCGGCATCCAGGAGCGCAGCGTGAGCCAGTCGACGGCCAAGCACTTCGTCGCCAACGACTCCGAGTTCCAGTTCGAGCGGTGGACCGCGGCCATCCGGGTCCCCGCACGGGCGATGCACGAGCTCTACCTGCTGCCCTTCGAGATGGCCGTCAAGGACGGCGACGTCTCCTCGGTGATGTGCGCCTACGGCTACGTGAACTTCAGCTACAACTGCGAGAGCCGGCCGCTGCTGCGCCAGACCCTGCGCCGGGACTGGGGCTTCGACGGCTACGTCTTCTCCGACCGTCGCGCCCAGCAGAGCACGGTGCCCTCGATCCTCGCCGGCACCGACGTCGAGGTCGACGAGGAGCCGGAGTGGTACCAGCCGGACCTGGTGAAGGCCGCGATCCGCGACGGCGAGGTCACCGAGGCCGACATCGACGACATGCTGCGTGAGCGCTACATCAAGATGTTCCAGTTCGGCGACTTCGACGACCCGCACACCGAGTTCACCTGGGACGAGCTCGAGGACGAGATGGTCCCGGGCGGCACCCACGCCCAGGTCGCCAAGGACGCGGCCTCGGAGAGCCTCGTGCTGCTGCGCAACGCGCGCCGCCAGCTGCCGATCAACGCGGGCGCCGTCGACTCGATCGCCCTGATCGGCGCGGAGTGGTTCGCCGGCGAGGCGACCCTGCCGCCGCGCAGCGGTGACCGGAGCAACAACGTCTCGGTCAACGCGCCGTACTCCGTCAGCCCGGAGGAGGGCCTGGAGAACGTCCTCGAGCAGCTCGGGTCCGACGCCACGGTCACCTACAACGACGGCACCGACATCGACAGCGCCGTCGAGCTGGCCGAGGGCTCCGACGTGACCATCCTGATGGCCGGCGACGTCGCCCGCGAGACGTGGGACAAGAACAGCAACTGGCAGGACGAGAACCCCGGCGGCAACCCCGCGGGCGCCGCGAACGAGGTCCCCGACCTCGACCTGCCGACCGTGGAGGGCACCAACCAGCAGGAGTTGATCCCGCAGGTGCTGGACGCCGTCCCGAACACGATCATGGTGCTGAAGACCCAGGGTCAGGTGAACATGCCGTGGATCGACAAGGTGAACACCCTGGTCGAGGCGTGGTACCCGGGCCAGGAGGACGGCAACGTCGTGGCCGAGGCGCTGTTCGGAGTCAACAACTTCTCCGGCAAGCTGCCGGTGACCTTCGGCAAGACCGACCGGGAGGCCGCCTACCAGACCCAGGAGCAGTACCCGGGCTACAAGGAGGACACCGGGGTGCCCGGTGGCATCGGCCGCGACCCCATCCCCGGCGAGCCGCAGCGGGTCGTCCGGTACACCGAGGGCCTGAAGATGGGCTACCGCTGGTACCAGGCGACCGGCACCGAGCCGCTCTTCCCGTTCGGCTACGGCCTGTCCTACACGACCTTCGACTACAGCGGCCTGCAGGTGACCAAGATCCGCCGGGGCCAGCGGCAGGCCGGTCTGCGGGTCAGCTACACCGTCACCAACACCGGCAACGTCGCCGGCAAGGAGGCCTCGCAGGTCTACCTGAGGCTGCCCCGAGCGGCCCGGGAGAACTTCAACCGCCTGGTGGGCTTCGAGAAGGTCAGCCTGGCTCCCGGTGAGAGCAAGCGCGTCACGGTGGTGCTCGACGCCAACGCCGCCAACCACCCGTTCTCCTACTTCGTCCCCGAGGACCCCGACGACCTCAGGGCCTGGGCGGACGGCGAGTGGACCACGGCGCCCGGCGACTACACCGTCAACGTGGGCGGGTCCTCTGCCGACATCGCGCTGCGGCAGACGGTGCCGTTGAGCATCGGTGCGGGCAAGACCGCCTCGCAGATCCTGAAGCCGACCGTGCGCCCGAAGCGGATCACTCCGTCGCGCCGGGCCCGCGTCACCTTCCGGGTGCTCTCGGGCGGGGAGCCCGCCGCGGGCTCGGTCGTGATCCGCGAGGGCAACAGGGTGCGCGGTCGCGACACCCTGAACGCGCGCGGCGTCGCGACCGTCCGGCTGCCCCGGCTGCGGGCCGGCACCCACCGGCTCCGGCTGATCTACACCGGCTCGGAGGACGCGCAGCGTGCCACCCGGACGCTGGTGATCCGGGTGCGGAGGAGGTAGCAGGGGCGCCGGCGGCCGAGTCGTCCACGGACGTGTCGGCCCCTCGGCGGTGCGGGATCGTCATCGTGCTGTTCGCGCTCTCCCTGAGCGCCTGCACCGGAGACGATCCCGCACCGCCGCGTGCCACGCCCGAGCCGAGCGTCGACGCGCGCGGTGCGTCGGCGGCCGGACTGGTGGCTCCCGACGGCTCGCGCGTCGAGGTCCGGGTGCCGCCCCCGCCGACCGGGGCCTCCCGCGACGTCACCGACGCGGGAGCGGACCCGGAGCCCGGCACCGGGGACGACGCCCCGGCCATCCGCGAGGCGCTGGCCGCGGCGCAGGAGGGCGACGAGGTCGTCCTGCCGGCGGGGGTCTACGACCTGCGCTCGGCCCATCCCGACGACGACGAGGCGAACCTGCTGCTCCCCGACGGGGTGCGGCTGCGCGGGGCCGGGAGCGGCGAGACCCTGCTGCGCACGTCGTTCGACGGGGAGGACGACAGCGCGGTGGTGCGCGCAGTGGGCGTCGAGGATGCTGCCGTCGTGGGGCTCACCATCACCTCCGAGCACGACGGAGACCTCGGCAGCGACCCGGACGAGGAGGGGCCCGGGGGCGGGCCGATGTACGGCGTGCAGATCGGCGAGGACGACGGCGAGGGCAGCCGGCGGGTGCTCGTCAAGGACGTCGCGGTGGAGCTGTTCCAGCGTCACGGGATCACGGTGAAGGCCAGCCGTGAGGTGACCGTGACACGCTGTCAGGTCGCCGACGCTACCAGCGTCGGCCCGGGCGGGTCGGGCTACGGGATCGTGGTCGAGGGCAAGGCGGACCAGCGCGATCCCGACGCCGACGACGACTCGCGCTACAACGTGGTGCTCGACAACCGCCTGGACGGCACGCACCTGCGCCACGGGATCCTGCTGCAGTTCCCCACCCACAACAACCTGATCGCCGACAACGTCATCGACTCCACCGTCCTGGACGCCATCGACCTGCACGGCGAGGGGGAGTACCTCAACGAGATCCGCGGCAACGCGGTCACCGGGGTGGGCGCCGCCGCCGTCGCGCTGGGCAACTCCGGCGGCGAGGAGAACCGGCACGACGCGAGCGGCAAGGGGAACTGGGTCCACGACAACCGGCTGGTCGCCAACGAGCAGGGCGTGCTCGTCATCCTCGGCACCCGCGACACCCTCATCGAGGCCAACGAGATCGTCGGGGGCGACGGCTCCACGGCCGGCGTCGAGCTGCGCAACGCGCCCGGGACGGTCGTGCGCGACAACACCGTCACCGGCACCGAAAGCGGCATCGGCGCCGGCGAGGGCTTCTGGGCCATCCTGGTGGCCGAGGACGCCGGTGCGGACGGGCGAGGCGCGGGCGCCGCCACCGACGTGCTCATCGCCGACAACCGGCTCGCCGGCGCGGCCAACGGCATCGCGGTCGAGGCCGGCCGGGGCATCGAGCTCACCGGCAACGAGGTCGACGTCGAGGGCACGCCGGTGCAGGTCGCGCAGGGAGCCGAGGTCGAGGGCGACGCCTCGCCGTGACCTGGCTCAGCGGATCCGCGCCGCCAGCGGGCCGCTGGCGAACGCCTCGTCCGCTGCCACGTGCACGGCCCCGGCCAGCGTCGCCTCGCTGCCGTTGTCGACGCGACTGATGGTGAGCGAGGCGGTGGTGGCCGGCAGGCACGAGGCGTAGACCATGGAGCGCAGCGCGGCCATGAACGTCGGCAGCGAGCTCACCGGTCCGGCCAGCACCAGCTCGGTCGGGTTGAAGAAGCTGATCACCGGGCTCAGCACACCGCCGATCCGCTCGCCGGCCTCGCGGACGAGCCCGGTGGCCAGCGGGTGGCCGTCGTCGACCATCCGGATCAGGTCCTCCACCGTGGTGGCGTCCGCTCCGGCCGCGGCCAGCGCCTCCAGCAGCGCGGAGCCGCTGGCGACGACGTCGAGGCAGGCGGTGTGCCCGCACGAGCAGGGCACCTCCGGGGCGCCCGGCACGGCGGTGTGGCTGATGTCGCCCGCCATCCCGGTGGCGCCGCGGAAGAGTCGCCCGTCCACCAGCACCCCGCAGCCGATGCCGGTGTCGACGCTCACCACCATCTTGGGGCCCGGTCCGGAGTCGCGCAGGTGGTCGCCGACCGCGACCAGGTTGGCGTCGTTCTCCAGCAGCGTCACCACGCCGAAGAGCTGCTTGCCCAGCGCGGCCACGTCGACGCCGTGCCAGCCGGGCATCCGGGCGGGGGCGACCACCTGGTCGCGGGTCGGCCCGACCGGTCCGGGAACGGCGACGCACGCCGCCATCAGGTCGGAGGCGCCGTCGAGGTCGCGCAGGGCCTCGGCCACCGCGCCGAGCACCGCGGTCGCGCCCCGGTCCAGGGAGATCGCGATCTCGGCGGTCGACAGCGGCTCGCCGGTGAGGTCGGCCACCCGGATCCGCGCGGCGTCGTGGCGCAGGTCGATGCCGGCGATGGTGCCCAGCCCGGGCCGCAGGGCCAGCAGCCGGGGGCGCCGGCCGGCGCGCGCCTCGGTGTGGGCGTGCTCCACCAGCAGCCCGCGGCGTACCAGGGCGTCCACCCGGGTCGAGGCGGTGGAGGCCGAGATCGACAGGACTCGGGCGACGTCGGCGCGAGACGTCGCCGTACCCAGGCGGACCAACTCGAGCACCTGCGCATGCGGGTCAGCCATGGGTTACTCCAAAGTTGTAGATTCATAGTCTGTATTCCTAGAAACAATCTTGCGTTAAGTTCGGCTTCACGCAACCCCCAGCACATCCCAGAACGTCAGGAGGCCGCAGGTGTCCGAGCAGAGCACGGTCCCGATGCTCGAGCTGTCGCACGTCGACAAGCACTTCGGCGAGCTGCACGTGCTGCGCGACGTCAGCCTGCAGGTGGCGCGCCAGGAGGTCGTGGTCGTCGTCGGCCCGTCCGGGTCGGGGAAGTCCACCCTGTGCCGCACCCTGAACGGGCTGGAGAGCATCGACTCGGGAAGCATCGCCATCGACGGCGTGCCGCTGCCCGTCGAGGGTCGCCCCCTGGCCCGGGTGCGTGCCGACGTCGGCATGGTCTTCCAGTCGTTCAACCTCTTCTCGCACCTCTCGGTGCTGGACAACGTGATGCTCGCCCCGACCCTGGTCCGCGGCCTGCGCAAGGCCGAGGCACGCCAGCGCGCGATGACCCTGCTCGAGCGGGTGGGTCTCGCGGAGAAGGCGGACCGTCGCCCGGCGCAGCTCTCCGGCGGCCAGCAGCAGCGCGTCGCGATCGCGCGGGCGCTGGCGATGCAGCCCAAGGCGATGCTCTTCGACGAGCCCACCTCGGCGCTGGACCCGGAGATGATCAACGAGGTGCTCGAGGTGATGACCGACCTCGCCCGCGACGGGATGACGATGGTCGTGGTCACCCACGAGATGGGCTTCGCCCGCCGGGCCGCCGACCGGATCGTCTTCATGGACGAGGGCCGGCTCGTAGAGGAAGCCACGCCCGAGACCTTCTTCACCAACGCCCGCACCGCCCGTGCGCGCGCGTTCCTCGACTCGGTCATGTCCCACTGAACCTGAAGCTCCGCACCGTGGAGCAACGCGAAAGGAACACCATGTCTGACATCCGACGCTGGAGGCGCCTGGGCACGGCCCTCGGTGCCGTGTCCGCGCTCTCCCTGGTACTCGCAGGCTGCGGCTCGGACAGCGAGGGCGACTCGGCCGGCAAACCCACCGGCATCTTCGCCGACGCGCCCGTCGCCGATGACAAGGTCATCGGCGAGGACACCACGATGGCCGAGATCAAGGAGCGCGGCGAGCTCGTCGTGGCTGCCGCGCTCGACGCGCCGCTGCTCTCCCAGCAGGACCCCACCAACCCCGACGACGTCGAGGGCTTCGACATCACGCTCGCCAAGCTGCTGGCCACCTACATCATCGGCGAGCCCAACGTGAAGATCGTGCCGCCCGCCTCGGAGACCCGCGAGGCGCTGCTGCAGAACGGCACCGTCGACGTCGTCTTCAACACCTACACCATCACCGAGGAGCGCGCCGAGCAGATCTCCTTCGCCGGCCCGTACTTCATGTCCGGTCTCGCGATCTCGGTGCAGGCCGACGAGGACGGCATCGAGAGCATCGAGGACCTCGACGGACGCAAGGTCATCGTCGGGGCCAACACCCCCGCCGTCGAGGCGGTGCCCGAGCACGCGCCCGACGCCGAGCTGGTCACCTTCGGCACCGACCCGCAGGCCGTCCAGGCGCTGATGCAGGGTCGCGGTGACGCCTACGTGCAGGACTTCCTGCTGCTGGCCACCAACGCCGCGTCCAACCCGGACCTGAAGGTCGTCGGCGACCCGTTCACCGAGGAGCCCTACGGCGTCGGCCTCCCGCCCGACGACGCCGACTTCAAGGCGTTCGTCAACGACTGGCTGCTCGAGATCCAGGAGGGCGGCCAGTGGGCCCAGGCCTTCGAGGACTCGATCGGCGAGGCCATCGGCAGCGACGCCCCGACCCCGCCGGCCATCGGCTCGGTCCCGGGTTCCTGATCCACCCCGTCGGCAGAGGGACGAGCTGAGGAAGCAGGATGGACGCACTCACGCAGAACGGCGACCTGGTCGTCGAGGCACTCGGCACCACGCTGATGATCGCCGGGCTCTCCTCGGTGGGCGCCCTGGTGATCGGGGTGCTGGTGACCGTGGCCAGGATCAGCCCCGTGCGGGTGCTGCGCGCGACCGCATTCTGCTACGTGCAGTACTTCCTCAACGTCCCTCTGCTGGCGCTGCTGCTGCTGGCCGTCTTCGCGCTGCCCGACGCCGGGCTGATGATGCCGCTGACGACCACCGTGATCGTGGTGCTGGCCCTCTACGAGGGGGCCTACGTCGCGGAGGCGGTGCGCAGCGGCGTCAACACCGTCGCACCCGGTGAGGTCGAGGCGGCGCGCGCCCTGGGCATGCGCTTCGACCAGGTGATGCGCAAGATCGTGGTCCCGCAGTCGCTGCGGGCGGTCGTCCAGCCCCTCGGCGGCGTGATGATCGCGCTGCTGATGAACACCGCCCTGGCCGCCACCGTCGGCGTCGTCGAGCTGACCAGCGCGGCCAACCGGATCAACAACGTGGTCGCCCAGCCGATCACCATCTACGTCGCGGTGGGCGCCGTCTACATGGCGATGGCCCTGTGTCTCGGGCTGCTGGCCGGTCGTGTCGAGAAGAAGGTGGCGGTCCAGCGATGAGTGCTCGAACCCACCAACTGGCCTACCTCTACGACAACCCCGGCCCGGCCGCCCGGCGGCGCAACCGGATCGCCTCGGTGCTCAGCCTGCTGGTGATCGCCGGTGTCGTCGGTGTCGGGCTCTTCAAGCTCCAGGAGTCCGGGCAGCTCGCCGCCGATCGATGGACGCCGCTGTTCTCCCCCGAGATCGCGGAGTACCTGCTGATCGGCCTGCGCGGCACCCTCCAGGCGGCCGCCGTGGTCGGGTTGCTGAGCCTGCCGTGCGGCGTACTGCTGGCCGTGGCCCGCACCAGCCGCAGTGCCGCGATCCGAGTGCCGGCGGTGGTCTTCGTCGAGCTGTTCCGCACCGTCCCGGTGCTGCTGCTGATCTACGTGATGCTCTTCGCGCTCCCGGCCTACGGCATCAACCCCCCGGTGCTGTGGAAGCTCGTCATCCCGCTGGCACTGGCCAACTCCGCCGCCATCGCCGAGATCGTCCGCGCCGGCATCCTCAGCCTCCCGCGCGGCCAGAGCGAGGCCGGGCTCAGCCTCGGCCTGCGCCGCGCGCAGGTGGTGCGCAAGGTCGTGCTGCCCCAGGCGCTGCGCCACGTCACGCCCTCCCTGGTCAGCCAGCTCGTCAGCCTGCTCAAGGACACCTCCCTGGGCTACGTGGTGGCGTTCACCGAGCTGCTCTACCGCGCCCAGGTGCTGACCTCCTACAACCGACTCCTCATCCAGACCTACGTCGTGGTGACCCTCATGTACCTGATCGTCAACGGCAGCCTGTCGTTCGTCGCCGCGCGGCTGCGTGCCCGCGCCGACGCACCCGTGCCGCCACCCGCCCTGGCCACCACCGGCCCGGTCGCCGCTACCGCCCTCGCCTCGGAAGGGGTCCGTCATGACTGAGCTTGCCGTCGTACGCCGCGGAGGCTTCGTGGAGAGCCGCCACGCCGGCCACCTGGTGGCCCTCGACCGCGACGGCGCCGTCGCCGTGGAGATCGGGTCGGCCGACGAGGTGATCCTGCCTCGCTCCACGGTGAAGCCGCTGCAGGCGCTGGCCTGCGTGCGCGCCGGCGCCCCGCTGGTCGACGAGGAGGTGGCGATCGCGGCCGGCAGCCACACCGGTGAGGACCGGCACGTGGAGGTGGTGCGCCGCCTGCTCGAGCGGGCCGGGGTCGACGAGGACGCCCTGGGCTGCCCGGTCGACCTGCCGGAGGACGAGCCCACCCGCCGGGCCCTGCTGGCCGCCGGCGCCGGGCCCGACCGGCTGCGGATGAACTGCTCGGGCAAGCACGCCGCGATGCTGCTCGCGTGCGCCACCCAGGGGTGGGATGTCGCGGGCTACCTCGACCCCGCCCACCCGCTGCAGCTGCTGGTGCGCGACGTCGTCGAGGAGCTGACCGGCGAGCCGGTGCGCCACGTGACCGTCGACGGCTGCGGTGCGCCGCTCTTCGGTGTCACCGTGCGCGGGCTCGCCACCTCGTTCCGCCGGCTCGTGCTCGCCGAGGACGGGTCCGCGCCCGCCACTGTCGCCGCGGCGATGCGGGCCCACCCCTTCTTCGTGGGCGGCCACCCGCACCAGAACTCCGACGCCATGACGCTGGTGCCCGGACTGCTGGCCAAGGGCGGCGCCGAGGGCGTGATCGCGATGGCTGCCCCGACCGGCGAGGCGGTGGCGATGAAGGTCACCGACGGCAACCCCCGCGCCACGACCCTGGTGGGACTGGCGGCCCTGCGCTCGCTCGGCGTGGACGTCTCGGCCGCCGCGCCGCTGATGGACCTGCCGCTGCTCGGCGGCGGCGTCCGGGTCGGCGAGATCGACCTGGGGGCCGACATGCTGGCCCTGGACGGCGCGCGATGACCGCGGTGGAGATCTGCGTCGACGACGTCGGGGGCGCTGCGGCGGCCTGCCGCGCCGGCGCCGACCGGGTCGAGCTGTGCGCCTCGTTGTCGGAGGGGGGCACCACCCCCACCATCGGCTTCTGCCTGCAGGCCGCCACCGTCGCCGGTGCCGCGGGAATCCAGGTGCTGATCCGGCCTCGCGGTGGCGACTTCGTGTACACCCGGGCCGAGCTGGACGTGATGCTCGTGGACATCGCCGCGATCCGCGCCGCCCTGGACGACGACGCGCGTCTGGGCTTCACAGTGGGTGCGCTCACCCCTGACGGCGGCCTCGACGAGTCGGCGCTGGCCGAGCTGATCGCGGCCTGCGACTCGTGCCCGGTGACCTTCCACAAGGCCTTCGACACCGCCCTCCTCGCCGGCGGTGACGCCGCGACGCTGCTGGACCGACTGGCGAGACTCGGCGTGTCCGCGGTGCTCACCTCCGGCGGCGACGGCGCCGCGATGGACCACCTCGACTCCCTCACCGAGCTGGTCGGCGCGGCCGGAGACCGGATCCGCGTCGTGGTGGCCGGCGGCGTCCGCCCCGGCAACGTCACCGCACTGCTCGAGGCCACCGGCTGCCGGGAGGTCCACCTGCGGGCCCCGGGCGTCGTGGAGTCGGCGAGCGCCGTCTCCTCGCGGCAGTACGACGCGGGCTCGCGCACCGTGACCAGCGAGCAGGTCGTCGCCGACGTGCTGGCGGCCGTACGCGCCTTCGAGGACGGGCGGTGAGCGCCCCGTCGGTCCTCGCCATCGACGTCGGCGGCACCACGGTGAAGGCCGCGCTGGTCGATGAGGGCGGCCACATCCGGGCGAGGCACTCGGTGACGACCGGGCGTGGACTGGCCGCGCAGGACGCCGTCCGCGACGTCGCCGCGCAGCTGGCCGCCCGGGCCGGTGGCCTGGACCTGCTGATCGTGGGCGCGGGGGTGGTCTCTCCCGGGGTGATCGACCCGGTGCTGGGCATCGTCCACTACGCCTCGAACCTCGGCTGGACCGACGTGGCACTGCGCTCGGTGGTCGAGTCCGTCGTCGACGTACCGGTGGCGGTGGGTCACGACGCGCGCGCCGCCGGCGAGGCCGAGTGGTCGCTGGGCGCCGCGCGCGGGTGCCGCAACTTCGTGCACGTCTCGGTGGGCACCGGCATTGCGGCCAGCCTGGTCGTCGCGGGGACGCCGGTCAGCGGGAGCGCCGGCGGCGCCGGGGAGCTGGGCCACACCCCGGTGCGTCCCGGCGGCGAGCAGTGCCCCTGCGGTCAGCGCGGCTGCCTGGAGGTCTACGCCTCCGGCGGCGGCGTGGCGCGGCGCTACCTGGCGCTGTCCGGGCGCGCGGCGAGCGCCAGCGAGGTGGTGGAGCGTCTCGACACCGACCCGGTGGCGCGTCAGGTCTGGGACGAGGCGGTCTCGGCCTGGGTGACCAGCCTGGCCACCTGCACGCTGGTGCTGGAGCCCGAGCTCATCGTGATGGGCGGGGGCATGGCCCAGGCCGGCGAGGCGCTGCTCGGCCCGGTCCGCGCCGGCCTCGCCGAGGCGCTGACCTGGCGCCGGCCGCCGCAGGTGCGCGCCTCGGTGATCGGCACCGACGCCGCCACCCTCGGCGCCGCGCTGATGGCCGCGGAGATGGCCGGGGACCGGATGCCGGGCCGCCTCGGTCGAGAGGCCCTCGCGGGGACGCCTCCGCTGTGACCTCGCCGCAGCCAGACCCCTCGCGCTCCCGTCCCGACCAGGGCGACGGGACCCCTGCGGCGCCGCGCGTGAGCGCGGTCCGGGGGTCGGTCGTGGGCGAGGACTCGATCCTCGCCGACGGCGTCGTGGTGATCGTCGGGTCGCGCATCGACTGGGTCGGCCCGGCCGCGCAGTGCCCCGCCGACGTCCTCGCAGACGCCACCGAGGCCGCCTGGGTGGTCCCGGGCCTGGTGGACCTGCACAACCACGGCGGGGGCGGCTTCGGGTTCCCCGAGTCCGACGCGGCCGGCTGCCGCACCGCGGTCCGCCACCATCGCGCGCACGGCACCACCACGATGCTGGCGAGCCTGGTCTCGGCGCCGATCGAGGTCCTGGAGCAGCGGCTCGCGGTCCTCGCCGACCTCGCCGAGGCCGGGGAGATCGCCGGCGTGCACCTGGAGGGCCCGTTCCTCTCCACCGACCAGTGCGGCGCACAGGACCCGGCGACGCTGATCGCCGGGGACCGCCACCTCGTGCAGCGGTTGGTGGAGGCGGGGCGCGGGTCGCTGCGCTCGATGACCGTCGCGCCCGAGGTGCCGGGCTTCGCCGAGGTCGTCCAGACCCTGCGCCAGCACCGGGTGCTGCCCAGCCTGGGCCACACCGCGGCGACCGCGGCCGTCACCCGCGGCGCCATCCGCGTCGCCGGCGCCGGCCCCCTCAGCGCCACCCACCTGTTCAACGCCATGTCGCCCTGGCAGCACCGCGACCCCGGCGCCGTCCCCGCCTGCCTGGCGGCCGCGGCCCGCGGCGACCTCGTCGTCGAGCTGATCGGCGACGGCGTCCACCTGTCCGACGAGACCGTCCGGATGGTCTTCGAGCTGGTCGGCCCCGAGCGGATCGCGCTGGTCTCCGATGCGATGGCCGCCGCGGGGATGCCGGACGGGCGCTACCGCCTGGGGTCGATGGACGTCCAGGTCACCGGCGGCGTCGCCCGGATCGCCGACGGCGGGGCCGGCGGCTCGATCGCCGGCGGCACCTCGAGCCTGGCGTCGATCCTGCGCCGGGCCGTGCGCGCCGGCGTACCGATGCGCGACGCGGTCCGGTCCGCCACCGCGGTGCCGGCCGGCCTGCTCGGACTGGGCGACAGCGTCGGCCGGCTCGTCGCGGGGCTGGACGCCGACCTGCTGGCCCTCGACGACGACCTGGCGCCGGTCGGCGTGATGCGACACGGCGCCTGGCTCCCACGGCCCCCACACCCATCACTGAGCACGCACCCGGAAGGACCCTGACCATGGAGATCGTCATCGCCGCGGACGCCGACCAGGCGGCAGTGCAGGTCGCCGACCTGATCACCGCAGCCATCGGCGACGGCGCCCGGGTGCTCGGCCTGGCCACCGGCTCCTCGCCGCTGGCCGTGTACGCCGAGCTGATCCGGCGCCACCGGGAGGGCCTCAGCTTCGCCGGCCTCGCCGCCTTCCTGCTCGACGAGTACGTCGGCCTCGAGCCGCAGCACCCGGCCTCCTACCACCGCGTGATCCGCGACGTGTTCACCGACCACGTCGACCTCGACCCGAGTCGGGTGCACAGCCCCGACTCGATGGCGCCCGACCCGGCCGCGGCCGCGACGGCGTACGACGAGCTGATCGGCGCCGAGGGCCCGGTCGACGTCCAGCTCCTCGGCATCGGCGCCAACGGGCACATCGGCTTCAACGAGCCCACCTCCTCGCTCACCTCGCGGGCCCGGGTCAAGACGCTGACCGCGCAGACCCGCCGCGACAACGCCCGCTTCTTCGCCACCCCCGACGACGTCCCGCTGCACGTGATCACCCAGGGACTGGGCACCATCACCGGCGCGCGGCAGCTGGTGCTGATCGCCACCGGGGAGCACAAGGCCGCCGCCGTCGCCGCGGCGGTCGAGGGCCCGCTCTCCGCGCGCTGCCCCGCGTCGGTGCTCCAGCTGCACCCCCGCGCCACCGTCGTCGTGGACGAGGCGGCCGCCTCCCGCCTCGAGCTCGTCGACTACTACCGGCAGGTGATGACGCACAAGGGGAGGGTCGCGGGCCCCTCGGCTTTCACGAGTTAACTCGTGAAACCCGTACTTCCCACGTGAAGGAACACGTGGGAAGTACGGGTTTCGTGTGGCCAGTGGCCGCCGGGGTGACGCTCAGGGTCCGGGGAAGAAGCCGGCCCGGCCGAGCTGCGCCGGGGCCTGCGGGAGGCCGAGCAGGTCGCTCACCCAGGTGCCGGTGTCCGCCAGCGACGCGGCGTCCAGCCCGGTCCTCATGCCGGAGCGGTGCAGCAGGTAGAGCAGGTCCTCGGTCGCGATGTTGCCGGTGGCGCCGGGCGCGAAGGGACACCCGCCGATGCCGCCCGCGGAGGCGTCCAGGACGCTGACACCCGCCTCGACCGCGGCCAGTGCGTTGGCGTAGCCGGTGTTGCGGGTGTTGTGGAAGTGCGCGCGCAACGGGATGTCCGCGTCGAGGGCGCGCAGGCCCGCGACCAGCGAGCGGACCTGGGCCGGTACGCCGACGCCGATGGTGTCCGCGATCGCCAGCTCGTCGGGGCCGCCGTCGAGTACGCCGCGGGCCACCTCCAGCACCCGCGCGGTCGACACCTCGCCGTCGAAGGGGCAGCCGAACGCCGCCGCCAGGATCACCGTGGTGGCCAGCCCCGCGGACCGGGCGTCGGCGGCCATCGCCTGCCAGGCGGCCACCTGGGCGGCCGCGTCGACGCCCTGGTTGCGCACCGCCAGCCCGTCGGAGACCACCACCACCACGGTCACCTCGTCGCAGCCGGCGGCGATGGCGCGATCGAGTCCACGGCGGTTGAGGACCAGGCCGATCGAGCGCAGCCGCGGGTCGTCGCGGACCTCGGCCATCACCGCCTCCGCGTCCGCCATCTGCGGCACCCGCTCGGGGTGGGCGAAGGCGGTGACCTCGATCCGCCGGGCGCCGGCGTCGAGACACCGTCGTACCAGCGCGGCCTTGTCCGCGGTGGAGATCAGGCGCGACTCGTTCTGCAACCCGTCGCGCGGGGACACCTCGACGATCTGGACCTGACTCACTCTCAAAGACTATCGGATATATGATCCGATCATGACGATCGCATCGAGCGGCCCCCTCGCGGGCGTCCGCGTCATCGAGGCCGGCCAGCTGCTGGCCGGTCCGTTCGCCGGGCAGCTCATGGGGGACATGGGCGCCGACGTGATCAAGGTCGAGCCCCCGGGCGTGGGGGACCCGATGCGTCAGTGGGGCCGCGAGAAGGCCGACGGCAGCTCGCTGTGGTGGCCGGTGGTCGGGCGCAACAAGCGCTCGGTCACCCTCAACCTGCGCGAGGCCCCCGGCCAGCGCCTCTTCGAGCAACTGGTCGCCGAGGCCGACATCGTGGTGGAGAACTTCCGTCCCGGCACCCTGGAGAAGTGGAACCTCGGCTACGACCGGCTCCGCGAGATCAATCCGCGCCTGGTCCTGGTCCGGGTCAGCGGCTACGGCCAGACCGGGCCGTACTCCTCGCGCGCCGGCTACGGCTCGATCGGCGAGGCGATGGGCGGCCTGCGCTACATCACCGGCGAGCCGGACCGCCAGCCCTCGCGCACCGGCATCTCGATCGGCGACGCGCTGGCCGCGATGCACGCCACGATCGGCGCCCTCTCCGCGCTGCGCCACCGCGACCTCACTGGCCAGGGGCAGGTCGTCGACAGCGCGATCTACGAGTCGGTGCTCGCCATGATGGAGAGCACCGTCACCGAGTGGGACGTCCAGGGCTACCAGCGTGAGCGCACCGGCGCGGTCCTGCCGAACGTCGCCCCCAGCAACGTCTACCCGACCTCCGACGGGCAGCTGATCCTGATCGCCGCCAACCAGGACTCGGTGTTCCGCCGGCTGGCCGCGCTGATGGACGAGGCCGAGCTCGCCGAGCCCGGCAGCCGGTACGCCGACCACTCCGGGCGCGGCGAGCGCCAGCAGGAGCTCGACGACCACATCGCGGTCTGGACCGCCAAGCACGACTCCGAGGAGCTGCTCGCCAAGCTCCACGAGGGCGGGGTGCCGGCCGGCCGGATCTTCAAGGCCGCCGACATGATCAGCGACCCGCACTTCCAGGCGCGCGACGCCATCGTCCGGGTGCCCGACGCGCGGTTCGGCGAGCTGGCCATGCAGAACGTCGTCCCCAAGCTCTCCGCCACGCCCGGCAGCATCCGGTGGACCGGGCCCGACCTCGGCCAGCACAACGACGAGGTCTACGGCGACCTGCTCGGCCTCGGCGCCGAGGAGCGGGTGGCGCTCGCCGCGGACGGCGTGATCTGAGGATGGACCGCGCGGCCGACTACGAGGCGGTGGGCTTCCGCGGCCGGATCGGGTTCGGCACCCGGCCGGCCGTCCTGGTCGTCGATGTCGTCCGCGCCTACCTGGACGGCCCGCTGACCGACGCCGGCGGGCGCTTCGAGGCCGCCCGCGCGAGCGCCGCGCGGGTGGTCGACGCGGCCCGCGCCGCCGGCCACCCGGTGCTGTTCACCCAGGTGGTGCTGGCCGCGGGCGGCGCCGACGCCGGCTGGTTCGCGGTCAAGGTCCCGGGCCTGTCGGTCTTCGAGCCGGACTCGCCGTACGGCGCCTTCCCGGCCGCCCCGGCGCCGCACCCCGGCGAGCTGGTGGTGAGCAAGCAGTACGCGTCGTCGTTCTTCGGCACCAGCCTCGCCGCCACCCTGACCGCGGCCCGCGTGGACACCGTCGTCGTCACCGGCTTCTCCACCAGCGGCTGTGTGCGGGCCTCGGCGCTCGACGCGCTGCAGCACGGCTTCCGCCCGGTCGTGGTCGCCGACGCGTGCGGTGACCGCGACGCCGCGACGCACGAGCAGAACCTCTTCGACCTCGACTCCAAGTACGCCGACGTGCTGTCCGAGGCCGAGGTCGTCGCCCACCTTGTCGCCCACCCGGCACCCCAATCCCAGACCCGACCCTAGGAGCACCACGATGACCGTTCTCGACCTCGACGCCCCCGACCTCGACTGGCACGACCACCAGATCGCGGGTGCGCAGAAGCCGGCCCGGATGGTGCTCCTGCACGCCGACGCGGAGCGGGGCACCCGCACCGTGATGGTGCAGTTCCCCGACGGCTGGCGCCGTGACGCGGTCGGCCACCAGCCGGCGGGCGAGGAGATGGTGATCCTCTCCGGGGCGCTCAGCATCAGCGGTCTCACCGCCGCACTGGGCGACCTCCTGGTCGTCGAGCCGCGCGCGACCCGCTCGGCGACCTCGGTGGCCGACGGCACCCGCGCCCTGGTCTGGTTCTCCGGGCCGGGCGGCGGCTGGACCGACGGTCCCGCCGCCGACGCCGGCACCGCGCAGGTGGCGCCCCTGGCGGTGGGGGAGCAGCGGGGCGCGCACGACGAGCTCGTCGGCACCCTCAGCGTCCACGACGACCTGGCCGAGCAGGCCTTCGCCACCGACGTGGACGTGCTGTGGCTCGACGAGCCGAGCTGGGTGCACGCCCCGGCCGGCACCACGGTGCCCGCCCGCCCCGGCCGTGCGGTCGTGCGCCACTACGGCTGACCGCGCCGGCGCGCCGCTACGGCTGACCGCGCCGGCGCGCCGCTACGGCTGACCGCGCCGGCGCGCCGCCCTCAGGTCGCGGCGAGTGCCTTGGCGGCGTCCTCGTCGTAGGTGTGGCGGATCCGCGCGGCCATGCCGATGCAGACGAACAGCGGGGGCAGCAGGGTCAGCATCGCGTACTGCAGCGAGTCGGCCTTGCTGAGCTCGAAGCTGTCGCGCAGCATGGTCGAGACGAAGCCGATCAGCAGTGGGCCGGCGGAGCCGCCCAGGGTGACCAGGAACGTGAGCACCGCGAAGCCCATGCCGCGGCCGTTGGCCGGCAGCACGTCGGCGTTGGCGGCCGTCATGTTCGGGATCGCCGCGGCGAAGCCGATGCAGGCGAGCGCGATCATCGCGCTGCGCACCTCCACGCCGGGCAGCAGGACGGTCCCGGTGAGCCCCAGCGCGCCGACGAGGAGGAAGGCGGCGGAGACGTTGATCCGCCAGCCCTTGCGGATGCCGTGGTACCGGTCGCCGAAGCGCGAGCCCAGCACGATGCCGATCACGATGCCGGTGCCGCCGACCGCGCCGGAGAGCGCGGACCCGGTCGACTCGCTGACGCCCTCGACGCGGACCAGGAAGGTGGGGACCCAGTAGAAGAGGCCGGCGACGCCCAGCGACAGCATGGCCAGGGAGACCGTCACCCCGCGCAGGGTGGGGATGCGCAGCAGGTCGGCGGTCTGCGCCCAGATCGTCCGGTCGTCGACCACGTGCAGCGCGTGCGCGGCGTCCTTGTCGCCGGCCCTGGTCTGGGCGAGGCGGTCGCCGAGGCCGCGCAGCGGGTCCTTGACGGTGAGGACCAGGAGGGCGACGAGCAGGCCGGGCACGGCGGCGACGAAGAAGACCGTGCGCCAGTCGTAGGCGTCGGCCACCGCGCCGCCCAGGATCACCCCGCAGGGCAGGCCCATGTAGTAGCCCGCGCGCTCGAAGCCGTAGGCCTTCGCCCGGCTGCGCGCCGGGTAGTAGTCGGCCAGCAGCGAGGAGGCCGGCGGGTTGTAGAGCTGGCCGGCGCCGCCGATCGCGATCCGGACGATGAAGAACATCAGGAAGCTGGTCGCCAGGCCGCTCGCCACCGAGCACAGGGACCAGATCAACACGACCAGCGAGATCGTCACCACCCGCGGTGCCCGGTCTGCCAGCCGGCCGGCCGGCAGCACCAGCAGGGCTCCGGCGACCGAGGCGGCCGTGGGGATGGCGCCGGCCCAGGCGTCGCTGAAGCCGAAGTGGTCCTGGATCTGGGGCAGCGCGCCCGCGATCAGGTTGACCTCGACCCGGTCGATGAAGGCCACCAGGGCGATCACCACGGCCGGCCACCACCCGAAGGGGGCGGCCTTGGCCAGGTCGACGCTGACCGGTGGCCTGCCGGCGAAGGCCTGGACCTGCACCGTGTCCGACCCAGCGACTGTCTCGTTGGCGGTCTTCGACATGCCTCATGCTCCTGTCACCGGGATACTCTGAGCAGGCTATCGGTAATCGTAGAAGATATATAGGAGCCTCATGTGACCGTCGTCCGCGTCGCCGCCGTCCAGTTCGCCGTGTCCGAGGACATCGAGGAGAACCTCGCCACCGCGCTGCGGATGACCGACGAGGCCGCCGCCCGGGGTGCGCGGATCGTGGTGCTCCCGGAGTTCACCCACCACGTCTCCTGGTACGCCGACCGCGCGCACGCGCGTCGGATGGCGGTGACGCTGGAGAGCCGATTCGTCACCGAGCTGGCGCAGCGCGCGGGCCGCCACGGCATCTACCTGATGGCCAACTGCGTCGTGGCCCGTGAGGACGGCCGCGCCACCGGGACCAACATCCTCTTCGGCCCCGACGCCACGATCGTCGCCACCGCGGACAAGCAGGTGCTGATGGGCAGCGAGCGCGACCACCTCGACCCCGCCACCGAGGCCTCGGCGGTCGTCGACACGCCGTACGGGCGGATCGGGCTGTACTCCTGCATGGACGGCGTCATCAACGAGACGCCGCGGCTGCTGGCGCTGGGCGGCGCTCAGATCCTGCTCAACAGCCTGAACTCGTTCGCGCTCGACGAGGCTTCGCTGCACGTCCCGGTCCGGGCCGTCGAGAACCGGGTCTGGGTGGTGGCCGCCAACAAGGTCGGTCCCCTCGTGCCCGCGCACAGCATCGCGACCGTCTCCGAGCGCACCGGTGTGCCCGAGTCGCTGCTGCACGGGGCGGGGGAGAGCCAGATCGTCGCCCCGGACGGGACGGTGCTGGCGATCGCTCCGCGCGCCGGCGAGGCGGTCGTGGTCGCCGACATCGAGGTCGAGCGCGCCGACGACAAGCGCCGCGCGGACGGCACCGACGTGTTCGCCTCGCGTCGCCCGGAGCTCTACGGGCCGATCGTGGCGCCGCCGGTGGGTCGCCTCGCGCCCGCCGGCGCCGAGGCGGTGGTCGCGGCGGTGGTGACCCAGCCGCCCGGCGCCGACGTGGTGGCGCTGGTCGGCGAGGCGCTGGCACAGGGTGCCGAGCTGGTCGTGCTGCCCGAGCTGGCCGGCCCCTCGGTCGAGGAGCTGGTCGCGCTGCTCGAGAACACCGACGCCCTCGTCGTGACCAGCCTCGCCGAGGGCCCGGCGCACGTCGGGCTCCTCGTCGGCGCCGACGGCGTCCGGCTGCGCCAGCCGCAGCTGCACCGCTGCGAGCGGCACGCCGGCTGGGCGACGGCGCTCGGCGACCGCGTCGAGGTGTACGACGCGCCCTGGGGCCGCCTGGCGGTGGTGGTCGGCGACGACGCGCTCTACCCGGAGACGTTCCGGCTGGCGGCCCTGCAGGACGTGGACGTGGTCGCCGTGCCGTTCACCGTGGGGGCGGCCCGCGACCTGGACCTGCTGCTGCTCGAGCGCGCGGCGGAGAACCGGCTCAACCTGGCGGTGGCCAGCCGTCCCGGCGAGCTCGGGGCCGGCGCGCTGGTGCCGCTCTCGCCCGACTTCACGCTCTGGACGCCGTGGCAGACGCCGTTCGCGGGCGTCATCAGCCGGCCGGACCCGGTGCCGGCCGGCGGGCCGGTGACCCTCGCGACGCTGCGCCCGGCCTGCGCGGTCAACCGGTTCGTCACCCGCGGCACCGACCTGGTCGACGGCCGGCCGTGGGCGCTGGCCGGTGCGCTGGTGGCCGACGCGCTGGTGAGCAGAGCCTGAGGCTCAGGCCTCGAGCGGGACCGCGCGCCCCTCGAGGGCCGCGCGCAGCGCCTGCTCGCTCGCGTCGAGGTGGGCGACCCAGGCGTCACGGGTCTCGTCGGCCTTGCGGGCGCGGGCCAGGTCGAGGATCCTGCGGTGCTCCTCGATCCGGTGTTCCTGGGTCTCGGGTGCGACGTCGAGGTCGTTCATCAGCAGGTGCAGGTAGCGGTCGGCGGTGTGCCAGAGCAGCTCGAGGACTCGCAGGTCGGTCGCGCCCATCACGTCCTCGAGCAGGACGGCGTGGAAGTGGTGGTGCGCCACGGCGAGCGAGGCGGGCTCGCGCTCGATGGTGATGTAGTCCTCGAGCGCCTCCTCGGCCTCGGCGATCCGCTCGTCGGTCATCTTCGCCACCGCCCGCTCCACGAGGTCGCCCTCGATGATGCGCCGCAGCCGGTAGATGTCGGTGAGGTCCTGCACGCTGAGGGACGCCACGAGCGCGGACCGGCCGGGGCGCAGGCTGACGATGCCCTCGCTCTCCAGGCGCCGCAGGGCCTCGCGGACCGGGATGTGGCTGACGTCGAACTGCTCGCACAGCTCGACGATGGAGATCGCGGACCCGGGCAGGATGTCGCCGACCAGGATCGCGCGACGCAGCTCGTCGGTCACCCGGTCCACCAGGGACAGGTGCTCGATCGGTCGGACGGTCGACGTCGACCGGACTCGTCGGGCCATGGCACGGGCTCCTCAGTTGGTGTGGCGGGGGTGACGCTGAGTAGATCCTAGATCTTCGCCACCTCCGGTGAGGGATCGGACTTCCTCGCCGCGCTTGCCTTCCGCTATCGAAGATATTGTATATTATCTACACACAACGGAGGGGAGGCCCACATGGTCGAAGCGGCTGCGTTCCGCGACATGTTGTCGCAGTGGCCCAGCGGGGTCACGATCGTGACCACGCTGGTCGACGGAGTCCGGCACGGGATGACCGCGAGCTCGTTCTCCAGCGTCAGCCTGTCGCCGCCCCTGGTGTCCATCTGCCTGGACCGCTCGCTCTACACCCATGCCCTGATCTCGGGCAGCGGGGTGTTCGGGGTCAGCGTGCTGGCCAAGGACCAGGCCGAGGTCGCCCGCCGCTTCGCCGGCATGGTGCCCGGCGTCACCGACCGCTTCGCCGGTGAGAGCTGGTCGACCGCGACCACCGGCGTCCCGCTCCTCGACTCCGGGCTCGGCTGGGTGGACTGCCGCGTCGTCCACGAGCACCCGGGCGGGGATCACACCATCTTCGTGGGCGAGGTGACCGCGGCGCACCGGGCGCGCCGCACCGCGCCGCTGCTGTTCCACTCGCGCGGCTGGGGCCAGTTCGCCGACGTCCTGCCCGACGTCGCGGCGCTCTCCGACAGCGGCCTGGTCGCCGCGCTCGTGGCGCGCGGCGAGGACGCCGCCTGGAGCGCGGAGACCGCGGCCCGGGTCGGCGCGGCCGGCATCCGGGTCCGGGTGCTCGACCTCACCGGCGGGGCGACCCCGCCCGTCGCGCTCCCCGGCGTGGCCACCGGCTCGGCCCTCGTCGCGAGCGCCGAGCAGGCGCGCATCGCCGTGGACCTCGGGGTCGAGACCCTCGAGCTGGCCCTGACCGCGGCCGACCCGCGCCAGGTGGCGCAGGCGGTCCAGAAGCTGGGGCCGCTGGCCGCGCGCACCTCGGTGATCCTGCGCGGGGCGTTCGCCGCCGAGCGCGCCGACGACGTCCTCGCCGCCGTGCACGTGCTCGCCGAGAGCGGTGTCCTCGAGATCTGTCTCGACGACACCGCCGGCGCGGCCACCCCGCTGCAGATCCGGGCCGTGCTGCAGGAGGCGGTGGGGGTGGCCCGGCCGGTGCCGCTGCGGGTGCGCCTGGAGGACCGCGACCGCCTCGGCCTGGTCAAGGCGCTCACGGCGCTCAAGAGCGGCGTCACCAACTTCGACGCCACCCTGGCCGGACTCGACGGTGCTCTCGCCACCGAGGACCTGATCCGCCTGCTCGGCACGATCGACGTGCACACCCCCGTCGACGGTGCCGCCCTGACCCAGCTGGCCGCGCTCGCGCGCCAGCGCCTCGCCGACCGGGTGGACCTGCCCGCGAGGCGCCACGACGCCACTCCACTCACCGCCGACCACGTAGGAGCCGCAGGATGACGGCACAACTGACCGCTGAGCTGCTTCTTCCCGACCTCACCGAGGCCGAGAGGGAGCGCGCCGCCCGTGTCGAGTCGGTGCTGCCGACGATCCGCGCCGCCGCCGCCGAGGCGGACGCCCGCGGTGAGTTCCCCAAGAGCCACGTCGCGCTGCTGGCCGATGCCGGGCTGCTCGGCCTCGTCGTCCCCACCGAGTACGGCGGCCTGGGCGGCGGTCTGCGCGACCTCGCGGCCACGACGTACGCCCTGGGCACCGCGTGCGGCTCGACGGCGCTGGCGTTCTTCTTCCACTGCTCGGCCTCCTCGCGGGGCCTGCTGCCGCTCGCCGCGATCGAGGCCGGGCTGTACGCCGAGGAGGAGCGCGAGGAGGTGCGCGCATTCGCCGAGCAGGTGCTGCACCTGATGGGCCGCGACCAGCGGTGCCTGGCGAACTTCGCGAGCGAGGCGGTCAAGGCCAGCAACGCCAACGTGCTGATCAGCACCCTGGCCACCGCCACCGAGGGCGGCTGGCTGCTCAACGGCGAGAAGTCGTTCGGCTGCCTCTCGGGCACCGCGGACTACTACCTGGTGACGGCGCGCCGCGAGGACGTCGACGGCCTCGACGCGCTCAGCCTCTTCCTGGTCGCCCGCGACTCCGTGGGCGTGCGCCCGCGCCAGCAGTGGAACGGGCTGGGGATGCGGGCCTCCGACAACCACGGCCTGGTGATGGAGGACTGCTTCGTCCCCGCCGACAAGGCGCTGACCGTGCCCGGCGGGTTCGGCCGGGCCACCGAGATGTCGCGCGGGTCGTGGGTGGGCAACCAGATCGCCATCGCCGCCATCTACGCCGGGATCGCGCGCGGCGCCTGGGAGTACGCCTTCGACCGCACCATGAAGGCCACCTTCGCCGACACCGGCAAGCCGATCGCCTCGAGCCCCATGCACCAGGTGCTCGTCGGCGACGGCGAGCAGCAGCTCACCGAGGCGCACCTGTGGCTGCGCCGCCAGATCGAGCTCGAGGCCAGCGACCCGCCGATCCTGCCCAAGGCCGAGGTCGTGCAGAGCTGGAAGCTCGCCAAGGGCACCATCTGCGAGCGCGCGTTCGGCGTGGCCATCGACGCGCTCAAGATGTGCGGCACCTCCGGCGCCCTGCTCGACAACGTGGTGGGCCGGGCCGTGCGCGACACCGCGATGGGCCTGGTCCAGGCCTTTCCTGCCGAACGTGGACGCCTGGACCTGGCGCGGATGCTGGTCGAGAAGGAATCATGGGCCGGGCTGACCACCAGCGACTCCTTCGACAAGCCGCCGGCCCCCCAGCCGGCCCTGGCAGGACAGGCTGACGGGTGACGACGACGTCGTACGGCGCGGGCCGGCTGCGCATCGAGCTGCCCGAGGTCGCCCAGCTCGTCGCCGGGCGCTGGTCGGTGCCGACCGAGCGCCTCGACCTGGTCCTGGAGGACCCGTTCCTGGCGACCCCGCTCGGCGCCGCCGTGGCCACCTCCGCCGCCGACTGCGAGGCCGCGGCCGCCGCGGCCGCCACGGCGTACGAGTCCGGCGCCTGGGCGCGGATGTCGCCCGACGCGCGCGCCGACGTGCTGGACGCGATCGCCGGCGAGCTCGAGGCGGACCTGCCCCGGCTGGCCGCGCTCGAGGCGTTCGCCACCGGGGTGCCGGTGCGCCAGACCGCGATCGCCGCGGTGATCGTGCCCGGCGCCTTCCGGCTCGCGGCGCAGATGCTGCGCGACGGCGCCCTCCTCGAGCGGCTCGAGGGTCCGACCGGTCACCCTGTCGAGGTGCACCGGCTGCCGCTGGGCCCGGCCCTGTGCCTGGTGCCGTGGAACGCCCCGGCGCCGATGGCCGCCCACAAGGTCGCCAGCTCGCTGGCCGCCGGCTGCCCGACGATCCTCAAGCCCAGCGAGTACGCGCCCTACGCCACCACCGAGCTGGCGCGCGTGGTCTCCCGGGTGCTCGCCGAGGCCGGCCTCGACGCCGGGCCCGACGGCGGCACCTTCCAGCTCGTCCAGGGCGGACCCGCCGTCGGCGGCGCGCTGGTGCGCGACCCGCGGGTGCGGGCGGTCTCGTTCACCGGCGGTCTGGAGGGCGGTCGCGCGATCGCGCTGGCCTGCGCCCCCGACTTCACCGCCACCCAGCTCGAGCTCGGCGGCAACAACGCCCTGGTGGTGCTGCCCGACGCCGACCACGGCGACGCCGCGCGCGCGGTCGTCGACCTGCTCACCACCCTGAACGGGCAGTGGTGCCGGGCCCTGGGCCGGCTGGTGCTGCCCGCCGAGTCGGCGGAGGCCATCGTGGCGCTCGCCCTGGAGCGGCTCGCCGAGCTGCGCGCCGGGGACCCGCTCGACGAGGCGACCGACCTCGGGCCGGTCGTGCACTCGCTCCACCTGGCCCGGCTGCGCGCGGCCGTCGAGGAGAAGGTGACCCGCGGTGGCGTGGCCGCGGCGAGCACGCCGCTGCCCGAGCGGGGCCACTTCCTCACCCCGACGCTGCTCACCGCGGTGGCCTCCGAGGACGCGCTGCACGAGGTGTTCGGCCCGGTCGCGACCGTGCACCCCTACCGCGACCTCGCCCACGCCCTCGAGCTGGCCAACGCCACGCCGTACGGGCTGGAGGGCTACGTGCTCGGCGCCGACACCGAGCAGGCGCTGGACTTCGCCCGCGGGGTGCGCGCCGGCGAGGTCAAGGTCAACGGCTCGAGCATGATGAGCCTGCACCTGATGACGCCGCGGCCCGCCTGGGGGCTGTCCGGACTCGGCGAGGAGGGCACCCTGGAGACGATCCGGGTGTTCACCGGCGCCCGGGTCGTCGGCGTCGAGAGTGGCTTCGCGCTGCACTCGCGGTGAGCGCGGTGACTCCCCACGACCGCGCGCCGGCACGCCTGCGCGCGCTGCTGGCCGGGCCCGACCTGGTCCACCTCCCCGGCGTGTACGACGCGGTCACCGCGCTGCTGGCCGCCCGGGCCGGCGCGCGCGCCGTGTGCCTGTCCGGCGCCGCGACCTCGGCGGTGGCGCTGGGCCTGCCCGACCTGGGACACGTGCACGCCACCGACATCGCGGCCCGCGCGGCGCAGCTCGCCGCCGTCCTGGACGGGCTGCCGCTCCTGGCCGACGCCGACACCGGCTACGGCAACGCCCTCCAGGCGCGCCGCACCACCCGGCTCTACGCCGCCGCCGGGGTGGCCGGGCTGCACCTGGAGGACCAGGCCTCGCCCAAGCGGTGCGGCCACCTGGCCGGCAAGGCGGTGGTCGACGTCGCCGAGGCCGCCGGGCGGGTCCGCGCCGCGGCCGAGGCCGGGACCGACCTGGTCATCGTCGCGCGCACCGACGCGCTGTCGGTCGAGGGCCTCGACTCGGTGGTCGAGCGCGCGGTCGCCTACGCCCGGGCCGGCGCCGACGCGATCTTCGTCGAGGGCGCCGACCTGGCCGCCCTCACCGCGGTCAGTGGCGCCCTGGAGCGCGCCGTCGGCCGGGTCCCGCTGGTGCACAACCGCTCGGAGGCGGGCGGACCGGTCGAGGCCGGGCCCCACGACGCCCAGCTGAGCGGGCTCGGGGTGCGCCTGGTGATCCACCCGGTCTCCGCGCTGCTCGCCGCCGCCGACGCCGCCGCCGCGGTGTATGCCGCGATCGTCCGCGACGGCCACGCGGGCACCACCCGACGCCTGGAGTGGGCCGAACTCACGCAGCTGCTCGGGCTGGACGACCAGCTCGAGCTCGACCGACGCTACGCCGCTTCCCTGGAGGACTCATGAGCAACGTGGTCATCGTCGTGGGGGCCGGGCCGGTCGGCCTGACCACCGCGCTCACCCTGGTCCGCCGCGGGCTGGAGGTGGTCGTCCTGGAGGCGGGCCCCGGGCTCGCGGCCGAGTCGCGCGCCTCGACGTACCACCCGCCGAGCCTGGAGATGCTGGCCGAGCTGGGGGTCCTGGAGCCGTTGATGCAGCGGGGCATCGTCTCCACCACCTTCCAGTACCGCGACCGGGTCACCGGCCCGATCGCCGAGCTCGACCTGGGCATCCTCGCCGCGGACACCGCCTACCCGTTCCGGGTGCAGTGCGAGCAGAGCAAGCTCACCCCGATCCTGCTCGAGGCACTGCGCCAGAGCGGGGCCTGCGCCGTGCACTTCGACCAGGAGGTCACCGCGGTCGAGGCGAACGAGCGGGGCGCGGTGGTGCGCACCGGCGCCGGCCGGGAGTGGCGCGCCGACTGGGTGGTCGGTGCGGACGGGGCGAGCTCCGCGGTCCGCAAGAGAATCGGCGCGGCGTTCGAGGGCATCACCTACCCCGAGCGGTTCCTGGTGGTCTCCACCACCGAGGACCTCACCGTGGCGCTGCCGGGGATCGCGGCCGTGAACTACGTCTTCGACCCCGAGGAGTGGCTGGTCCTCCTGCAGACCCCCGAGCACTGGCGGATCCTGTTCCCGACCGACCCCGACACCCCGGACGCGACCGAGACCGACGCCGCGCGGGTCCAGCAGCGGCTGCGGGGGGTGGCCGACCTCGGGCGCGAGTGGGGGCTGCTGCACGCCTCGCTCTACCGCGTGCACCAGCGGGTCGCCGACCGGTTCCGCGTCGGGCGGGTGCTGCTGGTGGGCGACGCCGCCCACGTCAACAACCCGCTCGGCGGGATGGGCATGAACAGCGGCCTGCACGACGCGTGCCTGGCCGGTGCCGCGCTGGCCGACGTGGTCGGCGGGGCCGACGTGGCGCTCCTCGACGAGGTGCTGGACCGGCGCCGCGACGTCGCGCTGTCCTACGTGCGCACCGTCACCCACGACAACTGGCAGGAGCTGCGCGAGCGCGACCCCGAGGTCCGCCGCGCGCACCACGACCGGCTCCGGGCGCTCGCGGCCGACCCCGCCGCGGCCCGCGCCCACCTGATGCGGACCTCGATGCTGGACTCGCTGCGCGAGCCCCGGACCGTGCTCGGGCAGGCCCGGTGAGCGCGTCGACGACCGCGCCGCGGCTGCGGGCCGACGAGATCGCCCGCGAGAACCCGGCGCGCCGCGACGAGCTGGTCGGGACCTTCCAGGTCGCCACGACCGCCCACGTCGACCGGGTCGTGGCACAGGCGCAGGACGCGCAGCGTGGCTGGTCGCGCCTGCCCGTGCCGGCGCGTGCCGGCGCCCTGCGTGCGGCGACGACGGCGCTCGAGCCGGTCCTCGACGAGCTGGCCGAGCTGATGGCCCGGGAGACGGGCAAGGTGCTTTCGGACAGCCGGGGCGAGGTCGGGTTCGCGCTCAGCGTGCTGTGCTGGGTCGCCGACCGTGCCGAGGCGCTGCTGGTCGACCGGGAGATCGACGACGCCCAGGGCAGGCTCCTGGTCCGACACCGCCCATTCGGGGTGGTCGGCGCGGTCACGCCCTGGAACGCGCCGGTGGTGCTGGCGGCGCTGAAGGTCGGCCCGGCGCTGGCCGCGGGGAACGCGGTGGTGGTGAAGCCGTCCCCGCTGGCGCCGTTCGCGGTGCAGCGCTTCCTCGAGGTCCTCGCCGCGAGCCTGCCGGACGGGCTGCTGCGGGTGGTGCAGGGAGACGCCGAGACCGCCGCCGCGCTGGTCGGCAGCCGGCAGGTCGACCGGGTGGCCTTCACCGGCGGCGAGGCCGCCGGGCGGGCGATCGGCGCCCTCGCGGGCCGCGCGCTCACCCCGGCGCTGCTCGAGCTCGGCGGCAACGACCCGGCCGTGCTCCTCGACGACGTGGTCCTCGACGACGCCGCCGCCGAGCGGCTGGTGATGGCGGCCTTCGCCACCAGCGGCCAGGTGTGCATGGCGGTGAAGCGGCTCTACGTCCACCGCTCGCGCTACGACGAGACCGTCGAGGCGCTGCGCGCCGCGGCCGCCCGGGTGCTCTGCATGGGCGACCCGCTGCACCCCGGCGTGTCGATGGGCCCGGTGGTCAGCGCCGCCTCGGCGGACCGGGTCGCCGGCCTGGTCGGCGACGCCGTGCACCGCGGCGCCCGGGCCCTGATGCTCGGCACCGTCGACCCGGGCACCGATCTGGGCCGTGGCTACTACGTGCGCCCGACGCTGGTGCTGGGCGCGGCCGACGCGGATCCCCTGGTCGCCGCCGAGCAGTTCGGCCCGACGCTGCCGGTGCTCGCCTTCGACGCCGAGGACGAGGCGCTGGCCCGCGCCAACGCCGGGGAGCTGGGACTCGGCGCGTCGGTGTGGTCGGCCGACGAGGACCGGGCGTTCGCCCTCGCGGCTCGCCTGGAGGCCGGCTTCACGTTCGTCAACACCCACAACCGCACCGGCCTGGCGCTGCGGGCGCCGTTCGGCGGGGTCAAGCGCTCCGGCTGGGGACGCGAGTACGGAGACGAGGGAGTCCTCGAGTACGTCCAGCCCTGCGTCGTGCACGCCCCGGCCGCCTTCCGGGCCGGCGGCGGGGGGCTCGGCGCGGCGGCCTATCCCACCGGCTGAGCCGGGTTGCCGGATTCGCCCCCGGGAGAGCGGCGGTCACCCCAAGATGGAGGCGCGACGGCGGGAAGAGCTCTTGTTCTACATCTAGATCATATATAGTCTCATATCTAGACCTCACTACAGGGAGCGCGCGCGCATGAGTCAGAACCTGAAGTCCGTGCAGGAGCACTTCGACGAGGCGGCCCCCACCGACGTCTCGGAGACCTTCGGCGCGTGGCTCGCGCTCGTCGACCGGCTGCAGGCCCGCCTGGCGCAGCGCTTCGACCTGACCCGCGACCCGTCCTCCGAGAAGCTCGAGGCGTTCGGCGCGGACGGCGGTCCCACCGGTCGGGTGCGCACCTACGCCGGCCCGGAGATCGACTGGATGGTGCACTCCCACATGGAGAACGCCGCCCTCGGGTTCTGCAACGTCCACCTCACCGTCTGGCTCGGCCCGCAGGTCCGGGTGCCGCACTTCGGGATGGCGCTCGGCGCCTTCCCGCAGGGTTGGGTCTACCTCGACTCCGTGCCGCGCTCCTACCTGATGACCGACACCGACGCCTACGACCGCTACTACGGCCCGGTCAACGCCCGGTGGGAGCAGATCCGCACCGAGAACCCCTTCCTGGAGCCGTTCGTCAGCCGCAGCGCCTTCGTCCGCGCCGGCCTCTCGCCCACGGCGCACTGCTACATGGCGCCGCCGGACCGGCGCACCACCGACCTGGTCGCCGAGATCACCGAGGAGCACCTCGAGCGGTGGATCGGCTGGGTCGACGAGGCCGAGCGGGTGCCGGCCGACGAGCAGGCCGCGCTGGCCGCGAGCGACGAGCTGATCCGCCGCAACATCGCCGAGCGCGACCCGGCCAACGAGATGGGCGACCGCTTCTTCGGCCCCGACATGACCTCCACCCTGGTCCGCGCCCTGTGGGGCGGCGACCGGGTCCTGCCACGCGCGCACGAGCAGGACTGACCCATGTCGGTCCTGGTCCGCGCGCTGCGCACGGCCTGCCGGGTGCCTGGCGCCCAGGCGCCGTACGACACCGTGCACCTGGCCGTGCGCTACCCGGCGCTGCCGGCGCGCGACGACGCCGAGCGGATGAGCGGCAGGCTCGCTGCCGACACCGACGGTGCGCCGTACCCGGTGGTGGTCCTGCTGCCCGGCGTGAACTGTCCCGCCGAGGCCTACCGCTGGCTGGCGCTGCGGCTGGTCGAGGCCGGCCTCGTCGTCGTCGGCTACGACTGGGTCGGGGAGCTCTTCCCCGGCGAGCACGGGCTGACCCCCGGTGTCGACGTGGTCGCCGCCGGCCCGCAGCACTACGGCCAGCGGCCGACGACCCCCGCGCTGCGACCGGTGCTCGACGCGCTGGCCGGGCTGGCCGAGAGCGGACCCCTCGCGGGCCTGCTCGACCTGGACCGGGTCGGCGTGTTCGGGCACTCGGCCGGGGGCACCGTCGCCCTGCAGTCGGCGAGCCCGTCCTGGTTCCCCGAGATCCGCGCCGTGGTCACCTACGGCGCGCACACGATGGCCTCGCAGATGCTCGGCCACCCGCCCGAGACGCTGCTGCCGGCGCCGGTCGAGGCGCCCACGATGCTGATCGCGGGCACCGACGACGGGGTCGTCGCCGCGAGCGCGATCCGGTACGGCGCGGCGCCGGGGGCACCCGGTCACGACCCGGTCGCGCGCACCTGGCGCGAAGGGGTCGCGGCGACGACCGAGTGCTGGCTGGTCCACCTCGCCGGCGCCGGGCACATGCTCGCCGCGCACCCCGAGGACCCGTCCACCGCCCGGGGCTTCCTCGAGACCCCGACCGACGCCGACCACGACCGCCTCCGCGCGGTGCTCGCCGACGTCGTCACCGCCTTCATGAGCGCCCACCTGAGCAGCAGTCCGTCCGCGAAGTCCCAGCTCGAGCTGCTCGCCGAGCAGTCCCCGCCCGAGATCGCCGCCGTCCGGCGACGCTAGGAGAAGACCATGTTCAAGAACTTCTGGTACGCCGTCGAGTTCAGCACGGACGTCAAGCCCGGGGAGCCCAAGAAGATCAAGCTGCTGGGCCAGCAGCTGGTCCTCTACCGCAAGACCAGCGACAACTCGGTGGTCTGCATGTCCGACCTCTGCGTGCACCGCGGCGCGGCACTGTCCGGCGGCGAGATCAAGGGCGACTGCATCGTCTGCCCTTACCACGGCTGGGAGTACAAGCCCGACGGCCAGGTGCAGACGATCCCGGCGCACCCCGACAAGGGCATCCCGCGCAAGGCCCGCGTCGACTCCTACCCGGTCGTCGAGAAGTACATGTTCGTCTGGGTCTACATGGGCGACCTGCCCGAGGAGGAGCGCCCGCCGATCCCCGACTGGTCCGACATCGACGACACCGAGAAGTACCGCGCGGTCACCGGCGAGTTCCTGTGGAAGTCCAACTACGAGCGGATCCTCGAGAACGGCGTCGACGTCGCGCACACGCCGTTCGTGCACGGCGGCGTGTTCGGCAACCGCGAGAAGCCGGAGGTGCCGGACTTCGAGGTGGAGAGCTCGCCGTGGCACTGCAAGGTCTCGGTGGTCCTGAACCCGCCGCGCTCCAAGGGCCTGTGGGGCGCCATCAACCCGAACAAGCAGTCCCTGGCCGAGCGGCCCCCGGTCCCGGTCTCCACGACCTGGTGGCTGCCGAACATGATCCTGCTGCACATCCAGACGCCGATGGGCGACCTGAAGATCTTCGACGTCAACATCCCGATCGACGAGGAGACCACGATGGTCAAGTTCGTCGCGCTGCGGACGTTCTTCAAGGGCAAGTGGGCCGACCGCGACGCCCGGCGCCGCGTCTTCAAGGTGCTCTACGAGGACCAGACCATCGTCGACAACGTGCGTCCCGAGCTGCTGCCCTTCGACCTGTCCGACGAGCTGCACGTCAAGAGCGACCTCAACGCCGTGCTGTACCGCCGCCGGCGCCAGGAGCTCATCGAGATGGGCTGGTCCGTCGAGGGCAACACCATCGCCGGCGAGGGCCCGGCACGGGTCGAGGCGCGGGTGATCCCCTCGCCGGTGCGCCGCGAGGTGCCCGAGCTCGCCAGCGCGTGGAACTTCAAGGAGGTCCGCAGCAAGGAGATCCTCAGCGGCAACGCCGAACGCGCGGCGCGTGGCGATGTGCCGCGCACCGGCCCGCCCGCCCCCGAGGCCCCGACCAGCACCGAGGAGGTCCCCGCATGAGCGTCGACGTCAGCCTGCCCGCAGCCCTGTGCCACGGCGCCCTGGACGCGCTCGTCGAGCGCGCCGAGCTCACCGAGGTGGCCGGCCCGGACGGGGCGCCGTACCTGCCGCTGACCTCGGCCGCCTTCGGCCCGCCGATGTCGGTCGGCGAAGCACGGATCTTCACCGGTCCGCGCGTCGCCAAGGTCGTCTACGTCGGCATCGTGGTCCCGCAGATCCAGATGGACAGCCACATGGTGTTCGCCTTCACCCCTGAGACCAGCCCGGTCCCGCACTTCACGCTGGACTCGGTCCACGCGGGCGGACACCACGCCTTCCACCTCGACCTGATCCAGCGCGTCGACGCCGGCACCCACATGGCCTACAACGACTGGGCGCACTCGCCGCTGACCGAGACCTACCAGGGGGTGTGCGCCAACGAGGGCTTCACCGCAGCCGCGCTGGAGCCGCGTCAGCTGACGGTGATGTCCTCGTGGATGCTCGCCTTCCGCTCCACCGTGGAGGCCTTCGCCGGCCTCGACATCTCGGTGCGGTCCTACCTGGACCACTGGTTCACGCTGCTCGAGGGCGAGGTGCCCGCCGAGGTCGCCGCCGACATCGCCGACACCGACCTGGCCGCGCGCGACGCCCGCAACCGAGCCCTGCTGTTCAGCCCGCAGGTCGACAAGGTGTGGGCGCAGATCTCCCGGCTGCTGGGCGAGGAGCAGGCCGAGGCGGTCCGGGGGCTGCTGGTGGACAACGCGGTCCCCGCGGAGCAGCCCGCGTGAGCGCGGTGTCGCCGGCCGTCGAGGCCGACGAGCAGGGCGCCACCAGCGAGTGGCAGAAGCGCATCGAGGGGGAGTGGCACGGCCGCCCCGGCCTCTTCGACGCGACCGGCAACCACGTCGGCTTCGAGCGGGTCGACCGGGCCAGCGTGATCGAGGACGGCGTCGCCCGGTACTGGATGAACACCCGCCTCGAGGCGAGCGGCCCGCTGCGCAACCGCTTCGAGCTCGGTGCCCAGTTCGACTTCGGGATCGTCGACTCCGACGAGAACCGCGTCTACTGCGGGCCGGACTTCTACGGCACCGGGCAGCCCTACGGGCTGTTCGTGGACGCCCACTACTACTCGCCCGGCTGGCAGGCCGACCTGCGCACCTGGAACCAGGTCCTGCCCGACGGCGAGACCCAGGTCTACTCCTCGGTGCTGCACGACGGCTGGGCGGTCTGCGCGGTCTTCAACGGCATCTACCGGCGCACCTTCGACCACGAGACCAACCCCGAGACGCAGCGCTTCGTCGAGGACTGGATCGCGCTGGAGACCCGGCGCGGATCGGTCCCGCAGGTGCTGCCGACCAAGGAGCGCGGCCGCTGGAGCGGGAGCCTGTTCGTGAACGCGGCCGACCAGAGCTCGCTCGGCGAGGTGGAGGTCGTCATCGAGCACACGCCGCTCTCGCTGCGCCGGGCCCACCAGCAGGTCACCTGGTCAGGCGCGCTGGAGCGCAGCTACGGCTTCGAGCGGGTCCGCGACGGCGCCCGCACCCAGTACGAGGGGCCGGAGGTGTTCGGCAACGCCACGTCCTACGGCCGGGCCCTGTTCACCAGCCAGCACCTGGTCGGCCCCGAGGCCCGCGGGGTCGAGAAGATCCGGGGCCGCGAGGTGCTGATCGACACCGAGACCCGGGACCTGGCCGTGGTGTGGCAGCTGTTCCGCGGGGACACCACGACCCACTTCGTGCACGGCCTGCTCACCTGGCAGCCCACGTGAGCGCTGCCGAGGGACGCGTCGTGGTGGTCACCGGCGGCACCCGCGGGATCGGCCTCGGCCTGGCCCGCGAGCTGCTCGCCCGCGAGTGCCAGGTCGTGGTGTGCGGCCGCTCCGCGAGCAGCGTCGAGGCAGCCGTCGGCGAGCTGGCCCGAGGCGCCGGCGCGCACCGGGTCACCGGTCTGGCCACCGACGTCGCTTCCCGAACGCAGGTCCAGGCGCTGTGGGACCACGCCGTCGCGACCTTCGGGCGCGTCGACGTCTGGATCAACAACGCCGGGCTGTCCGCCCCGCGCCGTCCGCTGCCCGAGATCCCCGAGGAGACCGTCGCCGAGGTGCTCTCGGTGAACGTCGCGGGCGTCGTCAACGGCTGCGCGGTCGCCCTGGCCGGCCTCGAGGCGCAGCCCGGCGGCGGGTGGATCTGGAACATGGAGGGCTTCGGCTCCAACGGCCAGCACCAGCCCGGCCTGGCGACGTACGGCGCCTCCAAGCGTGCGGTGACCTACCTGACCGAGTCGCTGGTCAAGGAGACCAAGGGCGGCCGGGTCAAGGTCGGGTTCCTGTCGCCGGGCATCGTCGCCACCGACCTGCTCACCGACGACTACGACGGCCAGCCCGAGGCGTTCGAGAAGGCCCGCCGGATCTTCAACATCCTGGGCGACCGGGTCGAGACCGTCACCCCCTGGCTGGCCGAGCGGCTGCTGGCCGCCCATCGCAGCGGAGCCCGCGTCGCGTGGCTGACCACGCCCAAGGCGATGGGACGGTTCCTCACCGCCGGCCTGCGCAAGCGCGACATCTTCGCGTCCGAGACGCCCGACTCCGCCACGGTGGCGTGATGGCGATCGATCCGTGCACCGAGTACGGGCTCGCGCTCGCGGTGGAGGACTTCGTGCCCGTGCTGCTGGCCGGCGCCGGCACCGTGGTGATGGCGCTCGCCGCGGGCCGGGTGCTGCCCTCCGTGCGCGTGCCGGCCCTCCTCGCCGGAGCCCTGGTCACCCTGGGCGGCCTGGCGAAGGCGGTGTGGAAGCTGCTGGTCGCTGCCGAGCCGTGCCGCAACTACCCGATCCTGGAGAACCTGCTCTTCCCGTGCCTGGCGTTCGGCTTCGCCGGCATCGCCTGCGCCCTGGTCGGGGTGTGGCGCCGCGAGCCGGCACCGTGGTGGCCCTTCCTGGTCATCCCGGGCGTCGGCGCGCTGATGGCGCTGCAGACCTCGGACACCTGGCCCCTGCTGGTGGTCTCGGCCATCGGCGCGGTCTTCGTGGGGATCCTCGGGATCCGCCTCTCCCGCCGCGAGGGGCACTCCCTCGGAGTCGTGTTCTTCGTCGTCTACATCGTCGGCACCCTCGTGCTGCCGCCCCTGGCCGCCCGGCCCCACCAGTCAGCAGAGCTGCAGTGGGCCGAGCAGTTGACCAACTCCGTGGTGCAGCTGTGCTTCCTGCTCGGGGCCTTCGGGCTCCGCAGGCACGTGCCGGCCACCGAGACCTCCCCCCGAACCGTAGGAGTTCCCCAGTGACCGACCGCCTCGGCTGGCGCCGCAAGTTCGGCGTGATCGCCCCCAGCACCAACACGATCGTGCAGCCCGAGTTCGACGCGATGCGCGTGCCCGGCGTGACCTCGCACTACGGGCGGATCCTGATCCGCGACGGCCGGATCGCCGACGACGAGGGCATGCAGAACCTGCTGGTGCAGATCCGGGCCGCGATGGCCGACTGCGTCGAGGGCGTGATGACCATGGAGCCGGACTACATGGTGATGGGGATGAGCGCCGAGACCTTCTGGGACGGCGTCGAGGGCAACCGCCAGTTCGTGCAGCAGATCAAGGAGCTCTCCGGAGGTCTCGGGGTCGCCACCGGAGCCGAGGCCTGCGAGCGGGCCCTGAACCTCTACGGCGCGCGCAAGATCGGCATCGTGACGCCGTACACCCCGATCGGCGACGAGAACGTGCGCAAGTTCTTCACCGAGCTCGGCTTCGAGGTCGGTGAGATCCGGGGGCTGAGCTGCCCCACCGCCGTGTCCATCGCCCACGTCAGCGAGCAGACGCTGCGCGAGTCGCTGCTCGCGGTGAACGACGACGTCGACGCGATCGTGCAGTGCGGCACCAACCTGTGCATGTCCGAGCTCGCCGACGAGGCCGAGCGCTGGCTCGACAAGCCGGTGATCGCGATCAACGCCGCCACCTGGTGGATGGCGCTGCGCGAGAACGGCATCGAGGACCGGATCCAGGGCTACGGCTCGCTGCTGCGCGAGCACTAGGCTGCCCGTCGTGTACGCCGTCCTCTGGCGCCTGCTGCCCGGGCCGACACCGCTGAAGGCGCTTCAGGCGCTGGCGCTGCTCGCGCTGGTGGTCTGGGCGCTGCTCGGCTGGGTGTTCCCGGCCGTCGAGCCGCACCTGCCCTTCGACCAGATCACCGTCGGGGAGTAGCGCCGGCGGATCAGCCCAGCACCGCGGGCGGCCCGGCGTCGGCCTTGCGCCGCTCGACGAGCTGGGCGCCGACCACGAGCCGCTCGGTGGAGCTCCACCGCGGGTGGCAGGTCACCAGCGTCAGGGTCCGGTGGACGGCCTTCTCGCCGGGGTGCCCGGCCACGGGTGCGAGCACCTCGGTGGCGGTGGGGGTCAGGATCCGCACCCAGGTGACCTCGTAGACCAGCCACCCGTCGACGGTCTCCACGACGATCGGGTCGCCCTCGGTGAGCCGGTCCAGCTCGGCGAACGGCTCGCCGTGCGTGGCGCGGTGCCCGGCCACGGCGAAGTTGCCGACCTCGCCGGGCAGCGCGGTCTCGGGGAAGTGTCCGGGCCCGCGGGCGAGGTCGTCGTCGTCGACGCCCTCGACCACCACCCAGCTCCAGTCGCCCAGGGCCGGGATGTGCAGGATGCCGAAGCCCTCGCCCGACTCGGGCGCGGCCCTCTTCTGGGTCCTGTCGCGGCCCTCGCGCTGTTGGACCTGGAAGTCGCGGAGCAGGTCGTCCTGCTCCCCGGCGGTGCGGTGGTTGGTCCAGACGAGGACGTAGAAGACGAACACGGTGAGGACCAGCCCCGCGGTGATCGCGAGCTCCGCGAATGCCCGCACTATGAATCTGGTCACAGAAATCCGCCGCAGGTCCACCAAATGAATATATCATCGCCGAATCGTCGATCGACGTCCGTTCACGGGGGTGAGGCAATGAGATCAGGGGCTCGCGCGCTCGCCGCGCTGATGATCGCCGGCGCCACCTCCTCGTTCGGAGTCGTCGCCGCCCAGGCCGACGAGCTCGCGCCCCAGGCGCTGCTGCCGCCGTCCGGCGGGTGTTGGTCCTACGCGCCCAGCTCCGCCGCGCTGGACTCCCCGCCCGCGCTCGACCACTCCACCGAGCTCGGCCCGTGGCTGTCCTCGCTTATGGGCGAGGTCAAGCTGGAGAGCGCCGGCGCCACCGCCGCCGGGGGCACCCGCACCGCCACCGTGAGCATCACCGACGGCCCCGTCGTCTCGGAGACCGCCGACCTCGCAGGCACCGCGTCGTTCCTGTTCTCGCTGGGCGAGGTGCCGCTGGCCGAGCCGGTCGTCGTGCCGTTCGAGGTCGCGGCCGGGGAGCCGGTCTCGGACCTGGTGGCCCAGGCCGAGATCGCGATCCCCGCCGCCGGTGAGCAGGTGGTCCGGCTCGACGCCGTGTACTTCGACGCCCCGAGCGCCGGGCTCCGGGTCGCCTGCAACGGCCAGGAGTCGGGCGCGCCGGGCGGACCCAACCCGGCCACCGATCCCGTGCCCACCGACGTCACCACCGACTTCGCCGCGGTGGCGTCCTCCTCGGCCACCGTCACCTCGGTGACGAACCAGGACGTGCTCGACGCGGCCCGTCCCGGGGACGAGGTCACCCTCGCCCTCGCCGGCCTCGCCTCGGCGGCGCCGGTCGCCCTGCAGCTGTGCACCGCGGCCGGGGTCTGCACGGCCGTCGGCGGCGTGGTCACCGAGCCGGACGGCACGGCGACGGCGCGGTTCACGGTGCCGGGGTTCGCCGGCGTGGGGGCAGGCACGCTGCGCGTCGCGGATGGCGCCAGCCGGGTCGACGTCGGCTTCACCGTGCTCGAGGTGCAGCGCGTGGCTGCAGCCGAGAAGCTCACCCGCGACTCCACGCTCGTCACCCTGACCGGCACCGGGTGGGACCCGCTGCGCCAGGTCACCATCCGCGGCCACGCCGGCCCCGACAGCTCCGCGCCGGCGACCTCCGACCCCCGCGTGGTCGCCGAGGTCGACGCCGCCGGGCAGTTCACCGCGACGTTCGAGGTGGCCGATGCGGACACCGGGACCGTCGTGGTGGACCAGGCGCGCGCGAGCGGCCACATCGGCGCCGAGTACCTGATCTCCGGGGTGATCGGCGGCGCGGGCGAGCCGGGCGGCGAGGAGACCCCCGCCGAGCCGGAGGAGCCGGCCGGTGGCACCGGGGGAGACGAGGCCGAGCCGCCGAGCTCCGCCGGCGGCAGCACCACCCCCTCGGCCGGCACCCCGAGCTCGAGCACCCCGACCGCGAGCACCCCGACGGCGAGCGCGCCGTCGGCGGCCGCCCCGACGGCGGCCGACATCCCACTGCCGGGCAACCTCCCGGTGGTCGAGCCGGTCGCCCCGCCGGCGACGCCCGCGGACGCCGCGGTGGCCGAGGAGCTCGCGGTCTCCGAGGTGCGTCTCGACGGCCGGGCCACGCCTGCGGAGCTGTTCGGCGGCTCGCCGCGGCGCAACCTGATCTTCCTGGTGCGCAACGTCGGCGAGACGGCCGTCTCGGATCCGGTCGTGCGGGTGGCGGTCGGTCGCTCCGAGGACGTCGAGCCGCTGCTGGTCGATGCCGAGGTGGGTGACCTCGAGCCGGGTGAGCAGACCGTGGTGACCGTCCCGCTGCAGCTGCCGATCGCGGCGTTCGGGAAGTACCGGGTCGTCGGCCAGGTGGGCGACGCCGAGGCCGGCGGGTTCGAGGTCGACTGGACGACCTACCCCGCCGGGCTCTTCGTGCTCAACGCGGGTGCGCTGGGGCTGCTCGGCTGGGGCCTGTGGCACCGCCTCGCCCCGCACCGCCGGAGGGCGGTGGCGGCCCTCGCGCTGCCCGGGACCGAGGACGCGGTGGTCGACCTGGCCGCGGCCGACCGCTGGTGGGCAGCCGCCGGTGCGGCCGGCCGAGGAGCCCCGGGCGAGGCCCAGGGCGGCGAGGCGATCATCGACCTCGAGGCGGCCGAGAAATGGTGGGGCAGGTCTTCTCGTGCATCTTAATATCGTATATTCTCTATTCCGACGTGACGACACGGGCCGAGTCGCGTGAGCCGATCCCGAGCGAGCGGAGTGACGTCCAAAGTGCTGCCCCCCAGGAGATGGACCCGCGACCGGTCGACCCAGGTGCGCGTCGCCGGTGTCGGCGCGGCGCTCGCGCTCGCGCTGGCCGGCTGCGGCACGCTGATGCCGGGTGGCAACACCGGCGGCACGGACCTCGCCGCCGCGGCCGCGGCCGGACCGGGCCCGGGCGTGACGGACGACTCCGTGAAGGTGGTCTTCGTCGCCGTCGACCTCGACGCGGTCAAGAAGATGACCGGCTTCGAGACCGCCTCCGTCGGTGACCAGGAGGCGCAGGTCCAGGCGCTCGAGGACTGGGTCAACGACAACGGCGGGCTGGGCGGCAAGAAGCTGGACGCCGTCTTCCACGTCTACGACGCGCAGACCGACTCGCCGGCGGCCGAAGAGCAGCTGTGCAACAAGATCACCCAGGACGACAAGGCCTTCGCGGTGGTGATGACCGGGCAGTACCAGGTCAACGCCCGGCCCTGCTACGCCAAGCGCAGCACGCTGGTCCTCGACGCCTCGCTCTACGCCGCCAGCACGTCGTACCACGAGGAGCTCGCGCCGTACCTGTGGACGGCCAGCTTCCCGGAGTACGACTCCTTCGTGCGCACCTACCTGCGGGTGCTCGGCGAGCAGAAGTTCTTCGAGGGCGAGAAGGGCGTCGGCGTGGTCGTCGCCGACTCGCCGGTCAACCAGGACACGGTCAAGCGGCTCGCGGTGCCGCTGCTGGAGAAGCAGGGCCTCGACCCGGAGGTCGCCTGGGTGGACACCACCGACACCGGCACCCTCTTCCAGGGCCTCGAGCAGGCCGCGGTCGCGTTCCGGAGCAAGGACGTCCACCGGGTGATGTTCCTGGGCGGCTCCCGGCTCGCGTCGGTCTTCGCCACGGTCGCCGGCTCGCAGGACGGCTTCTCGGCCCGCTACGCGATCTCCAGCTTCGACAACCCGTCGTTCTTCGTGACCAACCCCGACACCATCCCCGCCGACACCCTCGAGGGCATGGTCGGGATCGGGTTCCACCCACCCCAGGACGTCCCCGACTCGGTGATGGAGTTCCCCACCGGCGAGGCGGAGACCGAGTGCATCGGCGTCTACGAGGACGCCGGCATCACGTTCGAGAGCCGCGAGGCCGCGCGCGTCGCGCTGCCCTACTGCGACGCCGTCCGGCTGCTGAAGATCGGGGCCGACGGCATCGACGGCGACCTCAACGCCGCGGCCTGGGCGGAGATCGTGCACCGCGACGGCTCGACCTTCCAGACCTCGTCCGGCTTCGGCAACGCGCTCGGCGGGGGAGGGCACGCGGCGGTCGGCAGCTACCGGGTGCTGCGCTACGACAAGGAAGTCGGCACGTTCGTCTACGAGGGCCCCGAGGTGCCCTTCGATGACGAGTGAGGCGCCGCGGCGGCCGAGCCCGAGCCCGGGCAGCGCGCCGGCGCTGGCCTGCCACGGCATCCGGGCCTCCTACGGCCCCGTGCAGGTGCTCTTCGACGCCGGCCTGGTGGTCGAGGAGGGCGAGATGGTCGCCCTGCTCGGACCGAACGGCGTCGGCAAGAGCACGCTGCTCAAGGTGATCGGCGGGCTGCTGCGCCCCGACGAGGGCACGGTCAGCCTCCGGGGCGTCGACGTCACCCTGGTCTCCACCCGCAAGCGCGTGGACCTGGGGCTGTGCCAGGTCGTCGGCCAGGCCACCTTCCCCTCGCTCAGCGTCGCCGAGAACCTGGCGATGCACACCTACCCGAGCGGCAGCCGGCGCCGGACCAAGGAGGCCGTCGAGGCCGCGCTCGCGGTCTTCCCGCGCCTGCACGCGCGCCGCGACCAGCCCGCCTCGCACCTGTCCGGCGGGGAGCGGCAGATGCTGGCGCTCGCCAAGGCCGTGGTGGCGGAGCCGAAGGTGCTGGTGATCGACGAGTTCTCCCTCGGCCTCGCCCCGGTCGTCGTCGGGGGACTGGTCCAGCTGGTGCGCCGCATCAACGAGCGCGGGACCTCGGTGCTGCTGGTCGAGCAGTCCGTCAACGTCGCGCTCTCGCTGGTGGACCGCGTCTACATGATGGAGAAGGGCGAGATCATCGCCGAGGAGGCCGCGGCCACCCTGGCGGCCGACCCCGAGCGGGTCCGCTCCCTGATGCTCGGCGGCCACGCGGCGGTGGCCGGATGAGCGGCTTCGACTTCGGCGTCGACCGGTTGGTCATCGGCCTCTTCACCGGCGTGACCTACGGCCTGCTCGCCGCCGGCCTGGTCCTGGTCTACCGCTCCAGCCGGTTCGTCAACTTCGCCTACGGCTCGGTGGGCGCGTTCGGGGCCTCGATCCTGGCCCTGCTCGTCGTCGACTGGGGCGCGCCGTACTGGCTGGCCTTCGTGGTCGCCATCGTCTTCGCGGGGCTGTTGTCCGGGCTGATCGAGATCGTGGTGATCCGGCGCCTCGAGGGCCGGCCCAACCTGGTCGGGATGATCGCGACGCTGGGGCTCTCCCAGCTCATCCTGGTGCTGTCGCTGCTGATCAACTCCGACGGCGTCAGCGGGTTCACCTACCCCCGGCCGACCCACCTGCCCACCTTCGACATCGGGTCGCTGCCGATCGGCACGCCGTACGTCGCGATGCTGGTGCTGGCGCCGGTGCTGCTGGTCGGGCTGGGCTGGTTCCTGCGCCACCACCGGATGGGGATGGCGATCCGGGCCGCCGCCGACGACGCCGACGTCGCCCTCCTCGAGGGCATCCCGGCCCGCTGGATGGCCACCCTGGCCTGGTCGATCGCGGGCTGCATCGCGGCCTTCTCGGCGATCCTGGTCACCCCCACCACCGCCGGCGCGGGGATGGAGGGCCTGGGGCCGGACCTGCTGCTCAAGGGTCTGGCCGGCGCCGTGATCGCGCGGATGTCCTCGATCCCGATCGCGATCGCCGCCTCGCTCGGCATCGGCGTGATCGAGCAGGTGCTGCTCTCCAACCCCGACACCCGTGGGCTGGTGACCGTCGTCATCGCCCTGGTCATCGTCACCGCTCTGCTGCGTCAGCCGCAGCTCGGGCGCTCCAGCCACGACAAGGGGCTGTGGCGCCGGGTGGTGCTGCCGCCGATGCCCGCGGCCTACCGCAACGTGCGCAGCATCGTCTGGCTGCCGCGGGTGCTGGCCGTCGCCGGCGTCGTCTTCTCGATCGGCCTCGCCTACGTCGTCAGCAACGACACCGCCTCGGTGCTCACCCTGGTCGCCGGCTACACGCTGGTCGGCCTGAGCGTCGGCCTGCTGACCGGGGTCTCCGGCCAGCTCTCGCTCGGCCAGTTCGCCTACGCCGGCATCGCCGCGGCCGCCTCGGTGCATGTGGCGCAGTCCACCGGCAACTTCCTCTTCGGCGTGCTGTGCGGTGTGGTCTCGGCGGCGCTCGCCTCCGCGCTGGTCGGCATCCCGGCGATGAAGCTGCGCGGGCTGGCGCTCGCCGTGTCGACGCTGGCGTTCGCGCTGGCCACCTCGACCTGGCTGCTGCGCCAGGGCCTCTTCCTCGGCGACGGCATCGCCCCGGCGAAGCCCACCTGGTGGAACTACCCGCTCTCCTTCGCCGTCGACTACTACCTCTTCGCGCTGCTGGTGCTGTGCGTCGGGGTGTGGGTCACCAACAACCTGCGGCACGGCGGCTTCGGCCGGATGGTGCAGGCGCTGCGCGACAACGAGTCCGCGGCACGCGCCTACACGGTGCCGCACCGGATGCGGATGATGCAGCTCTACGCCGTCTCCGGCGCCCTCGCGGGCCTCGGCGGCATCGTGATCGGCCACAGCCAGTCGCAGCTGACGGTGAACTCGTTCCCGGCCGACGCCAGCATCGACGTCGTCGCGGTGACCGTCATCGGCGGTCTCACCGTCACCCTCGGCCCGCTGATCGGCGCCCTGCTGATCGTCGGCCTCCCCGCGCTCACCGGGATGGGGATGGTCGGCCAGGCGGTGCTGGCCGTGGGCTGGCTGCTGGTGGTCATCTTCCTGCCCGACGGACTCGGCGGCGTGCTGGGCCGCGGCCGCGACCTGGTCTACGACGCCCTCGCCCGACGGCACGGGATCGACCCGCTGCGCGAGCGGCACGGGGTGGTCGACCCGAGCGGGCACACGTCGTCGCCGCTGCACGAGAAGCCGCGGCTGGAGGGGCTCGTGCCCCGGGTCGCAGCCCAGAGCGCCACCGCCGGCCCGGTCCTCACCGTCGACGGCGTCTCGCGCCGCTTCGGTGGGGTGGTCGCGGTGGACCACGTCTCCTTCGAGGTGGCGCCCGGCGAGATCCTCGGCGTGATCGGGCCGAACGGGGCGGGCAAGACGACCTGCTTCGAGATCGTCGCCGGCTTCACCCGCCCCGACCGGGGCCGGGTCCTCTTCGACGGCATCGACGTCACGACCGCGAGTCCCGAGGAGCGGGCCCGCGAGGGGCTGGTCCGCTCGTTCCAGGACGCCGCACTGTTCCCGACGCTGACCGTGCACGAGACGCTGATGGTGGCCCAGGAGCGCGCCGATCCCACCCGGCTGTGGACCTCCGCGCTCGGCATCCGGACCGCGGAGAAGGACAAGGCCCTGGCCGCCGACGAGGTGCTCGAGCGGATGCGGCTGACCCGCTACGCGCGCCTTCCCGTCGGCTCCCTGTCGACCGGCACCCGCCGCGTCGTCGAGCTGGCCTGCCTGCTCACCCTCGAGCCGCGCGTGCTGCTGCTCGACGAGCCGTCGGCCGGCATCGCGCAGAGCGAGAGCGAGGCGCTCGGCGACCTGCTGCTCGCCATCCGCCAGGAGGTCGGCACCACGATGATCGTGATCGAGCACGACCTCCCGCTGCTCTCGCGGCTCTCCGACCGGATGCTCGCGATGAGCCTCGGCCGGGTCATCGCGACCGGCACCCCTGACGAGGTGCGCAACGACCCGGCTGTCGTCACGTCGTACCTCGGCGCCGACCAGGCCGCCATCCACCGCTCGGGCCTGCGCCTGGCCAGCGGTCCCGACCAGCCCACGCCTGACCCGCTGGTGACGCGGGCACAACCCGTGCCCACCAGCTGACCAACCGAGGAGACCGACGTGAGAAGACGAGTGACCCTGCTGCTTCGAGGCCTGGGCGCCGCACTGGTGATGGTGCTGCTGACCGCCCCTCCTGGCTTCGCCGCCCCGACGCTCACCGTCAGCGCCTCCGAGGGGCTCGAGGACGGTCAGACCGTGACGATCTCGGGGACCGGCTTCGACGCCAACATGGCCGGCATCGCCATCGGTCAGTGCCTGGAGGGCTACGTCGGGCCGGCCGACTGCAACCTGCAGGGCGGTGCGGTGTTCCGCGACGCCGACGCGAGCGGCAACGTGGCCAGCTTCACGATCGTGGTCAAGGAGAAGTTCGGCAGCATCGACTGCACCACGCAGCAGTGCGTGATCGCGGCCGGTCCGCTGCCGACCGCGATCGACCAGGCCACGGTCGACGCGAACACCCACGTGATCCCGATCAGCTTCGCCAGCGCGGCTCCCGCCGCCGCCGCGGCGCCGCCGGCCGAGACGACCGCGGCACCGCCGGCGGCTGCCGCCCCCGACGCCCTGCCGAAGACCGGTGCCGGCGACTCCCTCCCGGTGCTCGGGCTGGGTGCCTCCGCCCTGCTCGCGGCGGGCGTCGGCGTGATGCTGCTGGTGCCCGGTCGCCGTCGTGAGGTGAGCGCACGATGAGGGCGGCTCGCGGCGGTCTCGCCCGACTGCGCCATCAGGCCGCGGCGGCGCTGGGGGTCGCCGGGATCGTGATCGGGGCGGTCGCGGCGGTCAGCTCCCCGGCGACGGCGGCCGATGCCGGGCTGGTCGGCACCACCAAGTTCACCTGCGCGCTGGGCGAGTTCCCCGCCTACGACTGGTCCGGCGAGATCAGCCTGACCGCGGTGCGACCGGCGGGCTCGACGACCGTCACGGTCACCGCGAGCCTCTCGCAGATGGACGGCGTGGCCCCGGTCAAGATGAACAACTACGACTTCACCAACAGCCTCGACCTCACCCTCGGGGGTACGGCCGTCACGCTGAAGGGCAGCGGGAAGGTGACGAACTCCGGCGGCAACCAGCCCTTCGAGATGCCGGACCTGCAGGGCACCTTCACCTCGAGCGCCGCCGACGTGGCGGTGGTGGTGACCGGCTACAAGTTCACGGTGACGGCGTTCGCCATGAGCGGAGTCTGCACGCCCACGGCGGGCGAGAAGCTCGGCACGCTGCCGCTGACCGAGGGCACCGTGCCCACCGCGAGCCCCACCCCGACCACCACCACGAGCGCCACGAGCACGCCGACGGCGAGCCCCACCGTGCCCCCCTCGACCACGCCGCCGGCCTCCGCGGCGGGCAAGCCCGCGAAGGGCAAGGCCAGCTTCGCCTGCACGCTGTCGATCGGCAGCAAGTTCGACTACGACGCGAACATCACGGTCAGCGGCTACCGCGTCAATGAGGGCGACGACGTCTCCCTGGTGGCCACGATGAGCGACCTGCCGGGCATCGCCCCGGTGCCCATCGACGGCTCGATGGAGTACACCCTCGAGGCGGAGGTGGGCGGCAAGGCCACCACGCTGACCAGCACCGCGAACGTGAAGGCGGCGCCGAACGAGGAGGTCGCCGTGAGCGACCTGTCGGGCAGCGTCGCCGCCGAGGGCGACGTGCACGAGGTCGCGGTCTCGACCTTCGCCTTCGACTTCCCCTCGGCCGGCATCAGCGCCGAGTGCGTGGCCCAGCGCACCGTGCTGGGGGAGATGACCGTCGGCTCGGAGAAGATCGAGCCCGTCTCCGACGCCAACCCCGGCGGCAGTGCAGGCGGGTCCGGCGGCGCCGCGTCCACCGGGGCCTCGACGGCCACGCTGCCCAAGACCGGCGGCGGCGACTCGCTGCCGGTGATCGGCCTGTGGGCGCTGGCGCTGACCCTGCTCGGCGCCGCCGGGCTGCTGTGCGTGCCGCAGCGTCGCCGCGCACGCTGACGTCGTACGACGAGGGGCCCCCGCCGGTTGCGGCGGGGGCCCCTCGTCGTCGGGGTGCCGCTCAGTCCTCGGCGGCTGCCGTCGTGGTGGCTGCCGTCGTGGTGGCGGCCGTCAGGGCGGCGCCGTCGTAGGAGCGGTGCGCCACGAAGCCGGACGCGGTGAGCCGGTCCACCGAGATCGGCCGGGTCGGGGACGCGATCTCGTTGCGGTAGGCCAGCGGCGGGAGCCCCTGGGCGGCGCAGATCGCGTCGAACAGGGCCGCGTTGGTCGGCGGCGTCTGCGGGTGGGTGAGGTTGTGGACCCCCAGCAGCCGGGACTCGAGGGCGTGCACGATGGCGTCGGCCGCGTCCTGCACCGCGAGCCGGTAGAACAGCGCGTCCGCGGAGAACGGCACCGACCCGCCGAGGTACTGGTGGGCCATCGCGATCTTGGCCTCGATGGGCGGGTCCTCGGCGCCGAAGATGTCGCCGCAACGGAAGACGCACGAGCGGTCGCCGGCCCGCTCGCGGTAGACCTTCTCCATGGCCAGGAACATGGTCGGGCTCGGATCGGTCGAGTCGGTCACCGGCGAGTCCTCGGCGACCTCCTCGAGATGATCGGCGGCGGTGCCGTAGACCGAGAGCGAGGAGAGCGCGACCAGGTACGGCGCGTCGTCGTCGGTGGTGGCGGCCACCACCGACTCGGCGGTCTCCACCAGGATCTCCCGGTAGGTGAGCGCCCGTTGCTCCGGCGTCATCGAGGTCTGGGCCGACGGGCCCGCCGCCACGACGACCGCGTCCCGGCCGGCCATCGCGGCCTCGACCGCCTCGGCGTCGCTGCCGCGCAGCACCAGCACCTCCTCGAAGCGCTCGCAGAGCCCCTCCACCTTGCCGGGGGTCGTGGTGGTGACCGCGACGTCGTGGCCGAGCTCGCGCAGCCGGGCGCCGGCGGCCGAGCCGACCAGCCCTGCTCCGATGATCAGGACCTTCATGCGTTGCCTCCGTGTTCGTGGGTCTGTCGTTGGTGGATCTGTCCGAGACCGGCGCGGATCGCCACCAGCTCCTCGACGCGCTCGGCGCCCAGGAACCTCTTGGACAGCTCGTTCATGGGGTCGAGTGTGTAGCCATAGGTGCGCACCAGGTGGTCGCGCTCGCGCAGCGCGTCGCGCTGGGCCGCCGGGACCGGTGCCGCGTCGCGGACCCAGCCGAGCCAGGTGTCGACCCGCTCGCGGACGACGGCGCGCAGGGTCTCCACGACGTCGTCGGTGCGCTCGGCGACGTAGGAGTGGCCGACGGGGGACAGGAAGGCGCGCATGTAGCTGCCGTGGCTCACCGACCAGGTGAACCGGTCGTCGCCGCGCAGGCTCAGGAACGCGTCGTTGAGCGGCTCGTAGTAGCGCCCCAGGTGGTCCGTGTCGACCATCAGGTCGCGGCGGGGGACCAGGTCGGTGAAGAAGAAGACCTGCGGGACGGTCCCGAACACGATGATCAGGTGCGGGACGTCGATGTGCGGGCCGAGCCAGACCTGCAGGTTCATGTCGAGGATGGAGGCCTTGCGGTTGCCGATCCAGGAGTGGACCAGCCACTCGACGCCCTCGTCGGGGTCCCCGACGAACGGGCTCAGCGAGCCCTCGTAGCTGCCGTCGTCGGTCGTCCAGTACTCCAGGCCCGTGCCGGACGGGTGCGCCTGCACCGGCAGCTCGGCGGTGATCCGGTCCTTGGCCTCGCTCAGGATCTCCCAGAACGCGGCCCACAGCTCGGAGCTGTCGACGTCGGGCGCCTCGGCGAGGAACTCGTGGATCGTCTTGGTCTGCGCACTGCTGCTCATGCCACCACGCTACAGATATATGATCTATGTTGTCATTGATTGTGTCCGTGCCCTGCCGAGCGACGAGGAGGTCGAGCGATGTTCGTCGTCGTCAGCCAGGCCTGGACCAAGCCCGGGGAGGAGCACGCCGCGGCGTACGTCGCGCTCTCCGGCGAGTTCGGTCGGTTCTTCACCGACCACCCCGGCTACCGCGGCCGGCGCCTGGTCCGCGGCGTCGAGGACCGCACGCACTTCACCCACCTGCGCTACTTCGAGACCGTCGCTGACTACGAGGAGTGCACGCGCCGACCGGGCTACACCGAGCACCTCGTCGCGATGTACGAGCACCTGCAGCCCTACGAGGCCTACCCGCGCGAGTACCTCGAGGTCGTCCTGGACGAGCCCGGCTACCGCGAGGGCGCGCCATGAGCACCTTCGTGCTGGTCCACGGAGCGTTCCGCGAGGGCTGGGCCTGGTCCCGGGTGGTGCCACGCCTGCTCGCCGCCGGCCACGCGGCGCACGCGCCCACGCTGGACGCCGCGGCCACCGCGCTGGCGACCTGGACCGACCAGATCGTCGGGCTCCTCGAGGGCCACGACCTCCGCGACGTCGTGCTGGTGGGCCACAGCCAGGGCGGTGTGGTGGTCCGTGAGGTCGCCGTGCGCGCCCCGCGCCGGCTGCGTCGCCTGGTCTACCTGGACGCCGCGGTGCCCGACCCGGGCGAGCGCGCGGTCGACGTCGCGCCGGCGCCCGCCGACGGCGCCCTGCTGCCGGCCCGTGACGCGCTGATCATGCCCCGGCCCGAGCCCGCGCGAGGCGACCTCGACGAGGCCACCGCGGCGTGGCTCGAGCAGCGGCTGGTGCCCACCCCGTTCGCCCCGTCGCTGGACCGCGCCTCGGGCGAGGAGTCGACGGTCCCGGCGACCTACGTCTTCTTCACCGACACACCCCCGGCCTACCCCTGCGGCACCACCCGGCGCCGCCTCGACGCGCGCGGCACGCCGTACCAGCTCCTCGACGCCGGGCACGACGCGCCGCTGACCCGGCCCGACCTGGTCGCGGACCTGCTGCTGCGCAGCGCAGCACCACACCTGGAGGTCGCCTCAGCCGACCTCCGTGACAGCCCGACGAGAGGATCACAGTGAGCGTGCAGCCCGGCTGGCGGGGACGGTTCTTCGAGGACTTCACCATCGGCGACATCTACCGCCATCCGCTCGGGCGGACCGTGACCGAGGCGGACAACATCCAGTTCTCGCTGCTGACGATGAACACCAACCAGATGCACTTCAACAGCGCGTACGCCGCGAAGTCGGAGTTCGGAAAGCCGCTGGTCGTCTCGACCCTGACCGTCGCCATCGCGGTCGGCCAGAGCGTCACCGACCTCACCCAGAACGCCTTCGCGAACCTGGGCTGGGACGACATCAAGATGACCCACCCGGTCTTCGCCGGCGACACCCTCTTCAGCGAGTCGGTGGTGCTGGAGAAGCGCGAGTCGGCCAAGCGCCCGCACGCCGGCATCGTCACGGTCAAGACCCGCACCCTGAACCAGGACGGCGACGAGGTCTGCTCGTTCCGCCGGATGTTCTACGTCTACAAGCAGGGGGCCGAGCAGCTCGAGGGCATCTTCCCCGAGGGCAAGCGGGACCTCCTCGACGGCACCGCGCTGGCCGAGGCCTGAGCGCGTTGACGATGCGGATCACCTTCGCGCCCTGGGGCGAGACGCTCGACGAGCTGGCCGACGCCGCCCGCCGGGCCGAGCTGGCCGGCGCCGAGGCGGTGTGGGTGCCCGAGCTGCACCGCAGTGCCACCGTCGCGGCGGCGGCCGTGGCACAGGCCACCACCACCGCCCAGGTCGGCACCGCGATCGCGCTGGCGTTCACCCGCAGCCCGATGGTGACCGCGCTGGAGGCCCTCGACCTCGACGAGCTGTCCGGCGGACGGTTCGTGCTGGGCCTGGGCACCGGCGTGCAGCGCCTCAACGAGGACTGGCACCACGCCCGCTGGGGCCGGCCGGTCGCCCACCTGAGCGAGACGGTGCGCAACATCCGGCACTTCGTCGCCGGCGCCACCACCGGGGAGGAGATCGACCTGGCCGGCGACTTCGAGCCGATGCGGATCCGGGGCTACCAGCGCCCCTACCCGGTGCAGCGCAGCGAGATCCCCCTCTACCTCGCCGCGATGGGCCCGGCGATGACCCGGCTGGCCGCCCGCATCGGCGACGGCTGGATCAGCCACGAGCTGTGCTCCCCGGCGTACCTGGAGAAGCGGATCCTGCCCGAGATCGAGGCCGGCCTGGCCCAGGTCGAGGGCCGCCGCCGCGAGGACGTCGAGCTGGTGGTCTCGGCCTGCTGCTCGGTCGACGCCGACCCCGCCAAGGCGCTGGAGCGGGTCCGCGGGCACGTCGGCTTCTACGCCAGCGTCCGCACCTACGCCGACTTCTTCGCCTTCCATGGCCTGGGCGAGGCCCAGCAGTCGGTGATCGACGCGTTCCGCGCAGGCCGGGGCGCCGAGCACCTCGCCGAGGCGGTGACCCCCGCCATGGTCGATGCGCTGACCCTCAACGGCGACCGGGACCGGGTCGCCGAGCAGCTCGCGGCCTACCACGGCCTCGCCGACGCGGTGAAGCTCTCCGCGCCCACCCACGGGCTGAGCCCGGCGCAGATCCGCGCCGGGCAGGACGAGGTCATCGGCCTCATCGAGACCCTCACAGGAGGTCGGCCGTGAAGCCGCTTCAGGACGTCCGCATCATCTCCCTCGAGCAGTACGGCGCCGGTCCGTTCGGCAGCGTGCACCTCGCCGACCTCGGAGCCGAGGTGATCAAGATCGAGGACCCGGGCGTCGGCGGCGACGTCGGGCGCTACGTGCCGCCGTACTTCAGCGGCGAGGACTCGCTGTTCTTCGAGACGTTCAACCGCAACAAGAAGTCGCTCTCGCTGGACATCAGGACCGCCGCCGGCCGGGAGGTCTTCGAGGACCTGGTCCGCAACGCGGACGCGGTCTACTCCAACCTGCGCGGAGACGTGCCGGAGAAGATCGGCATCACCTACGACCAGCTCAAGCACCTGAACCCGGCGATCGTGTGCTGCTCGCTGACCGGCTTCGGGATGACCGGTCCGCGCAAGCAGGAGCCCGGCTACGACTACGTGCTCCAGGGGCTGGCCGGCTGGATGGAGCTCACCGGCGAGCCGGACGGGCCGCCGACCAAGTCGGGGCTCTCGCTGGTCGACTTCTCCGGTGGCTACGTCGCCGCGCTCTCGCTGCTCGCCGGGCTGCACTCCGCGCGCCGCGACGGGGTCGGGATGGACTGCGACGTCAGCCTCTACGACACGGCCATGTCGATGCTGACCTACCCGGCCACCTGGCACATGAACGCCGGGTACACGCCGCGGCGGATCAGCCACTCCGCGCACCCCTCGCTGGTGCCGTTCCAGGCCTTCGAGGCCTCCGACGGCTGGTTCATCGTGGGCTGCGCCAAGGAGAAGTTCTGGGTGCGGCTGGCCGAGGTCATCGGCCACCCCGAGTGGGCCGCCCCCGACTCCAGGTTCGCGACCTTCTCGCTGCGCCAGCAGAACCAGGACGAGCTGACCGGCCTGCTCGAGGAGATCTTCCGCGCCGAGTCCGTCGACCACTGGCTGGCACGGCTCTATCCGGCCTCGATCCCGTGCGGGCCGATCAACGACGTGGAGGCGGCGCTCAAGGAGCCGCACACGATCGAGCGCAACCTGATCGTCGAGACCGAGCACCCGCACTACGGCACCGTGCGTCAGCTCGCCTCGCCGGTCCGGGTCGGCGACGCGCCGCCCGACTACGTGCGGGCCCCACAGCGCAACGAGCACTTCGACGAGGTGCTGCGCGAGGTCGCCGGCTACGACCCGGCCCGGATCGCCGAGCTGAAGGCGGCCGGGGCCTTCGGGGCCGAGACGTGACGATCGCCCCCGCCCTGGCCGGCTGGGCGGTCGGCCCGGTCGACATCCCGGCCGAGGTCGAGCAGGCCGCCCTGCGCCACCTGCTCGACGGGCTCGGCGCCGCGGTCGCCGGCCAGCGCGCCGGCGCCGCGGCCCCGGCCGTCACCGTCGCCACCGGCCTCGGCGGACCCCCGGAGGCGACCGTGCTCGGGGCGCGGACCCGGCTCTCGGCGCCCGCCGCCGCCCTGGCCAACGGCACCCTGGTGCACGCCCTCGACTTCGACGACACCCACGCCGCGGGGCTGGTGCACGCGACCGCGGTCGTGCTGCCGGCGGCCTTCGCGGTGGGGGAGCAGGCCCGCGCCGGTGGCCGGGAGATCCTCCAGGCGGCCGTCGTCGGCTACGAGGTCGCCTGCCGGGTCGCGGCGGCCGCGCCGAACGGCTTCCACGCCGGTGGCCTGCACGCCACCATGGTCGCCGGGGTCTTCTCCTCGGCCGCCGTCGCCGCCCGGCTGATGGGGCTCGACGCGGCGACGACCACCCACGCGCTCGGCATCGCCGGCAGCCAGGCCGGCGGCCTGCTCGCCTTCCTCGCCACCGGCGCCAGCACCAAGCAGCTGCACCCGGGCTTCGCCTCGCAGTCCGGCATCCTCGCCGCGCGCCTCGCGGCCGCCGGGGCGACCGGGCCGCACACCGTCTTCGACGGCCCGCACGGCCTCTACGACGCGCTCGCCCCCGCCGCGCTCGCCGCCGGCACGGTCGACACCGGGGTCATCCTGCGCGACCTGGGCGGCGACGCCCCGCAGGACTGGGAGACCACCCGGATCGGGATCAAGCCCTGGCCCACCTGCCAGCTCGCCCACGTCACCATGGCCGCCGCCCGGCTCGCCCTGGACCGGTCCGGCGCGGACGCCGGCGAGATCGTCGGCCTGCACGCCCGGGTGCACCCGGACTCCGCCTCCGTGGTCTGCGCGAGCGGGCGCGACCTGGCCCGTCCGGCGAGCCCGTACGCCGCCAAGTTCAGCCTGCCGTGGAGCGTCGCGGCACTGCTGCTCGACGGCCGCGTCAGCATCGAGACCTACACCGCGGCCAACCTCGAACGCCCCGAGATCGGCGTGCTGGCACAGCGGGTCACCTGGGACGTCAGCCCCACCGAGGACGTGGCCGGGGTCGCTGCCGCCGACGCCGCCGGCGACGTGGTGCTGAGCCTCGCCGACGGGCGCCGGGTCGCCGCCCACCTCGAGCGCAGCCCCGGCGGCGGCGCCCACCCCCTCTCCGAGGACGCCCTGCTCGCCAAGCTCGAGGGCAACGTCGGGGCACTCGCCGGTGAGCTCGCCGCGGCCGTGCGCGCGCTGGGCGATGCCCCCGACCTCACCGAGATCCTCACCCTGGCCGCGGCCGCCGCCGCCGAGCCGACCCCCACCCGCCAGGAGGCCCCCGCATGACCCTGTCCGCCATCAGGCCCGCCGAGTTCGCGTGGCTGCCCGAGGAGGGCTTCACCTTCTCCCTGGGGCTCAGCGAGGGAGACAGCGCCTGGACCTCGGGGCACACCTCGGCGCGCCTCGACGACGCGCTCGGCAAGATGACCGTCCAGGGCACGATGCAGCAGCAGGCGCGGATCGCCTATGCCAAGTGCCTGGAGATCCTGGCCACCGCCGGCCTCGGCCCCGAGGACGTCACCCGGGTCAGCGAGAACGTCACCGTCGCCGGCCTGCCCGCCTACGAGGACGCCGCCGGCGTACGCCGCGAGCTGCTCGGCGAGCGCCCCACCGTGCGCACCGTCGTCGTCGAGCGCCTGGTGCGTCGCGCCGCGCTGATCGAGGTCGAGCTGCACGCGGTCAAGGGCGGCGGGCGGCAGCTGCGGGTCGCCTCCGAGACGCGCGAGGCAGGCACCTGGCAGGCCTCCTCGATCACCGAGGGACAGGACGGCGTGGTCTACCTGCCGACCGTGACCCCGATCGACGCGCACGGCGACGTGGTCGCCCCCGGCGACTTCGTGGCGCAGTACCGCTACGTGCTCGAGCGGGCCGGCGCGATGCTGGAGGCCGTCGGCCTGAGCCTCGGCCACGCGGTCACCACCTACGACTACTCCACGCCGGAGACCCGGGCGGTCTACCGCGGCACCCACCGGGTCCGCAAGGAGCTGCTCGGCAACAACGAGGGCGGCGTCTACCCCGGCGCCGGTGGCATCCTGATGAGCCGGCTGCACGCGCCGGGTGCGCTGGTCGCCATCGACGTCACCGCGTCGCGGCACCCGCTCGAGATCGTCAACCCCGGCTGGAGCCGCTACGACACCCTGACCTACGCGCCCGGCGTCAAGGCCGGGCGGACCCTGTTCATGTCCGGCTTCGCGGCCCTCGACATGGAGACCCAGCAGGCCCTGCACGCCGACGACCTCGGCGCCCAGGCCGAGACGACGTACGGCGCGATCCTGCAGCTGCTCGAGCACGCCGGCCTCGGCGCCGCCGACCTGCTGGAGACCACCGAGTACTGCGTGGCCTCCGCCGTCGGCGACTACCGGGAGGTCGCCGAGGTCCGCCGGCGCCTCCTCGGCCCGCCGTGGCCGGCCTCGACCGGCGCGCTGTGCCACAGCCTGCTGCGCCCGGAGTTCCTGCTCGAGGTCTTCCCGACCGCGCTCTACCCCGAGGACCGCGCATGACGCTGCTCACCGACCAGGTCCGCGCCCTCGAGGGCCGCACCGCCGTCTACACCGCGCCCGAGCCGCTCGGCGCCGCCGCCGGGCGCTACTTCGGCCTCGCGATCGGCGACGACAACCCGCTCTACAGCGACCCGGCCTACGCCCGGTCCCAGGGGCTGAGCGGGGTGACCGCGCCGCTGACCCTGGTCTGCGAGACCAACCAGTACGCCGCGCTGCCGATGGACCACGAGGGCTACGCCGGGCACACCTGGGGCCTCGAGATCCCCGGCACCCGGCAGGTCCGCGGGGGCAACGCCTACACCTTCCACCGCCGGATCCGCCCCGACGACGTGATCACCGCGACCTGGCGGATCACCTCGGTGACCGAGAAGGTCACCGGCTCGGGCAACGAGATGCTCGTCGTCGCCTCGACCGCGGCGTACACCAACCAGGACGGCGAGCTGCTCGCCGAGAACGCCGAGACGATCATCTTCGTGGGTCTGGAGAAGCAACCATGAGCGACACCCTCCCGAGCCGGGCCGCCGACCACGCCGCGATCGCGGTGGGCGACGCCGTGCCGGTGCTCGAGCGCACCCTCGCCCTGACCGACATGGTCGCCTACGCCGGCGCCACCTGGGACTGGCACAAGCTGCACTACGACACGGCGTACGTCGCGGCGAAGGGCCTGCCCGGCCCGATCGTCGACGGCCAGGTCTACGGCGCGCTGCTGGTCGAGATGCTCCAGGACTGGCTCGGCCCGCAGTCCTTCGTGCACGAGCTCGGCTTCACGTTCCGCAACCTGGTCTTCGCCGGGGAGCGGCTGCGCTGCTCGGGCACCGTCACCGAGGTGGGCGAGGACCGGATCGTCGTGGAGATGCGGGTCGTCGTGGTGGCCGAGGACGGCACCGACGCCCGGGCGGCGGCGGCGCCGTGCCGCGCGGTGGTGCTGCTCGGCACCCCCGACGGGCCGGGGGCCCGGTGAGCACCGGTGTCGCGATCGTCGGCGCCGCGGAGTGCGACCTGGGTGTCACCGGCTCCTCGATCCTCACCCTGCAGACCCAGGCGGTCACCCGCGCGCTGGCCGACGCGGGGCTGAGCCTGGCCGACGTCGACGGCATCGCCACCAACGGCATCTCGCGGTTCTCCGCGACCCAGCTGGCCGACTACCTCGGCGTGGTGCCCACCTGGACCGACTCGACGTTCGCCGGCGGCAGCGCGTTCGAGATGTACCTCGCCCGCGCCACCCAGGCGATCGGGGCCGGGCAGGCCGACGTCGTGGTGATCTCCTTCGCCTCCAACCAGCGCTCGGCCCGCTCGCGCCGCCTCGGCGGCGTGCACGAGCCGTGGGTCCCCGAGGCGCAGTTCGAGGAGCCCTACGACATGCTCTACCCGCTGTCGTACTACGCGATGGCGGCCCAGGCCTACCTGCACCGCTATGGCGGCACCCGCGAGCAGCTCGCCGAGATCGCGATCGCGGCCCGGGAGTGGGCGCTGCTCAACCCCAAGGCGTTCCGTCACGGCAAAGGCTCGCTCAGCGTCTCCGACGTCGTGGACTCCACGATGATCTCTTCGCCGCTGACCGCTGCCGACTGCTGCCTGGTCACCGACGGCGGGGGAGCGGTGGTGGTGACCTCGCTGGAGCGGGCCCGCGACCTGGCCAGGCAGCCGGTCGAGGTGCTCGGCTACGGCGAGCGCACCACGAACTCCTCGTTCACCGCGGTGGCCGACCTGGCCGTGCCGGGTGCCCGCGGCGCCGTGCGGGACGCCTACGCGCGGGCCGGGATCGGCGCCGCCGACGTGGACGTGGCCGAGGTCTACGACTCCTTCACGATCACCGCGGCCCTGAGCGTCGAGGCGCTCGGGCTCTGCGGGGAGGGCGAGGCGCTGGACTTCATCCAGGGCGGCACGATCCGCCCCGGCGGCAGCCACCCGCTGAACACCAACGGCGGCGGGCTGTCGTACTGCCACCCGGGCCAGTACGGCGTGCTGCTGCTCGTCGAGGCGGTCCGCCAGCTGCGCGGCGAGTGCGGCGCGCGTCAGGTCCCCGGGGCCGAGATCGCGGTCGCCCACGGCACCGGCGGCATCCTCTCGACGCACGCCACCGTGGTCCTGGGGGTCGACCGATGAGCGCGGAGTGGGTGCCCGGCGAGGTGCCGCCCGCCGACGAGACCAGCGCGGACTACTGGGCCGCCACCGGCGAGCACCGGCTCACCGTGCAGTCGTGCACCGGCTGCGGCGGGGTCCAGCACCCGCCGCGCGCGCTGTGCACCGGCTGCGGCTCGATGGAGCACCTGAGGCAGGTCGACGCCGCCGGCACCGGGACCGTCGACACCTTCACCGTCGTGCACCGGGCGCCGCGCCCGGGGCTGGCGACGCCGTACACGCTCGCGCGGGTGCGGCTGAGCGAAGGGCCGGTCGTGCTGACCCGGCTCGAGCCGGCCGTCCCGGGTGAGGCCGGCTGGCGGATCGGCGACGCGGTCACCGTCGCCTGGGCCGACCTCCCCGACGGCCGGGCCCTGCCGTACTACACCCCCGACACCACCGAGGAGCACTGATGCACTTCACGCTCGACGAGGACCAGCGCGAGTTCAAGGCGCTGCTGCGCCAGTTCGTCGACAAGGAGATCGTCCCGGTCGCCCGCGAGTGGGAGCAGGCCGGGCGCTACCCGACCGAGATCGTCGAGGGCATGAAGGAGATGGGCCTGTTCGGCATCACCGTCCCCGAGGAGTACGGCGGCCTCGACCTCGACCCGGTCGCCTTCGCGCTGGTCTTCGAGGAGATCGCGCGCGGCTGGATGGGCATCGCCGGCATCCTCGGCAGCCACTCGCTGTCCTGCCGGCTGATCTCGATGCACGGCACCGAGGAGCAGAAGCAGAAGTACCTGCCCGACCTCGCCACCGGCAAGCGCCGTACCGGCATCGGCCTCACCGAGCCCGACGCCGGCACCGACCTGCAGGGCATCCGCACCACCGCGCGCCTGGAGGGCGACCACTACGTCGTCAACGGCACCAAGATGTGGATCACCAACGCCCGCTACGCCGACCCACTGCCGGTGCTGGTCAAGACCGACCCGAGCGCCTCGCCGGCCCACAAGGGCATGAGCGTGCTGCTGATCGAGGCCGGCACCCCCGGCTTCGCGGTCACCAAGGACATCCCCAAGCTCGGCTACAAGGGCACCGAGTCCTGCGAGATCCTGCTCGACAACGTCGAGGTGCCGGTCTCCCAGCTCGTCGGCGGCGTCGAGGGCCGCGGCATGCAGCAGGTGCTCTCCGCGCTGGAGTGGGGCCGGGTCAACATCGCGGCCCGCTCGGTCGGCATCGCCCAGCGCGCGCACGACGAGGCGCTCGCCTACGCCCAGGAGCGCAAGGCCTTCGGCAAGCCGATCTCGGACTTCCAGGCGATCCAGCTCAAGCTCGGCGAGCTCGGCACCCAGGTCCAGGCCGCCCGGCTGATGGCCTACTGGGCCGCGGACGCCGTGCGCACCGGTCGCGCCGACGGCGCCACCGCGATGGCGAAGATCTTCTGTTCCGAGGTGGCGCTCCAGGCCGCGATCGACTCGATGAAGGTGCACGGCGGCTACGGCTACTCCACCGAGTTCGAGGTCGAGCGGCTCTACCGGGACTCGATCCTGATGAGCATCGGCGAGGGCACCAACGACATCCTGCGCACCGTCGTGGCGAAGTCGCTGATCAAGGGGGAGACCCGTGTCGGCTGAGCACCGCGACTTCCTGGCCCGCTCGGCGCTCTACGTGCCCGGCCACGCCGAGGACAAGCTGGAGCGGATCCTCGAGCGTGGCGCCGACGAGGTCATCGTCGACCTCGAGGACGCCGTCGCGCCCAAGGACAAGGACCGGGCCCGCGACCTCACCCGGATCTGGCTGCACGACCTGCCGGTGCTGCAGAACGTCGGGGTCTGGGTGCGGGTCAACCCCGGTGCGCTGCGCGAGGCGGACGTGCGGGCGATGGCGGGCGCCCCGGCGCTGACCGGGTTCCTCCTCGCCAAGACCGAGAGCGTCGAGGAGCTGGTCGACCTCGACCGGCTGCTGGCCTCGCTCGGCTCGACCGCGGGGGTGGTGCCGCTGCTGGAGAGCGCCCGGGCGGTCCTGCGCGCCGGCGAGATCGGGCTGGCACCGCGGGTACAGCGTCTCCAGGTCGGCGAGGCCGACCTGCGTGCCGACGTCGGGATCACCCCCGGACCCGATGAGCGGGAGCTGCTCTACACCCGCTCGCACGTCGTCCTGGCCTCCGCCGCCGCGGGGATCAAGCCGCCGATCGCACCGGTCTCCACGAACTTCCGCGATCTCGACGCCTTCCGGGCCTCGACGGTCGAGCTGGCCCGCCTCGGCTTCGTCGGCCGGGCATGCATCCACCCCGGGCAGGTGGCCGTCGCCAACGAGGTCTTCACGCCGTCAGCCGAGGAGGTCGACGCGGCCTGCCGCCTGGTGGAGCGGTGGGAGCTCGCGGGCTCGGGTGGCGCGGTCGACGACGACGGCCGCTTCATCGACGAGGCCGTCGTCCGGCAGGCGCGCCTGATCCTGGCGCGGGTGCGGAGCTGACCGGCGGCGCGTTCGCGGCGTACGGCCTGCGGGCGGCTCGGGCGGTGTCGGTTTCCCCGGTCGGCCGGGGAAGCCTGATGTTGTCGGGCGAAGTTTCGCCCGACCACATCAGTAGTTGACGGCGGGCCCTACCTCAGGGGCACCACGAGGCCACTTTTGTCCCGGGAGTACGGCGCGCGCTGCGCTGGCGCCTGCCTACGGCCACCCACGGCCGTCACGTCCGCCCGCGCCGCCGGCGACGTACGCCTGCGGGGCCCGGCGTCGGTACCAACCCATCCGACGCGGCGAATTAACACAGACGTTCCCGGAAACGCTGGACAAGCCCTCGATATCGTATATCTTCCCATGAGACGTAGATCACGCCTTGTGGTGGTGTGGTCGCCCCGAGGAGGATTAATGCGTTTTCGCAAGCTTGCCGGCCTGTCTGCCGGAGCCCTGACCCTGGGCGTGCTCTCGGTACCGGCCCTCATGGCCCCCGCCAACGCTGTCGTCACGTCGACAACGACCGCCAACTTCAGCTGTGGCACCGGCGTGCAGACCTCGACCTACAACGCGAACATCACCCTCACGCTCGCGCACAGCAACGGCGGAGCGCAGCTGAGTGCCAAGCTCAGCGACATGCCCAACGGCGCGCCGGCGCAGTTCGTGAACTTCCCGGGGGCGACGATCTCGAACAAGCTCACCGTGGCGGCCAACGAGACCGACGTCGTTCTCACCGGCTCGCACAAGGCCGACTTCATCGGCGGCACGCCGACGAAGATGCCGGAGGCCAAGGGCTCTCTCGCTTCGCGCCCGAGCAGCATCAGCATCAAGAGCTACTCCTACCAGGTCGACAAGGCGGCGGGTGGCTCGGCAGCCGCTCAGGACTGCTCGCTGACCGCTCCGGTCGAGGTCTCCTTCGCCGACGAGCTGCAGCTCGCCGACATGAACGCGGTCTGCACCATCGACATGAGCGAGAGCGGCTTCGGCGGCAAGGGCTCCTACCCGGCCAAGCTGGAGACGACCGCGACGACACCCGCGACCGGCACGGTCGGTACCGCGCTGAGCATCCCGGTCAGCACCACGCTCACCATGGGCCGTGAGTTCTCCGACTACCTGCAGACCTCGCCGGTGAAGAAGGTCACCGGCAAGGTGACGCCGGCGATCACCGTGGGCTCGGCCGCTGCCACGGGCGACGTCCAGCTCAGCACGTGGGAGCGCACCCTGGCGCCCGGGAATGCCATCGGGCAGCCCGTGCCTGGGTTCGTCACCATCAACGGCACGGGCACCGCGGCCGTCACCCCGGCTGCCGCCGGCAACCACGCCGCCAGCATGTCGGGGGCCAAGGGTTCCGCGACCCTGACGGTCACCTTCGGCGACGCGGAGATGGCTGTTCCGATCGACTGCGCGCTCACCTCCGCCCAGGCCATGGGCACCGTCCAGGTCGGACCCTCGGCAGCCTGCACCACCGCCGAGGCCAACGTGAAGTCCGCCCTGGCCAAGGTCAAGGCTGCCGAGACCAAGGTCAAGAGCACCCAGGCCGTGGTCAAGAACGCCCAGGCCAAGGTCAAGAAGGCGAACCAGGCCGTCAAGAAGGCCAAGAAGAAGGCCGCCAAGGCCAAGGCCAAGAAGCAGCTCAAGGCCGCCAAGACCGCGCTGAAGAAGGCGCAGTCCGGCGCGAAGGCCGCTTCGAAGACGCTGGCGTCGGAGAAGGCGAAGCACGCGGCCGCGGTCAAGGCGGCCAAGGCGGCCTGCTGACCCGCTGAACCACTGATCCGCTGACGGTGCCCCGGTCCTTCCTCGAAGGGCCGGGGCACCGTCTCGTCCGAGTAGCCCAGGAGGACCGTATGACCACCTCGTCGACGAACGCCGTCGTCACCGGCAGCACCAAGGGGATCGGCTTCGCGCTGTCACGCGAGCTGCTCCGCCGAGGCCACCACGTCGCCGTCTCCGGTCGCAGTCAGCAGGCCGTGGACGAGGCGGTCGGCAAGCTGCAGCCCGAGGCCGCCGGCAACGCACGGGTCATCGGCGTCCCCACCGACGTGACCGACCCCGCCGCCGTACAGGCGCTGTGGGACGCGGCGACCGCCGCGTTCGGGGCCGTCGACCTGTGGGTCAACAACGCCGGCGTCGCCTACACGATGCGCACCATCGTGGAGACCACCCCCGACGAGGTCGCGACGATGGTCGGCACCAACATGATCGGCACCATCAACGGCGCCCAGGTCGCCGTCCGCGAGATGACGGCCGCCGGCGGCGGTCGGGTCTTCAACGTCCTCGGCGGCGGCAGCGACGGCTCGCTGCGGCCCGGGATGGGTGTCTACTCCGCGACCAAGCGCGGGCTGGACATGTTCACCAAGGCCCTGGTCAAGGAGGTGCGGGGTACGACGGTGCGTGTGGGGCAGGTGCGCCCCGGCATCCTGCTCACCGACGGCTGGCTGCGCGAGGCCGCCACCAGCCCCGAGTCGGTCTCCAGCCAGCGCAAGATGCTCAACATCCTCACCGACCACGTGGACGACGTCGCGCCGTACCTGGTCGACCGGATGCTGGCCAGCACCAAGAACGGGGACGAGATCTCCTGGCTGACCACCGCCCGGATGGCCCGCAAGTTCGCCCGCGGCGCCAAGGACGACAAGCTCGCCCGCTACGGGCTCTAGCTCACGTCGACGAGGACCTTGCCGACGTTGCGCCCGCTCATCAGTCGGGCGAACGCCTCGGGCGCTCGCCCGAGCCCGGCGTAACGGTCCTCGACGCTGACCAGCTCGCCGCTCGCGAGCAGGGCGCCGACCCGCGCGGCATGCTCGGGCGCGAGGTCGGCGTGGTCGTAGACGACCATGCCGCGCACCTCCGCCCGCGCCGCCATCACCGCCCCCGCGCGGAGCCGGGTCGGCGCGCTGCCGTTGGTCTGGTCCATCAGCCCGCACAGCGACACCCGGGACCCGACGACGAGCCGCTCCATCACCACGTCGAGGGTGGCCTGGTCACCGAGGTGCAGGTAGGCGTCGATCCCGTCCGGGCAGGCGCGCGTGAGCTCGTCGTCCAGGCCCGGCCCGCGCCGGACGGCGGCGGTGTAGCCCAGGCGTGAGGTGGCGAGCTCGGCCTTCTCCGCGGAGCCGACGATGCCGACCACGCGGGCGCCCGCGAGCCGCGCCAGCGCGCCGGCGACGGCGCCGACCCCGCCGGTCGCGGAGCCGATCACGACGGTCTCGCCGGCGCGCGGGCGCAGGTGCCGCACGTGCGCGGCGTACGCGGTGAGGCCCGGCATGCCCAGCGCGCCCAGCGCGTGCGACGGCGCCACGTCGGGGGGCAGCGCCACCGGTGTCGCGGCGGTGCCGGGCACCACCGCCTCGGCGCGCCAGCCGGTCTCGGCGAGCACCAGCGCACCCAGCGCGAGCCCCGGGTGCCGCGACTCGACGACCTCACCCAGCGCGCGGCCGCCCGGGACGTCGCCCGGTCCGACCGCGGCGTCACCGAGGTGCCGGCCGCCCAGCGTCGAGCGTTGGTAGGGGTCCAGGGACAGGCACCGGACCGCGATCCGCACCTCGCCGTCGCTCAGCGGCGAGCGGGGCAGGCGCACCAGCCGGAAGTCCTCCGGCACGGGCGCGCCGTCCGGGATCCGGGCGAGCGCGACGGCAGCCACGTCGGTCTGGGACACGAGTGCTCCCTCAGGCCGTCGGCCGGCGCAGGTAGCGCCCGACCGGGTCGCCGCCGACCACGCCCGCGGCCATCACCTGGTGGCCGCGCACGAAGGTGTCGGTGACCTTGGCGGTGAGCTCGGCGCCCTCGAACGGGGTGTACTCCTGGGTCGACTCCGACTCCTCGGCGCGCACGGTCCAGGTGACGGTGGTGTCGACCAGCGCGATGTCGGCGTCCTTGCCGACGGCGAGGGCGCCCTTGGTGGCGCCGAGCCCGTAGCGGGTCGCGGGGTTGGTCGCGGTGAGCTCGGCGATCCTGCCCAGCGGCACGCCGCGCCTGGAGCCCTCCGAGACCATCCCGGCGAGCAGGTACTCCGCGCCGCCGAACCCGGACTTGGCCAGGAAGACGTCGTCGCGGGGCTCGCCGAACTTCAGCTCCTCGCGGCAGCAGGCGTGGTCGGAGACCACCCAGTCGATCTTGCCGTCGATCAGGTAGGCCCACAGCGCCTCGACGTCCTCGCGGGGGCGCAGCGGCGGGTTCACCTTGCCGCCCACCCCGTGCGCGGTGTCGCAGTCGGCGAGCAGGTGCCCCACGGTGACCTCGCGGCGGAAGTCGATGTGCGGGAACGCGTCGGCCATCAGCAGCGCGGCCTCGACGGCCTTGCGCGAGGTCAGGTGCAGCAGGTTGATCGTGGGCAGCTGGGTCTCGTGGGCCAGGTACGACGCGATCGTGACCGCCAGGCCCTCCGAGTGCGGCGGGCGGGAGGCGCTGTAGGCGGGCAGGCCGCTCAGCGTGCCGTCCTCCTCCACGAGCCGGGTGTAGGCCGTCATGATCTCGGCCGTCTCGCAGTGCAGGGACAGCGAGATCTGGTCGGCGATCTCGGGGAACTTCTCCCGCGCGGCCTGGATGCCGCGCATCACGAACTCGAAGTGCGCGTAGTCGTAGCGCTCGCCCTCGGGTGTCATCAGGAAGGAGCTCTGGTCGGTGCTGCGCCCGTGCAGCCCGTGCCCGCCGTAGAACATGAAGATCTTGAACGACGTCACGCCGTGCTCGCCGACCAGGTCGGGGATCTCCTCGATGTGCTCGCGGCTCATCGGCGCCAGGTGGTAGGCGTAGTCGACCATCGCCCGGCCCTCGGTCAGCGCGAGGACCTCGGGGAAGAAGTCGGCGTAGGCGCCGCCCTTGTTCAGGTAGTACTGCCCGGTGCGCATGTAGGTCAGCGCGGTGGTCACGCCTCCCTGGGCGCAGGCGCGGCTCTCGCTGGCCGCGTCCTCGGCGAGCGGGTTGTAGATGCCCCAGTGCTGGTGGGCGTCGACCACCCCGGGGAAGGCCACCTTGCCGCCGCCGTCCAGCACGCGGGCGGCCCGGTCCCCGGACGCCGCGGCGAGGCCGGCCTCGAGCCGGACGATCGTGCCGTCCTTGACGCCGATGTCGAGCGGCTGCGGGTCGGCCTGGCCGGGGACGACCACCGAGACGTTGGTGATGATCAGGTCGAGCTCGCTCATAGGTGCTCCTCGGGAGTGGAGAGGGTGGACAGCGGGGTCAGCAGGGCGGACAGGTCGCGCGCGGTGCGCAGGGCGAGGACGCCGCGGCGAACCGCGTCGGCCGCTTCCGGGGCGAGCCGCCCGGCGACGTTGTCGGTGAACTTGCGGGACAGCTCGTCGTCGCTCAGCGGGCGGGCCGGGCCGCCGCGGTTGGCGAACACCTCCTCGACGAGCACTTCGCCCGAGACGGTGCGCAGCGTGACCACGGCCGGGAACTGGTGCGGGTAGATCGCCGCGCACCGCTCGTCGGGGACCACGCTGACGCGCGCCATCACGGCCCGGCGGGCCGGATCCTGGGCGAGCGCGTCGGTGAAGTCGTCGAGGCCGAGGCCGAGGCCGCCGCCCCCGAACAGCCCCGCCGTCACCGCGTACGGCGCGCTGAACTGCGCCTGGTACCCGGTCTGGGGTGCGCGCTTGACCTCGATCGGCTCCCCGACGGTGCGGATCACCGCGGGGGCCACCCCGACGACGATCGACCCGACGTCCTGCGGCGCGACGCCCCGGGCCCGCAGCGCCAGACCGGCGTCGATCACCGCGTGCGTGAAGTGGTTGGCCGGGTAGGGCTTGAAGAAGATGCCCGGCACCGACCAGTCGCTGCCCAGGCCGTCGGTGACCGCGCCGGCGCGGTACTGCCCGTGCAGCCACGCCTCGAAGAAGCCGAAGCGGCCCTCGAGCACGGTCGGCGGCCCGGTGAACCCGCGGCGCACCAGCTGGGCCGCGGTGACCCCGGACTGCGCGGCCAGGCCGCAGTGCAGCCGCTTCACGGTGCCGCCGGTGCGGTTGGCCTCAATGATCCCCGAGGCCATCGACGCGGTCAGCCCGAGCGCGTCGAGCACGCCGGCGCGGTCGGCCCCGTAGACCAGCGAGGCAGCGACCGCGGCGCCCATCGCGCCGGTGATCGAGGTGGCGTGCTGGCCGTGCTCGAAGTAGACCGAGTTGCCGAGCTCCTCGTCGTACCCGGCCATCCCGAGACGGACGGCGACCTCGAGCCCGGCCGCGATCGCCCGGACGACCTGCTCGCCGGAGGCGCCGCAGTGCTCGGCCGCCGCCAGCGCGGCGGGGACGACCCCGGCGCTCGGGTGCAGCACCGAGGGGAGATGGGTGTCGTCGTAGTCCAGGGAGTGCGCGAGCACGCCGTTGGCGAGCGCCGCCTGGGCGGCCGTGACCCGCCCGCTCAGCCCGACGGCGGTCGCCTGGGGGTGCCCGCCCTGGTCGGTGACGTGGCCGAGGATCGCGGCGCTGGTCGGCAGCCGGTGCGCGGCGACGCAGAGGCCGAGGACGTCCAGGACGCGCTGCTGCACGCTGGCCGACACGGCGTCGGGGACTCCCTGGGTGGCCGCGGTCACCGCGAAGTCGGCAACCCGCTCGCCCAGCGTCTGCGCGCTCACCGGGACACCACCGCGAGCGGCCGGGCCGGCGAGCCGGTCGCGCCGACGAGCGGCAGCGGGGAGAGCACGAAGAGGAACTCGTGGACGCCCTCGCGGGCGAGCTCCTCGAGATCCATCGTCTCGATGATGTAGATGCCGTGCTCGACCAGCAGCACGCGGTGCGCGGGCAGCAGGCCGTGCCCGGCGCCCGGCGCGAGCCGCTCGAAGGCGATGGTGTCCGCGCCGGCGGCGTGCACGCCCTGGCCGGCCAGCCAGGTCGCCCCGGCCTCGCCGACACCGGGGACGCCCGAGCGCTGCCCCATGAAGAGCTCGTGGTCCCCGGTGTCGAAGTGCTGGCCCCAGCCGCTGCGCACCAGGACCACGTCCCCGGCGCCGATCCGGCTGGCCTGCGCGGCGACGGTGGCCTCGAGGTCGGCCACGGTGATCTCCCGCCCCGCCTCGAGCCGGCCGACGCCCAGGGCGCCGGGCACGTCGAGCAGCACGCCGCGGCGCACCATCGGCTCGATCGTCTGGGCGCCGAGCCCGACGTAGCGCCCGCCCTGCAGGGCATCCCGGGCGTCCAGCCCGCCGTGCAGCCGGCCGTCCTGGGAGACGTGCACCAGCGCGTCGACGTGAGTGCCGACGTGGGTGCCCATCGAGATCATGTCGTTGGCCGCCGAGCCGCCGTCGGCGCGCACCATGTCGCCGTGCCGGCGCGGGTGCGCGTGCCAGTACGCCGGGTGGTTGGGCGACTGCGGCATCCCGACGGTGAGCGGGCGGCCGAGGTCGATCAGCCGCAGCCCGGCCGCGGCCAGGTCGAGGAGCTGGGAGGTGGTCATCGGATCGTCTCCTGGTCGCGTAGGCGGGTGAGCTCCTCGGCGCTGAGGCCCAGCTCGGTGAGGACGGCGTCGGTGTCCTCGCCGAGCGCGCGTCCGGGGAAGCGGATCTGGCCGGGGGTGCGCGACATCCGCCACATCACGTTGTGCTGCAGCACCGGGCCCAGCGCCGGGTCGTCGACCTCGGTGAGCATCCGGGTGGCGCGCACGTGCTCGTCCTCGACGACGTCGCGGGCGCTGTAGACGGGGGCGACGGCGGCGCCCGCCTCGGTGAACGCGGTGACCACCTCGTCGCGGGTGCGGGCGGCGATCCAGTCGCCGACGTAGCCGTCGAGGAGGTCGGCGTGCAGGGCGCGGGTGTGGCCGGAGGCGAACCAGGCCTCCTCGATGACCTCGGGGTGCCCGACCAGGTGCATCACCAGCTCGGCGATGGCCTGGGCGCTGGTCGACACCGCGACCCAGTGGCCGTCGCTGGTGCGGTAGGCGTTGCGGGGGGCGTTGTTGGTGGAGCGGTTGCCGTGGCGGGTGCCGACCTCGCCGGTGAGCCCGTAGACCGAGGGCCCGGGGCCGACCGCGGCCATGATCGGCTCCAGCAGGCTCAGGTCGATCACCTGGCCGAGCCCGCCGTTGTTCGCGCGCTCGAGCAGCGCCATCGAGACCGCGGAGGAGGCCGCGATGCCGGCGATCGAGTCGGCCAGGCCGAACGCCGGCAGCGTCGGCGGCCCCTGGGCGTCGCCGGTCAGGTGCGCGAACCCGCTCATCGCCTCGGCGAGCGTGCCGAAGCCCGCCCGCCCGGCGTACGGGCCGCTCTGACCGAAGCCGGTCACCCGCAGCAGCACCAGGCCGGGGTTCGCCGCGTGGAGCTCCTCGGGCCCGACCCCCCAGCGCTCGAGCGTGCCGGGCCGGAAGTTCTCCACCACCACGTCGGCGCTCGCGGCCAGCCGCAGGAACAGTGCGGCGCCCTCGGGCCGGGAGAGGCTGAGCCCGATCGCCCGTTTGTTGCGCGAGATCTCCGACCACCAGATCGGGCTGCCGTCCAGCGAGGGCCCGTGCCCGCGCATCCCGTCCCCGGCCACCGGATGCTCGATCTTGATCACCTCGGCGCCGAAGTCGCCGAGGATCTGGCAGGCCAACGGCCCGGCCAGGATCGTCGAGGCGTCGATGACCCGGATCCCGGCGAGCGGGCCGGTGGCCGGGCCGGGCGTGGGGGAGGGCGGTGCGGGCAGGCTGCTCATCCCAAAGATCATATATGATCTAGGGATGACGGTTGAACGGTATGACCTGGTGGTCGTCGGCGCCGGCCCGGCCGGACTGTCCTGCGCGACGCGCGCCGCCCGCGGTGGCGCCCGCGTGCTGCTGCTCGAGAAGGACCGGCGCATCGGGGGGACGCTGCACCTCAGCGGCGGGCACCTCTCCGCGGGCGGGACCAGCCTGCAGCGTGCGCGTGGCATCGACGACGACCCGGCCCGGCACCTGGCCGACATCGACCGGATCAGCCGCCGTACCGGGCGTCGCGACCTGATCCGCCTGGTGACCGAGCACGCGCCCGAGGTCGTCGAGTGGCTGGTCGCGCGCGGGATGCCCTTCGACCCCGAGACGCCGCGGCTGGTCTACGGCCACGAGCCCTACGAGATCGCGCGCACCGTCTACGGCGTCGAGGGCGGGCTCTCGGTGCTGCACGTGCTCGAGGCCGAGCTCGAGGCGGTCCGGGCGTCCTACGACCTGACGCTGTGGACCCAGGCCCCGGTCACCGGGCTGGTCACCGACGGCGCGGGGCGCGTCGGCGGCGTCGAGGTCTACCGGGACGGCGCCGAGCACGAGGTCACCGCCGAGGCGGTGGTCCTGGCCACCGGCGGGTACGGCGCCGACCCCGAGCTGTTCGCCGAGCGGCACGGCGTCGCCCTGGTCACCGTCGCCTCACGCACCTCCACCGGCGACGGCATCCACCTCGGCCGCGCCGTGGGGGCCGCCCTGCAGGGAGCGGGCACCTACCTGCCGACGTTCGGCGGGATGCCCGACCCGCAGACGCCGCATCGCGCCAACTGGGCGGAGCGGGTGCTGCTCACCACCGAGCGGGCGCCGCGCGAGATCTACGTGGACCGCGCCGGGCGCCGTTGGATCGCCGAGGACGAGCCGTCGATCGACGCCAAGGAGCGGGCGCTGACCGACCTGCCGGACCAGGTCTTCTGGACCGTCTTCGACGACGACGCCGTCGCCCGCTCCGGGGCCGGGCAGCCCCCGATCGTGGTGGGGTGGCAGCCCGACGACCTGCGTCGGCACGCGAACGCGCGCCCCGGCGTGCACGCCGCCGACACCCTCGAGGAGCTGGCCGCGCTCGCCGGCATCGACGCCGAGGGCCTGGTGGAGTCCGTCGCGGCGTACAACCGCGCGGTGGCCACCGGCGTCGACCCCGAGCACGGGCGCACCCACCTGCCCGCCCCGATCGCCGTCGCGCCGTTCTACGCGCTGCTCAACCAGGGCATCGCCGTGGTCACCTTCGACGGTCTCGACATCGACGACACCTTCGCCGTGCGCGACCAGGCCGGGGAGGTCATCCCCGGCCTGTTCGCGATCGGTGAGGTGATCGGCGCCGGCGCCACCTGCGGCAACAGCTTCTGCTCCGGGATGCTGCTCACCCCGGCGCTGGTCTTCGGGCGGCTGCTCGGTGACCGGTGGGGCCGGTCTCAGAAGGCCGACGAGCCGGGCTTGATGACGCCGAGCGCGGCGGCGAGCAGCACCAGCGCCCAGATCCCGTAGACCCACGGCTCGCACCGGCGGATCGAGGCGCTGATCGCCCGCTCCACCTCCGGGGTGGAGCCGGAGGTGACCAGCTGTCCGAACGCCGGGCCGAAGGGCAGCAGCCGGCGCCGGATCATCACGCCGCAGAAGATGCACAGCGCGTAGGCCACCACCTTCGCGCCCAGCCACTTGGGGTTCGTGTCGACACCGAACGGGTCGGTGGCGACCATCGCGTAGAGCCCGGCCGCGCCCAGCCCGGCGCTGAGCCCGTAGCGCACCAGCAGGTCGGCGCGCTGCGAGAACCGGGCGATCGGGGTGTCCCCGCCGCGGTAGTCGATCACCGAGACCGCGAGCCAGGCCAGGGTGGCGACCCACACCAGCGCCAGCAGCCAGCCCTGCACGAAGAACTCCTCGCCGAGCGGGCCCCAGGCCATCAGCGTGATGCCGCTGGGCAGGATCAGCACCAGCGAGACCCGCGGCGCGATGTCGACGCCGTGCATGATCTTCGTCGACACCGCGCGGGCCTCCGGCCCGAGGTCGGACTTGAGGATGTAGCGGCTCGCGTAGTAGACGCCGACGTCGCCGCCGAGCCAGTACGCGAACAGCGCGATGTGCAGGAGGACCGCGAAGCTGTGTCCGTTGAACCCGTGGACGGCCTCCATCACATCCCGTCGCCGTCCCAGCGGCCGCGCGAGCGGCTGCGGACCGGCAGGCTCGAGAGGATCGGCGCCGGGATCGGGTCGCCCTTCTTCCAGGGGCGGCCCTCGGCCCAGTTGTGGCTGGAGCGCTCGTCGGCGTGCTCGGTCTCGCGCCCGCTCCAGCCCCAGTCGAGTCCGGCGGCCTCGGGGGAGTGCGCGTCACCGTGCTCGTGGGCGTCACCGTGCTCGTGGGAGTGGTCGTGGTCGTGGTCGTGCGTGTGCTCGCCGCCGCCGTGCCCGCCCTGGAGGTTGAAGGCGTCGAGCGCCTTGGCGATCGCGATGTCGGCCTTGTTGGCGCCTGAGCCGTGGTGGGCGACCGGCGCGTCGTGCTGTCCCTGGTCGCGCTGGAACTGCCATGAGGCGGTGAGCTGGCGCATGTCCTCCTCGGTGCGCCACGGCTGGGCCATCTCGTGGGTGGAGTGCGCCCACCGGGCGGCGGGGTGCGGCGCCTCGTCGAGGCCGTCGGGGCCGTAGTTCACGCCCTCGCCGCCCCAGCGGACCCACTCGTTCTGGGTGTACCAGTTGGCCAGCTCCCCGTCGGAGCGCAGCAGCCAGGTGGCGCCGCCCTCCATCGTGGTGAAGTGGCCGTGCTTGACCCGCGCGGGGCGGAAGAAGTAGGTGCCGAGGTCGAGGGTGCCGAAGTTGTACTCCATGTGGCCCTGGGTCGTGTAGGCCTCCTCGTAGCAGGGGTGGTGGGCCAGGCGGTGGTCCGACCAGCCCTCCTGCGCGTGCACCAGGCGGGTGTAGAAGCCGCTGACCGGGTCGACGTGGAGGTACTTGATGAACAGGCCGGGCATCGGCCCCGGGTTCGGCACCGCGTCCCACTTCATCGCCTCGGAGTCGATGACGATGAGGTCCTCGCGGGCGTCGGCCCAGCGGGAGGCGCCGGCCAGCGAGTCGACCGGGTCGAAGCCCGCGTCGCCGTACTCGCGGTAGTGCAGGATCTTGGTGCCCTCGGCAGCCTTGAGGTAGTCGATCGGGACGCCCTTGGGGGCGTAGACGTAGCCGCCCTTGCCGATCCGCCGCCCGCCGTAGTCGATCTCGCCCTCGAGCACGTAGTACTCGGTGTTGGCGTGGTGGATGCCGGGACCGCGGCCCCAGTCGGTGTGGAAGTCGACGCGCAGCGACGACGAGCCGTCCTCCTCGTCGACCGAGAGCCGGCGCTCGCTCGCGCGGCCCTCGCCGCCGGGCAGCTCGGCGCCGTGCCAGACGTAGTCGTCTTCCTGGATGAGCTCGACATGGGGTCGCACAGGTGCTCCTCGTTTCGGGTGGTGGGGTGGGTCGGTGGTGTGCTCAGTCGCCCGCGACGAGGCTGTCGCGCAGCTCGCGCTTGAGGACCTTGCCGCCGGCGTTGCGGGGGAGCGCCGCCAGCGCGCTCCAGTGCCGGGGCGTCTTGTAGCCGGCGAGCCGCTCGCGGCAGTGCGCCACCAGCTCCTCGCGGCAGGCGTCGTCGAGGTCGCCGCGCAGCACGACGTAGGCCGCGACCTCCTCGCCCCAGGTGCTGTTCGGGACGCCGACGACCGCGACGTCGAGGACCGCGGGGTGCTCGCGCAGGACGTCCTCGACCTCGCGCGGGTAGACGTTCAGGCCGCCGGAGATGATCAGGTCCTTGAGGCGGTCGACGATGTGCACGTAGCCGTCCTCGTCGCGGACCACCACGTCGCCACAGGTGACGAAGCCGTCCGCGGTGGTGCAGGCGGCCGTCGCCTCGGGATCGTCGTGGTAGCCGTTCATCAGGAACGGCGAGCGGCTGAAGAGCTCGCCCGGCTCCCCGGGCCCGACCGGCTCGCCCTGGGCGTCGACGACCCGGAGCTCGGTGAGGAACCAGGCGTGGCCGACCGAGCCGGGCCGGGTGTGCTGGTCGACCGGGCGCAGGTTGGTGATGATGCCCGCCTCGGTCGAGCCGTAGAGCTCGTGGATGCCGCACTGGGGGAACTGCGCCATCACCCACTGCTTCAGCGTCCACGGCAGCGCGGCCGCGTTGAAGTAGAGCGTGTCGAGCGCGCTCAGGTCGTGGCGCGCGACCGCGCCCTCGCCCAGGCCCTGCAGCATCTGCGCGTGGGTCGGGACCAGGAACGTCGACTGCACGCGGTCCCGTTCGGCCAGGGCGAGGAACTCCTCGGGATCCCACGCGCGCAGCATCGACACCGTGCCCCCGGCGAAGACCGGCGCGTAGCCGAACGCGAAGCCGGCGCCGTGGTACATCGGCGCGACGGCGGCCGACCTGCGGCCCGGGCCGAGGCCCCACTCCAGCGCGCTCAGGTAGAAGGTCAGCGCCCGGCTGCGGTGCGAGATCAGCACGCCCTTGGGGCGGCCGGTGGTGCCGGAGGTGTAGGCGATGCAGAACGGGTCCAGCTCGCCGACCGCGACCAGCGGGTCGGCGGCGCGCGCGGTGGCCAGCGCGTCCTCGTACGACGGGCCCAGCCCGGTGCCGTCGAGGCAGAGGGCGACCAGCCCGGTCTCGGCGACGGCGTCGCCGACCACGTGCGCCAGCGCGTCGTCGAGGACCACCGCGCGGGCCCCGGAGTGCTCGAGGATGAAGCGCGCCTCGGGGGCGGTCAGCCGCGGGTTGAGCGGCACCATCACCAGCCCGGCCTTGGCGATCCCGGCCGCCAGCTCGGGGTACTCCAGGCGGTTGCCGAGCAGTACGGCGACGCGCTCGCCGGGCGCGAGCCCGCGGGCGAGCAGCGCCTGGGCGAGCCGGCTGGAGCGCTCGCCGAGGGCCGCGAAGCTCAGGGTGCGGTCGCCGTCGATCACGGCGGTGGCGTGCGGCGTGGCGCGAGCGAACTCGCGCACGCCGGCGGCGATCGACAGACCGGCGCCACCGGGTTGGATCGGCATGCCGGCTCCCTTCACGATCAGGTGTTTCCTACACAATATACGATATTGAATCGGTGTCGAGAGGGTCTGACCACGGCCGATCGGCCCAGGGTCCCCTTTTCCACGGGGTCCAAGGTCCCGTGCGGTGGGGCCCAATCGCAGGTCCCTACGCGGCGCCGAAAGGGGAAGGTTCTCTCGGCGGTCGTCTCCTTTCCTGGAGGACGCCGTGGCCCGGCGCCACGACCCGCCACCCTCACCCCCCGAGAAGGAGCCGTCCTCGTGCGCCATGGAGAACCCCGCCCCGCCGCGTCGGCCAGTACCGACCACGTGCCAGGGACGGGCCCGCTGCTGGCCGCCCGACGCTTCCTCACCCGCGACACGGTGGGCGACTCCGGGCGCACCCTGCACCACATCGAGGGCGTCGACGGCTCGGCGTGGGAGTCCTTCTACCGCGACCGCTGGAGCTACGACAAGGTCGTCCGCTCCACCCACGGGGTCAACTGCACCGGCTCCTGCTCGTGGAACGTCTTCGTCAAGGACGACCTGATCACCTGGGAGCACCAGGCCACCGACTACCCGACGACCGGACCCGACTCCCCGGACTACGAGCCCCGCGGCTGCCCGCGCGGCGCGTCGTTCTCCTGGTACGAGTACTCCCCGTCGCGGGTGCGTCACCCCTACGTGCGCGGCGCGCTCGCGCAGATGTACCGCGAGTCGCTGGCGCGCCTGGGCGACCCGGTGCTCGCCTGGGCCGACATCGTCGAGAACCCGATCAAGACCCACATCTACAAGAGCCAGCGCGGCCGCGGCGGCTTCGTCCGGATGGACTGGGACGAGGTGACCACGATGATCGCGGCCGCCCACGTGCACACCACGAAGAAGTACGGGCCGGACCGGGTCGTCGGCTTCTCCCCGATCCCGGCGATGTCGATGGCCTCGTTCGCCGCCGGCACCCGCTACCACGCGCTGATGGGCGGCACCCTGCTCAGCTTCTACGACTGGTACGCCGACCTGCCGATCGCGTCCCCGCAGGTGTGGGGCGACCAGACCGACGTCCCCGAGGCCGGCGACTGGTGGAACTCCACCTACCTGGTGATGTGGGGCTCCAACATCCCGGTGACCCGCACGCCCGACGCGCACTTCCTCGCCGAGGCCCGCTACCGCGGCACCAAGGTGGTCGCGGTCAGCCCCGACTACGCCGACAACGTGAAGTTCGCCGACGACTGGCTGGCCCCGCACCCCGGCACCGACGGCGCGCTGGCGATGGCGATGGGCCACGTCGTGCTCGCGGAGTTCTTCCGCGACCGCCAGGTCCCCTACTTCACCGACTACGTCCGCAAGTTCACCGACCTGCCGTTCCTGGTGACGCTGCGCGAGCGCGACGGCGCCTGGACCTCCGACCGGTTCCTGACCGCCGCCGACCTCGGCGACACCGAGGAGGGCGCGGCCCACAAGACCGTGCTCGTCGACGACCGCAACGGCGACCTGGTCGTGCCCAACGGCTCGCTGGGCTTCCGCTGGAACGACTCCGGCATGGGCAAGTGGAACCTCGACCTCGAGGACGTCGTGCCCGCGGTCGGCCTGGCCGGCCACGAGAGCGGCGCGGTCGAGGTCGACCTGGCCCGCTTCGACATCGGCGACACCGAGGGCGGCACCACGATGCGCCGCGGCGTACCGGTCCGTCAGGTCGGCGAGCACCTGGTCACCACCGTCTTCGACCTGCTGATGGCGCAGTACGGCGTCAAGCGCGGCGACCTGCCCGGCACCTGGCCCACCGGCTACGACGACGCCTCCGAGCCCAACACCCCGGCCTGGCAGGAGACGATCACCGGCGTCCCCGCCACCATGGCCGCCAAGATCGGCCGCGAGTTCGCCCGCAACGCCGAGCGCAGCAAGGGCCGCTCGCTGATCGCGATGGGCGCCGGCGCCAACCAGTGGTTCCACTCCGACATGACCTACCGCGCCTTCATCGCGCTGGTCACCCTGACCGGCTGCCAGGGCGTGAACGGCGGCGGCTGGGCGCACTACGTGGGTCAGGAGAAGGCCCGTCCGATCACCGGACAGCAGCACATGTCCTTCGCCTTCGACTGGCAGCGCCCGATGCGCCACCAGGCGAGCACCCCGTTCTGGTACCTGCACACCGACCAGTGGCGCTACGAGCGGGTCCCGGCCGACGAGCTGTCCTCGCCGCTGGGCACCGGTCGCCTGGACGGGATGTCCTTCGCCGACACCGTCGCCGCCGCGCAGCGGATGGGCTGGTCCCCGGGCCACCCGGCGTTCAACCGCAACCCGCTCGACCTCACCGACGAGGCGGCCGCCGCCGGCGTCCCGGTCGCGCAGCACATCGTCTCCGAGCTGCAGGCGGGAAGGCTCAAGGCCACCGCCGACGACCCCGACGACCCGGCCAACTTCCCGCGCTGCCTCACCCTGTGGCGGGCCAACCTGCTCGGCTCCTCGGGCAAGGGCAACGAGTACTTCATGCGCCACCTGCTCGGCGTCGACTCCCTGGCCAGCGCTGAGGAGTGCGGCGAGGGCGAGCGCCCGCGCGACCTCACCTGGCGTCCGGACGCGCCCACCGGCAAGCTCGACCTGCTCACCACGATCGACTTCCGGATGACCAACACCGGCCTGCACAGCGACGTGGTGCTGCCGGCCGCCACCTGGTACGAGAAGCACGACATCTCGACCACCGACATGCACCCGTTCGTGCACTCGTTCAGCCCCGCGGTGCCGCCGCCGGCCGACGCGCACACCGACTACGACGCGTTCCTGGCGATCGCCGACCGGTTCAGCGAGCTGGCCGTCACCCACCTCGGCGTGCGCCGCGACGTGCTCGCCGCGCCGCTGCAGCACGACACCGCCGACGAGCTGGCCACCCCGGGCGGCCGGGTCCGCGACTGGAAGGCCCGCCCGGGCCACCCGGCCGAGTGCGACCCGATCCCCGGCGTGACGATGCCCAAGCTGGTCGAGATCGAGCGCGACTACACGCTGATCGGTGCGAAGATGCGCGCGGTCGGGCCGCTGCTCGACAAGCTCGGCACCACCACCAAGGCGATCACCGTCGACGTCACCGCCGAGCTGGAGTACCTGCGCCGCGAGAACGGCGTGGTCGCCGACGGCCCCTTCGCGGGACGACCGTCGCTGGCCACCGCGGACCGGATGTGCGAGGCGATCCTGGCGCTGTCGGGCACCACCAACGGCCGGGTCGCCGAGGAGGGCTTCCGTCGTCTCGAGGAGCGCACCGGCCAGCCGTTCGTCGACCTGATCGAGGGCCACGAGCGCGACCAGATCTCCTACCCCGACACCCAGCGGGCGCCGCAGCCGGTCTTCACCAGCCCGGAGTGGTCGGGCTCGGAGAAGGGCGGGCGCCGCTACTCGCCGTTCACGCTGAACGTCGAGCGCTCCAAGCCGTGGCACACGCTGACCGGGCGCCAGCACTTCTTCGTCGAGCACGACTGGGTCGCCGAGCTCGGCGAGCACCTGCCGGCGTTCCGTCCGCCGCTGAACATGGCGCGCCACTTCGGGCCGCCCGGTGAGCTGGTCGACGGCGGGGTGACTGTGCGGTTCCTGACGCCGCACGCGAAGTGGTCGATCCACTCGATGTACCACGACAACGAGCTGATGCTGGCGCTCTCGCGCGGTGGCCCGGTGGTCTGGATGAGCGTCGAGGACGCCGCCAAGATCGGGGTCGCCGACAACGACTGGATCGAGGCGGTCAACCGCAACGGCGTCATCGTGGCCCGCGCCGTGGTCAGCCACCGGATGCCGGAGGGCACCAGCTTCCAGTACCACTCGCCCGAGCGCACGGTGAACGTGCCGAAGACCGAGGAGAGCGGTCGCCGCGGCGGCTACCACAACTCGATGACCCGGCTCCTGATCAAGCCGACCCACCTGGCCGGTGGTCACGCCCAGCTGACCTACGCCTTCAACTACTACGGCCCCATCGGGAGCCAGCGCGACGAGATCACGGTCATCCGCCGTCGCGCGCAGGAGGTGCAGTACTGATGAAGCTTCGCGCGCAGGTCGCCATGGTGATGAACCTGGACAAGTGCATCGGCTGCCACACGTGCTCGGTCACGTGCAAGCAGACGTGGACCAACCGGGAGGGCACCGAGTACGTCTGGTTCAACAACGTCGAGACCAAGCCCGGCATCGGCTACCCCAAGCACTACGAGGACCAGGACAAGTGGCACGGCGGCTGGATGCTGGACCGCAAGGGCCGGCTCACGCTGCGCTCGGGCACCCGCACCAAGCGGCTCAGCCGGATCTTCGCCAACCCCGACCTCCCCGCCCTGGAGGACTACTACGAGCCCGCGACGTTCGACAAGGACGTGCTGGTCAACGCGCCGGCCGGGCTCAAGGACACCCCGGTCAAGCAGCCGCGCTCGGCGCTCACCGGCAAGCCGATGTCGCTGGAGTGGGGCGCCAACTGGGAGGACAGCCTCGGCGGTGCGCACGAGCGCGCCGACCAGGACCCCAACATCGTGAAGATGGACCCCGCGGTGGTGGCGGAGAAGGTCAAGTTCGAGTTCGAGAAGACCTTCATGTTCCACCTGCCGCGGATCTGCGAGCACTGCCTCAACCCCGCCTGCGTCTCGGCCTGCCCCTCGGGCGCGATGTACAAGCGCGAGGAGGACGGCATCGTCCTGGTGGACCAGGACAAGTGCCGTGGCTGGCGGATGTGCGTCTCGTCGTGCCCCTACAAGAAGGTCTACGTCAACCACGCCACCGGCAAGGCGGAGAAGTGCACGTTCTGCTTCCCGCGCATCGAGGCCGGCCAGCCGACGATCTGCTCGGAGACCTGCGTGGGTCGGCTGCGCTACCTGGGCATCGTGTTCTACGACGAGGACGCGGTGCTCGCCGCGGCCTCGGTCGAGGACGAGCACGACCTGCTCGACGCCCAGCGCGACGTGTTCCTCGACCCGCACGACCCGGCCGTCCAGCAGGCCGCGCGTGAGGAGGGCATGCCGCAGGAGTGGCTCGACGCGGCGATGGCCTCGCCGGTGTGGAAGCTGATCAGCGAGTACCGCATCGCGCTGCCGCTGCACCCGGAGTACCGCACGCTGCCGATGGTCTGGTACGTCCCGCCGCTCTCGCCGGTGCTCGACGCGGTGGGTCAGGCCGGGCGCGACGACACCGACGCCGACGACGTCTTCCACACCATCCGCGACCTGCGGATCCCGGTGGAGTACCTCGCCGAGCTGTTCACCGCCGGTGACGCCGACGCGGTCGCCGGCGTGCTGATGAAGCTCGCCGCGATGCGCTCCTACATGCGGGTGCGCACCCTCGACGGCACCGTCGCCGAGGAGCTCCTCGAGGGCATCGGGATGACCGCGGACCAGGTGGAGGCGATGTACCGCCTGCTCGCCATCGCCAAGTACGACGAGCGCTACGTGATCCCGGTGGCCTACAGCAAGGACGCCGCCGCGCTCGAGGCGCAGGCGGCCGCCCAGAACGACTGCTCGCTGGACTGCGAAGGTGGGCCGGGTATGGGCGGCGAAGGTGCCGCCGTCGGCGCGTCGGTGGAGAGCTTCCACCTCGTCGAGTCCGACGACGACGTCCGGATCGGCGGCAAGGGTCTCTCCTTCCGCCGCAAGGACGGCCGTCCCGGGCTGTCGATCGAGCCGGCCGGAGGCCTGGCGTGAGGGGCGTCTCGAGCGTCGAGCCGGCCGACCGCGTCCGGGTCTTCGAGCTGGCCGCGCTGCTGTTGACCTACCCCGACGACGAGCTGCTCGCGGCCCGCGACGGGCTGGCCGCGGCCGCCGCCGCGATCGAGCACGACGAGGCGCGCGAGGGTCTCCAGGCCTTCCTCGCCTGGCTGAGCGAGACCGAGCTCGGCGCCGTCCAGCGCCACTACGTCGCGACGTTCGACCTGCAGCGCAAGTCGGGGCTCTACCTGACCTACTACCTGCACGGCGACACCCGCAAGCGCGGCGTCGCGCTGCTCACCCTCAAGCAGCGCTACCGGGCACGCGGGCTGAAGCTGGCCGACGGCGAGCTGCCGGACCTGCTCCCGGTGGTGCTGGAGTTCGCGGCGATGGTCGGCCCCGGTGACGGGGAGGCCCCGCTGCGCCAGCACCGACGCGGGCTGGAGCTGCTGCGCGCGGCGCTGGACTCCACCGGCTCGCCGTACCTGCACGTGCTGGACACCATCACCCTCTCCCTGCCGCCGCTGACCGCCGCCGACATCGAGGCGATCGCCGCGCTCGCGGTCGACGGCCCACCGGTGGAGTCGGTGGGCCTGGACCCCTACGGCTCCGACCTGAACGGACCGGACCTGAACGGTCCGGACGAGCTCGCCCGGATCGGCGTCGCCCCCTATCCCACCTGCCCCTCGTCGGAGGTCTCGGCATGAACCACTTCCTCTGGGTCGTCGTGCCCTACCTGTGCCTCACCGTCTTCCTGGTCGGCCACGTGTGGCGCTGGCGCCACGACCAGTTCGGCTGGACCACGCACACCAGCCAGCTCCTCGAGGGCCGGATCCTGCGCCTCGGCTCGCCGCTGTTCCACCTCGGCGCCCTCGGCGTGATCGCCGGGCACGTGATGGGCCTGCTGGTGCCCGCCTCGTGGACCGAGGCGCTCGGCATCTCCGAGCACGCCTACCACGTGGTCGCGGTCGGTGGCGGCACCGTCACCGGCATCATGCTGGTGATCGGCCTGATCCTGCTGCTCGCCCGCCGGGTGCTGCACGGGCGGGTGCGGATGACGACCACGATGTCAGACCGGGTGCTCTACGCCGCCCTGGTGCTGATGATCGGGCTCGGGATGATCTCGGTGCTCAGCCAGTACGTCGGGCACGGCTACGACTACCGCGAGAGCATCTCGGTGTGGTTCCGCGGGGTCTTCTGGTTCCGTCCCGAGTCCGCGCTGATGGTCGAGGCCCCGCTGGCCTACCAGCTGCACGCCCTGGGCGGGTTCCTGTTCATGGCGATGTGGCCCTTCACCCGGCTGGTCCACGTCTGGTCCGCGCCGCTGGCCTACCTGTGGCGTCCCTACGTGGTCTACCGCGGCCGCAGCGGCGCGGTGCCGACCGCGTCGATGTCGCCCTCGCTGACCCGGGACGCGGCGCTGCCGCCGCTGGACCCCGCCGCGCTCGAGGCGCTGCGCCGGGAGTCGGTGAACTGACGTTCCCTTCACTGCGGGGGGGGTGTGCCCGGTGGGGCCGGCCAGGCATGATCGAGAGCCGGCCCCTTCGTCGCTGCGGCGCCTGGCTCGCAGCCTCCCGGAGTTGAAGGAGAGCGCATGTTCACCACGTCCGACCTGACCCGACTGGCCGCCGTCGAGACCCCGTTCGCGGTGTCGCTCTTCCTGCCGACCCACGTCGCCGGGGCCGATGCCCGCCAGGACCAGATCCGCCTGAAGAACCTCGTGGGCCGGGCCCGCGAAGGACTGGTGGAGGCGGGCCTGCCCGCCGGTGAGGCGGACGCGACGCTGAGGCCGGCGCTCGCCCTGCTCGACGACGAGTTCTTCTGGCAGCACCGCGACGCCGGGCTCGCCCTCTTCCTCGATCGCGAGGAGATGCGCTCCTACCGGGTACCCCTCGAGCTGGAGGAGGGGGTCACCGTCGGACCGGGCTTCCACGCCAAGCCGCTGCTGCCGCTGCTGGCCGCCGACGGCGGCTTCCGGGTGCTCGCGCTGGCGGCGCGCCACGTCACCCTCTACACCGCCTCCCGGTTCGCCCTGGTCGAGAACCGGGCGGCACAGATGCCGCACGGCATCCAGGACGACGCGGCCGAGTCCGACTACCAGAACCCGGTCCAGGCCTCGCCCGCCGCGCGCGGTGTCGGCACCGGCGGGAGCATCGCCAACTCCCAGGTGTACGGCGACAGCCCGCCGGAATGGCGCAAGGGCCAGCTCGTCGACTTCGCCCACAAGGTGGCCGCGGTGATGGACGCGGTGACCGCGCACCGCAAGCTGCCCGTCGTACTCGTGGCGGATGCGGAGCTCGGCGGCCACTTCCGCAAGGCCAGCGGTCTGGGGGCGCTGCTCGAGGCCGTCATCGACACCCACCCCGACTCGCTGGACCGCGCCCGCCTGCACGAGGTCGCCTACGAGGCGGCTCGCCCCCGGCTCGACGCCACCCGGCGCGACGCGGTCGCGCGCTTCGCTGCGCTCAAGGGCAAGCACGATCCCAAGGTCGCCTGGGGCCTGGAGCACCTGGTGAAGTCCGCGCACCGCGGCCAGGTCGAGACGCTGATGCTCCGGATGGACCCGACCGTGTGGGGCACCTTCGACGCCGAGGCCGGCACGATCACGATCAGCGAGACCCCCGACCCCAGCTGCCAGGACCTCGTCGAGCGCGCCGCCGCGATGACGCTCGCCCACGGCGGCGCCGTACACGTCCTCGCCGAGGAGGACCTTCCCGAGATCGAGTACGCCGCCGCGATCCTCCGGTTCTGAGGGGGCGACGCGCACTCGCTGCGCGCGCCTCGCAGCCGCCGCCCAGGCCCGGTCGTGTGCCTGAGCACGCGCTGCGGCGCGTCGTCGGACACACGACGCGGGCGCGGGCCAGCGAGGAGCGGCGTACGGCGTACTGGGCACACGGAACCCGCGCTTCCCACGTGTTCCTTCGTGTGGGGCGTGCGGGTTTCACACGTTAACTCGTGAATCCCGGGGAGGGTGGGGCCAGTGGGGCGCGGCGCACTCGCTGTGCGCGCCTGGCCACACGAAACTGGCACTTCCCACGTGTTCCTTCGTGTGGGAGGTGCGGGTTTCACACGTTAACTCGTGAACGCCGGGGAGGGTGAGGCCAGTGGGACGTTGCCCCCAGCCCAGCCCAGCCCAGCCCAGCCCTCAGCCGGCCCAGGCGGCCGGCACGTACGCGCAGGCCGGGTCGGAGGCGAGCGGGTCCCCGGTGACGGCGTACGCGCGGCCGCGCTGGCCGCCGCAGACGTCGCGGAACTCGCACACGCCGCACTTGCCGGTGAGGGCCTCGGGGTCGCGCAGGGCCCGGAAGAGCTCGTGGTTGCGGTAGACGTCGACGACGTCGTCGGTGCGCACGTTGCCCACGGAGATCGGCAGGAAGCCCGAGGGCATGATCTCGCCGAGGTGGGAGATGAACAGGAAGCCGCGGCCGTCGTTGACTCCGTGCTTGGGTCGCGCGAGGCCGTCGCCGAACGCGAACCCGGCACCGGAGACGCCCTGGCCGCCGCGGGTGGCCGCGATCCGTCGGTACATCGGCGCGGCGGTCGCCTTGACGTCGAAGTCGCCGGCCAGGGACAGCTCGAAGAGCCAGTTGAGCACCCGCTCGTGCTCCTCGGGGGTGATCATCGACAGCTCCTGGCCCCGGCCCATCGGCACCAGGAAGAACACGCTCCACTGCACCGCCCCGACCTCGCGGACGAACTCCACCATCTGCGGCAGCAGGTGCAGGTTGTGGGTGGTCACGGTGGTGTTGATCTGGGCACTGAGCCCGATCTCGTGGGCGTTGTGGAGGATGTCCATCGTCCGCTGCCAGGAGCCCTTGACCTGGCGGAACTCGTCGTGCACCTCCGGCGTCGGCGCGTCCAGGCTCAACGCGATGCGCCGTACGCCGGCCTCCTGGGCCCGCTTGAGCCGGGCGGTCGTCGGCAGCGCCGTCGCGGTCGGGGTGAGCGAGCAGCGCAGCCCCGCCTCGGTGGAGTACTCGATCAGGTCGAAGAGGTCCTTGCGCATCATCGGGTCGCCGCCGGTGAAGACCATGATCGGCGAGCCGAACTCGGCGAGCCGGTCGATCAGGGCGTAGCCCTCCTCGGTGCTCAGCTCGTTCGGGTTGCGCCGATGCTGGGCGTCGGCGCGGCAGTGCACGCAGGAGAAGGCGCAGGCCCGGGTCACCTCCCAGGCGATCGTGAACGGCGCCTGGTCGAAGTCGACCTCGGCCATCCACCCGTTGCGCAGGCTGCGCTCGAGCTGGTGAGTGGCGCTCATCGCGGGAGGATGCGGACGAGCTGGATCTTCCAGGCCTCGGGACCGCGCTGCAGGTAGCTGGTCTCGAACGCCCCGGGCTCGCGCTCCTCGAGCTGCGCGAGCAGCGGGAGCGGGTCGTGCGGCGCCACCAGCACCATGCCCGCACCCGGGGCGAGGCCGCCGAGGGCGCCGAAGATCGTGGCGTGGCGGATCGCGTGCGGCACCAGGCGGGCGTCGAGCTCGGGCAACCCCGCCTCGCCGGCCCCGCAGCCGCAGCCGCCGCCGCCTCCTCCGCAGCCGCCGGTGGCCCGGACTTCGGTGATTCCCAGATCGTGCGTCATTGCGCGCTCCCTCGACAGGCCCGTGATGGGCGATTCCGGCCGATGTTCAGCGGCCGAGATTCGATTTTAGTACAGTTTGGTCCGTGGAAAATATTGGCCTCGTCGCGGCCCCTCCCGCACGCCGTACGGCGGTGCGCGGCGCGCTCGCCGCACCGGCTGCCGTGGCCCTGCTCGCCGGCATCGACGCGGGCCTGGTGCTGCTCGGGCTGCCGGCGCCGGTGCGCACCGACCGCCTCCCGGAGGTGCACGGCGTGCTGATGGTGCTGGGCTTCGTCGGCACCCTGATCGCGCTGGAGCGCGCGGTGGCGCTGCGCCGCCGGATCGGCCTGCTGGCGCCGGGCCTGCTGGGCGCCGGGGTCCTCACCACGCTGAGCCCGCTCCCGCTCACCGTCGGCCGCTCGCTGCTGGTCGCCGGAACCGCGGCCCTGGTGGCCCTCTACGTGCCACTGTGGCGACGCCAGCGCGACGACGCGGTCCTCGTCCAGGTCCTCGGCGCGGTGCTGGCGCTCGGTGCCGCGGTGCTGTGGCTGGGCGGGGTGCCGGTCGCGACGCTGCTGCCGTGGCTGGTCGGCTTCGTGGTGCTGACCATCGCCGGCGAGCGCCTCGAGCTGGCCCGGATCCAGATGGGCCCCTCCGCCGGACCGCTGCTGGTGCTCCAGGCCGGCGCGCTGTGCGCCGCGGTCACCGCCGCCCTGCTGTGGCCGCGCAGCACGGTGCTGCTCGGGGTCGTGCTGCTGGTCCTCGTCGCCTGGCTGGTGCGTCACGACATCGCCCGTCGTACCGTCACCGGTACCGGGCTGCCACGCTTCATGGCCGGCTGCATGCTGGCAGGCTATGCCTGGCTCGCGGTCGCCGGAGCGGTTTGGCTGGTTGCAGGACCAACGTCCCAAGGGGGGTCCTACGACGCCGTCGTGCACGCGGTCTTCCTCGGTTTCACCGTGTCGATGATCATGGCCCACGCCCCGGTGATCCTGCCCGCCGTGCTGGGCCGCCGGCTGCCCTACCACCCGCTGCTGTGGCTGCCCGCCGTCGTGCTGCACGCCTCCCTCGTGCTGCGGATCTGGGGCGGTGACGCGCGCGGCTGGCACCTCGCCTGGCAGAGCGGCGGAGCCCTGAACATCGCTGCGGTGCTGCTCTTCGCGGGGATCGCCGTCTGGTCCGCGACCCGCCCCACCGCGACCCGCCCCACCGCGCCCCGCCGCACCCCGGCCGCGAGCCGCTCGTGAGCGCCCCGACGCGGCGCCGCGGCTTCTCCGCGCTGCGCGACCTGCCGGCGCTGCTGTGGCTCTCGGTGCTGGTGGCCGCGACCCTGGTGCACCCGTGGCTGCCCGCGCCGCGCTGGCTGATGGTCCACCTGCTGCTGCTCGGGGCGGTCACCCACTCGATCGTGGTCTGGAGCAAGCATTTCGCCGACGCGGTGCTGCACACCCCCACCGACGAGCGCGAGCAGCGCCTGCGCACGGTCCTGCTGGCCACCCTCAACGCGGGTGTGGTCGGCGTGATCGCCGGCGTACTGTCCTCGTGGTGGCCGATGACGCTGCTCGGCGCGGTCGCGGTCGGTGCGGCGGTGGCGACGCACGGGCTGCTGCTGCTGCGCCAGCTGCGCCGAGCGCTGCCGGCCCGCTTCGCCGGCACCGTTCACTACTACCTGGCCGCCGCCGCCTTCCTGCCGATCGGCGGTGGACTCGGCACGGTCCTGGCCCGCGGCCTGGGGGAGCGCTGGCACGAGCGGGTGCTGCTCGCGCACGTCTCGATCAACCTGCTGGGCTGGGTCGGGATCACGGTGACGGGCACCCTGGTCACGCTGTGGCCCACGATGCTGCGCACCCGGCTCGGCGAGGGCAGCGAGGCCGCCTCGCGCCGGGCGCTGCCGCTGCTGATCTCGGCAGTGCTGGTGGCCGCCGGCGGGGCCCTGGCCGGCCAGCTGGACGTCGTCGCCGCCGGCCTGGCCGGGTACGTCGTGGCGCTGGGCGTGCTGGCCGTGCCGCTGGCGCGCGCCGCGCTCACCCGCCCGCCGGCCTCGCACCCGACCTGGTCGGTGCTGGCCGGCGTCACCTGGCTGGTGGGCTGCCTGGTGGCGCTCGTGCTCGCGCTGGTCACCGCGTCCGGCTGGGCGCAGGCCGGGGAGCGCTTCGACTGGCTGGTGCAGTTCCTGGCCGCCGGCTTCGCGGCGCAGGTGTTGCTGGGTGCGCTGGGCTACCTGGTGCCGATGGTGCTGGGCGGCGGGCCGGCGCCGGTGCGCGCCGCCAACGCGATCATGGACCGCGGCGGGGCGCTGCGGATCGCCGCGGCCAACGCCGGGCTGCTGGTGTGCGCGCTGCCGGTGCCGAGCCTGGTCCGGGTGCTCTCTTCGATCGTGGTGCTCGCGGCGCTGGCAAGCTCGGTTCCGCTGCTGGTGTTGGCCGTGCGTGCCTCGCACCGGCTGCGCCGGCTGGCCGACGCGGACCGGGCGGCCGGGATCGCGCCGGTCCGCGCGCCGGCCGAGGCCCGCCCCCGCGGTCAGGTCGCGGGCCTGGCGGCGACCGGGATCTGCGCCGTCGTGCTCGCCGTGGCCGTCGGGGTCTCGCTGGACCCGCTGGCCCTGGGCGGCGCCGGCGCCCGGGCGGACGCGACGGGCGACGCCACGCCCACCGGCGAGACCACCACCGTCCAGGTCACCGCCGAGGACATGCGCTTCAGCCCCGCCGTGGTCGACGTCCCGCTCGGAGACCGCCTGGTGATCGAGGTCGTCAACGCCGACGACGACGTCCACGACCTCGTCCTCGACTCGGGCGAGGCCAGCGGACGGCTCGCGGCCGGACAGAGCGCCGAGGTGGTGGTCGAGGTGGTCGGCCGCGACCTGGACGGCTGGTGCTCGCTCGTCGGGCACCGGCAGATGGGCATGGTGCTCGAGGTCCGGGTGGGGGGCGCTGCCCCGACGGGGGAGGGCAGCGCCCCCGCCGAGCACGGGCACACCCAGCAGAACGAGCAGGAGTCCGCGGCGCGCGACCCGATGGCCGCCCCCGCGGCGGGCTTCGAGGCCCGCGACGCCGTGCTGGCGCCGCTCGGCGACGCCCGCGTGCACCGCCGTACGCTCACCGTCACCGAGGTCGAGCGCGACGTGGCGCCGGGCGTCAGCCAGACGCTGTGGACCTATGACGGCGTCGCTCCGGGGCCGGTGCTGCACGGACGCGTCGGCGACGTCTTCGTGATCACGCTGGTCAACGACGGGAGCATCGGGCACTCCATCGACTTCCATGCCGGTGCCCTCGCCCCCGACCGCCCGATGCGCACGATCGCGCCCGGGGAGTCGCTGACCTACCGGTTCACCGCGTCCCGGGCGGGGATCTGGATGTACCACTGCTCGACGATGCCGATGTCGGCGCACATCGCCAACGGGATGCACGGCGCAGTGGTGATCGAGCCCCGCCGGCTGCCCGCGGTCGACCGCAGCTACCTGCTGGTGCAGTCCGAGCACTACTACGGCGCGCAGGGCGGTCCGGTCGACGCCGACGCGCTCGCCACGGAGCAGCCGGACGCGGTGGTCTTCAACGGCTACGCCGACCAGTACGACCACGACCCGCTGCCGGCTCGGGTGGGCGGGCGGGTCCGGGTCTGGGTGCTCGATGCCGGCCCCAACCGGGCGACGTCGTTCCACGTCGTCGGCGGCCAGTTCGACACCGTGTGGGCCGAGGGCGCCTACCTGCTGCCGCGCACGCCCGGGGTCGGGGCGCAGAGTCTCGGGCTGCAGGCCGCCCAAGGCGGCTTCGTCGAGCTGACCTTCCCCGAGGCCGGGCACTACCCCTTCGTGTCACACGTGATGCTCGACGCCGAGCGGGGCGCGCACGGGCTCTTCGCCGTCCGGTGAGGGGTTGAGGCGAGCCGGTTACCGTGGGGAGGATGCTCAGCCACCCGATCACCGCCCTCGTGCAGCACCCGCGCGTGCACGTCGCGCTCAAGGCCGCGGTAGCCGCCGCGCTGGCCTGGCTCGCCATGCTGCCGCTGGGCGGCGTGGCCGACGAGTACCCCTACTACGCGCCGCTCGGCGCGGTGATCTGCGTGTCGACCACCGTCGCCAGCACGCTGCGCACGGCGCTGCAGGCGGGAGTCGCGATCCTGCTCGGGGCGGGCCTGGCGATGATGGCGCGCGCGGTCGACGTGCCCGCGGTGATCGCCCTGGGGTTCGTGGTGGCGATCGGCACGCTGATCGGCGGGTGGAGACGGATCTCGGCGATGGCGAGCTACGTGCCGGTGGCCGGCCTGTTCGTGCTGATCCTCGGCGGCAGCGATCCCTGGCACTACGTGTTCGGTTACCTGGGGCTGACCGTGTTCGGCGGAGTGATCGGCGTCGTCATCAACGCCGCTTTCCCCTCGCTCCCGCTCTCCTCGACCCGGCACACCCAGGACTCCCTGCGACGGACGCTGGCCGACCAGCTCGACGACCTCGCCGAGGGCCTCGAGCAGGAGCGACTGCTCAGCCCTGAGGAGTGGAGGGGGCGGCAGTGGGCGATCTCGCCACGCGCCCAGCAGATGCAGCAGATGGTGCAGGAGGCCACCGAGTCGCGTCGCGCGAACTGGCGTGCGCGCCGCTGGGCCGAGGAGGCGGACCGGATCTATGAGCAGGCCCGCGCCCTGGAGCAGCTCGCGTTCCTGGTCGAGGACATCACGGTCCTGGTGACCCGCGTCGAGCACTCCGACCGCGACGAGGTGGCGCTGGGCGCGTCGCTGCGCCCGCCCGCCGCGCATGCGCTGCGCCGTACGGCGGTGGCGCTGCGCTCGATCGACGGTCCCGAGATGGAGCCGGCGGCGCGCGGCGAGGCCGAGGACGCGATCCGTCAGCTCGCCGAGGCCGTCATCGCCGCACGCGCCGGGACCGACGACGAGCTCTTCGCGGCGGGCACGGTGGTCACCGCCCTGCGCCGGGCCCTGGATGCGCTCACCCCCGACGCGCAGCAGCTGATGGGGAGCTGACGGCCCCCGCCGCCGGGCCAGCACCGCGGCGATGAGTCGGCTGCGGGCGGCCGGTCTGTCCTGTCGATCCTCACCGACGACAAGGAGCTACGCCATGGTCCGCCTCACGCCCTCCCTCTGGTTCGAGAACGACCTCGAGGAGGCGATCGACTTCTACACCCGGGTGTTCCCCGACAGCGTGGTCGGCGCCGTCCAGCGTCTCGAGCCCGAGGCGCCCGGAGAGCAGGGCAGCATGCTGGCCGCCGAGCTCACCCTCGCCGGCACGAGCTTCGTCTGCCTCAACGGCCGCTCCGGGTCCGCGTTCACCGAGGCGGTCTCGTTCTCCGTCGGGTGCGCCGACCAGAGCGAGATCGATCACTACTGGCAGGCGCTCACCGCCGACGGCGGGCAGGAGTCGATGTGCGGTTGGCTCAAGGACCGGTTCGGCCTGAGCTGGCAGGTGGTGCCTGCCGACCTCCCCGCTCTGCTGAGCGGGCCCGAGGCCGTGCAGGCGATGCTGCGGATGGGCAAGATCGTGATCGCCGAGCTCCAGGCGGCCGGGGACGCGCAGCCCGCCGTGCCGAGCAGCTGAGCGGTGACCGGCCGGGCGCCGGGGCTGCCGGCGCGGCGTTTGTCGCCGGTGGGGCCGGGTACCCAGCAAGTGTCCTGTTCATCGAAAGCCAGGAGTGATCACGTGAGCGTCAAGTACACCGTGCCCGGACTGACCGCCAAGGACAGCAACAAGGCGATCGCGGTCCTGCAGGGACGGCTCAGTGCCTACAACGACCTGCACCTGACGCTGAAGCACATCCACTGGAACGTCGTCGGCCCGCACTTCATCGCCGTCCACGAGATGATCGACCCGCAGGTGGAGCTGGTGCGCGGCTACGCCGACGAGGTCGCCGAGCGGATCGCGACGATGGGTGGCTCCCCGCGGGGCACCGTCGGCGCGGTCGTGGCCGACCGGACCTGGGACGACTACTCGCTGGGGCGCGACACCGTGCTCGCCCACCTCGGCGCGCTGGACCAGGTCTACAACGGCCTGATCGAGGAGAGCCGCAAGGCGATCGAGATCGTCGGCGAGCTCGACCCGGTCACCGAGGACGTGCTGATCGGCCACACCGCCGAGCTGGAGAAGTTCCAGTGGTTCGTGCGCGCCCACCTGGAGAGCGTCTCGGGCAAGCTCTCGACCGCGGGGGCGGAGACCGAGAAGGCGGCCGCGGACAAGAGCCGCACCGACTGAGGGACTGGGTCGGTCGGGGCGCGGGGGATCCCGACCGGCCGGCACCCTGGTCCAGACCAGATTTCTGGTTTACCGTCGAACCACCTGGGAATGGTGATGTCGGTCGGCTCGGGCGACGACGTTCGTCCCGGGTCCGTGACACCCCACCTGCTGAAGACACCGGCGGGCATGGCGCAAGTTCCCCCACCAGGACGACCGCATGCAGCACACCCTGACCACAGCTCTTCCCCTCGACCTCGACGAGGGGGATCTCGCCGGGACCGCCCTCGCCACGCAGGACGATCAGGGCGCCGCCGACGCCGAGGAGCAGCCGCTGCGCGCGGAGGACCTCGACGAGGCGCTCGCCGTGGCCGACCGCCTCGGCGATGACCGGCTCTCGCGGGCACGCCGCCAACAGCTGACGGCGCTGCTCCTGCAGCGTGCCGCCGAGGCCGACGACGAACGGGTCCGCGATGAGGCTCTCGGGCGGGTCGTGGTCCTCAACATGGTGGTCGCTCGCTCGATGGCCTCGCGGCACCGGGACAAGGGCATCCCCCTCGAGGACCTCGAGCAGGTTGCCTATGTCGCGCTGATCCGGGCGACGCGCCAGTTCGATGCCTCGCGGGACCACAACTTCCTCTCCTACGCGGTGCCGACGATCCGCGGGGAGCTGCGCAAGTACTTCCGCGACCTCGGCTGGACCGTGCGGCCGCCTCGGCGGGTGCAGGAGATCCAGTCCCGGGTGGTCGCCGCCCGTGCCACCCTCGCCCAGGGCGGGGGTCCGGCGCCCACCGTCGCCGAGATCGCCCTCAGCCTCGACGAGGACGAGAAGTCCGTGGCCGAGGCCCTGGCCGCGGAGGGCTGCTTCTTCCCGACGTCGCTGGACCGCCCGGTCGGCGCGGACTCCTCGATGACGGTCGGGGACGGGCTGGTGCACGACGACGAGGGCGAGCGCGAGGCCGCCGAGGCGCGCGTCGTGCTGCGCCCCGTCGTACGCCGGCTGCGTCCGCGCGATCGCCGGATCCTGCAGCTGCGCTACTTCGAGGGTCGCACCCAGCAGGAGATCGCCGACGAGATCGGGGTGACCCAGATGCAGGTCTCGCGCCTGCTCACCCGGATCCTGCGCGACCTCGGGACCTGGCTCGGCGAAGACCAGGGCAAGCCCGCGGCGCGCTGAGCTGCCAACTCCGAGTGGGGCAGCGGGTGACGCGGCCCACCTGCGCCACCCTGCCGTGTCAGCATGACCGCCCACCGGGACGGGTATAGGGATCCACGTGTCACACCCCGGAAGGACAGACGAACGATGAAGCCCCCCACCCCGCGCGGTCCCCTGAGCGAGCGCGTGCTGCTCGCCCTCCAGGACGGCCCGGCAGGCGTCGACCTGGACGGCGACGAGCTGCACGCCGGTTGGCGGTCGGCTGCGGCCGCCGGCAGTCTGGTCGCCGACGAGGACGCCCAGCTCACGCTGTGGGTGCTCTACGAGATGCACTACCGCGGCTTCGACGGGGTGGACCCGGCTCTGGAGTGGGACCCGGAGCTGATCCGGCTGCGGCTGCGGCTGGAGGAGGCCTTCGAGGCCGAGCTCCGCGCGCGCACCGGCGCCGAGGTGCAGGCCGCGCTGGACGACGACCGGCCCTCGGCCGATCAGCTCTTCGGGCTGATCGAGGCCATGGACGGGGGCAGCCTGGCGTCCTACCTGCAGCGCGAGGCCGACCTGTCCCAGGTGCGCGAGTTCCTGAGGCTGCGCAGCATCTACCACCTCAAGGAGTCCGATCCCCAGGCCTTCCAGATGGCGCGCCTGGACGGCGCCGCCAAGGTGGCGCTGGCCGAGCTGCAGTACGACGAGTTCGGAGGCGGGCGCCCGGAACGGCTGCACGCCCGGCTCTACGCCGACGCCCTGCGCGCGGCCGACCTGGACGACGGCTACGGCGCCTACATCGACGAGGTCAGCGCACTGACCCTCGCGGTCAACAACGTGATGTCCCTGTTCGGGCTCCACCGCCGGCTGCGGGGCGCCTCGATGGGCCACCTCGCGGCCTTCGAGGCGACCAGCTCGGTGCCCTGCCGCCGGATCGCGGCGGGGATCGAGCGGGTCGGTCTGCCGGCGCCCGTGTCGGCCTACTTCCACGAGCACGTGGAGGCCGACGCCGTGCACGAGCAGGTCGCCGTACGCGACATCTGCGGCAGCCTGGTGGCCGCCGAGCCCGAGCTCGCGCGCGACGTGCTCTTCGGGGCGGCCGCCTGCCTGGCCCTGGACGCGCTGGCCGGTCAGGAGCTCGTCGACCGCTGGCAGCCCCAGGCGAGCGAGTCGCTGGACGCGGCGTCGTGACCGGCGAGCGCAGCGTCCAGGTCCGCACCACCAGCCCCGGTGGTCCGCTGCTGGTCCGCGGCGCGGACACGATCCGCGACGAGCAGGGCGTCGAGCACCCGGTCACCCGCCCGGTGGTCGCGGTGTGCGCCTGCGACCGCTCGCAGCGCAAGCCGTGGTGCGACGGCACGCACAAGTTCGTCCGCGCCCAGCGCTGAGCGCGCGGACCCGGTGACCCGATCCTGGGCCGCGCTCAGGTCTCCCGGGTCCGGTAGGGGAGTGCGACCAGCTCCAGGACGTGCTGGGCGGGAGAGCCGGCCGCCGCGATCAGGTTGACCTGGACCCCGTGCTCGGTGGCGCGCCGGACGGCCTCGAACAGCTCGCGGACGGCGACGCCGGCCAGCATCGTGGCGCCGCTGAGGTCCACCGTGAACGACGACGTGCCCGCCCGGCCGGCGTGCAGGAGCGCGAAGCGCAGCCGCTCGTTGGCCTCGCGGTCCAGCGGGCCCTGGACCCGGACCCGTCCGGGCAGGCGCTGGATCTCGGTCTCGGGGACACCCTCGCGTCCGGCCTGGCGGTGCGGAGCCTCGGAGGTCTCCAGCAGCGTCACCTGACGCATCGGACGGTGCTCGATGCGCACGGTGGTGCCCTGCTCGGAGCGCTTCACGGTGAGTTGGTCGACGAGGCCGGCGGCCAGCATCAGGCCGAGGCCCTCGGCGCCGGGATCCGGCTCACGCCAGCGCCCCTGGTCCTCGACGGTGACGGTGAGTAGCCCGTCGTCGCCGAGCGAGGCGTGCACGGAGAGCGCGCCGTTGGCGCCGTCGTCGTAGGCGTGCTGGGCGGCATTGCTGACCGCCTCGTGACAGGCCTGCAGGATCGCCGACCGGTCCAGGCGGCGTACGCCCAGCCAGTCCAGCCAGTCGCCGAGCTGGTGGCGCACCGTGCTCAGCTCGGCCGGGTCGGCGGGGAGCTTGATCTCCAGCGCCTCGGCCGGCGCGGTGCGCTGGGCGAGCAGCAGGGTCGCATCGTCGTCGAGGCCCGACTGGGCGACCATCCGGGCGAGCACCTGGGAGCCGACCTCGCTCAGGGCGCCACGCCGGGGCAGTGAGGCGTGGGCGACGCCGGCGATCCGGGCCAGCTCCACGGTGCTCTCGGAGGTCGGTCGTCCGGGCCGCTCGATCAGGCCGTCGGAGTAGAGCGCGAGCAGCATCCCCGGCTCGAGCCGGTCGAAGGTCGGGGTGTAGGCGCACCGGGTGCCGAGCGGGCCGTGGCGCGAGGGGGCGAGGTAGCGGAAGTCGCCGTGCGCCCCGACCAGCAACGGTGGTGGGTGACCGGCCGAGCAGTACTCCAGCTCGCCGGTGCGCGAGTCGATGACGACCACGCACACGGTGGTGCCCGGGGCGTCCGGCTGGCCCAGCGCGAAGCGGTCCAGGCTGGACATCGTCTCTGCCGTCGAGGCGCCGCTCTCCAGGCGCTCATGGGCGACCGCCTGGAGCCGGGCCATCACCGCCGAGGCCTCCGCGCCGTGACCGATCACGTCGCCGACGACGAGCGCGAAGCGCCCGTCGGGCAGCAGCACGGTGTCGAACCAGTCGCCGCCGGCGTCGCTGCCGGGCGAGGCGAACAGGTAGCCGGCGGCGATCGAGAGCCGCGGCAGCACCGGGACCCCGGAGGGCAGCAGCGCGTCCTGCATCTCGGTCACCAGGTCCACCGGCTCGACGGCGGCCGCGGCCATCGCGCCCTCCCGGGCGGCGGCCATCAGGTCCTCCCCGAAGGCCGCCACGCCGATCACCGCGCCGGAGGCGTCGCGCCACGGGTGCAGGGTGAGGTCGAGCTCGACCTCGCGAGTCCCCGCCGGCTCCGGCACGGTGACGCTCCAACCGCGTCCCCGGGCCGGCTGGCCGGTGCGCAGGACCTGGTCGAACAGGTCCCAGCGGCCCAGTCCGGCCAGCGCGTCGCGGGCCGGGCGGCCCACGGCGTCGTGGGCGGCGAGCATGGTGCGGGCGGCGGCGTTGATGGCGGCCACCTCGAGGGCTCCCGTGCGCAGCAGGAAGACCGGCTGAGGGTGGTGCTCGAACGCCCAGGATGTCGCCGTGGGATCCCCTGAGATGCTTGCGTCCTGCTCCACGTGGTGCAGCTCCCCTCGTCAGACTTGTGCCGGGTGTCCGTACCTTCCAGCGGCGGTGCTGGTCCGAGATGGCTGAGGACCTCGAGGGCGGGGTCGACGCGCGTTGCTCGTGGCACGGGTCGCAGTCGCCGTCCCAGCCCGGACAAGGCAGTACCCAGCCCTCCTGATTCGACTCATCCTGCCCGGTGCGCACGGAGACTCGCGCGGCGGGCCGGTTGAGGGGACCCCCGGTGGGTACCCCTCCCTCATGAGTACGACGCGACGAGTGATGCGGTGCACTCCCGAGCACGTGTGGGCGGTGCTGACGGACGGCTGGGTGTACGGGCAGTGGGTGGTGGGCGCCTGCCGCATCCGGGACGTGGACGAGAACTGGCCCGAGCTCGGCAGCCGGATCCACCACTCGGTGGGTTTGTGGCCGCTGCTCCTCGACGACTACACCGAGGTGCTCGAGGTGCACCCGGGTCGCCGCCTGGACCTGAGGGCGCGCGCCTGGCCCGCGGGGGTGGCGGTGGTCAGCCTGCGGATCGAGGACCACCAGGAGGGCTGCCTGGTGACGATGCTCGAGCGTGCCACCGAGGGCCTCGGCGCGATCACCCCGGCGCCGGTGCAGGACGTGCTGCTCCATCCCCGCAACCGGGAGTCGCTGCAGCGCATCGCCTACCTGGCGGAGGGCCGTGAAGCGGGGATGAAGACCAGCTGATGCCCGCCTACGACGCGATCGTGGTCGGCGCCGGGCCGAACGGGCTGACGGCCGCCAACCTGCTCGTCGACGCCGGGTGGCACGTGCTCCTGCTCGAGGCCTCCGCCGGCGTGGGCGGCGCCGTGCACAGCAGCCGGGACCTCGATCCCCGCTTCGTCACCGACACCGCCAGCGCCTTCTACCCGCTGGGAGCCGCGAGCCCGGTCATCTCCGGGCTGGGTCTCGAGGAGCACGGACTGCGCTGGCGGCACGCGCCGGCACCGCTGGGCCACGCCTTCAGCGACGGCGGGTGGGCGCTGCTGCACCGCTCGGCCGAGGACACCGCGGCCGGGCTCGAGGAGGACCATCGCGGGGACGGCCAGGCCTGGCTCGACATGTACGCGACGTTCGCGCGGATCGCCGACGACGTGGTCGGGACGCTGCTGGGCCCGTTCCCGCCGGTGCGGGCGGCGCTCCCGCTGGCCGCGAAGCTGCCCCGGGTCGGCGGCCTGGACCTGGTGCGCACGCTGCTGAGCCCGGCGGTCGAGCTGGTGCGGGAGAGCTTCGGCGGCCGTTCGGCCCGGATGCTGATCGCCGGCAACGCGCTGCACGCCGACATCCCGCTGGTGGGGGCGGGCTCGGGTGGCTTCGGCTGGTTGATGACCATGCTCGCCCAGCATGTCGGGTTCCCGGTGCCCGAGGGCGGCGCCGGCCAGCTGACCGCGGCGATGGCGCGGCGCTTCGAGGCCCGGGGAGGCGAGCTGCGCTGCGCGAGTCGCGTGGAGCGGGTGCTCGTCCACGAGGGACGCGCCACTGGCGTCCGGGTGGCCGGCGGCGAGGAGTACCACGCCACCCGGGCGGTGCTCGCCGACGTCGCCGCGACCTCGCTGTACGGCGCGCTGGTGCCGTGGGCCGACCTCCCCGAGCGGCTGCGCCGCCGGATGGGCCGCTTCACCTGGGACCCGGGCACGGTCAAGATCGACTGGGCGCTGGACCGACCGGTGCCCTGGGGGGTGGCCCCGTCGGTGGCGCCGGGCACGGTGCACGTCGGCGACTCCCTGGAGGAGATGGTCCGCTACGAGGCCGGGCTGCGCAACGGGGCTCAGGCCGGTCAGCTCTCGGATCGCCCGTTCCTGCTCACCGGACAGATGACCACCAGCGACGCGACCCGGTCGCCGGCCGGCACGGAGTCCTTCTGGGCCTACACCCACCTCCCGCACGGAGCCGACGACCTGGTGGTGCGCCGTACCGTCGACGCGATGGAACGCCGCCTCGAGGAGCTGGCGCCGGGCTTCGCCGACGCGACCCTCGTGCGCCGGGTGCTGGGGCCACGCGAGCTCGAGGCACACGACGCCAACCTGGTCGGCGGCTCGGTCAACGGCGGCACCGCCCAGCTCCAGCAGCAGCTGGTCTTCCGCCCCGTGCCCGGCACCGGGCGGCCCACCACGCCGATCGCGGGCCTCTACCTCGCCTCGGCCGCCGCCCACCCCGGCGGCGGCGTCCACGGCGCCTGCGGGGCGAACGCCGCCCGGGCCGCCCTCGGCTCGGCCCCCCGACGCGCCGTACGCCGGCTGCGCTCGCGCCCCACCCCGCCCCCGCCGCCCGCGGCCCCCATCCCGCTGTAACGCGGGGTTATGCCCACTACCGCAGCGTCACGACGCTGTGGTGGCGGGCATAACCCCGCGTTACATGGAGCCTGGGCGGGTACCGCAGGTGGCGCACCCCCCATTCGACAGCCGAGGAGTTCGCAGTGAAGGCAGTGACCTGGCAAGGCGTCCACGACATCCGCGTGATCGAGGTCCCCGACCCGCGCATCGAGGAGCCCACCGACGCGATCATCAAGGTGACCTCGACCGGCCTGTGCGGCTCAGACCTGCACCTCTACGAGACGCTGGCCCCGTTCATGGAGCCCGGCGACGTGGTCGGCCACGAGCCGATGGGCATCGTGGCCGAGGTCGGCTCCTCGATCACGAACCTGCGCGTGGGCGACCGGGTGGTGATCCCGTTCAACGTCTGCTGCGGCACCTGCTGGATGTGCGAGCGCAACCTGATGAGCCAGTGCGAGACCACCCAGAACCACGAGCACGGCACCGGCGCGAGCTTCTACGGCTACAGCAAGCTCTACGGCCAGGTGCCCGGCGGGCAGGCCGAGTACCTGCGCGTCCCGTACGCGGACTTCGCCGCGATGAAGGTGCCCGAGGGCCCCGCCGACGACCGCTTCCTGTTCCTCTCCGACGTGCTGCCGACCGCCTGGCAGGGCCTGAAGTACGCCGACGTGCCCGACGGCGGCACGCTGCTGGTGCTGGGCGCCGGGCCGATCGGGGACATGGCCGCCCGGATGGGTGCCAGGGCCGGGCACCGGGTGATCTCGGTGGACCGCATCCCCGAGCGACTGGCACGTCTGGAGCGCTTCGGGGTGGAGACCCTCGACTTCGACGAGGCCCACAAGGTGGGCGGCGTCGGCTCGGTGGTGCGCGAGCTGACCGGCGGCCGCGGGCCCGACTCGGTCATCGACGCGGTCGGCATGGAGGCGCACGGCTCGCCGATCGCGTCCGCGGTGCAGAAGATCACCGGGATGCTGCCCGACGCGATCTCCGAGCGGCTGATGAAGACCGCCGGCGTCGACCGGATGACCGCGCTGCACACCGCCTTCGACGCCGTCCGGCGCGGCGGCACCGTGTCCATCTCCGGCGTCTACGGCGGCGCGATGGACCCGATCCCGATGATGCAGCTCTTCGACAAGCAGGTGCAGATCCGGATGGGGCAGGCCAACGTCCGCGCCTGGACCGACGAGCTGATGCCGCTGCTCACCGACGACGACCCGCTGGGCGTCGACGCCTTCGCCACCCACCACCTGCCGCTCGATGAGGCCCCGTCGGCCTACGCGCACTTCCAGAAGAAGGAGGAGGGCATGGTGAAGGTGGTGTTCCAGCCCTGACAAGGGTTTCGCGGGAATTTCTCGCTCTACAGCGCATGTGATCCCCCAGAACGGGTACTGAGGGGTCCAGATGCCAACCGCCCCCGGGGCTCCCTCACGCAGCGGAGAACCACCGGGGGCGGTTTCTGTCTGGACGGGCAAGGTCGATCTCGAGGGTCGGACGAAGGAGAAGACATGAGGCCCCACGCTCGAGGCACCCGACTGCGTGCCGCGCTCACCGCGCTGGCGACGGTCCCCGCCACGCTGGTGGTCCTGACTGTCGGTGGTCCCGCCGCAGGGGCCGCGACCGCCACGCTCACGGACCCGGCCGGCGACCCGGGCGCCGACATCACCCGGGTCCGCGTCAACCACGCCACCGCCCTCAACGTCACCGTCGCCCACGCCCGCCGGCTCTCCCTCGAGGACCGCTACACCTTCTGGATCCACACCCGCCGCGACTCCGGGGCGCCGAGCCACCGGGTCACCGTGATCCCCAACTCCGGGGGCATCCGCCTCGACCGCGTCCAGGGGTACGCCGGGCGGGGGCGTCAGGTCGCCTGCCCGCGGCTCAGTGCCCGGGCCGACGTCTACGCCGACACCGACGTCGCCATCCGCGTGCCCCGCGCCTGCCTGGGCGAGCCGCGCACCGTGGCGGTGACCGTGCGGATGCGCCGGGCCGGCGTCGGCCAGGACTGGGCGCCGGGAGTCCGCACCCCCTCGCCGTGGGTCCGGCACGGCTGAGGCCGAGCCGAGGGTAGGGCGGCGGGTGTCGGCGGCGCGTGCGATGCTGCCGCGGTGACTCTGCGGATCCACCGCGCACCGCGCACCGACCAGCTCGCCGACGCGCTCGGCGACCTGCTGGCACGGCCGCTGTCGGATCCGTTCGCCGAGGAAGTCGTGGTCGTCCCGGCGCGCGGCGTCGAGCGCTGGCTCACCCAGCGGCTCTCGCACCGGCTCGGGGCCGGACCCGGCGGCGGTGACGGCGTCTGCGCGGGGGTCCGCTTCCTCACCCCGCACTCGCTGGTGGCGCTGCTGCTCGGGGTGGACCGCGACGACCCCTGGGACCCCGAGCGGCTGGTCTGGCCGGTGCTCGAGGCCATCGACGCGAGCCTCGGCGAGCCATGGTGCTCCACGCTGGCGGCCCACCTCGGCCACGGCCTGGACGGGGAGGAGGCCGCCCTGCGCCGCAACCGGCGGTGGTCGGTGGCCCGCCGCCTGGCCGGCCTCTTCGCGTCGTACGCCGTGCAGCGCCCGGGTCTGGTCGCCGCCTGGCGTGCCGGGGACGACACCGACGCGGCCGGCGGCCGCCTCGACCACGACCTCGCCTGGCAGCCCGAGCTCCTGCGCCGGGTCCTCGAGCGGGTCGACGCCGACCCGCCCGACGTGCGCCACGCCCGCACCCTGGACCGGCTCCGCGCCGGCGGCGACGGACTGGACCTGCCGCCTCGGCTCTCGCTCTTCGGGCACACCCGGCTCCCGGCCACCGAGGTCGAGCTGCTCGACGCCCTGGGTGCCCTGCGCGACGTGCACCTCTGGCTGCCGCAGGCCTCGACCACCCTGTGGGAGGAGCTGGCGCCGGTCCTCGCCGGCGCGCCGGGGTCCGTGCCGCGCCACGACGACGACACCGTCGAGGCCGTGCGGCACCCGCTGCTGGCCTCGCTGGGCCGCGACGCCCGCGAGCTGCAGCGTGCCCTGGCCGCGACCGGCGCGAGCGACGAGCCGGTGGCGCGCCGCGCCACCGAGCCGGCGACGCTGCTGGGCTGGCTGCAGGGGGACCTGCGCGCCAACCGGCTTCCCGACGCGCGCACCCGCGCCGGCCGGGTGGTGGCCCCCGAGGACCGCTCGGTGCAGGTGCACGCCTGCCACGGCTCCGCGCGCCAGATCGACGTGCTGCGCGAGGTGCTGGTCGGGCTGCTCGCCGACGACCCGACGCTGGAGCCGCGCGACATCCTGGTGATGTGCCCCGACATCGAGACCTACGCGCCGCTGGTGCAGGCCGGGTTCGGGCTCGGCGACGTGGTGGCCGGCAGTGCGGGCCACCCCGCTCACCGGCTGCGGGTGCGGCTGGCCGACCGCGCCCTGACCAGCACGAACCCGCTGCTCTCGGTCGCCGGACGGCTCGTCGAGCTCGCCGGCGGCCGGGTCACCGCCACCGAGGTCCTCGACCTGGCGGCGGCCGAGCCGGTGCGGCGCCGGTTCGGCTTCGACGACGACGAGCTGGCCCGGCTGGGCCGCTGGGTCGAGCAGGCCGGGGTCCGCTGGGGCCTCGACGCGACCCACCGTGGCGCCTTCCGGCTCGCCCGGTTCGGGCAGAACACCTGGCGCGCCGGGCTGGACCGGGTGCTGCTCGGCGTCGCCATGGCCGAGGACGAGCACCGCTGGCTCGCGAGCGCGCTGCCGGTCGACGACGTGGCCAGCAACGACATCGACCTGGCCGGCCGGTTCGCGGAGATGATCGACCGGCTCGACGCCGCGCTGCGCCGGCTGCTGGCCTCCGGACCGGTCACCGAGTGGATGACCGCGCTCGGCGAGGCCGTGGCGGGGCTCACCGACGTGCCGCCCGACGACCGCTGGCAGGTCACCCAACTCGAGCGCGAGCTCGCGCGCACCGCCGAAGCCGCCCGGGCGCACGGCGGCGGCGCAGACGGCTCCGGTGCCACCCTGGGCCTGGCCGATGTGCGCGCCCTGCTCGAGCGGCGGCTGGCGGGGCGCCCCACCCGGGCGAACTTCCGCACCGGCACCCTCACCGTCTGCACGATGGTGCCGATGCGCTCGGTGCCGCACCGGGTGGTCTGCCTGGTCGGGCTCGACGACGGGGTCTTCCCGCGCACCGGCGCCGTCGACGGCGACGACGTGCTGGGGCGCCGGCCCCTGACCGGGGAGCGCGACGCCCGCAGCGAGGACCGCCAGCTCCTCCTCGACGCGGTGATGGCCGCCACCGACCGGCTCGTGGTCACCTACACCGGGGCCAACGAGCACAGCGGGGCGCGCCGGCCGCCCGCCGTACCGCTCGGGGAGCTCGTCGACGCCGTCCACGCCACGGCCGTCTCCGGCACCGGAACGCCGCTCGACGTGGTGGTCCGCCACCCCCTGCAGCCCTTCGACCCGCGCAACCTGGTGCCCGGGGCGCTCGGCACCCCCGAGCCGTTCAGCTTCGACCGCGCCGCCTGCGCGGGGGCCGAGGCGTCGCGACGACCGCGCATCGAGGTCGGCCCGCTGCTGAGCGAGCCGCTGCCCGCCCGCGCGCCCGGCGACGTCGCACTGGCCGACCTGCAGCGCTTCCTGGCCCACCCGGTGCGCGCGTTCCTGCGCAGCCGCCTGGAGATCACCGCGCCGCTGGAGGCCGAGGAGGTCCACGACGCCATCCCGATCGCGCTGGACGGCCTGGAGCGCTGGGCGGTGGGCGACCGGCTGCTCGCCGACATCCTGGCCGGCATGGATCCCCGCTCCAGCATGCAGGCCGAGCAGCTGCGCGGACTGCTCCCGCCGGGCCAGCTGGGCGCACGCACGCTCGGCGAGGTGGGCACCGAGGTCCGCAAGCTCGTCGAGCAGACCGAGCACCTGCGTGCCGGCACGCCGCGCACCCTCGACGTCGACGTCGACCTCGGCGACGGGCGCCGGCTGACCGGCACCGTCGGCTCGGTGATCGGCAACCGGCGGGTGGTCGTCAGCTACTCCTCGCTGCGCGCCAAGCAGCGCCTCGCCTCGTGGGTCGACCTGCTCGCGCTCAGCGCCGGGCACCCCGACGAGAGCTGGACCGGACACGCCGTGGGCCGCGGCCGGGCCGGGCCGTCGCGGGCGCTGTCCGGGCCGCTCGACGAGCGGGCGCTGACCTGGCTGCGCGAGCTCGTCGACGTCTACGACCGCGGGATGCGCGAGCCGCTGCCGCTGCCGCTGCGCACCGCGGCGGCGTACGCCGAGGGGGTGCGGCGCCAGCGGATGGGCGACGACGCCGACCCGGTCGCGCTTGCCGCCCGGGAGTGGGACAGCAGCGACCGCAGCCCGGTCCCCGGCGAGCAGGACGACCCGCCGCACGTCCAGGTGTGGGGGGAGCGGGCGCCGCTGCGCTGCCTGCTCGACCCGCCCGGTGCCGAGGAGCGCTGGAACGACGAGCCCAGCCGGCTGGGCCAGTACGCCTGGCGCATCTGGGGACCGCTGATGGAGGGCGGCGAACGGGTGGGACCGCTGTGAGCGGGCGGACCCTAGGCTGTCGTCATGGCAGCGGGGGAGACGCAGGACGGGTTGACGGCCGACACGCGCTACGAGGTGACTCTCGAGGCCCACGTGCGCCAGGGACTGCGCCGGGTGACCACGCTGGGCTGGCTGGCGCTCAGCAGCTTGACCGGAGGATTCCTCGGCCTGCCCAGCATCGGGGAGCTCGTCGTGCGGCGCCGCACGGACCGCGCCGAGGTGCTGCGGATGGACGCCGAGTCCGAGGAGAGCGCGGCCCAACTGCTCGAGCACGTGCGCGAGCAGCTGCGCACGCTGAGCCCCGCGGAGTTCGTCGAGCGCTGGGGGATCACCGATGAGCCCGGAGTCGCCTAGCTCGGAGCCGCCCAGCCCGGAGCCGCCCAGCCCCGCCGGCCCCGGCACGTTCTCGATCACCGACCCCCTGCCGCGCGTCGGCACCACGCTGCTGGAGGCCAGCGCCGGCACCGGCAAGACCTGGACCATCGGCGCCCTGGTCGCCCGGTTCGTCGCCGAGGGCGCGGCCCGGCTCGAGGAGATGCTGGTGGTGACCTTCGGGCGCGCCGCCAGCCAGGAGCTGCGCGAGCGGGTCCGCGACCAGCTCGTCGAGCTCGAGCAGGCGCTGTCCGCGCGGCTGCACCCCGAGCTCGGGGCGCCCGCGCAGACCCGTCCGAGCGCGGTCGTGGAGCTGCTGCTCGACGCCGAGGCCGACGAGCTGGACAGCCGGCTGCGCCGGGTGCGCGAGGCGCTGGCCTCCTTCGACGCCGCCACCATCGCCACCACCCACCAGTTCTGCCAGCTGGTCCTGCGCAGCCTCGGCGTCGCCGGCGACACCGACGCCGGCGCCCGGCTGGTCGAGGACCTCGACGAGCTGCTGGTCGAGGTGGTCGACGACCTCTACCTGCGCGGGTTCGCCGACGACGACTCGCCCGCGTTCACCCGCGCCGAGGGACTGGCGCTGGCCCGCGCGGCGGTCGCCGACCCGCAGGCCGAGCTGGCCCCGGCCGCCGAGGCGCCCGACACCGTGGCCGGGCGGCGGGTGGCCTTCGTGCGCGCCGTGCGCGCGGAGATGGAGCGCCGCAAGCGCCGCCTGGGCGTGCTCAGCTACGACGACCTGCTCTCCCAGCTCGCCGTCGCGCTGCACGAGCAGGACGCGCCGGCGCGCGAGCGGATGCGGCAGCGCTGGAAGGTGGTGCTGGTCGACGAGTTCCAGGACACCGACCCGGTGCAGTGGCAGGTCCTGGACCGGGCCTTCACCGGGCACGCCGCGATGGTGCTGATCGGCGACCCCAAGCAGGCGATCTACGCCTTCCGCGGCGGCGACGTGGTGACCTACCTGGCCGCGGCCGCTTCGGCGTCGACCCGCAAGACGCTGGCCACCAACTGGCGCTCGGACCAGCCGCTGGTCGACTCCCTGCAGGTCGTGCTGCGCGGCGCGGCGCTGGGCGACGAGGACATCGTGGTGCGCCCGGTGGACGCCGAGAACGCCGGCTCGCGGCTCACCGGCGCGCCGGTCGCCGCCCCGTTCCGGCTGCGCGTCGTACATCGCGAGCAGCTGGGCCGCCGGGGACGCAGCGCGCTGCGGATGCCCGAGGTCCGCGAGCTGATCGGCCGCGACGTCGCCCACGACATCAAGCGACTGCTGACCTCCGGGGCGAGGTTCGAGGGCAGGGCGCTGTGCCCGCGCGACGTGGCGGTGCTGGCCCACACCGGCCGCAACCTGGCCGTGGTGCGCGAGGCCCTCGCGGCGGTGGGCGTGCCGGCCGTGGTCGCCGGCGGCGGCAGCGTCTTCACCACCCCCGCGGCGACCGAGTGGCTGCGCCTGCTCGAGGCGATGGAGCAGCCGCACCGCGCGGTGCGGGTCCGCAGCGCGGCGCTCACCTCGTTCGTGGGTCACCGCGCCGTCGAGCTCGACGCCGAGGGGGACGCCCTGACCGACCGGGTGGCCTCCACCATGCGCGAGTGGGCGGTGCTGCTGGGCCTGCGCGGGGTCGCCGCGGTGCTGGAGACGGCGGTCGCCGAGGGGCTGACCGCCCGGGTGCTGAGCCGCGTCGACGGCGAGCGCCACCTCACCGACCTGCGCCACGTCGGCCAGGCGCTGCACGAGGCCGCGCTGGCGCAGCGGATGGGGCTGGTCGCACTGCTGACCTGGCTGCGCGAGCAGATGGCCGAGGACCGTGTCCTGGTCGCCTCCGAGCGGACCCGGCGTCTCGACAGCGACGCCGAGGCCGTCCAGCTGGTCACGATCCACGGCAGCAAGGGACTGCAGTACCCGGTCGTCTACCTGCCCTTCGTCGGCGACCGCTGGGTCAGCGAGCCGGCGGTCCCGCTCTTCCACCTGCCGAGCACCGACGGCGGCTCCGCCCGGCGCGCCATCGACGTGGGCGGGCCCACCGGTCGCGGCTGGCGCGAGGCGCTGGCCCGGCACCGCGACGAGGACGCCGGAGAGTCGCTGCGGCTGCTGTACGTCGCGCTGACGCGCGCGCAGTCGCAGGTGGTGGCCTGGTGGGCGCCGGCCACGAACGCCAAGGCCTCGGCGCTGCACCGGCTCCTGCTCGGTCGCGGCCCCGGGGTGGCCGAGGTCCCCGAGGCGCACGACCTTCCCGACGACGACACCGCGGCGACCTGGTTCGCGGCCTGGGAGCGCAACGGCGGGCCGGTCTTCGAGACCGCGGAGCCGGCACCGCTGCCCGCCGCCGAGCTCACCGCCGACACCAGCCCGCTGGCCGCGCGCACCTTCGGGCGCGAGGTCGACGTCCGCTGGCGACGCACCTCCTACTCCGCCCTGTCCGCGGCCGCTGCGGCAGCCGCCGAGGGGCGGACGGAGGCCCCCTTGGCCGGCGTGGGCAGCGAGCCCGAGGAGACGCCCCGCCAGGACGACGAGCCCGCCTCGCCGCGCGAGGTACCGGCCGCCGAGCCGCAGGCCGCCGACCCGCCCGGTGCCGAGGGCCTGGACCTGGTCTCGCCGATGGCGGCGCTGCCGGTCGGGGCGACGTTCGGCTCACTGGTGCACGCGGTCCTCGAGCACGCCGATCCCGACGCCGCGGACCTGCGTGCCGAGCTGCTCGGCCACGTCGAGGAGCAGCTGGTCCGTTGGCCGGTCGACGTCGACCGCGAGGCGCTGGCCGATGCGCTGGTCGCGGTCTGCGAGAGCCCGCTGGGACCGCTCGCCGGTGACGCGACGCTGCGCTCGGTGCCCCTGCGCGACCGACTGCGCGAGATGGAGTTCGAGCTGCCGCTCGCCGGCGGGGACCTGCCCGGCTCCGAGCGCGCGGCCCGGGTCCGGCTCGGTGACATCGCGCCGCTGCTGCGTCGCCACCTCGCCGCCGACGACCCGCTGCTGCCGTACGCCGACGCGCTCGCCGACGAGGCGCTCGGGGGCCAGGACCTGCGCGGGTACCTGACCGGCTCCGTGGACGTCGTGCTGCGCCTGGGCGCGGGTGAGGACCTGCGGTTCCTCGTGGTCGACTACAAGACCAACTGGCTCGGCCCGCCGATCGGCGACGCGAGCGCGCCGGCGCTGAGCGCCGGCGACTACGCCCCGGACCGCCTGGCCGCGGCGATGGGGCACTCCGACTACCCCCTCCAGGCCCTGCTCTACGCGGTGGTCCTGCACCGCTACCTGCGCTGGCGCCTGGCCGACTACGAGCCCGCGCAGCACCTCGGCGGGGTGCTCTACCTGTACCTGCGCGGGATGTGCGGTCCGAAGACCCCGAAGGTCGGCGAGCACCCCTGTGGGGTGTTCTCCTGGCGCCCGCCGCTGGCCCTCGTCGAGGAGCTCTCCGACCTGCTCGACGGCCGCCTCGGCGGGTCAGCCACGGGAGGCCACCGATGACCGAGCTGTTCGAGCCGGTCGACGCCCACGACCGCCGGCTCGCGTTGGGCACCCCCGACGGGCTCCTGGCGCGCTTCAACCATGCCGGGGTGCTGACCGCCGCCGACGTCCACGTCGCCCGACGGCTCTGCCTGCTCGCCGGGGAGGCCGACGAGCGCGTCCAGCTGGCGCTGGCGCTGGCCACCCGCGCGGTGCGGCACGGCTCGGTGTGCGTGCGTCTGGACCTCGTCACCGACCTGGTCCCGGTACTGCCCGAGGGGCTCACCTGGCCCGACCCGCAGGAGTGGGACGCCGCGATCGAGCGCAGCCCGCTGGTGGCCACCGGGGTGCTGCGCCACGAGTTCGGCCTGCTCTACCTCGACCGCTACCACCAGCAGGAGTCCACGCTCGCCGCCGACCTCGCCGCGCGCCTGGTGCAGCCGCCGCCCGCGGTCGACGAGCCGGTGCTGACCCAGGGCCTGGCGAGGATCTTCCCGCACGAGAGCGACACCGAGCAGCGCGCCGCCTCCCAGCAGGCGGCCAGACGGTGGACGACGGTCCTCACCGGCGGCCCGGGCACCGGCAAGACGACCACCGTGGCTAGGCTCCTGGCGCTGCTCGCCGAGCAGGCCGAGACCGGGGCCGGGTCGGGCGGGCACGGCAGCCGCCGGATGCGGGTGGCGCTGACCGCGCCCACCGGCAAGGCCGCGGCCCGCCTGCAGGAGGCCGTGGCGTACGCCGCCGCAGGGCTGCCGGCGGCGGACCGTGAGCGGCTGCGCGCCAGCGCCTCCGCGGACGGCACGCTGCGGGCCACCACCATGCACCGGCTGCTGGGCACCCTGCCCGACAACGGCACCCGCTTCCGCCACCACCGCGGCAACCGGCTGCCGCACGACGTGGTCGTGGTCGACGAGGCCTCCATGGTGTCGCTGACCCTGATGGCCCGGCTGGTCGAGGCGGTGCGGCCCGACGCGCGGCTGGTGGTGGTGGGCGACCCCGACCAGCTCGCGTCGGTGGAGGCCGGCGCGGTCCTCGCCGACCTGGTCGGCGGGCTGCGCCGCCGCGGCGCCGGGAGCGTGACCGCGCTGACCACCGCGCACCGCTTCGGCAGCGACATCGGCCGGCTCGCCTCGGCGCTGCGCTCGGGCGACGCCGACCTCGTCCTGGAGGTGCTGCGGGCCGGGGGCGAGGGCGTCGAGTTCCTGGAGACCGCCGAGCCGGCCGAGCCGCTGCACCGGGTGCTGCTGGGGCCGGCGCTGGCGCTGCGGGCCGCCGCCGAGGCCGGGGACGCGCCGGCCGCGCTGGCCGCGCTCGCCGGGCACCGGTTCCTGTGCGCGCACCGGCACGGCCCCTCCGGGGTGCAGACCTGGAACCGGCGCGTCGAGCAGTGGATCAGCGAGGCGACCGGTGACCCGCTGCGCGCCCCGATGTACCTCGGTCGGCCGCTGCTGGTCACCGCCAACGACCACGCGCTCGACGTCTACAACGGCGACACCGGCGTCGTCCTGCGGGGCGCGGACGGCACCCCCCGGGTCCTGGTCTCCGCGCCGGCCGGGGCCCTCGACCTGGCGCCCACCCGGCTCGGTGACGTCGAGACCATGCACGCGATGACGATCCACAAGAGCCAGGGCAGCCAGGCCCGCGAGGTGACGGTGCTGCTGCCCGACGCCGACTCGCGGCTGCTGACCCGCGAGCTGCTCTACACGGCCGTGACCCGGGCCGAGCAGAAGGTGCGCGTGGTCGGCACCGAGGCCGACGTGCGTGCCGCGGTCGGGCGCCAGGTGCAGCGGGCCAGCGGGCTGGCCCAGCGGCTCGCATCGTCCTGAGTCCACGCGCTCGGTCAAAGCCCGTCTCCGGGCCCCGGGATTTGGCATAGTGGGCCGTGGGGTCGAGCAGGCGGCGGTTCCCGTGGACCGAAACCTGCGGGCAACACGCGCCCGCTAGTGTCGGCCCTCCTCGACCAAGGAGCCTATGCCCATGCCCTTCCTGTTGCGGGTGGAGCTCCCCGACGTCCCCGGCTCGCTGGGCCGCGTCGCCTCGGCGATCGGCGAGGCCGGAGGCGACATCGACGCCATCGAGATCGTCGAGCACCGCCACGACGAGGGCACCGCCGTCGACGACGTGCTGCTCGAGATCGCCCAGGGCACGATGCCCGACTCGATCGTGTCCGCCTGCAACGCCCTCGACGGCGTCCAGGTGCTCTGGATCAGCCGCTACGCGGCCGGGAGCAACCTCTTCCTCGACCTCGAGGCGGTCGAGGAGCTCACCGCGCACCCCGACCAGGCGCTGGACCGGGTCGTCGACCTGCTGCCGGTGACCTTCCGCGCCGACTGGGGGGCACGGGTGCGTCGCCAGGCCGGCGCGGACGGGACCGAGCGCGGCACGATCGTGCACGCCACCGGGGCGGCTCCCGAGGACCTGGGCTGGATCAGCGTCGAGCGGGCCGCTCGGCTGGAGTCGATCGACGACGTCACCGAGCTCGTCGCGGTGCCGGTGACCGGTGGGGAGATCGTCGTCGTGGGTCGTCGGGGCGGACCGGAGTTCCTCGACTCCGAGCTCGCGCGCCTCGACCACCTGGTCGCGCTCGCGCTCTCGATCAGCCGCGCCTCGGACACCGCCGGCGCCTAAGGGCACAATGTCCCGCATGAGTGAGCCCACCCCCAAGATCCGTGTCTTCCTTCTCGACGACCACGAAGTGGTGCGCCGGGGCCTGCGTGACCTGCTGGAGGACTCCGGCGACATCGAGGTGGTGGGGGAGTCGGGCCTCGCCGTGGAGGCCACCAGCCGGATCCCCGCGCTGCGCCCGGACGTCGCGATCCTCGACGGCCGGCTGCCCGACGGCAGCGGGATCGACGTGTGTCGCGACATCCGGTCGGTGGACCCCACCATCCGCGCGCTGATCCTGACGTCGTACGACGACGACGACGCGCTTTTCGCCGCGATCGTGGCCGGCGCCTCCGGCTACGTCCTCAAGCAGGTCGGCGGCAACGCCCTGGTCGACAGCATCCGTCGGGTCGCCGCCGGGCAGTCGCTGATCGACCCCAGCCTGATGGCGCGCGTGCTCGACCGCGTCCGCAACGGGGCGCCCGAGGCCAGCGAGCTCGCGGGGCTGACCGCCCGCGAGCGGGAGATCCTCGCCCTGATCGCCGAGGGGATGACCAACCGCCAGATCGGCGAGCGCCTCTTCCTGGCCGAGAAGACCGTCAAGAACTACGTCTCCAGCCTGCTCACCAAGCTGGGACTGGAGAGGCGCACCCAGGCGGCCGTGCTCGCGGCCAAGCTCCTGCGCTGATCCGGGCGGGGGGTCCTTGGGCCGCCCGGGCACCAGGACCTTCGGCCCGTGGGGACGCGACCCTTAGCCCTGCGGCGTGATCCGCGTCTCGTTGATGGTGGTGGTGAAGACACTCAACGAGGAGTTGATCCGGATGTCCGCCATCCACAGTCAGAAGGGGACCGCGACGACCACCGAGGCCGAAGCCGCCCACCGCTCCACCCACACCGAGCTCGAGCCCGGTACGCCGATCGCCCGACGCGTCCTGGCGACGCTGCGGATCATGTTCGGCCTGACGTTCCTGTGGGCCTTCGTCGACAAGGTGTTCGCGCTCGGCTTCCACACCGGCTACAGCACCGACCCGGCCACCGGGGCCGAGACCCTCGACCGCTTCGGTGACGCCGCCTGGATCAACGGCGCAAGCCCCACCGAGGGCTTCCTCAAGTTCGGTGCCGACGGCCCGTTCAAGGAGTTCTACAACAGCATCGCCGGCGCCGCCTGGGCGGACTGGCTGTTCATGCTCGGCCTAGCCGGCATCGGCCTGGCCCTCACCCTCGGGATCGGCATGCGCTTCGCGGCCGCGGCCGGGGCCCTGCTCTACGTGATGATGTGGAGCGTCGTCCTGCCCCCCGAGAACCACCCCTTCCTCGACGAGCACCTGCTCAGTGCCGTCACACTGGTGGTGCTGGCCCTGTTCCACGCGGACCGGACCTGGGGACTCGGCCGCATCTGGGGCGAGCTGCCCGTCGTGAAGAACACCTCCATCCTGAAGTGAGGCACCGATGAGCGCGACACCGAACACCCCTGAGGACTCGACAGAGCTGCCCGCGGTGGTGGTCGGGGTCGACGGCTCGATCCGCAACAAGGCGGCGGTGGTCTGGGCGCGAGCCGAGGCCGCCGCCACCGGCCGTCCGCTGGACCTGCTCGCCGTGCTCGACACGACCGGCTTCCCGGTGCCCTGGTACGGCGCGATCCCCGACGACGAGCCGGCCTGGAGCGTGCTCGACGACATCGCCCAGGAGGTGAGTCGCGAGCTGCCGGGCACCACGGCGCGTCGCGACGTCGTCACCGGTCCCGCCGCCCACGTGCTGCTGGAGAGCGCGAAGGGCCAGGAGCTCCTGGTCGTCGGCAAGCGCGGCAAGGGCACCTTCGCCCGCGCCCTGGTCGGCTCGACCTCGATCGCGGTGGCGGGGCGCTCGAGCGTCCCGGTGGTGGTGGTCCCCGACGAGTGGGAGCCCGACCAGCACACCGGCGGGGCCGTGGTGGTGGGCGTCGCCCCCGACGACCTGCACCCCGACACCATCGAACGCGCCATCAGCGAGGCGCGGCGCCGTGGCGTCGAGCTCGTCGTGGTGCACGGCTGGGAGGTTCCCTCGGTGCTCGCCTGGGACGCGGACCTGGTCCGCGAGACCTACCAGCGGGCGCAGGCCGACCACACCGAGGCGCTCGAGGCCGTGGTCGCGCCGTACCGGGCGGCTCACGAGGACGTCGCCGTCCGCGCCGTGAGCAGGCGCGCGCACCCCGCGAACGCGCTGCTCGACGTCGCCGAGGAGTGCCACGCCCAGCTGCTGGTGCTGGGACGCCACGACGTCAGCCGACTGGGCGGGTTCCCGCTCGGAGCGGTCCCGCGAGCCGTCCTGCACTACGCGCACATGCCGGTGATGGTGGTCCCGGGTGAGCAGCCGAGATCGGCCGGCACCCCCGACTAGTACGTCTTCAGCGGGACCCGCCAGGTGAGGACCGTGCCGTGCGGGATCCGGGTGCCTAGGCCGAGCGACCCGCCCAGCGCCTGGGCGCGGTTGCGCGCGTTGCGCAGCCCGCTCTCCACCCGCTCCTGCGCCACGCCCACCCCGTCGTCGCTGACGATCAGGGCGACCTCGCCGGGCTTGGCCTCGATCTCGATGGTTGCCGAGGTGGCGCCGGAGTGGCGGGCGATGTTGGAGATCGCCTCGCGCAGCACCGCGAGCAGGTGATCGCCGACCTGCTCGGGGACCGCGGAGTCCACCGGCCCCGCGGTCCGCAGCGCCGGGCGGAAGCGCAGCACCGTCTCGTACTCCTCGAGCAGCCCGAGCACCTCGGTGCGCAGGGTGCGGCGGTTGCTGTTCTGGAGCTCGAAGATCGTGGTGCGGATGTCGCGGATCGTCGCGTCGAGGTCGGTCACCGCCCGCTCCAGGCGCTCGCGGACCTGGGGGGTGGAGGCCTTGGGGATCACGCCCTGCAACTGCAGGCCGGTGGCGAAGAGTCGTTGGATCACCAGGTCGTGGAGGTCGCGGGCGATCCGGTCACGGTCCGAGACGATCGCGAGCTCCTCGCGCTGCGCCATCGCCTGGATCCGGTCGAGGGCCAGCGCGGCATGGGCGGCGAAGGTGCCGAGCAGGTCGGTCTGCTTGGGGGCGAGGTCGTCGACCGGGCCGGGCAGCACCGCGACCAGCACGGCGTCTCCGGAGAGGTGGCCGTGCAGCGGTACGACGAGAGCCCGCTCGCCGCCGGGGAGGAGGACCTCCTCGGGCCCCGAGCGCTTCTCCACCCCCAGCAGCCGGTCGGTGAGCGACTCGACGATCTCGGGGAGCCGGTCGATGTTGCGCCCGTCCGCGGCGACGATCTGCCAGCCCAGGGAGTCGTTGCGGCGCACGATGCCGACGGCGGTGGCGCGGGCCACCGATCGGGTCTGGACGGCGATCTGCTGCATCGCGCTCTCGAGGTCGACCGGCGGCTGCAGGGCGTCGTCGAGGCGTGCGGCAGCCTCCAGCCAGGTGCGCTGCAGCTCGCTGAGGGCGTAGGCGCGGGCGTTCTCGATGACGAAGCCGGCCGCGCTGGCGAGCACCTGGATCAGCTGCTCGTCGGAGTCGCTGAACTCTGCGCCCCCCGCCTTCTCGGTGAGGTAGAGGTTGCCGAAGACGACGCCGCGGATGCGCACCGGGACGCCGAGGAACGAGCTCATCGGCGGGTGGTTGGCCGGGAAGCCGAACGAGTCGGGATGGGTCTGCAGCGTCTGCAGCCGGATCGGCACCGGGTGGTGGATCAGCAGGCCCAGGATGCCCCGCCCGTGCGGCAGGTCGCCGATCTGGGCGTGGGTGTCGTCGTCGACGCCGTGGGTGATGAACTCCGACAGGTCGCCGTCGCTGCCGACCACGCCGAGAGCGCCGTACCGCGCCCCGGTCAGGGTGCACGCCGACTGCACGATTCGGCGCAGCACGTTGTGCATGTCGAGGTCCGTGCTGATCGCGATGACCGCATCGAGGAGTGCCTGGGCGCCGGGCGGCAGGTCACTGCCCATACCCTCATGCTCCTGCTGCGTCATGGGCCCATCCTGTCAGGAGGCCTCACACGGTGGGACGCGGGTTACACCACCCGGCGCACGGCCATGTTCTGCACGGCCGACCAGCCGCCTCCCAGCCGACGCCCGGTGAGGACGTCCCACTGCAGGCGCACGTACATCGGACGCGCCCCGTCGGCCCACGGCCGCGGGTCCCAGGTCGAGGTGATGCCGGACAGCTCCTCCGGCGAGTCGACCAACCTGCCGCGGCCGGTCGCGACCACGCTCCAGCCGTGCTGGTTCTCGTAGTCGAGCTGGTCGACCTCGAAGGCCAGCAGGTTGTTCCAGGCGTAGGTGCCCACGACGCTGTACGGGGCCGTGCGGAAGACGATGGAGTCGTCGATCACCGCGTAGTTGACGGGGACGATGTGCGGGCCCGCAGGTGTGCTCATCGCGACCCGGCCCACGACGCTGCCGGTGAGCAGCTCGTGGCACTCCTGGTAGGAGAGTTCGGTGGTCTGTGTCATCTCGGGGATCACCTCCTTATGTCCTCTCATCGTCGTCCGGGGCCCCGTACAGCCGGATGAGTCATTGGTCCTGACTGGCAGGGTCCTCAGCCGCGCTCCAGGACGAAGACCGGGATCTGCCGGTCGGTCTTCTTCTGATACTCCGCGTACGCCGGCCACACGGCGACGGCGCGGTCCCACCACAGCCGGCGCTCCTCGCCCTCGACGCGGCGGGCGACGTACTCGTGCGGCTCCGGGCCGTCCTGGAGCAGCACGTGCGGGTCGGCGACGAAGTTGTGGAACCACGCCGGGTGCTCGGGCGCGCCGCCCTGGGAGGCGACCGCGGCATAGACGCCGTCGTGCTCCACGCGCATCACCGGGTTCTTGCGCAGGGCGCCCGACTTCGCGCCCCGGGAGGTGATCACGACGATCGGCACCCCCTCGACGGTGTTGGCGCGGGCGCCGCCGGAGGCCTCGTACTCGGCGACCTGGTCGCGGACCCACTTGCTCGGGCTGGGCTGGTACTCGGGGTTGTCGGTCATGGGTCGAGAACACCACGTGACGGCGCTGTGTTCCAGTGTCGGTAGCCTGCCCGCATGAGCGCCATCGACGGGGTGTCGGAGATCTTCGACGCCGAGGCCTGGGACACCGTGCCCGGCTTCGAGGACCTGACCGACCTGACCTACCACCGGGCCAAGGCCCACGGCACCGTCCGGGTGGCCTTCGACCGGCCGGACGTGCTCAACGCGTTCCGCCCGCACACGGTCGACGAGCTGCTGCGCGTCCTCGAGCACGCGCGCACCTCCAGCGACGTCGGCTGCGTGCTGCTGACCGGCAACGGGCCCGGCGAGCGGCACGGCAAGTGGGCGTTCTGCACCGGCGGCGACCAGCGCATCCGCGGCCGCTCGGGCTACCAGTACGAGGTGGGCACCGAGGGCGGGGTCAACGACGCGCGCACCCCGGCCGACCAGGCCCGGCTGGGGCGACTGCACATCCTCGAGGTGCAGCGCCTGATCCGGTTCATGCCCAAGGTGGTCATCTGCGTCGTCAACGGCTGGGCGGCCGGCGGCGGGCACAGCCTGCACGTGGTCTGCGACCTGACCCTGGCCAGCGCGGAGCATGCGCGCTTCAAGCAGACCGACGCCGACGTGGGCTCCTTCGACGGCGGCTTCGGCTCGGCGTACCTGGCCCGGCAGGTGGGCCAGAAGTTCGCCCGCGAGATCTTCTTCCTCGGCGACGAGTACTCCGCCGAGGACATGCACCAGATGGGCGCGGTCAACAAGGTGGTGCCGCACGCCGAGCTGGAGAAGGTGGCGCTGGAGTGGGGCGCGAAGATCAACGGCAAGTCGCCCACCGCCCAGCGGATGCTGAAGTACTCCTTCAACCTCATCGACGACGGGCTCGTCGGCCAGCAGCTCTTCGCGGGCGAGACCACCCGCTTGGCCTACATGACCGACGAGGCCGTCGAGGGACGCGACCAGTTCCTGGAGAAGCGCGACCCCGACTGGTCGCCGTTCCCTTGGTACTACTGAGACGATGGGGCCATGTCGCCCCACACCCGCGCCGGCCGCGTCCTGGTCGTCCCGCTGGTGCTCCTCGCGGTGGCCGGGTGCGCGGAGAGCGCCGTCACGCAGCGCGACCTCGAGGGGCAGATCGACGAGCTCTTCACCGAGGAGACCGGGCAGGAGGCCGAGAAGGTGACCTGCGAGGACAACCTCAAGGCCGAGGAGGGCGCCACCCAACGCTGCACGATCACGACCGCGGCCGGCTCGATCGACGTCGACGCCGAGGTCACCTCCGTCAAGGGCGAGACGGTGAGCTTCGACATCACCGAGGTCGCGCAGTAGCGCTGCCGCGCGTCACCGCCCGCAGCAGGGGTCCTATCCTCGAGGGGTGAGGATCGTGGTGCTGACCGGCGCGGGCATCTCCGCCGAGAGCGGCGTGCCCACCTTCCGCGACGGCGACGGGCTCTGGGCCGGCCACCGGGTGGAGGACGTCGCGACGCCGGAGGCCTTCGCGCACCAGCCCGAGGTCGTCAACGGCTTCTACGACGCCAGGCGCCAGGCGCTGCAGGTGGTGGAGCCGAACCTCGCCCACCGGGCGCTGGCGCGCCTCGAGCAGCACCTCGACGGGGACCTGCTGGTGGTGACCCAGAACGTCGACGACCTGCACGAGCGCGCCGGGAGCCGCCGGGTCGTGCACATGCACGGCGAGCTGCACTCGGCGCGGTGCCTGGCCTGCGACGGACGGCACCGGTGGGCCGAGGACCTCGCCCACCGCCCGCCGTGCCCGGACTGCGGGCTCTCCGAGCTGCGTCCCGACATCGTGTGGTTCGGCGAGATCCCCTACGACCTCGACCTGATCGAGGAGGCGCTCTCGGACGCCGAGCTGTTCGTCTCGATCGGGACCTCCGGCGCGGTCTACCCGGCAGCCGGCTTCGTCCGGGTCGCGCGCGAGTACGGCGCTCGGACCCTCGAGCTGAACCTCGAGCCGAGCGAGGGCACCCACCTCTTCGACGAGGCCCGTCACGGCCCCGCCGGGTTGTTGGTGCCGGCCTGGGTGGACGAGGTGCTGGCGGGCTGATCCCCGCCGGCACCTCGCCACCCGTGGCGGTGCCTGTGCTTGCGGCGGCTCAGACGCCGCGGGCGACGGCTGCGGCCGCAGCCAGCCAGGCGCGCTGGGTCTCGGCGCGCAGGGCCCCGAAGTGGATCACGCCCGACTTCAGCGCGGGGTCGAACGGGATCCGCACGACCTCGCGCACCAGCGGCGCGAAGTCACGGGCGATCCGGTCCATGTTGGGGTCTCGCCCCGGGGTGCGCTGGGAGACGATCAGCACGGCGTTCTGCGCCAGCCGACGGCAGTGGTCGTCGCGGCTCGCCAGCGCCTCGAGCATCAGCGCTCCGGCCTCGGGGGTGTCCTCCACGTTGGTGCACGGGACGACCAGGGTGTCGGCGTGCTTCATCATCGTGCGCCAGTTGGGCGCCCGCTCGCTGTTGCCCGAGTCCATCACCACCAGCCGGTAGTAGCGCGAGGCCACCCGGTAGATGTCGTCGACGTCCTGGGCGGAGACCACGTGGTCTCCGGCCACCGACTGGTCCGACCAGAGCACGTCGTACTTGTCGTCGGGCTGGTGGTGGGTGAAGTAGCTCATCTCCGCCGACTGGGCCGTCGTGGAGAGCAGGTCGTCGACCCGGGGCAGCAGGTCCAGGACGGTCGCCTCGTGGTTGGCGCGCTGGGTGCGCCAGGCCAGCGACCCGCGCGTCTCGTTGTTGTCCCAGGCCAGCACGCCCGCGCCGCCGTAGCGGGCGAAGACGGCGGAGAGCATCACGGTGGTGGGCGTCTTGTTGGCCGACCCCTTGCCGTTGGCCACCGCGATCACCCGCGGGCCGGGCCAGTGCTGGGAGACCGCGGCGACGTCGTCGCGGAAGGCCTGCTCCTTGGGGCCCGGCTCGAGTCGCATGCCCACCCGGTTCAGGGCGCCGCGCCAGCCCTGGGCCGCCGGCTGGACGGCCGGTCCGGCGGTGATGAACGACGGTCGGGTGGAGCGGTGCACGCTCCCCACGGACCCCGCTGCCGGCAGCTCGGCGCGCCGCTGGCCGGGCTCCTGGACGGCCTGTGGGACGGCCTGCGGGGCTGCGTGCTGCGCGGGCTGGACGGGCTGCGGGTTCGGCGGGGGCGCGGGCTGCGGGGCGGCCTGCGGGGCAGGCTGTGATGCGGGCTGGGGCACCGGCTCGGGTGCCCGCTCGGGTGCCGCGGGCCGCTCGGTCGGCGGCGTCGGGGCGGGGTCTCCCAGCGGGTCGGTGAGCGGGTCGCCGAGCGGGTCGGGCACCGGCTCCGGCGGGGTCTGGCTCAGCCGGGGAACGGGCCAGTTCGTGTCCGGGGTCCGCTCGTCGTAGTACCAGCCGTCGGGGGTCACCACCAGGGAGGTGGGCAGACCGTCGGGGCCGGTGGTGCGCACGCGGAACGGCTGGGCGGAGTCGGGGCTTCCGGCCAGGTCCCACAGGAAGTTGAGCGCCTTGTCCCGGGCGTCGGCCAGCCCGGGGGTGTTGGCGAAGACGTGCTGGGCGCCGCGCGCCTGCACCTCGACGCTTCCGTCGGCCCGGAAGGCCGCGGAGACGTGCTCGTTCTCGGTGTTCAACTCGGTCATCTGCGCTCCTTGTTCAGCGACGGCTCATGACCGTCCGCGGAGGTTCTTCCCTCGGGGCACCGATGTATGCGTGCCCCTAAACTCGCGGCATGCTCAGCCGGCAGCGGGTGACCACGGTCGTCTTCATCTCGATGGGAGCGGCTCTGCTGGCGTTCTCCCTGCGGCTCGAGCCCGGGGACTGGTGGTTCTACCCGTCCACGCTGGCCCTCGCGGTGCTCTGGACGGTGGGCTCGTTCGCCGCCGGTCCGGTGCATCTGGGCAGGATGGGCAACGAGCCCTCCGGGCGCCGGCCGGTGGTGCTGCCGCTGCTGACCGGGCTCGGCCTGGTCGTGCTGTTCGTGCTGGGCGCGCTCGTGGTGCGCGAGGTCGACTTCCTCAGCGACGCGGTCGGCGACGTCGTCGAGCACGCCGAGCAGGGCTCGCTGACGGTGCTGCTGGTGATCACGCTGCTCAGCGGCCTGGCCGAGGAGCTGTTCTTCCGCGGTGCGGTCTACGACGCGGTGCCCCGGCACCGGGTGCTGGTGACCACCGTCGTCTACTCGGTGGTCACGCTGCTGACCGGCAATGTCATGCTCGCCTTCGCGGCGGTGCTGCTCGGCGCCGTGGCCGGCTGGCAGCGGGAGCGGACCGGAGGGGTGCTGGCGCCGATGATCACCCACGTGACGTGGTCGGTCAGCATGCTCTACGCGCTGCCGCTGCTCTTCCCCTGATCCTCCCCGCCGCGGGTGGCCGCCTCCTGGGCGACGTCGCGCCCGGTGGCCTCGGCGCGGCGGTCGGCGAGGGCGCGTCGTACCGCCTCGGCGTAGGACTGGGTGGGCCCGGGCACGACGTCGCGGATCGAGGGGTCGTGCACGATCACCTCGGTGTCCATCGAGTCGATCAGGTTGCGCCCGGTGGTGACGTCGACGTCGGTGACCAGCGCCAGCCAGTACGACGAGAGCCGGGGGGTGAGCACCGGGACCGGCACGATCGGCACCGAGGTGCCCCGCTCGGCGCGGGCGGCCACGCGGAGCATCTCGAGGTACGACATCTGCTCGTCGCCGCCGATCTCGAAGACCCGGTCCAGGGCGTCGGGGTTGTCGAGCACGCCGATCAGGTAGCGCACCACGTCGTCGAGGGCGATCGGCTGGGTGCGGGTCCGGGCCCAGCGCGGCACGACCATCGCGGGCAGGTTCTTCACCAGCTGGCGGGTTATCTCCCAGGAGATGCCGCCGTGACCGACGATGATCGCCGCCCGCAGCACGGTCACCGGGACGCCGGCCTCGCCGAGCAGCTGCTCGACCACGCGCCGCGAGCGCAGGTGGGCGGAGAGGGCCTGGTCCTCGTCGCCGAGGCCGCCGAGGTAGACGATCTGGCGCACGCCGTGCGCGCTCGCCGCCTCGCCGAAGGCCCGCGCGGCGGCGGCGTCGCGCTCCTCGAAGTCGGGGGAGTCCAGCGAGTGCACCAGGTAGAAGGCGAGGTCGGCGTCGGCAAGCGCCTCCGCCAGCGTGGCGGGGTCGTCGACGTCGCCGTACACGGCGGTGCCGGCCCCGGCGTAGGCCTCCGGGCGGCGCGTCATCGCGCGGACGTCGTAGCCCTGCGCGGTCAGGGCGGGGGCCAGGCGGCGCCCGATGAACCCGGACGCTCCCGTGAGCAGGACGCGCTTCGCTGAGTCGGCCATGGCCTACCTGTTGCCCAACGGGGGTCACCTCATGTGCACGACGGCGACGGCGATGGCGCGGCCGGCACCCTGGACGGCCCTGCGGGCACCTGTGATCTCATGAGTGGACCGACCCAGGAGGAATGACGTGACGTACAACAGGCGCACCAGGCTCGCCGCAGCCGTGGCTGGAGCCGTGATGCTGACCGCGACCGCGGGTTGCGGTGGCGACGACGACGGCGGCAAGGGCACGTCGGGCGAGTCCTCGGCCGACGGCTTCGCCGACAAGTCGGTCGACGAGATCCAGAAGGCCGCGCTGAAGGACATGGGCGCGCTCGAGTCGGTACGGATGGCCGGCGACATCACCAACGACGGTGGCGAGATGTCGCTGGACCTCCAGCTCAACACCGACGGGGACTGCTCGGGCACGATCGCGATGGACGGTGCCGAGGCCGAGATCATCGGCGTCGGGACGGACTCCTACCTGAAGGGGACCAAGGAGTTCTGGTCGCTGAGCATGGGCGGGGGCAACGACGAGCAGGCCGCCGCCATCGTCCAGATGATCGGCGACAAGTGGGCGAAGGTCCCCGACGGCGGGTTCACCGAGGTCTGTGATCTCGACGCGTTCCTGGACAACCTCGAGGACGGCGAGGAGTCCGACTCCGCCGACGACAAGGGCGAGGTCGTCGGCGAGACCGACGTCGACGGCACCCCCGCGGTGGAGATCAAGTCCGAGGAGGACGGCGAGACCACCACCGTCTGGGTCGGCAGCGAGGAGAACAAGCACTACATCCTCAAGATGGAGGTGACCGGCGGCGACGAGCCGGGCGAGTTCACCTTCTCGGAGTTCGACGAGCCCATCGACGTCGAGGCCCCCGCGGACGACCAGGTCGTCGACCTGGCCAACATGGGCGGCTGAGGACCCCGCCAGCTCTCACGACCGACGCGAGCGGCTCAGCCCCGACGGGCTGAGCCGCTCGCGTGCTTTCGCTGGCTCAGGGGTGCAGCACGATCTTGGTGCAGTCGTCGCGCTTGTGCTTGAACATGTCGTAGGCCCTCGGCGCCTCGGCGAGCGGCATGTGGTGGCTGATGATGTACGTCGGGTCGATCCGGCCCTCGCGGATGTGGCCGAGCAGCGGCTCCAGGTAGCGGTGCACGTGGCACTGGCCGGTCTTCAAGGTGAGCGAGCGGTTCATGACCGAGCCGATCGGGAACTTGTCCATGAAGCCGCCGTAGACGCCCATCACCGAGACGGTCCCGCCGTTGGCGCAGGCCAGGATCGCCTCGCGCAGCGCCTGCGGGCGCTCGGTCTGGGTCTTGGTGAGCTGCTTGGCCTTGTCGTAGACGTGCACGGCGGTGAGGTCGGTGTGGGCCTCCATGCCGACCGCCTCGATGCAGTGGTCGGGGCCGCGGCCGCCGGTCAGCTCGCGCAGCTCCTCCAGGACGGAGGTCTCCTCGTAGTTCAGCGGGTGGGCCCCGGTCCGCTCCGCGGCGAGGCGCAGCCGCTCGGGGATCCGGTCGATGGTGATCACCTTCGACGCCCCGAGCAGGTAGGCGCTCATGGTCGCGAACTGGCCGACCGGGCCGGCGCCCCACACCGCCACCACGTCGCCGGGTTGGATGCCGCACAGCTCGGCGCCCATGTAGCCGGTGGGCAGGATGTCGCTGAGGAACAGGACCTGCTCGTCGGTCAGGTCGTCGTCGATCCGGATCGGGCCGACGTCGGCGAACGGCACCCGCACGTACTCGGCCTGGCCGCCCGCGTAGCCGCCGAGCATGTGGGAGTAGCCGAAGATCCCCGAGGGGGAGTGGCCGAGCATCTTCTCGGCCATCCCGGCGTTGGGGTTGGAGTTCTCGCAGATCGAGGTCATCCCGCGCCGGCACGGGGCACAGGCGCCGCAGGCGATCGGGAACGGCACGACCACGCGGTGGCCCGGGCGCAGGTTGGTGATGCCGCGGCCGACCTCGACGACCTCGCCCATGAACTCGTGGCCCAGGATGTCGCCGGGCTCCACAGTGGGGATGTAGCCGTCGTAGAGGTGCAGGTCGGAGCCGCAGATGGCGGTCGAGGTCACTCGCACGATCGCGTCGCGGTCGCTGAGGATCTGCGGGTCGGGCACCTCGCGCACGTCGACGCGGGCGGGTGCTGTCCAGGTGACTGCCTTCATCGGTGAGCCTCCGTCGCGCAGCAGGTCGAGGGGTTCTTGAGAGGCTGGGCCGGTCGCTGGCCGACCTGGTGGCGGGCGTCGGTGCCGTGCGGGAGTCCGTCGGAGCGGACCACGTCGCCGGTCTCCAGGACCTGCTTGAGACGACGCAGGTCGTCGCGGACCTGCTGCTCGGGCTCCTCGCCGAGGAGCTTGGCCACCATCCTGCCGACGGCGCCGCCGGGGACGTCGTAGTGCAGCTGCACGCGCACCTCGGTGCCGCGGTCGCCGGGCGCGGGCGCGAAGTGGACGGTGCCGGAGTTGTCGATGTCGGCCTTCTTCAGCGACTTCCACGCGATCCGGCGGGGCGGCTCCTCGCTGGTGATCTCGGCGTCCCAGCTGACGGACTTCTTGATCGGGGCGGCCGCCACCCAGTGCGACCTGCGGCCGTCACCGTCGACCTGGACCTCGAGCAGGTGACGCATGAAGGTCGGCAGGTTCTCCAGGTCGCGCCAATAGGCGTAGACCTCCTCGATCGGCCGGTTCACGGTGACCGTGGCCTTCACCGAGAGCGGGCCCGGGCGGCCCGGGCCGTGCTGGCGGCGGCTGCGCGTGGCCCGGCGGGCGGCGTACAGGTCCAGGGCGGCGATCCCGGCGACCGCCGACGTGGCGACCAGCACGCGCGTACGTCGGGCGCCGGTGCGCGCGGAGGCGGCGTGGCCGAGGACGGCGAGGTCGAGGGCGTCGCCCGCCACCCGGGTCCACACCATGCCGGGGGGACCGAGCAGCAGCGCGGCGGCGTGGGTCAGCTCGCGGTAGCCGACCATCCGCATCACCTCGGGCGCGGTCCGGGAGTCGTCGATGCCGACCAGGCGCGCCATCGTGTCCGTGGAGGTGAGCATCGGTACGCCGAGTCCGATGCTCGCGAGGCCCAGGAAGCGGGTGAGCCTCCGCGTCGAACGGTCGGGACGGTCGGTCATGGCGAACCTCCTGGGCCGGTCGATGGTGGGCGCTGGTACCCGCCGAACCGGGGTGGCATGCCATCGCGGTGGTGTGCCCTGGGTGGTGGATTTGGTGGGTTTGGTGGGTGGGGTCCGTCGGTCAGGGGCCAGACGTGTCGGGGGGTTGGCGGGGGCTGTGTGCCCCGGACGTGCCGCTGGCCCCGCCGGGTGGTGACTGGGCGGGGTGCGGGGCGGGGAAGCTACTGGTCGGGTGGAGGCAGGTCCGACGCGGCCGGGATGGGGTGCGGATTGTCGCGTCGGCGGTCTCGGGAGACGTCGAGGGTGCCGGTGTGGTCGCGGAGGTATTGGTAGCCCTGGGGGCTGGTCCACAGATAGGTGCCCGGGTCGAGGGCGGTGTAGGTCCAAGGGCTGTGGGTCTTGTGGCGGTGATGTCGTCGGCACAGCGGGGCCAGGTTGCAGGAGCACGTGGTGCCGCCGGTGGCGTGCTCGCGGATGTGGTCACAGTCGGCGCGATGCTGCTCTGGGGTGAGGCGTCGGGCTGGTCGGGTGCACCAGGGGAAGACACAGGTGTGCTCGATGAGGGCCAGGCGTTCCACGAGGCGGTCGGGGGTCTCGTAGGCGTTGACGTGGACGTGGTCCTCGAGGTCGATCACCGGCTTGAC
>NZ_JCBAJX010000020.1:0-36019 GCF_059766585.1 Nocardioides sp. Z21_20
AGCACCTCCAACATCGAGGTGTTGCACTAGGACTTGGAGACCACCTCGTGAAACCCGCACTTCCCACGTGATGGAACGCGTGGGAAGTGCGGGTTTCGTGTGGTCAGTACGACGGGTGACGGGCACTGTCCGCGCCGGCTGGTAGGAATGCGGCGATGAACTCCACCGGCCAGGACCCCACCCTCGATCAGCCCGAGCTGCTGCCGGGCCTGGTCCGGGACTCGGTGCGCCGCTCGCGGCAGCGCAAGGCGGTCACCGAGAAGGCGAAGGCCAAGCAGGCCGAGCCGGCCGCGGTCGATCCGGTGGCCCGCGTCCTGGTCGACGTGCCGCTGGCCCACCTGGACCGGCCCTTCGACTACACCGTCCCGGCCGCGATGGCCGAGGGCGCGGTGCCGGGGGCGCGGGTCAAGGTCCGCTTCGCCGGCCAGGACGTCGACGGGTACGTCGTGGCGCGCGCCGCCGCCAGCGAGCACCCGGGCCGGCTGTTCCCGCTGCGCCGGCTGGTCAGCCCCGAGCCGGTGCTGGCGCCCGAGGTCGCCGAGCTCACCGCCCAGGTGGCCGAGCGCTACGCCGGGACCCGCTCCGACGTGCTGCGCCTGGCGGTCCCGCCGCGCCACGCGACGGTGGAGAAGGAGCCGCCGCTCGCGGCCGCCGGCGCGGGCGACTTCGACGCCGCCGCCGCGGCGGAGGCCTGGTCGACCCACGAGCACGCGGGCGCGTTCCTCGGCCATCTCGCCGAGGGCGCCAGCCCGCGCGCGGTGTGGAACCCGCCGCCGGGCACCGACTGGCCGCTGCTGCTCGCGCACGCGGCGGCCGCGACGTACGCGTCGGGGCGCGGCGTGCTGGTGTGCGTGCCCGACGGCAAGGACGTCGACCGGGTCGACGCCGCCCTGAGCCAGGTGCTGGGGGAGGGACACCACGTCACGCTGCGCGCCGACAGCGGCCCCGCCGCGCGCTACCGCGACTTCCTCGCCGTCAGCCGCGGCGCCCGACGGATCGTGGTCGGCACCCGCGCCGCCGCGCTCGCGCCGGTCCACGACCTCGGCCTGGTGGTGGTCTGGGACGACGGCGACGACCTGCACGCCGAGCCCCGTGCGCCGTACCCGCACACCCGCGAGACGCTGTTGATGCGCGCCGAGTCCCAGCACACCGCCGCCGTCGTGGGTGGGTTCGCGCGCTCGGTGGAGGCCGGCTACCTGCTGCGCACCGGGTGGGCGCGCGAGCTCGTCGCCGCCCGCGACACGGTCCGGCGCCAGGTGACGGTGGCGATCACCGGGGCCACCGACCGCGAGCTGGAGCGCGACCCCCTGGCCCGGGCCGCCCGGCTCCCGCGTCGCGCCTTCGACGCGATCCGGTCCGGGCTCGAGCGTGGCCCGGTGCTGGTGCAGACCCCGCGCAGCGGGTACGCCGCGAGCCTGGCCTGCGAGCGCTGCCGCACCCCGGCTCGCTGCCGCGCCTGCTCGGGTCCGCTGTGGCTCACCACGGCGACCGCGCCGCCGGCCTGCCGCTGGTGCGGTACGGCGCACCCGGGGTGGTCGTGCGGGCACTGCGGGCACCACGGTCTGCGCGCCCCGGTGGTCGGCGAGGCGCGCACCGCCGAGGAGCTCGGGCGCAGCTTCCCCACCGTGCGGGTGCGCACCTCCGGTGGCGAGAGCGTGCTCAGCCAGGTCCCGCAGCGTCCCGCGATCGTGGTCGCCACGCCCGGCGCCGAGCCGGTCGCCGAGGGTGGCTACGCGACGGTGGTGCTGCTCGACACCTGGCTGGTGCTGGCGCGTGCCGACCTGCGCACCGACGAGGAGGCGCTGCGCCGCTGGTGCAACGCGGCCGCCCTGGTCACACCGGGCGGCGACGTGGTCGCGGTGGGCGACCCGTCCCACCCGGCGCTCCAGGCCCTGGTGCGCTGGGACCCGGGCGGCTTCGCCGAGCGGGAGACCCGCGAGCGGGTCTCGGCGCACCTGCCTCCCGCCAGCCGGCTGGCCGCGATCACCGGGACCCCCGGGGCGGTCGACGACGCGCTCACCCTGCTCGCCGCGCCCGAGGTCGCCGAGGTCCTCGGCCCGGTGCCCAGCGGCGACGAGGAGGTGCGCGCGGTGATCCGGGTCCCGCGCGCGCAGGGCGGCGCCCTGTCCCGCGCCCTCGGCGAGCTGCAGCGGGTGCGCAGCAGTCGCAAGCTCGACGCGGTCCGCATCCAGGTGGACCCGCCCACCCTGTGACCGCCCGGGGCGTCCGGCCCCGTCCGCCCGCTCACTAGACTGTCGGGGCAGTCCACCCGCGCAAGGAGATCCGTGGCCATCCAGCCCATCCGCCTCTTCGGCGACCCGGTCCTGCGCAAGCCCGCCGTCGAGGTCGTCGACTTCGACCGCGAGCTGCGCAAGCTCGTCGCCGACCTGCACGACACCATGCTCGACGCCCCCGGCGCGGGACTGGCCGCACCCCAGATCGGCGTCGGCCTGCGGGTCTTCACCTGGTACGTCGAGGGCGAGGCCGGCCACCTGGTCAACGCGAGCCTGGACCTGTCCGAGGAGCTCCAGGACGGCCCCGAGGGCTGCCTGTCGCTGCCCGACCTGACCTTCGACTGCCGCCGGGCGCTCTCGGTGGTCGCCAAGGGGTTCAACATGCACGGCGAGCCGGTCACCATCGAGGGCTCCGAGCTGTTGGCCCGCGCGATCCAGCACGAGACCGACCACCTCGACGGCGTGCTCTTCATCGACCGCCTCGACGAGCAGTCCCGCAAGCAGGCCATGAAGCAGATCCGCGAGTCGGACTGGTTCGGCGCCGAGCGGCCCACCGTCAAGCTCTCCCCCCACCGCACGAACGGATTCGGACTCTGATGCGCGTCGTCTTCGCAGGCACCCCCGAGGTCGCCCTCCCCGCCCTCGACGCGATCGCCGCGTCCGAGCACGAGCTCGTCGGCGTCGTCACCCGCCCCGACGCCCCGGCCGGGCGGGGCCGCAAGCTGGTGCCCAGCCCGGTCGCCGTGCGCGGCGAGGAGCTCGGCGTCCCGGTGCTCAAGCCCGAGCACCCCCGCGACCCCGAATTCCAGGCCGCGCTCACCGAGCTGCGCCCCGACTGCTGCCCGGTCGTCGCCTACGGCGCGCTGCTGCCGCAGTCGGCCCTCGACATCCCGGTCCACGGCTGGATCAACCTGCACTTCTCCTGCCTGCCCGCCTGGCGCGGCGCCGCCCCGGTCCAGCACGCGATCTGGGCCGGCGACGAGGTGACCGGCGCGACCACCTTCCGGATCGTCAAGGCGCTCGACGCCGGCCCCACGTTCGGGGTGATGACCGAGCGGATCCGGCCCACCGACACCGCCGGCGACCTGCTCGGACGGCTCGCCGAGGGTGGCGCCGGACTGCTGGTCGCCACCCTGGACGGCATCGCCGACGGCTCGCTGGTGGCGCGCGAGCAGCCCGAGGACGGGCTGAGCTTCGCGCCCAAGATCCTGGTCGAGGACGCCCGCGTGGACTGGACCGAGCCCGCCGCCGCGCTCGACCGCCGGATCCGCGCCTGCACGCCTGGGCCCGGCGCCTGGTCGCTGCACGAGGGCGAGCGGATCAAGATCGGCCCGGTCACCGAGGCCGCCGACCACGAGCCGCTCGCGCCCGGGGTCCTCGACGTCACCAAGAACGCCGTCTTCGTCGGCACCGGCACCGTCCCGGTCCGCCTCGGCGAGGTCAAGGCGTTCGGCAAGAAGCAGATGAACGCCGCCGACTGGGCGCGCGGTGTGCGGCTCGAGCCGGGCGTGCGCTTCGGCGACGAGGCCGCCGCGGCCGACGCCTGATGGCCGACCCTCGTGCGCGCGGGCGACGCGCCGGACGTCCGCCGCAGCGGCGCCCGGCCGGGGGACAGCCCCCGCGCGTCAAGCCCACGGCCGACCCGGCCCGCTCCGCGGCGTACGACGTGCTCAAGGCGGTCCGCCTCGAGGACGCCTACGCGAACCTGGCGCTGCCGCCGATCCTGGCCGGGCACGGGCTGAGCGGGCGCGACGCCGCGTTCGCCACCGAGCTGGTCTCCGGCACCCTGCGCCGCCAGGGCACCTACGACGCGATCATCGACGCCTGCCTGGACCGGCCCAAGCTCGAGGCCAAGGTCCGCGACGCGCTGCGCCTGGGCGTGCACCAGCTGCTGTCGATGCGGGTGCCCACGCACGCCGCGATCAGCACCACCGTGGACCTGGTGCGGGCGAAGATCGGGCAGGGCCCGGCCGGGTTCTGCAACGCCGTGCTCCGCAAGGTCGCCGAGCACGACCTGGCCGGCTGGGTGCGCCGGCTGGCCCCCGACCCCGGCACCGACCCCGTCGGCTTCGGCGTGGTCGCGCACAGCCACCCGCGCTGGGTGGTCGAGGAGCTCGAGCGCGCCCTCGGCGAGCGCGGCGAGGAGCTGGATGCGCTGCTGACCGCCGACAACGAGGCGCCCCGGGTGGTGCTGGTCGCGCGGCCCGGTCGCGTGGAGGTCGCCGAGCTGCCGGGCACCCCCACCCCGCTCTCGCCGTACGGCGTGGAGCTCGCCGGCGGTGACCCGTCGGCGGTCCCGGCGGTGGCCGAGGGGCGCGCCGGCGTGCAGGACGAGGGCTCGCAGCTGGTGGCGGTCGCGCTGGCCCGCGCCGACGTCGCCGGGCGCGACGAGCGCTGGCTCGACCTGTGCGCGGGCCCCGGCGGCAAGGCGGCGCTGCTGGCGGCGCTGGCGGCCGGCGCGGGCGCGTCGCTGCTGGCCAACGAGCGGGCACCGCACCGGGCCGCGCTGGTGCGCCGCTCGCTGTCCGGCGCCGACGGGGTCGTCGGCGTGGTGACCGGCGACGGCACCCGCCCGGCCTGGGCGCCGGGCTCCTTCGACCGGGTGCTGGTCGACGCGCCGTGCTCGGGACTCGGCGCCTTGCGCCGACGCCCGGAGTCGCGCTGGCGGCGCAAGCCCGCAGACCTCGACGCGCTGGTCCCGCTGCAGCGGGCGCTGCTGGGCGGTGCCCTGGACAGCGTCCGTCCCGGCGGCGTCGTGCTCTACGCGACCTGCTCGCCGGTGCTCACCGAGACCGCGGGCGTCGTGCAGAGCGTGCTGGCGGACCGCGACGACGTCGTGCTGGAGGACGCCTCCGGGCTGCTCGCCGGGGTCGCCGACGCCGCCGGCCCACTGCCGGGCACGCTGCAGCTGTGGCCGCACCGCCACCGCACCGACGCGATGTTCCTGGCGCTGCTGCGCCGACGCTGAGCGCTGCTGCGTAGACGCTGAGCGCTGCTGCGCCGGCGCTGGGCGCCGCCCGCGGGAGGCGGGCGGCTCAGTCGGCGAGCAGGTGGCGCAGGTAGCGCTGCGGCTCGGCCAGGTAGCGCCGCCAGTGCTGGACCAGCTCGAGCTCCTCCCAGGTGGTCTCGCGCAGGCCCCACTCGCCGACCTCGAGCAGGCGCGCGCCCGGCATCGCCGCCAGCACGGGGGAGTGGGTGGCGCAGAGCACCTGCCCCTGGCGCGCCACCACGTCGTTGAGCGCGGCGATCAGCCCCATCGTCGAGGAGAACGACAGCGCCGCCTCCGGCTCGTCGAGGCAGTAGAAGCCCGAGGAGTCGAAGCGGGTGCGCAGCACCGCGAGGAACGACTCGCCGTGGCTGAGCTCGTGGAAGACCGGGTCGCGGGGGCCGGAGTGGTCGTCCATGTAGGTGTACCAGCCGTGCATGGTCTCCGCCCGCAGGAAGAACCCCCACCGGCTCGCGGCGATGCCGCGCTGGAGCTGCAGGGCCTGGCTCAGCGGCGACTCGGTCGGCCGGGTGACGTGGCGGCCCTGGGTGGAGCCGCCCTCGGGGGACAGCCCGAAGGCCATCGCCACGGCCTCGACCAGCGTGGACTTGCCCGAGCCGTTCTCCCCGACGAGCAGCGTCACGCCCTTGGCCAGGTCGAGTCCCTCGCGCATCACCTGGGCGACGGCGGGCACGGTGAGCGGCCACTCGCGCTCGGACAGGTGGTGGTCGGGGCGGGCCGAGACCCGGACGACCGGAGGCTGGTCGAAGTCCATGCGCCGAAGGTAGCGGCACTCACCGACGTACGGCGTACCTCGTGTGCACCGCGTACGGCGAGTGGTGCACGCTGAGCACCTCCAGGTCGAGGTCGTGGGCGAAGCCCTCGAAGAGCCGCTTGCCGCCGCCGAGCACCACCGGGGCCACCGAGATCGCCAGCTCGTCGAGGACGCCGGCCGACAGCGCCTGGCGGATCAGGTCCGCGCCTCCGCCGATGGACACGTCGCGCCCGTGCGCGGCCCGCGTCGCCTGCTCGAGTGCGGCGTCCAGCCCGTCCACGAAGGTGAACCCGGTCTCGGGCGGTGGGGCCTCGCGGGTGCGGTGCGTGACCACGAACAGCGGGCCGCCGAACGGGTTGGTGCCGCCCCAGGCGCCGGCCGCGTCGTACATCCCGCGTCCGCAGAGCGCCGCACCGGAGGAGGCGGTGAGCGCGTCGAAGAACTCCTTGTCGGCCCCGCTCATCGCGGTGGGGTCGTGCGCTCCGGCGTAGGTCCACGGGCCGCCCATCACCCAGTAGTGCAGCCGCTCCCCGCCGCGGCCCAGACCGCGCTCGGGGCCGTCGTCGGGCCCGGTGACGTACCCGTCGACCGAGGTGGTGATGCCTGCCAGGACCCTGCTCATCGCGTGCTCCTCTCGTCGTACCGGCTCGGTGCTCCTGAGCAGGAAGACCGACGCGCGGCGAGGCCCTCATCGGCGGCGCCCGGGCGCCGGCGCGGCTAGGTTGGGCCCATGGCCGCATCCAAGTCGCCGTCGACCGAGATCGAGGTGGACGACAAGGTCGTCCGCGTCAGCAACCCCGATCGCGTCTACTTCCCCGAGACCGGGGCGACCAAGCTGGACCTGGTCGAGTACTACCTCGCGGTGGGCGACGGGATCGTCAACGCGCTGCGCGAGCGGCCGTGCATGCTGCACCGCTTCCCCACGGGCCTGGCCGGCGACAAGGTGCACCAGAAGCGGCTGCCGCAGGGGGCGCCGCCGTGGGTGAAGACCGTGCGGGTGCACTTCCCGCGCTGGAACCGGACCGCCGATGAGCTGTGTGTCACCGAGCTCGCGGACGTGATCTGGGCGGTGCAGATGTCGACGGTGGAGTTCCACCCCTGGAACAGCAGGCGCGCCGACACCGAGAAGCCCGACGAGTGGCGCATCGACCTCGACCCGGGGGAGGCGTGCGACTACGCCACCGTGCGCCGGGTCGCGCACGTGGCCCACGAGGTGCTCGACGAGCTGGGTGCGGTCGGCTTCCCCAAGACCAGCGGCAGCAAGGGCCTGCACATCTACGTCCGGATCCCGCCCGCGCACGGCTTCAAGGACGTACGGCGCGCCGCGCTGGCCTTCGCCCGGGAGGTGGAGCGCCGGGCCCCCGACGACGTCACCACCACCTGGTGGCGCAAGGACCGCGACCCGGCCGCGGTGTTCCCGGACTACAACCAGAACGCCCGCGACCACACCATCGCCGCGGCGTACTCCGTGCGCGGGCTGCCCGACGCCCGCGTCTCCACCCCGATCCGCTGGGACGAGATCGACGACGCCGACCCGCGCGACTTCACCATCGCCACCGTCCCGCAGCGCTACGCCGAGCTCGGCGACCTGCACGCCGGCATCGACGACGAGGTGTTCGACCTGGCCCCGCTGCTGGAGTGGGCCGAGCGCGACGAGCACGAGGGAGCCGAGCCGCCGGTCGACCCGGAGGAGTGAGGCCCCGGGCTTGGGGCCGGGGCAGGAGTTGTCCTCTGGTGCTGGTGGGGTGTGCGCGGGTGTCAACCACTGATGTTGTCGGGCGAAGTTTCGGCCGACAACATCAGGCTTCCCCGGTCGGCCGGGGAATCCACCCCCCGCCGGCCGCCCCCGCCGGCCCCCAGCCCGCCCGCTGCCGCACCACCCGGCACGGCCCGGAGAGGGGACGTGAAAAGATCGGCCCCGTGGGAATCCAGATCACGCCGTCCATCCTGAACGCCGACTTCGCCAACCTGGCCGCGGAGGTCGCCCGGATCGGCTCGGCCGACTGGGTGCACGTCGACGTGATGGACAACCACTTCGTGCCGAACCTGACGTTCGGGCCGACGATGGTCGAAGCGCTGGCCCGCTCCACCGAGATTCCGCTGGACGCCCACCTGATGATCGAGGACCCCGACCGCCACGCCCCGGTGTACGCCGAGGCGGGGTGTCGCAGCGTCACCTTCCACGTCGAGGCCGCGCAGGCTCCGGTGCGGCTGGCCCGCGAGATCCGCAAGCAGGGCGCGCGCGCCAGCATGGCGCTCAAGCCGGCCACCCCGATCGAGCCCTACGAGGACCTGCTCGCCGAGCTCGACATGGTGCTGATCATGACCGTCGAGCCGGGCTTCGGCGGGCAGAAGTTCCTCGACCTGTGCCTGCCCAAGATCCGCCGGGCGCGGGCGATGATGGACAAGCACGGCGTCGAGACCTGGCTCCAGGTCGACGGCGGCGTGTCCCTGGAGACCATCGAGCGATGCGCCGAAGCCGGCGCCGACGTCTTCGTGGCCGGCTCCGCGGTCTACTCCGCGGCCGACCCCGACGCGATGGTGAACGAGCTGCGTGCGAAGGCCGAAGCGGCCACCGCTCGCTGAGCCTCGCCCCGACAGCCGCGAGTTCGCGCCGACTCGGCCCCGGAGAGCCGCGAGTTCGCGCCGACTCGGGCCCGGAGAGTCGCGAGTTCGCGCCGACTCGGCCCAGCCCAGCAGGCGCCCGGCGTGCGTTGTGTCTCGGCGTGCGACACGCCTGCGCCGTCGGGATCGGGCGCTGTGACACAATCGGCGGCAGACGAGTTCACAACTCGCGTGCTCTGGGGTCGGTGAAAATCCGAGCCGGCGGTGAAAGTCCGCGACCCGGCCGCCGCCAGCGGCCGGTTGACCAGGTGTAACTCCTGGACCGACGGTTAAAGTCCGGATGGGAAGCGCACGCAGGTGGGGACCCGCCCGTCTTGAGCCGAACCTCGGTCTCGGGATCGGGCAGTTCCTCCCGTCACGCCCCGGAGTCCGCGACCGGACACAGGGCGGACGATGAGCAGCACACCAGCAGGGCCCGGCGCGACTGCCGAGCGCAGCGCGATGCAGCGCGCCCTCGAGCTCGCCGGCTCCCTGGGCGTTCCGCTCGCCCCCAACCCCCGGGTGGGCTGCGTCCTGCTCGCCGACGACGCCACGGTCGTGGCCGAGGGGTACCACCGCGGCGCGGGCACCCCGCACGCCGAGGCCGACGCGCTGAGCCGCGCCGGCGAGCGGGCGCGGGGGACCACCGCCGTCGTCACCCTCGAGCCGTGCAACCACACCGGGCGCACCGGCCCGTGCGCACAGGCCCTCGTCGACGCCGGCGTACGCCGCGTGGTGTTCGCCCAGCGCGACCCCAACCCGCTGGCCGCCGGGGGAGCGCAGACCCTGCGCGCCGCCGGCATCGAGGTCGCCGAGGGCCTGCTCGCCGAGCAGGCGCGCGCGCTCAACGAGGTGTGGTCCTTCGCCGTGGAGCACCAGCGCCCGTTCGTGACCTGGAAGTTCGCGACCACCCTCGACGGCCGCAGCGCCGCCGCCGACGGCACCAGCCGCTGGGTCAGCAACCTCAGCGCCCGCCACGACACCCATCGCCTGCGCGCGCTGTGCGACACGATGCTGATCGGGACCAACACCGTCGCCGTCGACGACCCCGAGCTCACCGTCCGCGACGAGCACGACCGGCCGCTGCCCGAGCAGCCGCTGCGCGCGGTGATGGGCCTGCGCCCGCTCGACCCCGGGCGGCGGATCTTCAACGACCGCGCCGAGACCGTCCGCCTGCACACCCGCGACCCGCACCAGGCGCTGGCCGAGCTGTGGGCCCGCGAGCGCCGCCACGTCTTCCTGGAGGGCGGCCCCACCCTGGCCGCCGCCTTCCTCGGCGCCGGGCTCGTCGACGAGGTCGTCGCCTACGTCGCCCCGATGCTGCTGGGCGCCGGGCGCAACGCGGTCGGCGACCTCGCCATCTCCACGATCGCCGACGCCCAGCACCTGGTGGTGCGCGAGGTGAGCGTGCTGGGCGACGACCCCGCCGACCGCAACGTCCGCCTCACCCTGACCCCGAGCACGACCTCGAGCCCAACCCTGAGCACGACCCCGACCACCCAGAAGGACGCCTGAGATGTTCACCGGAATCGTGGAGGAGCTCGGCACCGTCGAGCGCGTGGAGGAGCTGGGCGACGCGATCCGGCTCACCGTGCGCGCCGCCACCGTGCTCGACGACGTCACCCTCGGCGACTCGATCGCCGTCAACGGCTGCTGCCTGACCGTCGCGGAGGCTGACGCCACGCTGTGGACCGCGGACGTCATGCAGGAGACCCTCGACAAGACCTCGCTGCACGGCGTACGCCCCGGCGACCGGGTCAACCTGGAGCGCGCGGTCACCGCCGCCAAGCGGCTCGGGGGCCACATCGTCCAGGGCCACGTGGACGGCGTCGGCACCGTGCTCGCGCGCACCCCCAGCGAGCACTGGGAGGTCGTCGAGATCAGCCTGCCCGCCGAGCTCGCCCGCTACCTCGTCGACAAGGGCTCGGTCGCCGTGGACGGGGTCTCGCTGACGGTCGTGGCGGCCGGCGACGCGTCGTTCACGGTCAGCCTGATCCCCGAGACCCTGGCCCGCACCACGCTCGGGTTCCGCGCGGTCGGGGACCGGGTCAACCTCGAGGTGGACGTGATCGCCAAGCACGTCGAGAGGCTGCTGGCCGGCGGGTACGTCGACCGGCTGGCCCAGCGGGCCGTCCCGGAGGCGGGCGCATGAGTCTGCTGGAGTGGCTGCTGCACGGCACGATCCCGGTCGCCGGTGGGAGCCTGAGCGTCCCCGAGGTGGTCGGCAACGTGTTCGGGCTGGCCAGCGCGCTGCTGGGCATGCGCCGGCTGGTGTGGGCCTGGCCGATCGGGCTGCTCGGCAACGTGCTGCTGTTCGTGGTCTTCTCCACCGGCGAGCTGAGCAGCGTCGGGGACGGCGAGGCGCTGTGGGGCCAGGCCGGGCGCCAGGTGTTCTTCGCCGCGGTCTCGCTCTACGGCTGGGTCAGCTGGCGGCGGGCCCGGTCGGCGGGCGGTGCCGCCGACGGCGGCGCGATCTCCCCGCGCTGGGCGGGGTGGCGCAACCGCGCGGCGCTGGTCGGCCTCGGGGTCATCGGCTACGCCGTGTCGTACCTGGCGCTACGCGAGCTGGGCTCGTGGGGGCCGACGACCGAGGCCTGGATCCTGACCGGCTCGATGCTCGCCACCTACGGCATGGCCCGAGGCTGGGTGGAGTTCTGGATCGTGTGGATCCTCGTCGACGTCGTCGGGGTGACCACGCTGATCCGCGCCGGCTACTACCCGACGGCCGGGATGTACCTGTTCTACGGCGCCTTCTGCGTCCTCGGCCTGGTCACCTGGTGGCGCGCCGAGCGCAGGCTGAGCGCCGCGAGCAACGACGTACCGGGCGCGGCCCGGGGCGACAGTGACGACGAGAGGTTGGTGACCACGTGAGCAGCGTGCGTCTGGACAGCGTGGAGCGGGCGATCGACGACATCGCCGCCGGCAGGGCCGTGATCGTGGTCGACGACGAGGACCGCGAGAACGAGGGCGACATCATCTTCGCCGCGGCCAAGGCCACCCCCGAGCTGATGGCCTTCACCATCCGCCACTCCAGCGGCGTCATCTGCGTCCCGATGCCGGGCACCATGCTCGACCGGCTCGAGATCCCGCTGATGACCCCGCACAACAAGGACAAGCTGCGCACGGCGTACACCATCTCGGTGGACGCCCGCGACGGCGTCAGCACCGGCATCTCCGCCGCCGACCGCGCGCACACCGCGCGCCGGCTGGCCGACTCCGCGACCGAGCCGTGGGAGCTGACCCGGCCCGGGCATGTCTTCCCGCTGCGCTACCGCGAGGGCGGGGTGCTGGTGCGCCGTGGCCACACCGAGGCGGCCGTCGACCTGGCCCGGCTGGCGGGGCTCACCCCGGCCGGGGTCCTGGTGGAGGTCGTCAACGACGACGGCACCATGAAGCGCGGCCCCGAGCTGCGCGAGTTCGCCGACGAGCACGGCCTGGCGATGATCTCCATCGAGGACCTGGTCCGCTACCGGCGTCGCCACGAGCGCCACGTGGAGCGGGTCGCGCAGACCCGGCTGCCCACCCGCAACGGCGACTTCACCGCCTACGGCTACCGGATCACCATCGACGACAGCGAGCACATCGCGCTGGTCCACGGCGACCTCGACGCCGCCCTCGAGCGCGGCGAGCCGATCCTCACCCGGGTGCACTCCGAGTGCCTCACCGGTGACGTGTTCGGCAGCCACCGCTGCGACTGCGGTCCCCAGCTCGAGGAGGCGATGGAGCGCATCGTGGCCGAGGGCTGCGGCGTCGTGGTCTACCTGCGCGGCCATGAGGGGCGCGGCATCGGGCTGGTCGCGAAGCTGCAGGCCTACCAGCTCCAGGACGGCGGACGCGACACCGTCGACGCCAACCTCGACCTGGGCCTGCCCGCCGACGCGCGCCACTACGGCACCGCCACCCAGATCCTGCGCGACCTCGGGGTGGAGCGGGTGCGCCTGCTGACCAACAACCCCGCCAAGACCACCAGCCTCGAGGAGTTCGGCGTCGCGGTGTCGCAGCGGGTGCCGCTCACCCCGCGTCCCAACGGCCACAACCTGGCCTACCTGCTGACCAAGCGGGACCGGATGGGGCACCATCTGCCGGGACTGGAGCCGGGCACGAGCCCGGACGAGGACGAGCCGGTCAACGAGCTGAGCCAGACCCCCACCGTGAACGGAGTCGACCGATGAGTGGAGCAGGAGCGCCTCGTCAGGAGCCGCTGGACTGTCACGACCTGCGGGTCGCGGTGGTGGCCGCGAGCTGGCACGAGGTCGTCATGCAGGGCCTCCTCGACGGCGCCCAGCGGGCCCTGGCCGACGCCAAGGTCGAGGCGCCGGTGGTGGTCCGGGTGCCGGGCGCCTTCGAGCTGCCGGTGGTCGCCGCCGCGCTGGCCACCCAGGGCTACGACGCGATCGTCGCGCTCGGCGTCGTCATCCGTGGCGGCACCCCGCACTTCGAGTACGTCTGCAACGCGGCCACCGACGGCCTGGCGCGGGTGGCGCTGGACACCCAGACCGCGGTCGGGTTCGGCGTGCTGACCTGTGACGACGAGCAGCAGGCCCTGGACCGTGCCGGCCTGGCGGACTCCCACGAGGACAAGGGCTATGAGGCCGCCTCCGCCGCGCTGATCACCGCCCAGACGCTGCGCCGGGTCAAGCGCGGCTACGACGTCGGCGCCTGAGCCGGACGCGCCGGGCCCCGCACGACGCCCCACCACGCCGCACCGCGTCGTACGACGTGGGCCGGCGTGCGCCGCACCCGTGCCCACGACGTAAGGTGTCGATCCGTGAAGACGTTCGAGGACCTCTGGGCCGAGCTCAACGAGAAGGCCCAGACCCGACCTGAGGGATCCGGCACGGTGCGCGAGCTCGACGCCGGCGTCCATGCCATCGGCAAGAAGCTGGTCGAGGAGGCCGCCGAGTCCTGGATGGCCGCCGAGCACGAGGGCAAGGACGCGGCGGCCGAGGAGATCAGCCAGCTGCTCTACCACGCGCAGGTGCTGATGATCGCCTGCGGCCTGAGCCTCGACGACGTCTACGCCCACCTCTGAAGAAGGCCCCCACCCCGATGACTTCCGACACCGCCGCCACCGACCGCCTGGTCCGGATCGCGGTCCCCAACAAGGGCGCCCTGTCCCAGTCGGCCTCCGAGATCCTGCGCGAGGCCGGCTACCGCCAGCGCAGCGACTCCAAGGAGCTCGCGCTCATCGACGCCGAGAACGGCGTGGAGTTCTTCTACCTGCGCCCGCGCGACATCGCGCTCTACGTCGGTGAGGGCACCCTCGACGTCGGCATCACCGGGCGCGATCTGCTGATCGACTCCGGCGCCCAGGCCGAGGAGGTGATGGGCCTCGGCTTCGGTCGCTCGAAGTTCCACTTCGCCGGGCCGAAGGGCCGCTTCAGCGACCTGTCCGACCTCGAGGGCCGCCGCATCGCCACCTCCTACGTCGGCGTGGTCGAGGCGTTCCTGGCCAAGCGTGGGATCAACGCCTCGGTGACCCGCCTCGACGGCGCGGTGGAGACGAGCATCCAGCTGGGCGTGGCCGACGTGATCGCCGACGTGGTGGAGACCGGCAGCACCCTGCGCCAGGCCGGGCTCGAGACGTTCGGCGAGGTGATCCTGGCCTCCGAGGCGGTGATGATCACCCGCGCGGGCGCCGAGCAGGCCCCCGGCTTCGAGACCTTCAAGCGACGCGTCGACGGCGTCCTGGTGGCCCGCAGCTACGTGATGATGGACTACGACATCCGCAGCGAGAACGTCGCGGCGGCGGTCGCGCTCACCCCGGGCATCGAGAGCCCCACCGTCTCCCCGCTGCACCGCGAGGGCTGGGTCGCGGTGCGCGCGATGGTGCCCCGCGCCGGCGCGCAGCGGCTGATGGACGAGCTCTACAAGCTCGGCGCCCGCGGCATCCTGCTGATGGAGATCCATGCCTGCCGACTCTGACCCGGTGACCCTCCCGCACACGTGGCGGCCGTTCGGGGTGCGGATGGCCCTGGGCGGAGCCGGCGTCGGCCTGGTCACCGTGCTGGCCGTGGCCGGCGTCGCGCTGGGCCCGGAGATCCGGGCGAAGTTCACCTTCTTCGAGGTGATCACGATGATCTTCCTGGCCGGGCTGCTGCTCGCGGTCGGCTACGCGATGGGCCGCTCGCGGGTGGAGGCCACCGAGAGCTGCCTGGTCGTGGTCAACGGCTACCGGCGCCGCGAGTACGACTGGGCGCAGGTGGTCGCGGTGCACCTCGGCGCCGGCGCCCCCTGGGCGGTCCTCGACCTCGCCGACGGCACCACCGTGTCCGCGATGGGCATCCAGGGCTCCGATGGCCCCCGCGCCCAGCGGGCGGTGCGCGAGCTGCGCGCGCTGCTCGAGCGCTGACCCGCTTCAAGCGCTGAGGCGCTGCAGCGCCGACCCGGTCGCCCGGGCCGGCGGGTCGCGCTACAGGGCGCGGATGCCCCAGCTCGCGGCGTACGACGCGTCCGGCTCGCCCGCGGCGCCCAGCACCACCAGGTCCTCGCCCGAGGCGAACGCGTCGGCCTGGGTGGTCATCGGCTCCACCGCGAGCGAGCGCCGGGCGGTGGCCGGGACGTCGTCGGCGGAGTAGACCTGCAGCCAGCGATGCCGCTCGTCGACCCACAGCGCGACCCCGGTACCCGCGGCCCGGTCACGCAGCTCGACCTGGGCGCGTCCCTCGTCGTCGCGCACCAGGTCGGTGACCGCGTGGTTCCAGACGGTCTCGCCGATCGGGCGCGGGGTGCGGAAGTCGTAGGGCGTCGCGGTGACCGGCTCGCGCCCGACCGGCAGCAGCCGCTCGTCGTCGACCAGCGACCGGGTCGCCGCCGGCAGGGTCAGCTCCCAGCCGTCGACGGGACCGTTGCCCGCCCTCAGGTACGGGTGCGCGCCACTGCCGTACGGCGCGGGCCGCGGCGCGTGGTTGGTCGCCGCCTGGGTGACCAGCAGGCCGTCGGCGGACAGCGCGTAGCGCACCACCAGGTCGAGGGTCCAGGGGTACCCGCTCTGCGCCATCAGCCGGTGGCGCAGCGTGACGGAGCCGGCGGAGTGCTCGACCGGGGTCCAGGAGACCCACCGGACCAGGCCGTGCGAGGCGTTGCGGCGCGCGGGCTCGGTCAGCGCCAGCTGGTGCTCGGCGCCGTCGAAGGCGTAGCGGCCGTCGCGCAGCCGGTTCGGCCACGGGGCCAGCAGCTGCCCCCGCCCGCCGTACGACATCTCCTCGCCGGTGAATCCGTCGATGAGCGCTCGGCCCTCGTGCTCGAGCAGCCGCAGCGCGGCACCGCCCTCGGTGACGACGGCGCGGTAGCCGCCGGCGGCGATCTCGAACTGCTCTCCAGAGGGCGCGACCATGCCCGCCAGCCTAGGCCCCGCCGTCCACCTGGAGATCGGCGCGCTGCCGGGTGGCCTCGGCGGCGAAGTGGGCGGCCTCGTCGATCCGCCACCGGGCCAGGTGCGGCGCGGCGTCGGCGCCGTCGCGGGCGAGTCCCCGCGCGATCCGGAGCTCCTCGGGGGCACTGACCCAGACCAGGGCGGTGACCAGGTCCGCGTGGCGTCGCAGGCCCGCCCCCACGCCCTCCACTACCAGCAGGCCGGCGGGGGAGACGGTGACGTCCTCGGCGTAGCGACCGGCGTGCCAGTCGTAGCGGCGGTAGCTCCCGGGGCGGCCCTGGGCCAGCGGACGCAGCAGCGGGTCCAGGCGCGCACCCAGACCCGGGAGCCCGCCCCAGCCGTCGAGCAGCTCGTCGGTGTGCACGACCCGGGCGGGGCAGAGCACGCGGTGCTCCGCGGTCAGGGCGAGCACCGCGTCGGCCAGGGTGGTCTTCCCCGAGCCCGACGGGCCGTCGATGGCGAGCAGGCGCCCGCCGCCCAGCGACGGCTCTCCGGCCAGGAGGAGGTCGAGGACGCGCAGCGCCGCCGGCACGGACCCGCTCAGAACGTCTGCCCGTGCCCGCGGTAGGTCGCCACCGAGTCGACGAACCGCTCACCGGCCAGCAGGTGCACCTGCGCGGTGTGCTCGAAGACCTCGCCGGACTTGGCATGGCGGAACCAGACCAGGTCCCCGATCCGCAGCGCCGAGGCCGGGGCGCCGTGCAGCGGGGTCTGCACCTCGCCGGCGCCCTCCAGCGGCATCAGCGACAGGCCCGGAGGCGCCCAGGGCGTGGGCAGACGATCGTCGCCGGCCGGACCCGAGGCGACCAGGCCGCCCCCGAAGACCGTGGCCACCTCCGGAGCGGGCCGGCGCACCACGGGGACCCCGAAGAACGACGCGGGCACCGGGGTGAACGAGGCGTAGTGGTCGAACAGCGTGGGCACCAGCAGACCCGACCCGGCGGCGATCTCGGTGACCACCGGGTCCGCGCTCGTGGACTCCACCGAGCCCGAGCCGCCGCCGTTCCAGAACTCCAGCTCGACCAGCGGGGCCAGCGCCTCGGCGACCCGGGCCCGGCGCTCGGCCAGCTGGCGCACCGACGCGCTCTTGATCCGGCGCACCACCGCTGAGCGGGCGCCGGGAAGCCGGTCCTGGACGCCGGCGACCTGGCCCTCGTAGGTCATCACCCCGACCAGTCGGAAGCCGTCGCGGGCCAGCACCGTGCGGGCCAGGTCCGCCACCGCCTCGGCCGAGAGCAGCGGCGAGCGCTTGGGCCCGACGTGGTGGCCCGCCACCACCAGGCCGGCGTCGACGTCCAGCGCGACCCGGACCGGCACGGCCCGTGAGGAGCGCACCGCGTCGACCACGTCGAGGTGGGCGACGTCGTCGACCATCAGCGTGATCGCGGCGGCGGCCGCGGGGGAGGCCACCAGGCGGCGCAGCGCCTCCCGGTCGACGCTCGGGTAGGCGACGACGATGTCGTCGCTGATGCCCTGCTCGTGCAGCCACAGTGCCTCGCGCAACGTGTAGCCCAAGACACCGTGGAAGCCGTCGCGCTCCAGCGCGCGGCGCAGCAGCGCCGGGACCCGCAGCGACTTGGAGGCCACCCGGATCGGCTTGCCGGCGGCGCGCCTGACCAGGTCGGCGGCGTTGGCGTCGAAGGCGTCCAGGTCGACGACCATCAGTGGGCACGGCGCCGGCGCGTCCAGCGCGGCCACGGCCCGGTCGAGGCGCCCCCAGAGCAGGTTGCGCGCGACCAGCGAGTCACCCACCGCCGGGGCTCAGGTGATCCCGCGCTTGCGGAGCAGCGCCTCGATATCGGCCAGGTCGTCATCGATCGCCGGGTCGGCGCCACCACTGGCCGGCGGTACGGCGCGGCGCCCGGCCGAGCCGCGCGCCGCCGGGGGCGTCTCGGCCGCGCCACCGGCCCGCGGGGTGACCCCCCGGCCGCGCTCGCGCAGGAAGCCGGAGACCACGAACAGCACGACCGAGATCCCGGCCAGCGCCACGCCCAGCCAGACGATGGGGGAGAAGGCCAGCCCGGTCGCCCAGTCGCCGACCGCCATCGAGACGTCGGCGAACAGCTCGAGGGTGTCGGTCAGCAGCGCCGCCGGCGCCAGCAGGGTGAGCCCGGCGCCGCGCAATGCGGAGGCGACGCCGCGGTGCCGCCAGGCGTAGACGGTCCAGGCCGCGCCGAGGGCGGTCAGCACGGCGGCGAGGGCGAACCACGTTGCGTCATCCACCCCGCAAGCCTTGCACAGCGGATGTGAGAATGGGTCCCATGAGTGCAAGCGACCGTTTCGCCGGTACCCGCATCCCCGACCCGGGGTTCGCCGGCGACACCGGCGAGGCCGCCCCCGAGGTCGTCGCCGCGCTCACCGGGTACGCCGCCGGGCAGGTGCGCTACGCCGAGGCGCTGGCGGCGCTGGCGCACAGCCGGGTGCTGGTCCCGGTGGTGGCGGTCCTCGGTGAGGTCGAGTACGACGAGGCGGGGCTGGCCCACGACAAGTCCAGCGACATGGCCGCGGTGCTGATGACCGGGCGCGACGGCCGGCTCGCGCTGCTGGCCTTCACCGGCACCGCGTCGCTGCAGGCCTGGAACCCCGAGGCCCGACCGGTGCCGGTCCCGCTCCGGGTCGCGGCCCAGTCGGCGCTGCAGGACAAGGCCGCCGCGCTGGTGCTCGACATCGCCGGTCCCGCCACCTTCGTGGTGCAGGGCGAGGACCTGACCGCGCTGGCCGCGGGCTGGACGCTGGCCCGGGTGGGCGACGGCTTCGGCTGGATTGGTGCCCCGGGGGAATGATCGGCTAGCATCAGGCGTTGACCGATCAGTTCCGGAGTCTGCACATTCGCGTGTGAAGGCGACGGAGCCGATCTACAAGCGGAGGCTCAGCTCGATTCGCCTCCCACCCGCACCGGCCGCCGCAGGCTCTCGAGCAGGCACAGGTCGTCGGGTCCGGTCCCGAGGAGAACGTGACACGACAGCCAGGATCGTCGTGGAGCGCCTCTTCGTAAGGTGCGTGCCCTGCAGTTGCGGGGGACGTGTCGCGACTGGCTTCCGCTTGCACCAGCGGAAGCCTTTTCTGTTTTCCAGAGCAGGTTGCCGGACACGTTTCTTCCAGGAGGACACATCAGCACCGAGCTCCGCATCAACGACCGGATCCGGGTTTCCGAGGTCCGTCTCGTTGGACCCAATGGCGAGACCGTCGGCATCGTTCCGACGGCTGACGCGCTGCGGCTTGCCCAGGAGGCCGATCTCGACCTCGTCGAGGTGGCCCCGACGGCGCGTCCCCCCGTCTGCAAGCTCATGGACTACGGGAAGTTCAAGTACGAGAACGCCCAGAAGGCCCGTGAGGCTCGACGGAACCAGACGAACGTGATCATCAAGGAGATGAAGCTTCGTCCCAAGATCGACGCGCACGACTACGAGACCAAGAAGGGTCACGTCGTGCGGTTCCTGCGTGCTGGGGACAAGGTCAAGATCACCATCATGTTCCGTGGCCGCGAGCAGCACCGCCCCGAGCTGGGCTTCCGCCTGCTGCAGAAGCTGGCCGAGGACGTCGCCGAGCTCGGCTTCGTGGAGTCCTCGCCCAAGCAGGACGGCCGCAACATGGTCATGGTGCTCGGTCCGCACAAGAAGAAGGCCGAGGCCAAGGTCGACATCGAGGCCGAGAAGCAGTCCAAGATCGCCGAGCGGGCCGCCGTCGAGGCCGACGAGCGTGCCGAGCGCACGGCGGCGCACGCTGCCGGGCCCGTGGCCCAGAAGAAGGAGCGTGGCCGCTCCGAGAATCTCGACCCCGAGATCGAGGCCTGAGCCCCGCGCGGGCGACACCAGCTTCACCACGCAGGTCGCAGCGATGCGGCCCGACCAGATAAGAGAGCGAAAGAGATGCCGAAGAACAAGACGCACTCCGGTGCCAAGAAGCGCTTCCGGGTGACCGGTTCGGGCAAGATCCTGCGGGAGAAGGCCGGCAAGCGACACAACCTCGAGAAGAAGGCCTCCAAGGTCACGCGGCGGATGACCGGCACGGTCGAGCTCGCCAAGGCCGACCGCGGCAAGGCCAAGAAGCTCCTCGGTCTCTGAGGTCTCTCGTTCCCCCGACGCCGGCCCCCCGCCGGCCGTCACCCCGAATTTTTGCTGAGCAAGGAGTAAGACAGTGGCACGCGTCAAGCGGGCAGTAAACGCCCAGAAGAAGCGCCGGGTAGTTCTCGAGCGGGCCAGCGGCTACCGCGGCCAGCGCTCGCGGCTCTACCGCAAGGCCAAGGAGCAGGTCACCCACTCCCTGGTCTACAGCTACAACGACCGGCGCAAGAAGAAGGGCGAGTTCCGCAAGCTCTGGATCCAGCGCATCAACGCGGCCGCCCGCGCGAACGGGATGACCTACAACCGCCTGATCCAGGGACTCAACCTGGCCGGCGTCGAGGTCGACCGCAAGATCCTGGCCGACCTGGCCGTCAACGACGCCCCGGCGTTCGCCGCCCTGGTCGCGACGGCCAAGGCCGCGCTGCCCGAGGACGTCAACGCCCCCAAGGTCGAGGCCTCGGCCTGATCTCGGTCGCGCTCCGGCGCGTCTGAGCGAGCCTGACGACGTGGCGAGCTTCCGTTCCGACCCCACCCCGGTCTCCGGGGTGCCGCTGACCAGCGGGAACACCCGGGTCAAGAACGCGCGGAAGCTCGCCCGTCGTGCATTTCGGGCCGAGCAGCGACTCTTCCTCGCCGACGGCCCCAAGGCCCTCGAGGGCGCACTCGGGGTCCCCGGCTGCGTGCTCGAGGTGTTCGCCACCCCCGAGGCCACCGCGCAGCACGGCGCTCTGCGTGCCCGCGCCGAGCGCTGGACGCTGGTCGACGCGCACGCACTGGCCTCGCTGAGCGACTCCGTCACCCCGCAGGGCGTGGTGGGCGTCTGCCGCTTCGTCGACCGACCGCTGGAGCACGTGCTGTCCCCGGCTCCGCGACTGGTGGCGATCTGCGCCGACGTGCGCGACCCCGGCAACGCCGGCACCGTGATCCGGTGCGCGGACGCGGCCGGCGCAGGGGCGGTCGTGCTGGCGGGCAACAGCGTGGACCCCTACAACCCCAAGACGGTGCGGGCAACGGTCGGCAGCCTCTTCCACCTCCCCCTCGCCACCGCGCGCGACGCGGCGCACGCGGTGCGCGCGGCGCAGGCGGCCGGGCTCCAGGTGCTGGCCGCCGACGGCAAGGGCGAGCTCGACCTCGACGACGCCGCCGACGCCGGGCAGCTGGTCGCGCCCACGGCCTGGCTGTTCGGCAACGAGGCCTGGGGCCTGCCCGACGAGCTGGCCGCGCTGGCCGACCACCGGGTGCGCATCCCGCTGCACGGCCGGGCCGAGAGCCTGAACCTCTCCACCGCCGCCGCGATCTGTCTCTACGCCTCCGCCCGAGCCCACCGCTGAGATGGCCGGCGCCGAGGTGAGCGACCTTGACCTGCTCCCCGACGGCGCCGTCATCGCCGACGGGCAGGGCACCGTGCTGGCGGTCAGCGACGTGGCGGCGAGGATGCTGGGGCGCCCGGGCTCCGCGCTGCTCGGCACGCCGCTGCCCGACGTACTGACCCTGCAGGACCAGGACGGGCGGTACTGGTGCCAGACGAACCGCCCCTACGACGGCCTGCGCACCCGCACCGGTGTCCCCGAGCAGTCCTGGCTGCTCCCCGACGGCGTCGAGGTGCTGGTCGCCGCCCGGATCCACCGCGACGACGCGGGGGAGGTACGCCGGGTCGCGGTGAGCATCCGCTCCGGGCGCGGCCGGGCCCGCCTGGACCGGGAGCGCTCCGACCTGGTGGCCACGGTGGCCCACGAGCTGCGCTCGCCATTGACCGGGGTGAAGGGCTTCGTGCAGGCGATGCTCAACCGGTGGGACAAGCTCAGCGACGCGCAGAAGCGGCTGATGTTGACCACCGTCAACGCCGACGCCGACCGGCTCAGCCGGCTGATCGCCGAGCTGCTCGACGTGGCCCGCATCGACACCGGACGGCTCTCGCTCTACCCGCGCCCCTGCGACGCGGTGCTGCTCAGCCGGCGCGTCGTGGAGTCCGTCTCGGCGGGCACCTCCCGCCCGGTGGAGCTGGTCGCCGCCGCGGGGCTGGCCGAGATCAGCGCCGACCCGGACAAGTTCACCCAGGTCCTCACCAACCTCGTCGAGAACGGCGTGCGGCACGGCACGGGGACGGTGCGGGTGACGCTGTCGCCACTCGGCTCCGCTGCGGAGTTCGCCGGCGTCGAGATCACCGTGGACGACGAGGGGGAGGGGATCCCCGAGGAGATGCGCCAGCGCGTGTTCACCAAGTTCTGGAAGCACGGCGAGCGGGGCGGCTCCGGGCTGGGCCTGTACCTCGTGGTGGGGCTGGCCCGGGCGCACGGAGGGCGGGTCACCATCGCCGAGGCGCCCTCGGGTGGGGCGCGGGTCTGCGTGGCCTGGCCGAGCGAGGACCGGCGCCAGGACTGAGCCGGCCCGGCAGCGGTCATCCGGTTGGCGGCGGCTCGCCCGGACTTCCTAGACTGGCCGCTGAGATCACCGCTCCTGCCGGAAAGGCAACCATGTCGGGCCCCAACACCGATTACGACCCTGTCCAGGTCACGCCGCTGCGTGCCGACGAGGTCGAGACCGCGCGCGATGCCGCGCTGGCCGCGATCGCCGCTGCCGGCGACCTCGCCGAGCTCAAGGAGGTCCGCCTCCAGCACGCCGGCGACCGCTCCCCGCTGGCGCTGGCCAACCGGGAGATCGGTGCCCTGCCGCCGCAGGCGCGCAAGGAGGCCGGCCGGCGCGTCGGCCAGGCCCGCAAGGACGTCGGCACGGCGCTGACCCAGCGCCAGGCGGTGCTCGAGGCCGAGCACGAGGAGCGGATGCTGGTCGAGGAGACCGTCGACGTCACGCTGCCCACCGACCGCCGCCCCAAGGGCGCGCGGCACCCGATCACCATGCTCTCGGAGCGGATCGCGGACATCTTCGTCGCGATGGGCTGGGAGATCGCCGAGGGCCCGCAGGTCGAGGCCGAGTGGCTGAACTTCGACGCGCTCAACCTCGGTGCGGACCACCCGGCGCGCACCATGCAGGACACCTTCTGGCTCGAGCCGGCCGCGGCCGCCCTGGTGCTGCGCACGCACACCTCGCCGGTGCAGGCCCGGACCATGCTGACCCGGACCCCGCCGATCTACATCGCCTGCCCGGGGCGGGTCTACCGCACCGACGAGGTCGACGCGACCCACTCGCCGGTCTTCCACCAGGTCGAGGGGCTGGTCATCGACGAGGGCATCACGATGGCCCACCTCAAGGGCTCGCTGGACCACCTGACCACCGCGCTGTTCGGCGACGGGATCACCACCCGGTTCCGGCCGTCCTACTTCCCCTTCACCGAGCCCTCGGCCGAGATGGACCTGGTCTGCTTCGTGTGCCGCGGCACCGGCCTCGACGACGCCGGCGGCGACGCCTGCCGCACCTGCCGCGGCGAGGGCTGGATCGAGCTCGGCGGCTGCGGCGTGGTCAACCCCCGGGTGCTGGTGGCCTGCGGGGTCGACCCGGAGCGCTACACCGGCTTCGCCTTCGGGTTCGGCATCGACCGAGCCCTGATGTTCCGTCACGGCGTCGAGGACCTTCGCGACGTGTTCGAGGGTGACGTCCGTTTCACCCAGCCCTTCGGAGTGGAGATCTGATGCGCGCCCCCGTCTCGTGGATTCGCGAGTACGTCGACCTGCCGGCCGACCTGTCCACCGAGGAGCTGGCCCGCAAGCTGACCATGCTCGGGCTCAAGCTCGAGGCGCTCGTCGCGCCCGGTGACGCCATCACCGGGCCGCTGGTGATCGGCCGGGTGCTGACGCAGGAGAAGGAGCCGCAGAAGAACGGCAAGACCATCAACTGGTGCACCGTCGACGTCGGCGACGCCAACGGCACCGGCGAGCCCCAGGGGATCGTCTGCGGGGCGCACAACTTCGGCGTGGGCGACCTCGTCGTCGTCGTGCTGCCCGGCGCCGTCCTGCCGGGCGGCTTCGCGATCGGCGCGCGCAAGACCTACGGCCACCTGTCCGCCGGGATGATCTGCTCGGCCGCCGAGTTGGGCCTGCCCGCGGACGCGCTCGGGTCGGGCGAGGGCATCATCGTGCTCCCCGAGGACGCTGGTCAGCCCGGCGATGACGCCTTCGCGGTGCTGGGCCTCGACGACGCGGTGATCGAGTTCGAGATCAACCCCGACCGCGCCTACGCGCTGTCGCTGCGCGGCATCGCCCGCGAGGCCGCGCTCGGCTTCGGCGCGCCGTACACCGATCCGGCGCAGCGCGAGATCCCGGCCGCCAACGACGCCGGATACCCGGTGCTCGTCGACGACGCCGACGCCTGCCCGGTCTTCGTGACCCGCCAGGTCAGCGGCTTCAACCCGGCCGCTCCGACGCCCGGCTGGATGGCCACCCGGCTCACCCAGGCCGGGATGCGCCCTATCTCGCTCGGCGTGGACGTCACCAACTACGTGATGCTCGAGCTCGGCCAGCCCATCCACGGCTACGACCAGGCCAAGCTCTCCGGTCCGATCCGGGTCCGGCGCGCGGCGCAGGGCGAGGAGCTCACCACGCTGGACGGCGTGCGCCGCACGCTGAGCCCCGAGGACATCCTGATCACCGACGACTCGGGCCCGATCGGCCTGGCCGGGGTGATGGGCGGCGAGCACACCGAGCTCAGCGACACCACCACCGAGGTGCTGATCGAGGCGGCCTGCTTCGACCCCGCCTCGATCTTCCGCACCCAGCGCCGGCACAAGCTGCCCTCGGAGGCCTCCAAGCGCTTCGAGCGCGGCGTCGACCCCGAGCTGGCGGCCTACGCCGCGGACCGGGTCGCGACGCTCCTGGTCGAGCACGGCGGAGGCACGCTCGAGGAGGGCGTGAGCGTCGTCGGCGCGGCGCCGGCGCGCCGTACCGTCTCGATGAGCGTGGACCTGCCTGCGCGCATCACCGGGATGGACATCGCCGACGCGACCACCGTCGCGCACCTCGAGGCGGTCGGCTGCGAGGTCAGCGTCGTGGACGGCACGCTGAGCGCGGTCGTGCCCTCCTGGCGTCCCGACATCAGCGACCCCTTCGACCTCGTCGAGGAGGTCGCCCGGATCGTCGGCTACGACCAGGTGCCCTCGGTGCTGCCGCCGGCCCCGCCCGGACGCGGACTGAGCACCGAGCAGCGGCTGCGCCGCCGGGTGGGCCTGGTGCTCGCCGGGGCCGGCTTCAACGAGGTGATCAGCTACCCGTTCGTCGGGGACGCCGACTGGGCGCGGCTGGGGCTGCCCGAGGACGACGCGCGGCGCCAGGCCATCCGGATCGCGAACCCGCTGTCCGCGGAGGAGCCGGCGCTGACCACGAGTCTGCTGCCCGGGCTGCTGCGGGCGCTGGGGCGCAACGCCGGGCGCGGGATCGCCGACGTGGCGCTCTTCGAGACCTCCGTGGTCTTCCTGCCCACCGGCACCGAGGCCGCGCCGATCCTGCCGGTCGACCGCAGGCCCACCGACGAGGAGTGGGCGGCGATCCAGAAGGCCGTGCCGCACCAGCCGATGCACCTCGCGGTTGCCCTGAGCGGAGACCGTGAGGGCGCTGGTTGGTGGGGCGAGGGGCGTGCCGCCTCCTGGTCCGACGCGGTGGCCGCGGTGCGTGAGGTGGCCGCGGCGCTGGGCGTCGAGATCGAGGTCCGCGCCGCCGCCGTCGCGCCGTGGCACCCCGGTCGCTGCGCCGAGATCCTGCTCGGCGGTGTGGTCCTGGGACACGCCGGTGAGCTGCACCCCAACGTGTGCAAGGCCTTCGGCCTGCCGCCGCGGGCCGCGGCCGCCGAGGTGGACCTCGAGGCGCTGCTGGAGCATGCCGTCACGATCACGCCGGCCCCGCACTTCTCGTCGTACCCGGTGGCCAAGGAGGACGTCGCCCTGGTCGTCGACGAGTCCGTGCCCGCCGCCGCCGTCGAGACCGCGCTGCGCGAGGGCGCCGGCCCGCTGCTCGAGTCGGTGCGGCTCTTCGACGTCTACACCGGCGAGCAGGTGGGGGAGGGGCGCAAGTCCCTCGCCTTCGCCCTGCGTCTGCGCGCCCCGGACCGCACCCTGAAGGAGGGCGAGGCCGCGGCCGCACGCGACGCCGCGGTCGCGCTCGCCGCGGAGCGTACGGGCGCTGTCCAGCGCTGATCTCCCCCTGTCGGTTTCCCCGGTCGGCCGGGGGACGCTGAACTTGTCGGCCGAAACATCGCCCGACAAGTTCAGCGTTTGCCCGACAAGTCGCACCCCCGAGCCCGAGAACGCCGAGTCGGCGTGAACTCGCGGGCATTCGGGGTCGAGTCGGCGTGAACTCGTACGCGGCCGGCGCGGATCGGCCGATGGCCGGTCGAGGGCGCCTGGCCAACCGTTTGCCCATGAGTCCACGGCGACTCGGCGGCCGTACGGCGTGAGTTCGCGCCGACTGGGCGCTCGTACGGCGTGAGTTTGCGCCGACTGGGCGCGCGTACGGCGCGTGCTCGCGCCGACTGGGCGCTCGTACGGCGTGAGTTTGCGCCGACTGGGCGCGCGTACGGCGCGTGCTCGCGCCGACTCGGCGGGCGTACGGCGTGAGTTCGCGCCGACTGGGCGGTCGTACGGCGTGAGTTGGCGCCGACTGGGCGGGCGTAGGGGGTGAGTTCGCGCCGGGTCGGTGGGGTTAGGTGATGGGTTGGTTCACTACCTGGCGGAAGCGGGCGTAGGCGGCGGGCTCGCCGGTGACCGTGACACCCTCGTCGCCGGCGCGCCGCCACAGCCAGGCGTTGAGGGCGGCGGCGTGACCGCTGACCACGGCGGCCGGCTTCGCTCGATGTTCCATCGACCGGCGCTCGATCACCCGGATGTCGTCAAGGTCGTGCGCGACGTCGTCCCCGTTGCTCCCGGTGAACCGGCCGACCTGCACCCAGATCTCGTCGCCGGTGTCGGCCATGTCCACGCGCAGCAAAGGGCCGTCGGCTGCGAACGACCCGAACGGGGGAACGCCGCCGAACATCACCGTCAGGGCCTCGTCGACACCGTCCGCGGCCAGCTCGCGATCGATCTCGGAGACGCCGGCGCCCGCGGTGTGCTCGGCGTCGAGGCGGTGGATCAGGGCCTCGTGTGCCTGGCGTCGCAGAGTGAAGCCCACCGTCTGCTCATCGGCCCAGCTCCAGGCCTGCTCGGTCGGGCGCGCCGCCGCGAGCGCCGAGACCAGCGCGGAGGCCGCGGCCTCCGACGCCGCCATCAGCTCGGCCCACGACGCGGGGCGCGGCGGCGCGGTCCGCTCGTCGGGCCCAGCGGGGCGATGGGTCACGATCCAGGCCCAGAAGTCCTGCACTTCGGTGAGATGCCAGAGCAGGTCCGCGGCGTCCCACTCCGGGCAGGTGGGCACCCGATCGTCGGGAGCACACCCGCCTAATGCAGCGCGGAACCGGGTAGATTCAGTGCTGATGTGCTCCAGGTAGGTCGCAGGTGCCAGGCGCGTCATGCCCAGACGCTAACCCGGCCGCCCGCCCGGCGGACAGGAATCGACCACCCCGCGTAAGAAACCATGCATGCCAGTGTATAGTCATGCATATGTCAACTACCCAGATATCCGTCGCCGTCGCCGGCGCGTCCGGGTACGCGGGCGGTGAGGTGCTCCGGCTCCTGCTCGGCCACCCCGCCGTCACGATCGGTGCGTTGACCGGCGGCTCCAACGCCGGACAGCGGCTTGGTGCTCTCCAGCCCCACCTCGTCCCGCTGGCCGACCGGATCCTCGAACCGACCAACCCGGAGACCCTGAGCGGCCACGACGTGGTCTTCCTGGGGCTGCCGCACGGGCAGTCGGCCGAGATCGCCAACGCGCTCGGCGACGACGTCGTCGTCATCGACTGCGGGGCCGACTTCCGCCTCGAGGACCCCGCGCTGTGGGAGAAGTTCTACGGCGGCACGCACGCCGGCGCCTGGCCCTACGGCATGCCCGAGCTGCCCGGCCAGCGTGAGCGGCTCAGCGGCGCGCGCCGGATCGCGGTCCCCGGCTGCTACCCGACCGTCTCCACCCTCACCGCGGCGCCCGCGCTCGCGCACGGCCTGATCGACCCCGACATCGTGGTCGTCGCGGCCAGCGGTACGTCGGGCGCCGGCAAGGCTGCCAAGCCGCACCTGCTCGGCAGCGAGATCATGGGCAACGCCAGCGCCTACGGGGTCGGCGGGGTGCATCGGCACACGCCCGAGATCCTGCAGAACCTCGGCCGGCTCGTCGACGACGAGGTGAAGGTGAGCTTCACCCCGCTGCTGGTGCCGATGCCGCGCGGGATCCTGGCCACGGTCTCGGCGCCGGTGCGCGAGGGCGTCACCGCCGAGTCCGCCCACGCCGTGTACGCCAAGGCCTACGCCGACGAGCCGTTCGTGCACGTCCTGGCCCAGGGCCAGTGGCCGCAGACGAAGTCGGTGACCGGATCGAATGCGATCCACCTCCAGGTCACCGTCGACGAGGACGCGGGGCGCCTGGTCGCGGTCGGCGTGGTCGACAACCTGGCGAAGGGCACCGGCGGCGCCGCCGTCCAGTGCATGAACCTCGCCCTCGGTCTCGAGGAGACCCTGGGCCTGAGCACCGTAGGGATAGCACCGTGAGCGAGCCCACCGAGACCCCCGAGCCCACCGAGGCCCCCGAGCCCCCCGAGCCCACCCAGCCCACCGAGAGCGAGCCCGCCGCGTCGGGCGCGACGTTCACGCTGCAGCAGTTCCCCGAGAAGCTGGCCGTGATCAAGCTCCCGGCCGGCGCCGAGATCCCCGCCTGGGCCGAGTCCTCGTCGCTGTTCTCGATCACCGCGACCGCCACCGAGACCTCGCTGATCTGCGCCGGTCGCGACGTGCCCGCGAAGGTGCCGGCCCACAAGGGGCTCACCGCGTTCGCCGTCCAGGGCCCGCTCGACCCGGCGCTGATCGGCGTGCTCAGCGCCCTGCTGACACCGCTGGCCGAGGCCCAGATCCCGGTCTTCGCGCTCTCCACCTTCGACACCGACTGGCTCCTGGTGCCCGCCCCCAAGGCGGACCAGGCGGCCGAGGCCTGGCGACGACGGGGCCACACCGTCACCGTCGCCGTACCCGTCGCCCCGCCGAAGAAGACGCAGCCCAAGAGCTCTCGCGCCGAGAAGTCCGAGGCCCGGAAGCAGGGCCCGTCGAGCGCCCCCTCCGGAAAGAAGAAGCCCAAGAAATGAGCGTCACCGCACCCGCCGGGTTCGTCGCCGCCGGCGTCCCCGCCGGCCTGAAGTCCACCGGCGCCAAGGACCTGGCGCTGGTCGTCAACCAGGGCCCGACCTACGACTCGGCCACCGTCTTCACCAGCAACCGCTGCAAGGCCAACCCGATCCTGTGGAGCCAGGAGGTGGTCAAGGACGGCGTCGTGCGCGCGATCGTGCTCAACTCCGGTGGCGCGAACTGCTACACCGGCGCCGAGGGCTTCCAGACCACGCACGCGGTCGCCGAGCAGGTGGCCACCCGGCTCGGCATCGGGGCCATCGACGTGGTGGTGTGCTCCACCGGCCTGATCGGGCTGGCCAACCCCCGCCAGAACCTGCTGGACGGGGTCGACGCCGCCTACGCCGCCCTGGGCGCCGAGGGCGGCGACGACGCCGCCGAGGCGATCATGACCACCGACTCGGTGAGCAAGCAGACGGTGGTCGAGGGCGCCGGCTGGAGCATCGGTGGGATGGCCAAGGGAGCCGGGATGCTGGCCCCCCAGCTGGCCACCATGCTGGTCGTGCTGACCACCGATGCCGTGGTCCCGGCGGCCGATCTGGACAAGGCGCTGCGTGCGGCGACCCGGGTCAGCTTCGACCGGCTCGACTCCGACGGCTGCATGTCCACCAACGACACGGTGAGCGTGATGGCCAGCGGCGCGAGCGGGATCACGCCCACCCTCGAGGACTTCACCGACGCGCTCACCCAGGCCTGCACCGACCTGGCCATGCAGCTGCTCAAGGACGCCGAGGGCGCCGACCACGAGATCGCCATCACCGTGCTCAACGCGGCCACCGAGGACGACGCCGTCGAGGCGGCCCGCAGCGTGGCGCGCAGCAACCTCTTCAAGGCCGCGGTGTTCGGCAAGGACCCCAACTGGGGGCGGGTCCTGGCCAGCCTCGGCACCACCGACGCCGCGTTCGACCCGGCGGACCTGGACGTCGCGATGAACGGTGTGTGGGTGTGTCGCAACTCGACGCCGCACGAGGACCCCGCGAAGGTCTCGCTCGAGGCCCGCGAGGTCAGCGTCACCATCGACCTCAAGTCCGGTTCCGAGCGGGCCACCGTCTGGACCAACGACCTCACCCACGCCTACGTCCACGAGAACAGCGCGTACAGCTCATGAGCGACGACAACACCAAGCCGGCACCGGACCCCAAGAAGGCCGCCACCCTGGCGGCGGCCCTGCCGTGGCTGAAGAAGTACAACGGCAAGATCATCGTGATCAAGTACGGCGGCAACGCGATGACCGACGACCGGCTCAAGCGCGCGTTCGCCGAGGACATCGCGTTCCTGCGCTTCGCCGGCTTCAAGCCGGTCGTGGTGCACGGCGGCGGCCCCCAGATCTCCGCGATGCTCGACCGCTTGGGCATCGAGTCCGAGTTCAAGGGCGGGCTGCGGGTCACCACCCCCGAGGCGATGGACGTGGTGCGGATGGTGCTGGTCGGCCAGGTCCAGCGCGAGCTGGTCGGCCTGGTCAACGAGCACGGACCGCTCGCGGTCGGCCTCTCCGGTGAGGACGCCGGCCTGTTCACCGCCGAGGCGGCGAGCACCGTCGTCGACGGCGAGGAGGTGGACCTCGGCCTGGTCGGTGAGGTCACCCAGGTGCGCCCCGAGGCGGTCCTCGACCTCGTCGAGGCCGGCCGGATCCCGGTCATCTCCAGCGTCGCCCCCGACGTCGACGGCGTCGTGCACAACGTCAACGCCGACACCGCCGCGGCCGCGTTGGCGGTCGCGCTGGGCGCCGAGAAGCTGCTGGTGCTCACCGACGTCGAGGGCCTCTACCGCGACTGGCCGCACAGCGACGACCTGATCGGCGAGATCAGCCCCGAGAGCCTGGCCGAGCTGATGCCCGGGCTGGCCAGCGGGATGGTGCCCAAGATGGGAGCCTGCCTGAGCGCCGTCACGAACGGCGTGCCGCGCGCCACCGTCGTGGACGGCCGCGAGCAGCACGCCGTCCTGCTCGAGCTCTTCACCGACGAGGGGATCGGCACCCAGGTGCTGCCCCACGTGGAGACCAAGATCCGCAAGGCGAAGGAGGCCCCCGCATGAGCGACTGGAAGGCCCGTTACTCAGGGGCCCTGATGAACACGTTCGGCCCGCCCAAGCTCGTGCTCACCCGCGGCGAGGGGGCTCGGGTCTGGGACGAGGACGGCAAGGAGTACCTCGACCTGCTGGGCGGCATCGCCGTCAACTCGCTGGGCCACGCCCATCCCGCGCTGGTCGGGGCGGTCACCGATCAGCTCGGCACCCTCGGGCACATCTCCAACTTCTTCGCCAGCGGCCCGCAGATCGAGCTCGCCGAGAAGCTGCTCGAACTGCTCGGCGCCGAGGGCAGGGTCTTCTTCGCCAACTCCGGCGCAGAGGCCAACGAGGCGGCGTTCAAACTCACCCGACGCACCGGGCGCACCCACGTGGTCGCCATGGAGGGGGGCTTCCACGGCCGCACCATGGGCGCGTTGGCGCTCACCTCCAAGGCCGCCTACCGCGAGCCCTTCGAGCCGCTGCCGGGCGAGGTCACCTTCGTGCCGTACGGCGACGCCGACGCGCTCGAGGCCGCGGTCACCGAGCGCACCGCCGCGGTCGTCGTCGAGCCGATCCAGGGCGAGGCCGGAGTGGTCCTGCCGCCCGAGGGGTACCTCGCCGCCGCCCGCCGGATCACCCAGCGCCACGGCGCGCTGCTGTGGATCGACGAGGTGCAGACCGGCATCGGTCGCACCGGCGCCTGGTTCGCCCACGCCGAGCACGGGGTGAGCCCCGACATCGTCACGCTCGCGAAGGGGCTCGGCGGCGGCATCCCGATCGGCGCCTGCATCGCCACCGGCGAGAGCGCCACGCTCCTGCAGCCGGGCAACCACGGCACGACGTTCGGTGGCAACCCGGTCGCCTCGGCGGCCGCGCTCGCGGTGATCGCGACCATCGAGAAGGAGGGCCTGCTGGCGCACGTCGAGGCGCTGGGGGAGCGGCTGCGCGACGGCCTGGGCGCCGACCCGCGCGTCAGCGAGGTCCGCGGCCGGGGCCTGCTGATCGGGCTCGACCTGGTCGGCGCCCGCTCGGCCGAGGTCGTCGAGGCCGCCCAGCGGGCCGGCTTCATCATCAACGCCTGCACCCCCGAGCGGATCCGGCTCGCGCCGCCGCTGGTGCTGACCCAGGAGCAGGCCGACTCGTTCCTCGCCGCCTGGCCGGCCATCCTCACCGAGGCCGGCCTGTGACCCGCCACTTCCTGCGCGACGACGACCTCAGCCCCGCCGACCAGGCGGCGGTGCTCGCGCGGGCCGCGGAGCTCAAGCAGGCGCCGTACGACGCGAAGCCGCTGGCCGGGCCGAAGAGCGTGGCCCTGATCTTCGACAAGCAGACGCTGCGCACCCAGTCGTCGTTCTCGGCCGGTGTGGCCGAGCTCGGCGGCTTCCCGATGGCCATCGACGGGCGGCTCGCCGCGATCGGCGAGCGCGAGTCGATCGCGGACGTCGCCCGGGTCCTGGGGCGCCAGGCCAGCGTGATCGTGTGGCGCACCTACGAGCAGGCCAAGCTGGAGGAGATGGCGCACTGGGCCGGGGTGCCGGTGGTCAACGCGCTGACCGACGAGTTCCACCCCTGCCAGCTGCTCGCCGACCTGCAGACGGTCATCGAGCGCCGGGGGCCGCTGGCCGGCCAGACCGCGACGTTCCTGGGCGACGGCGCCTGCAACGTGGCGCACTCGTGGCTGCTGGCCGGGACCACCGCCGGGATGCACGTGCGGATCTCGGCGCCGACCGGATTCGAGCCTGCCGCGGAGGTGATGGCCCGGGCCACCGAGATCGCCGCCACCACCGGGGGATCGGCGACGTTCGTGGCCGACCCGATCGAGGCGGTCACCGACGCCGGCGTGCTGATCACCGACACCTGGGTGTCGATGGGCAAGGAGTCCGAGAGCGACGAGCGGCTGCGGGCCTTCGCCGCCTTCGCCCTCGACGAGGAGAAGCTGCGACACGCCCAGCCCGATGCGCTCGTCCTGCACTGTCTGCCCGCCTACCGCGGCAAGGAGATCACCGCCGACGTGCTCGACGGACCCCAGAGCGCCGTGTGGGACGAGGCCGAGAACCGGCGCCACGCCCAGAAGGCGGTCCTCAGCTGGCTGATGGAGGAGACCGGCTCGTGAGCGAGGACTCCGCGGTCGTCAACCCGATCACCAAGATCGCCCGCCAGCAACGGGTGATCGACCTGCTCGAGCAGCACGAGATCCGCTCGCAGTCCGAGCTCGCGGAGTTGCTCGCCGAGCGCGGCGTCCACGTCACCCAGGCGACGCTGAGCCGGGACCTGGTCGAGCTCGACGCCGTCAAGGTGCGGGCACGCTCGGGGGCACTGGTCTACGCCGTGCCCGGGGAGGGGGGCGACCGCACCCCCGCCCACCTGCGCGAGACGGCCTCCGCGGGCAACCGGCTGGCCCGGCTCTGCTCCGAGCTGCTGGTCAGTGCGGAGTCGAGCGCGAACCTGGTCGTGCTGCGCACCCCGCCGGGGGCGGCGCAGTTCCTGGCCAGCGCCTTCGACAAGGCCGAGCTCGGCGACGTCCTCGGCACGATCGCCGGTGACGACACCGTCCTGGTGATCGGTCGCGACCCGCGCGGCGGAGAGCTGCTGGCGCGCCGCTTCCTGTCCCTGGCCAACGACCCCAAGAACCTGCCGGTCGACTGAGCACGCCCGCCAGTCGCACCCGAACCTGAAACAGAGGACCCCCGTGACCGAGAACCAAGGGACCACCAACGCCGGCATGCTCTGGGGCGGCCGGTTCGCCGGCGGACCGAGCCCGGAGCTCGATGCGCTGTCGAAGTCGACGCACTTCGACTGGCGGCTGACGCCCTACGACCTCGCCGGGTCCCGCGCCCACGCCAACGCGCTGCACGGGGCCGGCCTGCTCAGCGACGACGACCACACCGAACTGCTGCGTGGCCTGGACGTGCTCCGCGAGCGCTACGACGCCGGGCAGCTGCACCCCGACGCCGGCGACGAGGACGTGCACGGGGCGCTCGAGCGGCTGCTGGTCGAGGAGGTGGGCGCAGAGGTCGGGGGCCGGCTGCGCGCCGGACGCTCGCGCAACGACCAGATCGCCACGCTGTTCAAGGTCTTCCTGCGCGACCACGCCCGGGTCGTCGCCGGAATGGTCCTCGACCTCGTCGAGGCGCTGGAGGCGCATGCCACCGAGCACCTCGGCGCGATCATGCCGGGGCGCACCCACCTGCAGCACGCCCAGCCGGTCCTGCTCTCGCACCACCTGCTGGCCCAGGCCTGGCCGCTGGTGCGCGACGTCCAGCGCCTGCGGGACTGGGACGCGCGAGTGGCGGGCGACTCGCCGTACGGCTCGGGGGCGCTGGCCGGCGCCAGCCTGGGCCTCGACCCTCGGGCCGTTGCCGCCGAGCTCGGCTTCAGCGACTCCACGGCGAACTCCCTCGACGGCACCGCGGCACGCGACTTCGTCGCCGAGTTCGCCTTCGTCACCGCCATGATCGGGGTGGACGTGAGCCGGCTGGCCGAGGACGTGATCCTGTGGGCCACCCGGGAGTTCGACTTCGTGCGCCTGCACGACAGTTGGTCGACCGGCTCGAGCATCATGCCGCAGAAGAAGAACCCCGACATCGCTGAGCTGGCGCGGGGCAAGGCGGGCCGGTTGATCGGCAACCTGACCGGGTTGATGGCCACCCTCAAGGCGCTCCCGCTGGCCTACAACCGCGACCTGCAGGAGGACAAGGAGCCGGTCTTCGACTCCGTCGACACCCTGGAGGTGCTGCTGCCTGCGGTCACCGGCATGGTGCGCACCCTGCGGTTCAACACCGAGCGGATGGCAGAGCTCGCCCCGCAGGGGTTCTCACTGGCCACCGACGTGGCGGAGTGGCTGGTGCGCGAGGGCGTGCCGTTCCGGGTGGCTCACGAGGTCGCGGGGGAGTGCGTCCAGCGCTGCGAGCAGCTCGGCCTCGAGCTCAACGAGCTCAGTGACGAGCAGTTCGCGGAGATCTCCGAGCACCTGAGCCCCGAGGTCCGCGAGGTGCTGAGCGTCGAGGGCTCGGTGGCCTCGCGCAACGGCCGGGGCGGGACCGCTCCGGTGCGGGTGGGCGAGCAGCTCGAGGAGATCCGTCGCGCGGTCCGTCAGGCGCGGGCCCACCTCGAGTCGTGACCGGCTCGGCCGACCTGGACGAGCTGCTTGCCCGACCCGCCCCCGAGGTCGCGCCGGCGCTGCTCGGGGCGACGATCAGCCACGCCGGCGTCACGGTGCGGCTCACCGAGGTCGAGGCGTACGGCGGTGCCGACGACCCGGGCTCGCACGGGGACCGAGGCAGTACGGCGCGCAACGCGGTGATGTTCGGCCCGCCCGGACGCCTGTACGTGTACTTCACCTACGGCATGCACCACTGCGTCAACGTGGTCACCGACCACGAGGGAGTGGGCTCCGCCGTGCTCCTGCGCTCCGGGGAGGTGATCGCCGGGGAGGACCTCGCACGCAGCCGACGTGGCAGCGCCACGACGCGCGACCTGGCCCGCGGCCCGGCCCGGCTGTGCCAGGCCCTGGCGCTCGACCTCAGCCACAACGGGGCGCCCATCGGCGCCGGCGAGGTCGAGCTGTGCCTGCCGGCCGGTGGCAACGCCCCGGCGGTGGGCACCGGGCCGCGGGTGGGCCTGCGGCTGGCCGCCGAGCGGCCCTGGCGCTACTGGTTGGAGGGCGATCGGTACGTCTCGACGTACCGGCCCGCGACCCCCCGGCGACGCCCCTGAACACCCCTCACCGGACCCGATTTGCACGGCTCGCCAGGCCCGGTCTAATGTTCTGTCTGTCGCCGAGAGCGGCGGGGAGCAAGGCCCTGAAGAGGGTGCGGGCTCCCGGCTCT
>NZ_JCBAJX010000021.1:0-31690 GCF_059766585.1 Nocardioides sp. Z21_20
TCGGGGTACTTCCTTGGTGCTGCCATGACTCTCATCCTCCATGGATTGAGAGCCTCCACCAGACCCGGGGCGATTCAGCGTGCAGCCGACGTAGCCCGAAACAACTGCCACGATGCCTATCACCACGTCTGGGACATCTACAGGATTGCCGACTGTCGCTAGGCCACAAAACAAGGTCCGCGGCACAACAGGACGCCACGCTCGGACCCCGAAGTCCAATGCTCAGGCGAGGGCGGAGTCGGGGATCCAGTTCCCATGAAATCCCTGCGGCACCCGGGCCGGCAGGTGGACCGTGGCCACCGGATGTCCGAAGTCGTGGGCATCGATGATCACCAGGTCGCTGGCGCCGCGCGCCGCGTCGTACACGTAGCCCATGAGCCAACCGTCGTCCTCGCCAGCCGCGCTGCCAGCCGGGACGAACACCATCTCACTGGCGATGCGGCCGGAGCCCAGGTCCACCTCGACGCTGGTGCCGCCGACAAGGTCGTGCTTGCGCACAGCGGTCCGAGGGTCATCGCCTAGGGCGCCCAAGTCGAGCACCGAGGATGCGCCGATCGTGTAGCCGTAGCGGTGCCGGCGGCCAGTGAGTCGTTCGTCCCCGCGTGGGAACTCCGTGCCGCGATCGTCGATCGTCTCGGTGAGGACCTTGCGTGCCCGCGGGTCGATCGTCCAGCGCTCCAGACGGGGACGATCGGACACGGGCTCGCCGTCCTCGGCGAAGGCGTGGTCGTGCACCACCAGGTCGATGATCACTCGATCACCGTCGTCGAAGGCGTTGAGGGGGTGGTAGACGAAACACGGCTCGACATCGATCCACACGACGTCGGACCCGGTGCCGGCCCGGGGCAGGAGCCCGACCCGGGCCCCGTTGTCGGGGCGCCAGCGGAAGGGCAGGGCAACGCCCTGGAGGGCGAGCTCCAGGTCGAAGAGCACAGGCAGATCGAAGAGCACGACCCGGGAGGCGGTCAGGCCCATGTCGTGGAGCATGACCGGAGCCGGAAGGTCGATGTCGACAGTGCTGACGAGCTCCCCGGCAGAGCCGATCACGTGATAGCGCAACGCGGGGTTGTCGAAGCCGTAGCTCATCACGTGCATCTCGCCGCTGTTCGGGTCGAACTTGGGGTGAGCGTTGATGCCGGCAGGGAGAGGGCCACCGAAGTTGCGCGTGGCGACCGTGTCCAGATCGCCCGTCAGCTCATACGGCAGCGACCCCTCCGTCACGGCCAGGATCCGGCCGGCGTGGGCGAACACGTTGGTGTTGCCCGAGCCGGAGTACCACCCGCCGTCCTCGTGCGGCACGGGAGACGCATCGAGGTGCGCGCTGGCCTCGGGGCTGCGCACCCAGCGGTTGCGGTACCAGCGCGGCCGGCCGCCGTGCAGGTCGACGCCGTGCACCATCCCGTCGCCCGCGAACCAGTGGTACGTGTCGGCCTGCGCTGCGAACGGGTTGGGGCCGGTGCGGAGGTACCTTCCCGCCAGGCCCGGCGGGACCGCGCCCGTGACCTCGAGATCCGTGGCGGTCACCTCGGTGGCCACCGGCGCGAAGTTGCCGTCGAGGTACGTCGCTGCAGTCATCGCCTGCTCCCTGGATAGGCCGCCGAGCCGACCCCACCAATAGACACCCTCTCCAGCTACGGGTCAATCCACCGCCTCTGGGACGCGACCCCCTGCGTCGGGACTCCCCGCAATCCGAGCGAGATCACGCCGGTGACTGGAGGCTTGGATCGGGGTCAGCGCCGATCGAGGCGGCTCAGAGTCCGAGGTCGCGGCTGGTGCTGGTCGCGAGCGCTTCGGCGGGACGGATGTAGTGGTTGAGCAGCGTGCTGAGGTCGCGGTGCCGGGTCTGTGCAGCGAACCGTTCGACCGGTGCGCCGTTGAGGATCACTTCCGACCACGCGTCACCGCCAGCTGACGACCGACCCACCAGGTCGCCCGGCAGCAGGGGCTTCGATCAAGTCATGGTCAGCCTCGTCTGCACGAGGTCCTCGGCGTTGGCCTCCTCGTTGGCACACAACAGTGAGGCCGTCCGCATCGTTTCCTGCCGTGAGCACGGGTGAACTCCACGAACTCGGCCGATTGTTCGCCGTCTCTCACGTTTTCTCCTTTCACCCCGCCTGACCGGTGCGGGCACCGGTTCAGTCGCGCCGCGCCTGCCCATCGAGGGCTCGATCGTGACGCAGGCTCAATGGGTGGACCGGTCCGCGCCACGGCCCGTCGACCGCGCCGTCGAGTGCCGTCCCTGGGAGCATCTGGGTGTTCGTACAAATGACCCGGCTGTCACGACTAAAGGGATGAAGCTGCCGATGCGTCATGAGGGTGTGGACACTAGCGAGTTCGTCGAGTTCTACACCGCGCAGAAAGATCGTTGCCTGCGGGCGGTGGTTGCCAGCGGCATGGAACAAGACCGTGCTGAGGAGGCAGTTGCGGAGGCGTTCGCCAGCGCTTGGTCGCGGTGGCGAACCGTGCGCACCATGGAGTCACCGGCCGCATGGGTAGTGCGAACAGCGATCAACCACAACATTTCGTGGTGGCGCAAACGACACCGCGAAGTGCTCTCCGCCACCTCACTGGAACGGCCGGCTACCGAGGAGTTGGGCCGAGTCGACTTGGTCGCCGCCATCCGGAAGCTGCCACCACGGCAGCGCGAAGTCGTGATCTTTCGTTACCTGCTGGACCTCGACACCGAGTCCACCGCCAAAACGATGGGGATCGCAACCGGGACCGTCAGCGCTCACCTCCACCAGGCCCTCGCGTCCCTGCGCGGGCTTCTCGCCATCTCCGAAAGGACGTCCCTGTGAACACGCAACTGGAGCAGACTCTGCGCAGCACCGCTGCGGGGCTGACCCTCGAAACCCCCGTCGTCGAGGTCCTCACCCGCGGCAGCCGCATCCGACGTCACCGACGACGCGCAGTCGGCCTCGGTGTAACGGGCGCCTTGGCCACGACGGCTTTCGGTGTCACAACCCTCGCGGGGCTGCAACCGAGCCAAGGGCCTCTCGAAGCGGTCGGACCCGCCCGCTCCGACGCGTTCCAGACTGTCTCGTGGTCCAGTACCACCACGAACCTCACAGGCCAGCAACTGATGGCCGTGCAGAAGACCTGCGCCGCTTCGGCGCGGGAGGTCGCGCAAGCCGGTGGCCTCACGGAGCGCGGCTGGGGCCTGCCCGGCACTATCTCTCCGGTGGCGGCCGAGTTGCGAAACGGCACGGTACTGACCTACTTCCGTCAGGGACGTGACTACGCAACCTGCGAGCTGGAGCTCACTGAGGCGGGCCGGTTTCGGACTCTCGGGCAGAGCGCCGGCACCGAGAAGGCCGCCCCCACCGGCGAGCACGTGGCCTTGGTCACCATGGGTGCGGCCGATCCCGGCCCCATGGGCGGGAAGCTCTCCGACGTGTTTGCTGTGGCACAGACATCCTCTGACGTCGCGCGCGTCGAGATCGTCATAGCGGGAGAGAGATACACCAGCACTGTCAACACCAACGACCTGGTCTTCTTTTGGTTCGCCGACGACCATTTCACCCAGGCCGACCTGGACCGGGCGACCATCACTTCCCTCGACACCGACGGCAACGTCCTTTCTCACAGCACCAAGGGCTTCTAGCTGACGCCAAAGGGGGCGATGGTGGTGACCGCCAGTGGAACCACGATCTGGAGCACCACGACGTCGATCATGCGGGTTGCGGGGGTCGAGTTCCCCGGCGAAGAAAACCGTCGCGGACTTCAAGATCGCGTTGTCCTCCTCGAGGCGATGGACCTTGGCCTTCAGCGCCTTGATCTCAGCCAGCTCCTCGGTGGTCGCGCCAGCGCGCTGACCGCCGTCGATGCCGGCTTGGAGCACCCAGCGACGCACGGACTCCTTGCCGACGCCGAGTTGCTTGCCCACGACCGCGGCAGCGCCGGTCAGCGAGGAGTACTCGCCACGGTGGTCGTTGACCAGCCGGATCGCCCGAGCCTTCAGCTCATCATCGATCTTCTGCGGCATGGTGCTCATCCTCCTGGACTCAAACAGGAGCGGCATCAAACTGGGGCACTTCAAGGCCACGAGGATCGCCTCCGACGAGTCGTCACCGCCAGCTGACGACTGACCCACCAGGTCGCCCGGCATCAGGGGGCCACGATCCGCCGGCACGGACACGACTTCGTCGTCGCGGCGTTTCGACTTGCTCACAACGCCGCCGACCGAGCAACTCTTGACAAGCGCTCCCCTCAGGACCGGGCCATGTCACGCACCGCGTCGACGACCTGGGCGTCGGTGATGGTCCGCGCCGCAACGGCGCGTCCGGTGTAACTTCCACGCTCGATAGGTCCGCGCGGCGATCTGGCAGCCCTTGCTCGCGCAGCACCCGACAGATCGACTCGACCGCGTGGCCGTGGCTCCTCATGGTGTCGATGAAACCCAGCCAGCATCCGTTTGTCCGCACGGCCGGGCAAGACTCACCCACCAAAGTGGGGACCACCCGCGAGAGTTTTCGCGACATAAGGCGCTGTGACTCAAAAGCGAAGTGGCCTCTGGCCCGCGTTTCCGCAGGTCAGAGGCCACTCTTCGGTCGGGCTGACAGGATTTGAACCTGCGACCCCTTGAAGCACGTGACATGGCGACCGCTGACCGTCGCCACTTGCGCATTCTTGCCCGTAACGCGCTGACCTGCACAGACGCCGCCGTAGGGGCGGCCGAAGCGCTCGCTCGTTTGATCCGAACACACCCGGATTGACCCGTTCCGCCCACGTTTCCGCGACATAAACGCGGCACGGCTCGAATCTCATTCAGCCTCGTCGGCGAGAAGGCACCCCCTGATCAGCCACCAAAGACATGGGTCGCGCTGGCACCGCCGTCGACCGCGATCTCCGCCCCGGTCACATAGCTCGACTCATCGCTGGCCAGGTACACGTACGTCGGCGCCACGTCATCGGGCTGTCCGACCCGGCGCAGCGCCACCTTGGCTCCCCCGTGCGCCATCGCCTCCTCGCCTCCGTGGGCGCGCGTCATCGGGGTGTCGATCATGCCGGGGTGGACTGAGTTCACCCGGATGCCTCGACCGCCCAGCTCGTGCGCCGCGGCCTTCGTCATGCCACGGATCGCCCACTTGGAGCCGCAGTAGGCCACGAGGTGCCCCATGCCGGCCAGACCTTCGATCGAGCTGGCATTGATGATCGAGCCTCCCCCGTTCAGCTTCATCGTCGGCACGACCGCCTGCATGCCCAGGAAGCAACCCGAGATGTTGACGGCCCACACCTGCTGCGCCTCGGTCAGCGGCATCTTGTCCAGAGCGCCGAAACGCAGGATCCCGGCATTGTTCGCCAGCACGCTGACCGGGCCGAACCTCTCGTTCGCTGCCGGGACCAACTCGGACTACGTCAGAGTGACAACCAGACCTTCAGCAGTCCCGACCGACCGAGAGCACGCTGAACTAACATGGGTGCCGGCGCAGGTCGCGGGTCGTGGTCGTGCTTCAGGAGTCCACCTTTGCGCCGAGACTTCATACGATGACCCGCTACGAGGTGCTTCGCGTGAACGATCGCCTCAGCGCCCCCAATGCGACCGCCGCCCGTCCACAAGGCGAGTTCAGGGGGCCTATGGCGCTCCGGCGAGCGCGGCTACTCGCCTTCCTCACCTCCGGGGCGATCTGGATCGCCGGGGTTTCGGTAGGAGCCGGCATGTGGACGGGACTGCGGCACCTGCATGATCGCGGTCCAACTACTCAGATCACGGTCCGGCGGTTGAGGTTCGAGGGAGCTCAACGACGACCTCCACGAGGCTGCCGAGGCGATTAACGGAGGTTGGACCCAACCGCTGCAGCATCGCCAACGACGCTAGATTGTCAGCAGCCAGGATGGTCTTGATGCGCTCGACACCCTTGGGGCGCTGCACCATGAGCTCAGACAAGAGCGTGGAAGCTGCGCCCCTGCCGCGGTAAGCCTCAGCGACGGTGACCGCTACGTCCGCCGTCGACGGCTCGTCGGGATAGCGGATCATTCGCGCCACCCCGACGGGCGTGCCGACGCCTTCGTCAGTAAGGAGGAACAACACCAACGCGACATGGTCGACTCCGTCGACTCCATCCACGAGATGATCGAGCAACGCCTCGGAGAGATAAGGAGTGCCGGTGAGGAAACGGTGGAACTGGGATTCACTGCTGAGCCCCTCGTAGCCCTGCGCGAGCCTGTCGCGGTCTTCCGGCAACAGTCCCCACGTGAGGCCGAGTGTCCCGTCCCGCAGTCGAACTTCGGTTGCCATCGGCACACCGTAGCGAGTGAGGACCGCGACCTGTCGCCGAACCGCAGACGAGCGCAATCTGTCGACGTCACCCCTCCTTCGCGCGAACCGGGTGAGGCGGCGTACCGCTGTCGTCGCTTGCTGGATCGAGCCGGAACACGGGGTGCGTCGCTGCCTCGACCCGGAGCTCGTCGTCCGAGGCGTCCGACCTCACCGCCCACCAGGTGCGCGTCACAGGCACGCGCGCGATGTAGCTGCGAATCACCGAGGTCGCATCAGCCGGAGCGAGCTCCGTGGCCCGGTAGCGACGGGTCCGACGAGTGCGGCTGAGCTCGACGACGCCGGCTGCCCGCACGTTGTGCACCCAGGACACCACGCCGTACGGGGCGACCAGGTAGGCCGTGCCGTCCAGGCTCATGACATCGACGGGCGTTGTCCGGGGTAGACCCGTCCTGCGTCCGGCCACCGTAAGGAGGTGCCGGTACGAGGCGCCCAACCCAAGCGTGGTCAGGACGGTGTAGATGCGGTTGATCATCCGGCGCCCCGGACCCGTGACGAAGATGCGTTCCCGGTTGCTGCTCATCCCATGACGGTACTCGCGCGCTCTTGGGGCGCAGAGGGCCAACTGAACGGTAGCCACGATGAAGCGCGAGGTCCTCCAAGACGCCGCCTGCTGGACCGACGAGCCGACCTGCCGCAGGGAGGTCTTCCGATGGCTCGTCCGATACAACACCCGCCGTGGCCAGGTACAGGTTGGTGCCGTCGGCGAGAGGGAGGTAGGTGATGTCGCCGACGTAGCGCTGGTTGGGCGCCGGGGCGGTGAAGTCGCGCTTGAGCAGATCCGGGTGCTTCTGCCCCGATGGCTCGGGGATCGTGGTGCGTACGCGGCGCTTCTTGACGTAGCCGGCGATACCGGCGGCACGCATGACGCGCGCGACGCGCTTGTGGTTGACCCGCTGCTCGGCTGGGGCACCGTCGTTGAGTACCCATCGCACTTGGTGAAGATGAGACCGGTGGGGTCGGACTGGTTGACGGGGTCGTTCCCGCCGTACTGGTAGCCGTTGAACTGTCGTGGATCGCCGCTGGCGAAAATGGGATCGACGCTGATGAAGCGACCCAGGAGGGTGTCGTACTTGCGGGCGCCCATGTCGGTCAGCCCGGTGGTCGCGCTCTGCGGCTTGTTGAGGAATCCGTGGTTGTCGGGCCAGGTGCCTTTGGTGCCGGGTAGGACGCTGCCGTAGGGGTCGAGCGGGCGACGTGCCACGTTCCAGGTGCTCGGGAGGACCGCGACGTGGTTGGTGCCTTGGTGGTCGGGCGCCAGCCACTGGGGGCTGCCCAGGTTCTTGCGCAGCGCGATGACTGTGCCGCTGTGGCTCGTCACCGCCAACTGAGGACTGACCCACCAGGTCCCGGCATCACGGGCCCCGATCCGCCGACACGCACACGACCGCATCGTCGCGGCGTTTCGACCGCACGCCCAGCACCCGTTGGCCCGCACGAGCGGGCAGACTCACGCGCCGAAGTCAGGACCACACGCGAGAGTAAACGCGGAATATGGCCCGGGCGACTCAAAAAACGAAGTGGCCTCTGCCCTGCGTTTCCGCAGGTCAGAGGCCACTTTTCGGTCGGGCTGACAGGATTTGAACCTGCGACCCCTTGACCCCCAGTCAAGTGCGCTACCAAGCTGCGCTACAGCCCGAATCGCTCGTCCGACATTGTCGGGCGAAGCGGGATGAACACTACCGCAGCCTCGCCCGACCTGGGGAATCGGGTCAGCGCTTGCGCTTCTCGCGCACCCGCTGGGTGAGCACGATCGGCGAGCCGACGAAGCCGAACTCCTCGCGCAGACGGCGCTCGATGAACCGCTCGTACGACGCGTCGAGCTTGCCGCTGGTGAACAGGATGAACGTCGGCGGGGCCGTGGTGGCCTGGGTGCCGAACATGATCTTGGCCTGCTTGCCGCTGCGCACCGGGTGCGGGTGCTCGGCGACCAGACGACCCAGGAAGTTGTTCAGCTGCCCGGTGGTGATCCGGGTCTCCCAGCCCTCGATCGCCTTGTCCAGGGCCACCGCGAGCCGGTCGACGTGCCACCCGGTGCGGGCGGTGATGTTGATCCGCGGCGCCCACGCCACCTGGACCAGGTCGCGCTCGATCTCGCGATCCAGGTAGTAGCGGCGCTCCTCGTCGACGAGGTCCCACTTGTTGAACGCGATGACCAGCGCGCGCCCGGCCTCGCGGACGGTCTGGATGATCCGGATGTCCTGCTCGGTGATGCTCTGGCTGGCGTCGATCACCAGCACCGCCACCTCGGCGCGGTCGATGGCCGTGGTGGTCCGCAGCGAGGCGTAGTACTCGTGCCCGGAGGCTTCCTTGACCCGCTTGCGGATGCCGGCGGTGTCGATGAAGCGCCAGGGCCGCCCGGCGAACTCCACGAGCTCGTCGACCGGGTCGACGGTCGTGCCGGAGGCGTCGTCGACCACCACCCGGTCCTGGCCGGCGAGCTTGTTCAGCAGCGAGGACTTGCCGACGTTGGGGCGTCCCACGATCGCGATGCGGCGCGGACCGCCCGGCGGGTCCCACGACTCCGGCGGCGTCTCGGGCAGCGCGTCGAGGATCGCGTCCAGCAGGTCGCCCGAGCCGCGGCCGTGCACCGCGGAGACCGGGTGCGGCTCGCCGAGACCGAGGTTCCACAGGCCGTAGGCCTCCGCCTCGGTGCGCTGGTCGTCGACCTTGTTGGCGGCCAGGATGATCGGCTTCTTGGAGCGGCGCAGGATCTTGACGACGGCCTCGTCGTGGTCGGTGATCCCCACCGTCGCGTCGACGACGAAGAGCACGGCGTCGGCCAGCCCGATCGCGATCTCGGCCTGGGCGGCGATCCGCTCGGCGAGCCCCTGGGCGTCGGGGTTCCAGCCACCGGTGTCCACGACCGTGAAGGCGCGCCCGTTCCAGTTGGCGTCGTAGGAGACCCGGTCGCGGGTGACCCCGGGGCGGTCCTCCACGACGGCCTCGCGGCGGCCGATGATGCGGTTGACCAGCGTCGACTTGCCGACGTTGGGACGCCCGACGACGGCGAGCACCGGCACCGGCCCCAGCGACGTTTCCCCACCGGCGTCAACCATCGGGTCGGTGGCGTCGGGGGACGCGTCGTACTCAGTCATCTTGCTCCTTGCTCGACGACACCGGTCTGCGGGTCGTCCTCGAGTTCTCCAGGGGGCATCGGACCTGGCAGGTCCTGCCCCGTCAGCGCACGGGCCACGTCGAGATGGGCCACCATGTGCTCCCTGAGCAACAGTGACACCTGCCTGACTTGTTCCCGTGTGCGAGGCCACGGCTGTGCCGCGACCCGGTACGGCGTGCCGTACACGACGTCTATGGTCCCACCTCGTGGGGGCAGCGCGCTCGCGCCCGCCCCGGGCGCACGAGTGCCGAGGAAGGCGACGGGCACCACCGGCGCACCGGTGACCAGGGCGAGGTACGCGGCGCCGCGGTGGAAGTGCGCCAGGTCGCCCTCCCCGCGTCGGCCCTCGGGGAAGATGCCGACCACTCCCCCGTCGCGCAGCACCCGCAGGCAGGTCCGCACCGCGGCCACGTCGACCGAGAACCGGTCAAGCGGCACCTGGCCGCTCCACTGGAAGAAGCGCCCGGCCCGGCCGCGGAACATCTCGATCTTGGTGAGCGCGTGCACCGGCCGCGGCGTGAGAGCCGCCATCAGCGGTCCGTCCGCCACCCCGATGTGGTTGCCCGCCAGGATGACCGGTCCGCTGGGTGGCAGGTGCGCCAGCCCCTGCACCCGCACCCGGTAGAGCCTGCGGACGAAGAACTCGACCAACGGCCGTGCGCCGCGCAGCAGCCAGAGCGGTGGGTGCCTCGTCTCCGCGCTGCGGGGAAGCTCGGTGTGCGGCGCCCCGCCGCGGGTCGTCCGCGTACGAAGAGCGCTCACGCTCGAGCCTCGACCGCCTCCACCAGCGCGACCACCTGGGCGATGACCTGCTCGAGCGTGTACGCCGTGGTGTCGATGTGGGCGGCGCCGTCGGCCTGCACCAGCGGGGCGACGGCCCGGCCGGAGTCGATCGCGTCGCGAGCCAGCAGGGACGCCTGGGTGGCGGCCACGTCCGCGCCGCCCTCCTCCGCCGCGCGGCGCGCGGCCCGGGCGGTCGGGTCTGCGGTGAGGTACACCTTCACCTGGGCGTCGGGGGCGACCACCGAGCCGATGTCGCGGCCCTCGACGACGATGCCGCCCTCGCCGATCGCCTCGCGCTGCAGCTGCAGCAGCCGGGCCCGGACCTCGGGCACCGCGCTGACCGGGCTGACCGCGGCGTTGACCTCGTCGGAGCGGATCGCGGTGCCGACGTCCACGCCGTCGACCAGGATCGCCGGGCTGACCGGGTCGGTGCCCGAGCGGATGTCGGGCTGGTCGGCGACGGCCGCGACCGCGGCGGCGTCGTGCACGTCCACGCCCATCCGGATCATCCACCAGGTCATCGCCCGGAACATCGCCCCGGTGTCCAGGTAGCGCAGGCCCAGCCGGCTGGCGGCACCTCTCGACGTGCTCGACTTGCCCGATCCCGAGGGTCCGTCGATCGCGACGACCACGCCGGGGCGGGCATCCGCGGGGGTGCTGCTCACTGCGACTGCTCCTTAGCTGGGGAATGCGTCCCGGGGACGGGAGGCACCCCCCGAATCCTACCGGTGAGTGACCCAGCCCCGTGCTTCGAGAGAGCCGAGCAGGTGATCGGCCCGCGCCTCCTCGACGAGCAGCTCCACCAGACCGACCGGTCGCCCGGGATCGTGGTCGATGTGGATGTCCTCGATGTTCACCCCGCTGGCGCCGGCGTCGGCCAGCAGCCGCGCCAGCTCCCCGGCCGCGTCGGGCACCGACACGAACACCGCGCGCATCGGCCGGGCCGGTCCGCCGTGCTTGCCTGGGATCGCCCGGGTGCCCGCGACGCCGCGCGCCAGCAGCGCACCGAGCGCCGCGCGCTCACCGGACTCGACGGCGCTCATCAGCGCATCCAGCTCGCCGCGGACCTCGCCGAGCAGCGCGAGCAGCGCCTCGGCGTTGCCGGAGACGATCTGCTGCCACAGGCCGGGGTCGCCGCCGGCGACCCGGGTCACGTCGCGGACTCCCTGACCCGACAGCGCCAGGTGCTCGGGCGGGGCGTCGGCCAGCCGCCCGGCGACCAGGGACGCCAGCAGGTGCGGCAGGTGCGAGGTCCGGGCCACCGCCTTGTCGTGCTCGCGCGGGCTCAGGTGCACCGGCACCGCGCCACACAGGCGCGCCAGGGCCTCCACCAGCGCGACCGCCTCGGGCGTGGCCCCCTCGTGCGGCGTGATCGCCCAGGGACGACCGTCGAACAGCGAGGCCGACGCCGCCAGCGGACCCGACCGCTCGCTGCCGGCCATCGGGTGGGAGCCGACGTAGCGCGCGGCCTGCTCGGGCGTCGCCGCGTCCAGCACCGCGCGCAGCGGCTCGCCCTTGACGCTGCCCACGTCGGTCACCACCGCGCCGGCGTCGGCGAGACTCGCGGTGATCACCTCGCCGAGATGGTCGGGAGGCACCGCCACCACCACCAGCTGCACCGGGGTGCCCGGCTCGTCCATCCGCCCCGCGCCGAGCCCGGAGGCGGTGCGCACGTTCTCCGTGGAGACGTCCGCGAGCAGCACGTCCAGCCCGGCCCGGCGACAGGCCAGCGCGATCGAGGTGCCCAGCAGCCCGGCTCCGACCACCCGCACCGGCCCGACCAGGCCACCTTCTCGTGGGTTGTGTGCCTGGGTCACCGCTGCTCCTCGTCCCGCTCTGCCCCGGGGGCTCTCCCGGTCGCACCCAGGCTATCGAGGCGCCCGCCGGCGTCGGCGAGGGCACCGGCTCTGCGGCGCCTCACAGCTGGGCGCTGTCCAGCAGAGCGCCGAGCTCCTCCCGGGTCAGGTCGCGCAGCTTGCCCGGCGCCAGGTTCTGCATCCGCACCGGCCCGATCGCGGTGCGGCTCAGCTTGCGGACCGGGTGGCCCACGTGCTCCAGCAGCCTGCGCACGATCCGGTTGCGGCCCTCGTGGATGACGATCTCGACGATCGTGCGGCCCTTCGCCGCGCCCTGCCCGTGCTGGACGAGCTTGGCCCGCGAGACCGTGACCGGTCCGTCCTCGAGCCGTACGCCGCGCCGCAGCCGCTCCAGGGTCTCGGCAGCGACGACCCCCTCCACCTCGGCGACGTAGGTCTTGTCCACCTCGTAGGACGGGTGCGCCATCCGGTGCGCGAAGTCCCCGTCGTTGGTGAGCAGGATCAGCCCGGAGGTGTCGGTGTCGAGCCGGCCCACGTGGAAGAGCCGCTCAGACCGGTCGTCGACCAGGTCCTGCAGGGTCCGTCGTCCCTCGGGGTCCGACATCGTCGAGACGACGCCGCGGGGCTTGTTGAGCACCAGGTAGACGTGCGCCGAGATCGGCGGCAGCCGCTTGCCGGAGACGCGGACCACGGCCGTGCGGGGGTCCACCTTGGTGCCCAGGCGGGTGACCACCTCGCCGTCGACCTCGACCTCGCCCTCGAGCATCAGCTCCTCGCACTTGCGGCGCGAGGCGATGCCCGACTGGGCCAGCAGCTTCTGCAGCCGAATCAGCCCGTCGTCGTCGGTCTCGATCACGGTGTGGTGGTCCCTTCGTCGGTGTCGGTGGGCGCAGCGGTGTCCAGCGTGGGTGCGGCCGGGGCGGGCGTGCCCGCCAGCATGGCCAGGTCGTCCTCCATGTCGTCCATGGAGGGCAGGTAGGGGGCGAGCTCGGGCAGCTCGTCGAGCGAGCTGATCCCGATCCGCTCCAGGAAGTAGCTCGTCGTGCGGTAGAGGTTGGCGCCGGTCTCGCCGTCCTGGCCGGCCTCGGCGACCAGGCCGCGGGTGAGCAGGGTCCGCATCACCCCGTCGACGTTGACCCCACGGATCGCCGAGACCCGGGCCCGGGAGACGGGCTGCTTGTAGGCCACCACCGCGAGCGTCTCCAGCGCCGCCTGGGTGAGCCGCGCCGACTGGCCCTCCAGCACGAAGGCCTCGACCACCCCGGCGTACTCGTCGCGGGTGTAGAAGCGCCAGCCGCCCGCCACGTGGCGCAGCTCGAATCCGCGCCCCTGCGCGTCGTACTCGTCGGCCAGGTCACGCAGCGCCTGGTCCACCTCGGCGGCCGGGTAGCCGACCGCGGTGGCCAGCACCATCCGGTCCAGCGGCTGGTCGGCGACCATCAGGATCGCCTCCAGCGCCGGGCGCAACGCGGCCCGCGCCACCTCCTCGGCCGGGCCGGCCGAGGCCGTCTCCTCAGTCATCGCTCTCCTCCCCCTGCCGGGGCTCGTCACGGATGCGCGGCGGCGGCTGGCCGTCGAACTCGTCGGTGATCTCGATCTCCGCGCCGTCACCGCCGGTCCAGCGCACGGTGAGCTCGCCCAGCGGCGTCATCTGCTCGAAGGAGACCACGCCCTCGCGGAACAGCTCCAGCAGCGACAGGAAGCGCGCCACCGTGGTCAGGGTGTCGGGCGAGTCGCCGCACAGCGCACGGAAGGTCATCGTGCCCGAGCGCCGCAGCCGCTCCACCACCAGGGCCGCCTGCTCCTTGACGCTCACCTTCGGCGCGTGGATGTGGGTCAGCGACACCTCGAGCACCGGCTTGGGGGCCAGCGCCCGGGCCGCCAGCGCGGCGAACTGCTCCAGACCGATGCCGATGAGCACCTCCGGCAGCAGCGTGGCGAAGCGCTCCTCCAGCCCCACGGCGCGCGGGTGGCGGCGCGACTCGTCGGCGAGCCGGCGCGACATCACCCCGGCCACCTGCTTGAACGCCTTGTACTGCAGCAGCCGGGCGAAGAGCAGGTCGCGGGCCTCGAGCAGGGCGAGGTCCTCCTCGTCCTCCACGTCGCCCTGGGGAAGCAGCCGCGCGGCCTTGAGGTCCAGCAGCGTCGAGGCGACCAGCAGGAACGACGTGGTCTGCTCCAGGTCCCAGACCGGGCCGCCGGCCTTCACATAGGCGATGAACTCGTCGGTGACCTGCGAGAGGGCGACCTCGGTGATGTCCAGCTTGTGCTTGGCGATCAGGCTGAGCAGCAGGTCGAAGGGACCCTCGAAGTTCGTCAGCCGCACGGCGAAGCCGGGGCCGTGCTCGGCCGCCGGCGTCTCCGTCTCCCTTCGGCGTCCCGACACCCGGGTGCTCACTCCTCGCTCAGGCGGCGCACCAGCGGGCTGTCGGCGCCCTCGGCCTCGAGGTCGGAGAGCGCCAGCGCGATCGCGGCGCGCACCAGCCGTCCCCGGTCCACCGCCAGCCCGTGCCGGCTGCGCAGCGTCAGGCGGGCCTGCTCGAGGTCCATCAGCTCGTCGGAGGTGACGTAGACGGTCATCTTCTCGTCGTGCCGCACCCGCCCGCTCGGCTTGCGCGGCGTGCTCGCGGCGGGCGGCGCGCTCGCGGCGGGCGGCGCGCTCGCGGCGGGCGGCGCGGCCTCGGCCGCGGGGCCCGGCGGGGCCGCGGCCTCGGTGGGGACCGGGGCGGTCGGTCGGAAGAGGTCGTCGGCGGACGGCAGGCTCACGCGCCGGGACAACGCGCCAGCACCTCCTTGGCCAGGTCGCGGTAGGCCTGGGCGCCCGCGGACGCCGAGGCGTACGACGTGATCGGCTCGCCCGCCACGGTGGAGTCGGAGAACTTGACCGTGCGGCGGATGACGGTGTGGAAGACCTTGTCCCCCCACGCCTGGACCAGCCGGTCCATCACCTCGCGGCCGTGCAGGGTGCGCCCGTCGAACATGGTGCCGAGCACGCCGTCGATCTCCAGGTCGGGGTTGAGCCGCTCCTGGACCTTGTCGATCGTGGTCTTGAGCAGCGCCACGCCGCGCAGCGCGAAGTACTCGCACTCCAGCGGGATGATCACCCCGTCGGAGGCGGTCAGCGCGTTGACGGTGAGCAGGCCCAGCGACGGCTGGCAGTCGATCAGGATCACGTCGTACTGGGACAGGGCGGGCTTCAGCACCCGCTGCAGGCTCTGCTCACGCGCCACCTCGTGCACCAGCTGCACCTCGGCGGCGGACAGGTCGATGTTGGAGGGCAGCAGGTCCATCCCGGGCACGCCGGAGGGCACCACGACGTCGTCGACGGTGACGTCGCGCTCCATCAGCAGGTTGTAGACGCTGAGGTCCATCTCGTGCGGGTTGAGCCCCAGGCCCACCGACAGCGACCCCTGCGGGTCGAAGTCGACCAGCAGGACCTTGCGGCCGAACTCCGCGAGCGCCGCGCCGAGGTTGATGGTGGTGGTGGTCTTGCCGACCCCGCCCTTCTGGTTGCACAGGGCGATCACCCGGGCGTTGCCGGTGTTGGTGCGCGGACCCGGCTCGGGAAGGTCCGGGAGGGGCCGCCCCGTCGGCCCGAGCACGGTCGACGACGCGGGGCTCTGGAACGGCAGGTGTTCGGTCACGCGGTGCTCAGCTCCTGGGGAGGTCGTCGGTTCGGCCGTGGGTGACGCGGGAGGGGTGGTCACGGGCCCACGTCCGTCCCTGATCGTAATTGTCGACTCAGCGACACCGCGTGCGGCATGCCCGCGACTCTAGGACCGGGGCCAGCGGGCCACAACCTCGGGGCCACTACAGCCGGCGCAGCCCGGTGGCGAAGACGATCGCCTCGCCGGCCTCGTCGGAGGCGTCGAGGTCCACGGTCGCCTCGAGCACCCAGTCGTGGTGGCCCTCGGGGTCGTCGAGGACCTGGCGCACCCGCCAGACCCGCACCGGCGTCTCGTCGTCGGTCCCTGGAGCCGGGGCCCGTCCGGGCTCGACCTGGAACAGCTGCGGTCCGCGGGCCTGGCTGCCGGTGCCGATCTCGTCGTGCTCGCCGTAGTAGGCCTCCAGCGCCTCGTCCCAGGCGCTGCGGGTCACCTGGAGCTCGCGCGGCGGCTCGAACCGGTCCGCGACCGCGCGCTCGCCCTTGGTCAGCGCGTCCACGTCGTCGCGTGCGGCCAGCACGACGCGGTGGAAGACCGCGTTGCGGACCATCACCCGGAACGCGCGCTCCTGCTGGGTGATCGGGCGCGAGGAGGCCGGGGCGGTCTGGTCCAGGGCGTGCGCCACCGCGTCGCGCACCGCGTTCGGATCGGCGTCGGGGGCGCTGAGCGCCTCCCACTCGTCGAGCAGCGAGGAGTCCGTCTGGCGCACGGTCTCCCCCAGCCACTCGATCAGGTCCTCCAGCTCCGGGGTGCGGTGCGCGTCGGGGACGGTGTGGTTGAGCGTGCGGTAGGCGTCGGTGAGGTAGCGCAGCACCAGCCCCTCGGAGCGGGCCAGCTCGTAGCGCTTGACGAACTCGGTGAAGCCCATCCCCTGCTCGTACATCTCGCGCACGATCGACTTGGGCCCGAGCGCGTCCTCACGCAGCCAGGGGTGGCCCTGGCGGTAGAGCTCGTAGGCGGCTCCCAGCATCTCGGCCAGCGGCTGGGGCCAGGTGATCTTGTCCAGCAGCGCCATCCGCTCCTCGTACTCCAGCCCGTCGGCCTTCATCTCCGCGACGGCCTCACCGCGCGCGGCGTGCTGCTGGGCCATCAGGATCTGGCGTGGGGCCTCGAGCACGGACTCCACGACCGAGACGATGTCGAGGGTGTAGGTCTCCGACTCGGGGTCGAGGATCTCCAGGGCGGCCAGGGCGAAGTGCGCCAGCGGCTGGTTGAGGGCGAAGTCGACCGGCAGGTCGAGGGTCAGCACGTAGCGCCGGCCGAGCTCGTCGGGCTCCTCGAGGCGGGTGAGTACGCCGGAGCGCAGCAGGCTGCGGGCCAGGCGCAGCGCGCGCCGGCTCAGCCGCAGCTGCTGGCGCCGCTCCTCGTGGTTGTCCTGCAGCAGCCGCCGCAGCACCGGGAAGGCGTCCTCCTCGCGGGCGACGACGTTGAGCAGCATCGCGTTGTCGACCTTCATCCGCGACACCAGCTGCTCCGGCGTCCCGTGCACGAGCTTGTCGAAGGTCTGCTCGGTCCACACCACCGTGCCCTCGGGAGGCTTCTTCAGCTGCGGCTTGCTCTTCTTCTTCGGGTTGGCGGCGTTCTTGGCCTCGGACTTCTTGCGGGCCTTCTCGTTCTCGATGGTGTGCTCGGGGGCCTGCACCACGACGTACCCCGCGGCGTCGAAGCCCGCCCGGCCGGCCCGACCGGCGATCTGGTGGAACTCCCGCGAGCGCAGCACCCGCTGCCGGCTGCCGTCGAACTTCGCCAGCCCGGTGAAGAGCACGGTGCGGATCGGGACGTTGATGCCCACCCCGAGCGTGTCGGTGCCGCAGATGACCTTGAGCAGGCCCAGCTGGGCGAGCTGCTCGACGAGGCGGCGGTACTTGGGCAGCATCCCCGCGTGGTGCACGCCGATGCCCTGGCGCAGCAGCTTGGACAGGGTCTTGCCGAAGCCGGCACCGAAGCGGAAGGTGGCGATCTGCTCGGCGATCCGGTCGCGCTCCTCGCGGCTGGCGATCGGGCTGCCCAGCAGCGTGCGCGCGTGGTCGACGGCGTTGGCCTGGGTGAAGTGCACGACGTAGACCGGTGCCTGATGGGTGCTGACCAGCTCCTCCAGGGTCTCCGCGAGCGGTGTCATCGCCCACCGGAAGCTCAGCGGCACCGGCCGCTCGGCGTCGTCGACGACCGAGGTCTCGCGGCCGTTGCGCCGGGTCAGGTCGTCGACGAAGCGGGTGACGTCGCCCAGCGTCGCCGACATCAGCAGGAACTGCGCCTGCGGGAGCTCCAGCAGCGGCACCTGCCAGGCCCAGCCGCGGTCGGGCTCGGAGTAGAAGTGGAACTCGTCCATCACGACCAGGCCGACGTCGGCGCGCCTGCCCTCGCGCAGGGCGATGTTGGCCAGCACCTCCGCGGTGCAGCAGATGATCGGGGCGTCGGAGTTCACCGAGGCGTCCCCGGTCAGCATCCCGACGTTCTCCGCCCCGAAGACCTCGCACAGCGCGAAGAACTTCTCGCTCACCAGTGCCTTGATCGGCGCGGTGTAGAAGCTCACCCGGTCGCCGGCGTACGCCGCGAAGTGGGCGGCCGTCGCCACCAGCGACTTCCCCGACCCGGTCGGCGTCGCCAGGATCACGTTGTTGCCGCTGAGCAGCTCGACGATCGCCTCGTCCTGGTGCGGGTACGGCTTGGTCCCCGCGGCGCTCGCCCAGGCGCTGAAGACGTCGTAGAGCCGGTCGGCGTCAGCCTCCTCGGGTCGGGGAGCGAGCCGGTCGAGGCGTCTCTCGTCGCTCACGAACGAGCCCTCGGATGGGCCACGGCAAAGACCTCGCGCAAGTTGTCCACGGTCACCAGTGTGTACACCTGGGTCGTGGTCACCGACGCGTGCCCCAGGAGTTCCTGCACCACGCGCACGTCCGCGCCCCCGTCGAGCAGGTGCGTGGCGAAGGAGTGACGCAACGTGTGCGGGGACACGTCGACCGGCACACCGGCCCGTTCGGCGGTCCGGGCGAGCACCGTCCAGGCGCTCTGCCGCGACAGCCGACCGCCGCGGGCGTTGAGGAAGAGGGCCGGCGTGCCGCGCCCGGCCGTGACCAGCTCGGGGCGGGCGCGCACCAGGTAGGCCTCGACCGCCTCGCGGGCGTAGGACCCGAGCGGAACCAGCCGCTCCTTGCCGCCCTTGCCGCGCAGCAGCACGACCCCGTCGACCGGGTCGAGGTCGTCGACGTCGAGTCCGACCGCCTCCGAGATCCGGGCCCCGGTGCCGTAGAGCACCTCGAGCAGGGCACGGTCGCGCAGGGCCAGCGTGGTGCCCGGCGCCCCAGCGGCCTCCAGGATCGCCTCGACGTCGCGCAGCGCGAGGGCCTTGGGCAGTCGCTTGGCGGGCGTCGGCGGCTTCACCGCGCTGGCCGGGTCCACCGTGGTCAGCCCGTCGTGCACGGCGAACTTGTGGAAGCCGCGCACCGCCACGATCGTGCGCGCGGCCGAGCTGGCCGACAGCGGCGGGTGCTCGGCGTCGCCCTCGCGCAGGCGCACCAGGAACGACGAGACCGTCGCCTCGGTGACCGCGTCGAGCTCCTCGACGCCCGACTGGGCGAGGAACCCGAGGTAGCGCCGCAGGTCACGGCGGTACGACGACAGGGTGTTGGCGGCCAGTCCCCGTTCCACGCCCAGGTGGTCGAGGTAGGTGCGCACCGCGCGCACCAGGGAGTTGGGTCCGGACGACTCGCTCAGCTCAACACACCGTCCAGTGCCACGGCGGCGATCCCGTGCGCCTCGCCGACCGGGGCGTTGACCAGCTGGCCGGCGTGCACGTTGAGCCCGCGGGCCAGGCTGGGGTCCTCGAGGCAGGCGCCCCGCCAACCGTTGTCCGCGAGCGCCACGGCGTAGGGCAGGGTCACGTTGGTCAGCGCGTAGGTCGAGGTGTGCGGAACGGCGCCAGGCATGTTGGCCACACAGTAGAAGAGTGACTCGTGGACCCGGTAGGTCGGGTCGTCGTGGGTGGTCGCCCGCGAGTCCGCGAAGCAGCCGCCCTGGTCGATCGAGATGTCGACGAGCACGGATCCGGGCTTCATCCGGGCGACCAGGTCGTGGGAGATCAGCGTCGGCGCCTTCGCGCCCGGGACCAGCACCGCGCCGATCACCAGGTCGGCGTCCAGCACCGCCCGCTCGACCTCGTAGGCGTTGGAGGCCACCGTCTGCAGGTGGCCACGGTAGATCCGGTCGGCGGCGCGCAGCTTGGCGACGTCCTTGTCCATCAGCAGCACCTCGGCCTGCATGCCGAGCGCGATCGCCGCGGCGTTCATCCCGGACACGCCGGCGCCGATCACCACGACCTTGCCCGCGTGCACGCCCGGCGCGCCGCCGAGCAGCACTCCGCGCCCTCCCCCGGCGCGCATCAGGTGGTACGCCCCGGCCTGCGGTGCCAGCCGGCCAGCGACCTCCGACATCGGCGCGAGCAGCGGCAGCCCCCCGTCTTCGCCCTGCACGGTCTCGTAGGCGATGGCGGTAACGCCACGCTCGAGGAGCTCCTCGGTGAGCGCCTTGTCGGCGGCGAGGTGGAGGTAGGTGAAGAGCAGCTGCCCCTCACGCATCAGCGGGTACTCCGAGGCGACCGGCTCCTTGACCTTGAGCACCATCGCCGCCGAGCCCCAGACCTCCTCGGCGGAGTCCACGATCCGCGCTCCGGCGGCGGCGTACTCGGCGTTCGTGATCGACGAGCCCAGCCCGGCGCCCGTCTCGACGAGCACCTCGTGCCCGTGCACGGTGAGCTCCTTGGCCCCCGCGGGGGTGATCGCGACGCGGTACTCGTGGTTCTTGACTTCCTTCGGGACCCCGACCTTCACGTGTGCTCCTCGCTGTGAGACTCACCACGTCGTTGTGGCGACGGCGCGAGACTACTCCCGCCCGGGCCGCCGCCAGGGCCTTCAGTCGCGTCGGCGCGCGTCGTACATCAGCACCGCGACGGCGACCGGGGCGTCGCTCACCCGGCCGTCGAGCACCGCCTCGCGCAGCTGCGCGAACGGCGCCCAGAATGACACCATCTCCGCCTCCTCGTGCACCAGCTCGAAGTCACCGCGATCGGCCGGGCTGAGCCCGGTGGCGACGTAGTAGTGCACCTGCTCGGAGGAGATCCCCGGCGAGGAGTACGTGGTGGCCAGGTGGCTCCAGTGCGTGGCCTGCAGCGCCGCCTCCTCGCGCAGCTCGCGCCGGGCCACGTCCAGCGGGTCCTCCCCCTCGCCGTCGATCAGCCCGGCGGGGAGCTCGACGAACTCCCGGCCGGCCGCGTGGCGGTACTGGCGCAGGCAGAAGACCCGCTCCTGCTCGTCGAGGGCGAGCACCACGACCGCTCCGGGGTGCTCCAGGACGAGCCGCCGGAACGGCTCGTCATCCCCGTGCCCGGGGCGGCGCACGAAGTCCTCGCGCAGCGCCATCACCCAGCCGTCGCGGTGCAGGTCCGCGCTGCGCTCCACCGGCCACGAGGCCGGCGTGTCGGCCAGCACGACGTCCTGCTCCCCCGTGGACACCTCAGGCCTCGTCGAGGGCGGGGGTGCGCAGGGCGTCCTCGTCCAACGGGAAGCGCAGCTCGCGCTGCCGCTCGATCGCCGCGCCGACGAGCCCGGCGAAGAGCGGGTGCGGCCGCGTCGGGCGCGAGCGCAGCTCGGGGTGCGCCTGGGTGGAGACGTAGAAGGGGTGCACCTCGCGGGGCAGCTCCACGAACTCGACCAGGCTGTCGTCGGGCGACGTCCCGGAGAACACCAGCCCGGCCTTCTCCAGCTGGTCGCGGTAGCGGTTGTTGACCTCGTAGCGGTGGCGGTGGCGCTCCTCGATCAGCGGCGCGCCGTACACCTCGCGCACCACCGAGCCCTCCTTGAGCGCGGCCGGGTACAGGCCCAGGCGCATCGTGCCGCCCAGGTCGCCGGCGCCCTCGACGTACTCCTTCTGCTCGTCCATCGTCGCGATGACCGGCTCGGGGCAGTCGGGGTCGAACTCGGTGGAGGCGGCCTGCTCGAGTCCCGCCTCGTTGCGGGCGTACTCGATCACCATGCACTGCAGCCCCAGGCACAGGCCCAGGGTGGGGATGCCGTGGGTGCGGGCGTAGGTGAGGGCGCCGAGCTTGCCCTCGATCCCACGGATCCCGAAGCCGCCCGGCACGCAGATCGCGTCCACGTCCCCCAGCATCCGGGCCGCTCCGGCGGGGGTGGCGCACTCGTCGGAGGGGACCCAGCGCAGCTGCACCTTGGCCTCGTGCGCGAAGCCGCCGGCGCGCAGCGCCTCGGCGACCGACAGGTAGGCGTCGGGCAGGTCGATGTACTTGCCGACCAGCGCGACGGTGACCTCCTCCTTGGGGTGGTGCACCCGGCGCAGCAGGTCGTCCCACACCGTCCAGTTCACATCGCGGAAGGGCAGGTCGAGGCGGCGCACCAGGTAGGCGTCGAGGCCCTCGCGGTGCAGGACCTTGGGGATGTCGTAGATCGACGGGGCGTCGGCACAGGTGATCACCGCCTCCTCGTCGACGTCGCACATCAGCGAGATCTTGCCCTTGATGCTGGCCGGGAGCTCCCGGTCGGCGCGGCAGACGATCGCGTCGGGCTGGATGCCGATGGAGCGCAGCGCCGCCACCGAGTGCTGCGTGGGCTTGGTCTTGAGCTCACCGGACGGGCCGATGAAGGGCACCAGCGAGACGTGGATGAAGAAGCAGTTGTCGCGGCCCACGTCGTGGCGCACCTGGCGCGCGGCCTCCAAGAAGGGCTGCGACTCGATGTCGCCCACGGTGCCGCCCACCTCGGTGATCACCACGTCGACGTCGTCACCGCCCATGGCGCGGATGCGGTCCTTGATCTCGTTGGTGATGTGCGGGATCACCTGGACCGTGTCGCCGAGGTAGTCGCCGCGGCGCTCCTTGGCGATGACCGTGGAGTAGACCTGCCCGGTGGTGACGTTGGCGATCTGGTTGAGGTCGGTGTCCAGGAACCGTTCGTAGTGCCCGATGTCCAGGTCGGTCTCGGCCCCGTCATTGGTGACGAAGACCTCGCCGTGCTGGAACGGGTTCATGGTGCCCGGGTCCACGTTGAGGTAGGGATCGAGCTTCTGCATCGTCACGCGGAGACCGCGGGACTTCAGCAGAGCACCCAGGCTAGAGGCGGTGAGCCCCTTGCCGAGGGAGGAGGCGACTCCTCCGGTCACGAATACGTGCTTTGTCGGCGTCGCGATCTTCACGGAGTTCCACCCTACCGGAGAGGGGCGGCTCCGTCCGAACCGGACGCGCCGAAGGCCCCGACGCTGCCGTCCAGGACGCCGATCAGCGCCTGCACGGCGGTGACCTGACCCAGGGGACGCTCGACGCCGTCGACCGTCGCCAGCTGCGCGGCCACCTCGTCCTCGCGGAGCCGGCCGAGCTGGCCCTCGGCTCCGGACGCGGTGGATCCGGCGAGCACCACGCCGGTGGCGGTGCCCCGCAGGCCGGAGACGATGCCGGCGAGGATCGCGTCGCTGCCCGCGTGGTCGCCGTCCTCGTCGGCCGGCTCCTCGCCGAGCACGACCAACACCAGCGGCGCTCGTCGGGTGGCGCCGGCCGCGGTCTTGGCGAGACCTGCGCCGGCCAGGCTGTCCAGGATCTCCTGGCCGCTCTCGTCGATGGGCTCACCGGCGACGTTCTTGCTGGCGATGCCGCGCCCGAGCAGCTGGCCGATGCGCTGGTAGGTCGTCGCGTCCGCGGTCGCGGAGCCCGGCCCGGCCTGGGTCACCAGCTGGCTGCCCAGGGTGTCGACCAGCGCCTTCTCCCCCGGGTCCACCATGGCCTCCTTCAGCGCGTGCACGCCCGTCAGCCGGCCCTTGGCGGCCGCGACCTGCGCCGTCAGCGCGTCGAGGACCTCGGTGTCGGCGCCCGGGAGCGTCACGATCGCGACGTCGCGACCGCTCAGCCGGTCGGCGTAGACGAGCGGGGCCACGGTGGTGGCGAACGTGTCGGCGTAGGCGGCGGCGCTGGTCGCGTCGTCGGCGCGCTGCTGGGCCGAGACGGCCCGGCGCTCGGCGTCGTCGCCGGCTGTCCTGCCCACCTCCGAGAGGGGGCCGCCGCCGAGGACCACACCGACCGCGAGCGCCAGGAAGATCGAGACCAGGGAGACGAGGTGGTGGCGGAACGAGATCACGGGAGGAGTCCTTGCAGGTAGTCGAAGAGGTCGGCGAGGCCGTCGGTGGCCTCGGTGGTCCACTCCTGGCCGACGGGGGTGACCCCGATCGCGGCGGCGAGGGCCACCAGCGCGGCGAGCAGGACGACGAAGACGTGCCGGGGCCGGACCCGACCGGAGTACAGCGCCGGGACGGCCTCGGCGTCGACGAGGCGGGGGCCGAGCTTGAGCCGGGTGAGGTAGGTGCTCGCCAGACCGGCGCGCTGGCGGTCCAGGAACTCCGCGAGCGTCGCGTGCATCCCGACGCCCACGATCAGGCGGGCGTGCCCGGAGTCGGCGAGGATGAGAGCGGCGTCCTCGGAGGTGGCGCCGGACTCGAAGCGCACCGGGCGCACTCCGAGTCGCTCGAGGTGCTCGGTGGAGTCCCGGCTCGCGCCGCGCGCCACCCGGACCACGACGTCCTTGGCCTGGCGCAGCACCTTGGCCGAGGGGGCGTCGTCCTCGTCGGCGTCGCCGCTGATCACCACGACGTCGGGCCGGTACCCCGCCTCCAGCAGCGCGTCGGCACCGCGGTCGACGCCGATCAGCACCGGTCGCTGCTCACGGATGTAGGTGCGGATGCCGGCCAGCTCGGTGCGGTACTCGTGACCGGCGACGACCACCACCACCGGACGGCCCTCGAACCTGGTGGCCAGGCTCGGCACGCCCTCGCCGTGCAGGAGCAGGTCCTGCTCGCGGCGTAGGAACTCGGTGCTGTTGTGGGTGAAGCTCTCGAGCTGGGTGCCCAGCCCGCGGCGGGCGCTCTCCATCTCCTCGCGCACGGTGCCCGCGTCGACGACGCGTCCGCGCGCCACCTCGGCGTCGTCGACGTGGACGACGCCCTCGTCGATGCGGACCGTGCTGGCGTCACGGATCGCCGCGAAGCCGTCGGCGCCGAGGCCGTCGACGACGAGCAGGCCGGCCTCGACGAGGACCTGGGGTCCGAGGTTCGGGTAGCGCCCCGAGATCATCGGGGAGGCGTTGAGGACGGCGACCACGCCAGCATCGACCAGGGCCTGTGCGGTGGCCCGATCCATGTCGAGGTGGTCGAGGACAGCGACGTCACCGGGACGCACCCGCGAGATCAGGACCCGTGTGCGCCGCTCGGCGCGTGCGGTTCCGACGATCCCGGGCAGTGCGGCAGGGGTGCGTGGTCGTACAGAGAACTTCATGACCGGGTCATCTTCTCAACCCGTTCGGAGCCCTCGTCGCAACCGCGCAGGCCGGGCGAGTCGCCCTTGTCAGCCCAGCGCGCGGGCCGGCTGGGCGCTGTCCAGCAGCTCCCGGGCGTGCGCCAGGGCCGAGTCGGAGTCGTCCATCCCGGCCAGCATCCGGGAGAGCTCACGCTGGCGGTCCTCGGGTCCGAGGACGGTGAGCCCCGAGGTGGTCACGGTGCCGTCGCTGGACTTCTCCACCACCACGTGCCGGTCGGCGTACGCCGCCACCTGAGGCAGGTGGGTGACCACCAGGACCTGGGCCGTGCGGGCCAGCTGAGCCAGCCGGCGACCGATCTCGACGGCGGCCCTGCCGCCGACGCCGGCGTCGACCTCGTCGAAGACGAAGGTCGGGACGGGGCTGGTGCCGGCGAGCGAGACCTCGAGGGCGAGCATCACCCGGGAGAGCTCGCCTCCCGAGGCGCCCTTGGCCAGCGGGCGGGGCTCGGCACCGGAGTTGGCGGCGAGGAGCAGCTCGACCTCGTCGACCCCGGAGGCGGTGAAGCGCAGCCAACGCTTGCCGACCCGCAGCGGCGCCCCGGTGAGTCCGGCGTCGCCGGCGGGGGGCTCCTGCTCGCTCTGGCGCACCGCGATCTCGATCCGGGCGTGCGGCATCGCGAGCCGGGTCAGCTCCGCGGTCACCTCCTCGCCCAGACGCAGCGCAGCCGCCGTGCGGGCCTGCGACAGCTCGCCGGCCACCTGCGCGAGCTCCTCGCGCAGGCTCGCCTGGCGGGCCTTGAGCTCCGCGATCCGCTCGTCGGTGGAGTCCAGGTCGAGCAGCCGCTCGGCGCTGGTGCGGCTCCAGTCGAGGACCTCGTCGATGCTCTCGCCGTACTTGCGGGTCAGCGCGGTCAGCGCCGCGCGACGCTCGGAGACCCCCGCGAGCCGGATCGGGTCGCTCTCGATGCGCGCGGCGTAGGACGCGACGTCGGCGGCGACGTCGGAGAGCAGGTAGCTGACCTCCGCGAGCCGGTCGGCGAGCTCGGCGGCCTCGCCGTCGTGCTCGCGCACGCCCTCGAGCAGGTTGCGCGCTACCGAGGCGGCGCCCAGCGCGTCCGGGGCGCCGCTCTCGCTGGAGAGCGCCTCACGGGCCTGCTCGGCGGCGGTGCGCAGGGTGTCGGCGAAGCCGAGCCGGTTCTCCTCCGCGGCGAGCGCGGTGTCCTCGCCGGGCTCGGGCGCGACCCGCTCGATCTCCTCCAGCCCGAACCGGAGCAGGTCGGCCTCGCGCGCCCGCTCGCGCGCGGTGGCGACGACCTCCTCCAGCTCGCGCTCGGTGGCCAGCAGCTCGGTGTGGAGGCCGGCGTAGCGCTGGGACAGCCCGGCGATCTCGGTGCCCCCGAACCGGTCGAGGGCGGTGCGCTGGGCGGAGCCGCGCAGCAGCCGGTGCTGGTCGGACTGCCCGTGCACCGCGACCAGCGGCTCGGCCACCTCGGCCAGGGTCGCCGCCGGTACCGAGGCGCCGCCGACGAACGCGCGCGAGCGCCCTTCGGCCGACAGGTTGCGCGCCAGCACGACCAGGCCGTCCTCGACCTCCCCGCCGGCCTCCTCGACGCGGGCGACGAAGTCGGGCAGCGCCTCGGCCCGCACCACGCCCTCGACCCGGGCGCCGCGCGCTCCGGAGCGCACCGCGCCGCTGTCGGCGCGACCGCCGAGCAGCAGCGTCAATGCGGTGACGATCATGGTCTTGCCGGCCCCGGTCTCGCCGCTGATCACGGTCAGGCCCGGCCCCAGCTCGAGCGTGGAGGACTCGATGACCCCCAGCGAGCTGATCCGGATCTCCTCGATCACGCCTGTCCCCCGCTCACCCGGCGCCGGCGCTCCGCCGCGCCGCGCCAGCCCTCGACCGAGAGACCGAACTTGGCGACCAGCCGGTCGGTGAAGGGTGCCTGGTGCAGCCGGACCAACCGGACCGGGCGCTGCCCGCGCCGTACCTCGATGCGAGCGCCGGGGGGAAGCTCCACCGTGCGCCTGCCGTCGCACCACAGCACGCCGGCGCCCTCGGTCTGCGCCAGCACCTCGACCGCCAGCACCGAGGTGGGGGCGACCACCATCGGTCGGGCGAAGAGCGCGTGCGCGCTGATCGGGACCATCAGCAGCGCCTCGACGCCCGGCCAGACCACGGGTCCCCCGGCGCTGAAGTTGTAGGCGGTCGAGCCGGTGGGGGTCGCGCAGACCACCCCGTCGCAGCCCCAGCGCGAGAGCGGACGCCCGTCGATCTCGACGACCACCTCGAGCATCCGCTGGCGAGCGGCTTTCTCCACGCTCGCCTCGTTGAGCGCCCAGGTCTGCGCGATCAGCTCCTTGTCGCGGTAGACAGACACGTCGAGCGTCATCCGGTCCTCGGCGGTGTAGCGGCGGTGCACGATCGCGTCGATCGTCAGCTCCATGTCGTCGGACTCCGCCTCGGCCAGGAAGCCGACGTGCCCCAGGTTGACCCCGAGCACGGGTGTGCCGCTCTCGTGGGTCATCTCCGAGGCGCGCAGGATCGTCCCGTCGCCGCCGATCACCACCACCAGCTCACAGCCCTCGACCGGGTCGCCGTGCTCCTCGTCGGCCACCTCGATCAGCGAGTCGGGCGATTCCCGGTCCGCGCCCGAGTAGAACCCGAGGTCGGGCGCCTCGTGGGCGAGCAGGCGGACCACGATCCCGTTCTCGACCAGGGACTTGCAGAAGGCCCGCGCGACCTCGCGGGCCTCCTCCCGTCCGGTGTGGGCGAGCAGGAGGACACGGCGGCTGGGCATGGGCGCGGTCACGTGTCCACCCTCTCACCCGAGACCCCCAGCGACGCCGAGCGTTGCACCTCCGCGGTGATCTCCTCGGCGCCGATCAGCGCCGGTCCCGCGCGCAGCCACAGGAAGAACTCGACGTTGCCCGAGGGGCCGGGCAGCGGGCTGGTCACCACCGCACGGGCCCCCCAGCCCCGGCGCGCAGCGCTGTCGGCGATCGCGGTGACGGCCTCGGCGCGCAGGGCGAGGTCGCGCACCACGCCGCCCTTGCCGACCCGGTCCTTGCCGACCTCGAACTGCGGCTTCACCATCAGCGCCAGGTCGCCCTCGGGCTTGGTGGCGCCGATGAGCGCGTCGAGGACCAGCTCGAGGGAGATGAAGGAGAGGTCGCCCACGACCAGGTCGACGGGGCCGCCGATGGTCTCGACGTCGAGGTCGCGGATGTTCGTGCGGTCGTGCACCTGGACCCGCTCGTCCTGCTGCAGGCGCCAGGCGAGCTGGCCGTACCCGACGTCGACCGCGACCACCTCGGCCGCGCCCAGGCGCAGCAGCACGTCGGTGAAGCCGCCGGTGGAGGCCCCGGCGTCCAGGCACCTGCGTCCGCGGACGGGGAGGCCCTGCTCGGCGAACGCGGCCAGGGCGCCGGCGAGCTTGTGCCCTCCGCGGGAGACGTAGTCGGGGCGCTCGGGGTCGTCGAGGACGACGAGGGCGACGTCGGTGGTGACGCCCGTGGCCGGCTTGCTCGCGAAGGCTCCGGCTACCTTGACCCGGCGCGCGGCGACCAGCTCGCTGGCGTGCTCGCGCGAGCGGGCCAGGCCGCGCCGGACCAGCTCGGCGTCCAGGCGGAGTCGACGGGGAGGCACCGCTCAGCTCCCGGCCGGGCGGCCCGGGCGAGGCAGCTGGGGGCGGGTGTCGAGGGCCTGACGCAGGCGCTGGTGGGCGGACTCGTAGAGCGCCACGTGCTCGGAGAGGGGCAGCGCGTCGATCCCGTCCAGGGAGTCCAGGACGGCATCGACGGCGGCGACGCCGGTCGTGGCGCTCGGGGCGCCCGGATCCGAGACGCCGAGCTCGTGGGACTCACTCATGCCCCGAGGCTACCGCTCGCCGTCGGCTCCTCGGCCGAGGGCGGGACGAGCCCGGACGTGTCGACCACCACCCCCGTCTCGTCGAGGTGGCGCCAGGCCGCGACCGCGACCGCCTGCCACCACGCGGTCGGGTCCCCGCTGCCGTGCACCGTCAGCCGCCCGGCGTCGACGCGGGCCGTCCAGCCGCGCTGATGGACGCCGTCGGAGGTGAGGTCGGGGGTCCGGTGCGCCTCGAGGAGTCCGTCCAGACCCGCCGCGAGATAGGTGGGTCGCAGCTTCGGTGGCGCGGCGACGAGCTCGCTGAGGCCGGTCACCCCGGTCAGCACGAGCAGCGAGTCGATGCCGGCGGCCGTGGCGCCCTCGATGTCGGTGTCGAGGCGGTCCCCGACCATCAACGGGCGTACGGCGTCCATCCGGCGCACGGTCTCGTCGAGCAGGGGGCGCTGTGGTTTGCCTGCCACCACGGGCGCCACCTCGGTGAAGCCCTCGAGCATCCGCACCAGCACCCCGTGCCCCGGCGCCAGGCCGGCGCTGGTGGGGAAGGTCAGGTCGGTGTTGCTGGCGACCCACCACAGCCCGTTGCGGATCGCCACCGCGGCCTCCATGATCTCGCGCCACAGCACCTGCGGACCGAAGCCGGTCACCACCGCGTCGGGCTCGTCGGTGACGCTCCCGACCGGCTCGAGGCCCTCGGCGCGCAGGGCGTCCTCGAGCCCCTGGCCCCCCAGGAGCAGCACCCGGCCGCCGGCGCCGAGCCGGTCGCGCAGGACCCGGGCAGCGGCCTGGGCCGAGGTGACCACGTCCTCGGGACCGGCCGGGATGCCCAGCTCGGCGAGGTGCTCGGCCACGACCTCGGGAGGACGCGAGGCGTTGTTGGTGATGAATGCGAGCCGCATCCCGGCCTCACGCGCGGCCGACAGGCTGCCCGCGGCGCCGGGCACCGCGTCGGGACCGACGTAGACGACCCCGTCCAGATCCAGCATGGCGAGGTCGTAGGTGGCGGTGAGCGCCTCACGCGACGAGCCCAGCAACGACATCCCTCTCCTTCGTAGGTTGGTCCGGCGCAATACGATGCACCGATGGAGTCGAGCAGTGTGGTGCGCCCGCCTTTCGTGGCGACGCCGCTGCGACTGTTCCCCTTCCGCGCCCTGATCCTGGACCAGACCCGGATCGGGGACCCCGCCGCAGCGCGGGCGTTCGCGCGACCTTATCGCGCGGTCGGGCAGCGCCTCGCGCGCTGGGAGCAGGAGGGCCGACTGCGCCACGACCCGGTGCCGGCGCTCTACCTGCACGAGTACACGGCGGGGGGCCTCACGGTCCGGGGGCTGGTGGGGGCCGTCGACCTCTCGCACGGCGAGGGCACCGGCCGCGAGCGCGCCATCCTCCCGCACGAGGGCATCCACCCCGAGCAGGTCTGTGAGCTGGCCGAGCGCATGTACGAGATGCAGCTCAACCCGGCCCCGATCCTGCTGGTGCACCGCGGCCCGCTCGCCGTGCGCAACGTGATGCGCCGCATCCAGGCCAGCGCCGCACCGGATCACTCCTTCGTGGACCGGGCCGATCAGCAGCACCGGATCTGGGCCATCCGGGACTCCGGGACGCTGCAGACGATCACCTCGGCACTGGCCCGCTCGCACGCCCTGATCGCGGACGGGCACCACCGCTATGCGGCGTACCTGCGTCTGCAGCAGCAGCACCCGGGCACCCCGTGGGACCGGGGGCTGGCGATGCTGGTCGACCAGGACGAGAGCCCGCTGTTCCTCGGGCCCATCCACCGACACCTGCAGGGCGTCACGTTCGACCACCTCGCCGACGCGGCGCGCACGGCGGGCCTCGACCTCGTCATCTGTGACGAGCTGGCCGCCGTCACCGCCCTCTCCCCCGCCTCCCTGGTGGTCTCCGACGGGAAGCGCTGGGGAGCGCTGCGACTGCGCCCGCAGCCCGGCTCGGCCCGCGGCGCCGTGGAGGTGCTGCACCAGCAGGTGCTCCCGGCGCTGGTCGCAGGGGTGCCGCGAATGTCGTACCACCACTCGGTGGAGCAGGCCCTGGCCCGCACCAGCAGCGAGCGTGGCCTCGCCGTGCTGATGCCGGCCCCTGACTTCGACCTCGTCAGCGAGATCGTCTCCGACCAGCGACTGCTCCCCGAGAAGGCAACGTCGTTCCAGCCCAAGCCCAGCCTCGGCGTGCTGATGCGCTCGATCCGTGACGAGACCGCCGGCCGCTAAGCCTCAGCCCGCCGCCAAAACCGCCGGCTAAGGCCGCCGTCCAAGGCCGCCAAGGCCGCCGTTTGGTCCCCAACGGACGCCATTCCGCGTCTGGACATGCCGTTTCTGACCAATCGGCGACCCATCACGCCTCCGCCGCCCTCGGTGCACGGAGAACCCCGCCCGGTGACGAAACGCCGACCAACTGTGACTCTCTGGAGCAGAACGACGAGGGGCGCCCCGGCGTGGACCGTGCTTCTCCCTGGCGCCTGGGGGCGCGACGGCTCGGAGGAAGACCATGCCTCGAGCAGTGGGGGCTCGGGACCATGGCTCGAGACGACGCCCCGGCTCACCACCCGGCGCCATCCCTGCCCCAGATGCGAGCATCCGCCCCGGGGAGACACTGGCGTTCTAGGGCACGCGTACACCTCGGCATGTAACGACACAGGTGGACGCGGTGAACGACAACCGCTTGACCCCGCGCAACTCGCCGTCACGTTCCCCCGGCGGCGAGGACATCGAGCTTGGCGAGTTCACCTACACGACCGCGCTCGTCGGCACTCAGCGCCTCACGGGCGTAAATGCACGTAGAGGCCATCACTGACCCGTGGGTCTGTGATGGCCTCTACGTTGAAGTGTTGTCCGGCGGCGTCC
>NZ_JCBAJX010000022.1:0-24436 GCF_059766585.1 Nocardioides sp. Z21_20
GTTCGAGACCATCATGACCACGCCAGCCACTCAGGCTGCGTGACCCAACCTGTCACCCGATCGTGCAGCAGTCCCGATGAGTGAGTCGCTGTCAATGGCATCGAGGGCCATTACGGGGTCGCAGAGCAACTCGTTGACGAGGGTGAGGCTCATGCGGGCGACCGGGGATGTGGAGGGGAGGCGAGGCGTGGTCGCTGACGATCGCGCTTGCCCACCACGACCGCGGACCGGGGATGCCTTCGGGCCGCCGCCCGGAGAACACCTCGATGTCAATGGACGGGTACTCGTGCTGCTCCTCGCGGTCACGGAGGAGCTGTGCCGGATGGCCGTCCGGAACCCTCAGCGACTCGGCGGCGGTGGTGTTGCTCATGCCCGCCATCCTGTCTGAACTCACCGACAGGACAGCCGGACCGCGCACTACCGGAACAGATGCGTTACGCGGCCCAGTCTCCGGCGGTGTGCTGGGCGGACCTGGACACCGCCTCCGGTGGGTTGCCGTCCCGTATCCATGCTGTTCCACGATGTCGTTCGTCGACCAATTCTGTCGACGTGTCGGGTGCACGGTGCGCCGTAGGCAGCGGACCGGACAACCCGGCGGGCTGGGCGCGAGGGGTATTGACAGGCTCCTCGACCCGGACCGGTCTGGTCTGGTCACAGTGAAACAGGCGATCAGGGGTTAACGATGTGGCCCGAGCCGCCGTTGCAGGCGACCCGGGCCGCAGCCACGTTCGGGTCGCCGGTGCTCGCCGATCCGTGCTGGTGACTACGGGAGTGGAGCGCGGGCGTGTAACACGGCGTGGCGCGAGGCACCCACCGGGCCGTGGAGGACTTCCTGGGCGGTCTTGTTAACGCGCTCCGTTAGGGAGCCGATAGAAGACTTGTGTTACAGATATTACAGAGGCTACAGTCGTGACACTTGCGATGCCTTCCCCATGTCGCTCGAAAGAAGGTCCACGCCGCCATGCCTGACACCCTGCACGCTCAGGACGTTTCCGCTGAGGAACTGAAGCAGGTCGAGACCCTTGCAGCCAACCTGCCTCAGGGTTCCGCGTTCGGAGTCGTGCTGCAGCATGTCGCCGTTTGCATCAGCAAGGGACAGGACGTGGCCTTTGTCGAGACCGAGAAACACCTGACGCCGAACGAGGCGGCCGCCCTTCTCCACATGAGCCGCCCGCACCTGTTGAAGTTCATCAAGAGCGGCGAGTTGAAGACCGCCTCCACCGGCGACGTTGGCACGCACAAGCGCATCCCGATGAGCGAACTGATGGACTTCATCGCCCGTCGCGAGCGCGCGAAGGCGGCAATCGCCTCTTCTTACGGCACCCCGGACCTGGTGGAGTCGGTTGTGCGTAACGGCGCGGCCGAACTCACCGACGAGGACATCAAAGCGCTCGACGCTCTTTGAGCGCTACTGCTTGAAGCGGAGCAGGTCCAGCACTACCTGTGCTGCGGGCTGCTCCGCTTCGCAGCGTTCGCAGATCGGCAACCCACATGCCTCGGTCCGCGAGGGAACGAACCAGATCCCACAGACGCCTCGGGTGGGCTTGCTATGCACATAACCATCGAGCAGGTACTCGATGCCGACGTAGTGGAGCCGGTCTGGCGGGGTGACTGCAATCGGGTCGCCTCCGTCGTAAGTCGGCGGATCCGCGAGCAGTTGGATCAACTGCGCGTGCGTCATCGTGACGTACACGATGAGGGTGCCGTCCGTGCCATATACGGTCTCGATGCGCGAGACGTCCGGCGCAAGAAATGGCAGGCAGATGCGCGTCAGGGCACTCTCGAACTCGCCCCACCCTCCGCCTCCGATCCGCACGGAGACCGTGAGCAGACTCAGCCCGTCTTGCGCTTCGCCTGGGTCCTTACTCGGTTCGTCGTGGTCAGCGGAGACCTCCACGTCTGTGGTGTCGCTAGGCTTCGTTCCCGGAACCGTGGCAATCGCAGGCGCACCGGTACGCACTGACTCTCTCAGCGCCTCCACGAACTTCTTGAGGACACTGCGCTCCCAGTCACGGGCCTTCGCCGCTGCTTCCTCCCGGTCGCGAATCTTGTACTCGACGAGGATGGGCAGGTGATCCGCGAACGCAACACCAGCGACTTTCTTGTGGAACTGGTCGTGTCGCTCCGCCCAAACCAGCCAGGGGTCACCGCTCGCGTCGAGGACGACGGCACCGCGCCAGCCCGCCCCATTGCGATCGCGGACCTCGAAGACGGGCTGCCCGTACGCCTTGGAGGCGGACTTGTGCCGATCAGGAAGCCCCGTCGCGAAGCGCTTGCGCGCATCCTCCAGCAACGGATGCTGCACGCCGTAGAGATTGAGCCGCTGGTAGTCGCTGTTAACGATCAGGTCCAGCGGAGTGGTGTCGTCGAACGAGTCTCGCGGCAGTGACTTGAGCGCCCGAATGGTGGGTCGCACCTCACGCATGCTCAGTACACCTCCTGATAGTCGGTCGCCGAAGGACTCGGTCCTGTACGTGGCGCACGTCAGGCTGCACCGTCAGCGGTGGTAGCGAGTGTGTCGGTGACGACGGAAACCTGATCTTGCACGAACATGAGAGGGCTCATGCGGAGGCGTCCTGCACTTGTCGCACTGGCTCGTAGACGAGCGCTTCGAGCCGGGTGAGCAGTCTGTCGTAGTCATCGACGATCGTGTGTGGTTCCTCGTGGAGTTCGAAGTCGGCGCGGATGCGTCGCACGGCGTCGCGGACGGTTTCGGCTTCGGGGCTGGTGTCGATGAGTTGGGCGAGGATGGTGTCGAGGAACTCCTCCACGTCGCGTCGGGTGACGACCTTGGGGTGGTCCTTGATGAAGTTCTTTCGGAGCCGGTTGAGGATCTTGCTGGTCCGGTCGCGGTTGTTCTTGCGCATGGCGTCGCGCTGGGCCTTGTCGAGGCTGCGGAACAGGATCGCGAAGTTGTCGAGGGTGCGGGTGCGCAGTTCGCCGGTGGCGTCGTGTTCGGCGGCTTCGAGGACGGCGCGGGCAAAGCCGACCTTGTCGAGGCGGAGCGGCCGGTCAGCGTGCGGGCTGGCAGCCGTGGCGGCAGCCTCTGCGGCCTTGAAGAGTTTCTGTCCGGGGTCCGGTTCGATCTTCGTGAGTTTCGCGGACAGTGCTGCGGCGTCGTCTGCGGAGAGGACTTCCTCGGCGAACCTCTTGATGGCCAGAACGGCGACTTCGGCGGGGATGAGGTCTTCGGTCTCCTGCAGGGTGTCCGTGGACAGGGTGAGGGCAGTCGCGTTCAGTTCACCGATGCTGATGACGAAGTCGTCGTCGATGAGGCGGCGGCCCCGGTAACCCTTCTTGAGTTCGGCTGCGATGTCTTGACCCTCCTTGTCGCTGTCGAGGAGGACGGCGATGGCGGGGGTGTCGACGTCTCGGCCACGCGCCAGGTAGACCATGTACGGGAGGTGCTCGGCAGACCCGGCCGGGACGAGGGTGAGGGTGTTGAGGTCGAGGGTGTCGTCCTTGCTGCCCAGTCGACGGGCGAGCGAACTGAGGCCAGCGAGAAGCACCTGGTCGGCCTGTCCTTCGAGCATGAGGTTGCAGTTGCCGATGAAGGTGGTCTCGGCGACGAAGGCACCGAAGGCGGACCGGAGCGGCTCGTAGTGGTTGCGCGCGGCGTTGCTGACGACACGGGTGCCCTCGTCGCCGTCGCCCTTCTCCAGCACCCTGATCCGCTCGCCGTGGTTCTTGTCGATCAGGAAGGGCGAGTGGGTGACGTAGACAACCTGTACCGGGGCCTTGTCGGGATCGGCGGGGGCGGCGAAGTCGCTGAAGACAGCGAGGAGGTCCTGCTGTCCGAGCATCGACAGGTAGGCGTCCGGCTCGTCCATCAGCAGGATCTCCTGCCCACCGGTGGGCTTGTGCGAGAGGTACTGCACGAAGTAGGAGAGGAAGTAACTCATGCCGCCGCTGCGCTCGCTGAACGAGTAGTCGCTGCCGGTACGGTCGCGCACCGTGAACACGAGGTCGAAGTCGCGCAGGGTCAGGTAGAGGGAGAAGTCGCTGTCCTGGGACCACCACTTGGAGAAGTTCAGGGCGTTGGCGAGCCGCTCGTTCATCTTGTCGACGAGCCCGTTGGCGTACCCCTCGGACGTCTTGACGGCTTCGCGCAATTCTTCAAAGGCGGACTTGTCGATGCCTGCCACGCCGAGGAGCAACTTCTCCGCCAGGTCCAAGCGTGACACGAGGAACTCGTCGTCGCGGCCCGACTCGTAGGTGGGGTACACGCCGGTGAGCGAGCCTGCGGCCTTGGTGACGGTCTCGGTGGAGGTGAACCAGTCGGGGTTGTCGATGAGCGACTCGACGAACCCCAGCAGGCGGGAGCGAGGCCGCAGCGTTCTGGAGGACTTGGGGGCGATCAGGTAGTCGATGGGCACGCTGTCCGGGAGAGGGACCTTGGCGTCGATCTCGAAGAACGTGGGAAGGGTGATCTTCTCCAGCATCTTGGCGGTGAGGGCCTTCTCGACACAGGTGCCGTTCGGGCCGGTCGCGTAGATGACGATGCGCTTGTTGAACCGGAAGAGCCAGAACGACTTGATCTCGTCGTCGGCACTCAGCCCGAGCAGTCCTCGAATGGTGTCGGCGTCGGCCTCAGAGAGGCCGCAGAACTCGGCCCCGAACTCGGGGACGGCCATCTCCTTGCCCACCGAGAAGAACGCCGAGTAGCGGCAGAAGTCGCGACGCTCGATGCCTCTGCCGGTGAGGAGGCACTTGATGGCGGAGAGGAGTTGACTCTTGCCAGACTCGTTCGCCCCGACCACCGTGGTGACCTGCTTCTCGATCGGGATGCGCACGAACGGGTAGAAGAGGTCGTCGTCGAGGAGGTCCCACGAGTCGGGCACGGCTTTGGGGTCGCTCTTGCGCAGGTAGTCGTAGTTGAACGACTTGTAGAACCTCACGTAGAGGGTCTTGATGAGCATGAGGTTCCCCGTTCGGTTCGTGCGTGCGTCCCTCGGCTTCGGACGGTTCGGTCCAGTCTGAGGTTAAGGTTCAGCACCGACAGTGCGTTGCCTGAATCGCCAAGACCTCGTGTCGGACCGCCACGCCGATGCCATCTCGGCCGCTACGACTGGATGGGCTAGGTGCCCGTGAGCGAGGTGAGGTGCTCCGGGTCCTCTGGGTGCGCCTCATCGGTCACCAGATCCCACCAGCCGATCTTCACGCCGTCTGGTTGCTCGACGTAGAGCCGGTCCTTGCCGTATCTGCGCCACCGGTTGACGACGGGATTGGGTGTCTTCCATGTCGGACATCATCGGAAGACTTGAGCGTGCTCTGCAGCAGTTCCTGCGAATCCGATGGCAGCGTTCGTGCCCGGACGGAGCGATTCGGACATGCTGCTCCCTTGGCGGTTTCGCCCTTGCCAGCGGCGTCGGCGTGGCATCAGTCGTCACTATCCCTGTCGTCGAGGAGGGTCCCGACAAGGCTGATGCGAGGGTTGCGGATCGGGTCCTTGTCGTGTGCGGGCCACTGCACGTCGTCGTCCTCGATCTGGTCACGGGTGAGCAGCGGCCCGGCGAGGATTTCAGTCAGGATCTTGGACATGTCGTCCTCGGCAACGACCATCTGATTCAGGATGACGAGCAGGTTACTCAGTTCAGTGGACCAGTCGGGGTACCACTGGGTGGCGTTGATGTGGTCGAGCGGGGAGCGGCATCGCTTCTTGGGGGCGGCTAGGCGAAAGTCGAGCCAGGACTCGAGGACTCGGCTTCCACCGACGGTGTGTTCGGCGGTCTCGGCAGTGAGTCCGGTCCATTCTCCGGCGCCGACGTGGAGGGTTTCGGTGGCGGGCACGTAGCGCCAGCCGGTGGGCATCGTTGCCCCCACGGGCTTTGCGTAGACGGATGCGGTCCGGTGGCTGGGTCGCGCAGGTCGGCATATCGGTCGGGGTGCTCTGGCGTACCGGGCACGGTTCAAGGGCACCAACAAGTCCGGCAGCCAGCGGTGGGGCTGCGCCGCCTCCGGTTCCCACCCGGCCGTCATGTGCGCCCTGAAGCCGAAGTCCGAACAGAAGGTGTTCATCGGTGGACCGGTCCTCGGGGTCCGCCTCAGGGACCGTGCTCTTCCCGACCCAGCGACCCAGACCGGTGGCGTGCGGCCCAAGCCGTGCCGCCAGGAGTCGGTCACCATCGACATGGGCGCGTTCACCTCAACCGACCCGAATGTCATCAACACCGAGGACCAGTCCCGCCTCGCCGCAGCCAAGTACGCCCAGGACCTCACCTTCGGCACCTCCGAGCACACCCACACCTGGTGTCGGGGTCCGACGCGTCGTAGTCGGGGTCCCCGCGCGTGCCCTTGATGCCGGGCGGGAGGTGGCTGGTGGCGTGCTCGCCCTTGCGTTCGCGGCGGGGCACGTAGAGCTCGCCGTTGCTGTCCGGGACGGCGTTGCGGAGGAACACGCGGACCTTACGGATGCCTGCGGCGGCGAGGAGGAAGGCGGCGAACACCGACTGGGCGGCGCGGCCCTTGACGCGGTGCTTGCCGGGGGTGCCGAGTGCTTGTAGGCGTCGTCCTTGGTGAACCCGTGCAGGCCCTCCTGCGACTGGCGGAGCGCGTTGTAGAAGAAGCCGCCTGACCAGCACCGGTCACCCACACCCGCAAGACCCGCACGAACCGGCCTGCCCGGAATTCGGGCGGGTCTTCGCCATTTTCGGCACGACGTACTCGCTGACAACCCAGTGGCTGGTCACTCAGCCGCGACGAGCGGCCCCGAACGCAACAACGCCGCCCCGTGGACCCGGATTCGGGCCACGAGACGGCGTTGCTGGGACTTTCGTCTCTCGGGCTACAGATTTTCGTCTGTACCCCTCTGGCGGTGGCGGAGGGATTTGAACCCTCGGTGGGCTTGCACCCACAAACGCTTTCGAGGCGTTCTCCTTAGGCCGCTCGGACACGCCACCGCCGGAGAATGTACCCGACCGGGACGCCGCTACGGAATTCGGGCCCCGTCGGGCGGGCGGGGCGGCGCCTCAGGCATCCAGGCCGCGCTCGGCGCGGTGGTCGCGGAAGAACGCGTCGAGGAGCGCCGTCGACTCGCCGGCCAGGACCCCGGCGAGCACCTCCGGGCGGTGGTTGAGCCGCCGGTCGCGCACCACGTCCCACAGGCTGCCCACGGCGCCCGCCTTGTCGTCGTACGCCCCGAAGACGACGCGGGCGACCCGGCTCAGCACCGCGGCGCCGGCGCACATCGTGCACGGCTCGAGGGTCACCACCAGCGTGCAGCCCTCCAGGCGCCATTCGCCGCGGGTACGGGCCGCCTGGCGCAGCGCCACCACCTCGGCGTGGCCGGTCGGGTCGGCCAGGGCCTCGCGCACGTTGCGGCCGCGGCCGATCACCTCGCCGATCGGGTCGAGCACCACCGCACCGATCGGGACGTCACCGGTCGCCAGTGCGCCTCGCGCCTCGTCGAGGGCGAGCTCCATGGCCGGCGCCCACAGGGCGTAGAGCGACGTGCTCATGCAGACGCCAGGCCGACTGCCTCGTCGAAGAGGGTGCCGAAGCCCAGCCGACCGGCGATGTCGGAGAGCATCTCGTCGGGGAAGAGCTCGTAGTCGTCGAGCAGCACGCCCATGTCCATCGGGTGCATCCCCAGATCGCCGCAGATGTCGAGGTCACCGGCCGGCAGCGGCTCGTCGTCCTCCTCGGGCAACGGCAGCCCGAGGTGCTCGACGACGGAGAGCGCCAGCTGCCACTCGTCGGCCGCGGTCACGTCGGACAGGAGCAGCCTGACGTCGACCCCCGCCACCCGGACCAGCACGAAGAAGTCCTCGTCGATCGCGATCATCCCCAGCGCTCCCCCGTCGCCGGGGAAACGGCGCAGCGCCGCGGTCAGGGAGTCCACGTCGACGACGACACTGGGGGCCAGCGCGACGAGCTGCCACACGCCTTCCTCACGGTAGGCGGCCAGCGCGAAGTCCACGCCGTCCAGCTGGTCCGTCATCTCCTGACTCCTCCGATCAGCGATCCCGGCGCGGGTGCGCCCTCGGCCCGACTCGGACCTACCCAGCCTGACAGACGCCGAGTGTCGCGGCCAACCCCCTTCGGCCCTGTCCCCGGACGGCACAGCGACTAGGGTTCGGCACATGCGCACCCACGTCGTTGACCACCCCCTCGTGTCCCACAAGCTCACCACCCTCCGCGACAAGGGGACCGACTCCCCGACGTTCCGCCGGCTGGCCGACGAGCTGGTCACCTTGCTCGCCTACGAGGCGACGCGCGACGTGCGGGTGTGCGACGTGGACATCGAGACCCCTGTCTCGGCCACGACCGGGGTCAAGCTCGCCACCCCCAAGCCCCTCGTCGTCCCGATCCTGCGCGCCGGGCTGGGCATGCTCGACGGGATGATGCGGCTGCTGCCCACCGCCGAGGTCGGCTTCCTCGGCATGGTCCGCAACGAGGAGACGCTGAACGTCTCCACCTACGCCGAGCGACTGCCCGAGGACCTCTCCGGTCGCCAGTGCTACGTGCTGGACCCGATGCTGGCCACCGGCGGCACGCTCGCCGCGGCGATCCGGTTCCTCACCGACCGCGGCGCCGACCACATCACCGCGATCTGCCTGCTGGCCGCCCCCGAGGGCTGCGAGCGCCTGGAGCGCGACCTGTCCGACCTGAGCATCCCGATCACGGTCGTCACCGCCGCGATGGACGAGCGCCTCAACGAGAAGGGCTACATCGTGCCCGGGCTGGGCGACGCCGGCGACCGCCTCTACGGGGTCGCGCACTGAGGCGCTGAGGACTGAGGCGCTCACGCGCTGAGGACCACCGCGCTCCCGCGCTGACGCGCGTCGTACGGCCCGGTCGGGGCCTGAGACCGGGCTGGGCCTTCCGGTGCGCCGTACTGGCGTGGCGTGCGCGCCGATTGGTCAGAGACGGACCCTGTACGCCCGGAATCGTCGCCGTTGGGGACCAAACGGCAGGGGAAGTACGGCAGAGGAAGTACGGCGGCAGGGGAAGTACGGCGGCCGGGGGCGTACGGCGGCGCTACAGCGCCTTGACGGCCGCCAGCACCTTGCTCAAGGTCTCCTTCGCGTCCCCGAAGAGCAGCGTGGTCGTGGGATCGAAGAGCAGCTCGTTCTCGATGCCGGCGAACCCGGGGCGCATGGAGCGCTTGAGGAACACGACCTGCCGGCCCTCGTCGGCGTTGAGGATCGGCATGCCGTAGATGGGGGCCTCCGGACTGGTCCGGGCGGCGGGGTTGACCACGTCGTTGGCGCCGACGACCAGAACCACGTCGGTGTGCTTGAACTCGCCGTTGATGTCGTCCATCTCGACGAGCTGCTCGTAGGGCACCTGGGCCTCGGCGAGCAGCACGTTCATGTGCCCGGGCATCCGGCCGGCCACCGGGTGGATGGCGTAGTCGACGCGCGTGCCACGCCCGGTGAGCACGTCGACCAGCTCGCGCAGGGTGTGCTGGGCCTGGGCGACGGCGAGGCCGTACCCGGGGACGATGATCACCCGGTCGGCGTAGCCGAGCAGGATCGCGACGTCGTCGGGGGCGGCCGAGCGGACCGGGCGGTCCGAGGCCACGCCGGCGCCCAGCGTGGAGCCGCCGCGCAGCGCGCCGAAGAGGATGCTGGCCACCGAGCGGCCCATGGCGCGCGCCATCAGCAGGGTCAGGTACGTGCCCGCCGCACCCACGAGCGTGCCGGCCACCAGCAGGACCGTGTTGCCCAGCACGTAGCCGCCCGCGGCGACCGTCAGCCCGGTGAAGGCGTTGAGCAGCGAGATCACGATGGGCACGTCGGCACCGCCGACCGGCAACACCAGCAGCACCCCGAGCACCAGGCCGAGCAGCGCCAGCACGACGCCGATCCACACGGTGGGCTCGCCGACCACCAGCACCGAGAGGACCACGGCCGCCAGCAGGCCGGCGGCGAAGGCGACCGGCAGGCCGGGGAAGACCACCGGGCGTGAGGTCATCAGCTCCTGGAGCTTGGCGAAGGTGATCACCGAGCCGGCGAAGGAGACCGACCCCACCAGGATCGTGAACGCGGTGGCGACCAGCGGGAACCAGTCGGTCTCGACGCCCAGCTCGGCGAGGTGGGCCATCTCGGTGAGCTCCAGCAGCGCGACCAGCGCCGCGGCGCCGCCGCCGACGCCGTTGAACAGCGCCACCATCTGCGGCATCTGGGTCATCTGGACCCGCTGGGCGCCCAGGAAGCCGCCCACCGAGCCGATCGCGACCGCGCCGAGGATCAGCGGCACGTGGTCGAGATCGAGGTAGAGGAACGGCACCGCGCAGGCCACCACCGCGGCGCCCGCCCCCACCAGGTTGCCCAGCCGCGCCGTACGCGGCCCGGCCAGCCCCTTGAGGGCGAGAATGAACCCGACCGCGCAGAGCAGGTACACCAGCTGGACCCAGGTCGGCATCACTTGCCGCCCTTCCCGGCGGCCGGGGCACCGGCGGCGGGCTTGCGCCGGGTGAACATCTGCAGCATCCGGTCGGTCACCACGAAGCCGCCGACCATGTTGACCGCCGCCAGCACGATGGCGACCAGTCCGACGACCAGGGCCACGGTGCTGTCGGTGGTGCCGGTGACGAGGATGGCGCCGAGCAGGATGACGCCGTGGATCGCGTTGGCCCCCGACATGAGCGGGGTGTGCAGCGTCGAGGAGACCTTGGCGATGACCTCGATGCCGACGAACACGCTCAGCACGAAGATCGTCAACCAGACCATGGACTCGCTCACCGGCCCACCTCCTGCTCCTCGGGCGGGACCGGCCCCTCGACCAGCTCCCGCGATGGTCCATGCACGATCGCGCCCCCGCGGGTGACGCAGGCGCCGGCGACGATCTCGTCGTCGTGGTCGGGGTCGAAGACGCCGTCGCGGGTCATCAGCGTGATCAGGCTGACGATGTTCTGCGCGTAGAGCCGCGACGCGGGCCCCGGCATCTGCGCGGGCACGTTCTGTCCGCCCCACACCTGCGCGTGCCCGATCCGGACGATCTCGCCGGGCACCGAGCCCTCGACGTTGCCGCCGCTGTCGGCGGCGAGGTCGACGACGACGGAGCCGGGAGACATCTGCTCGACCATCGCCGAGGTGACCAGCACCGGCGCGCGCCGGCCGGGGACCGCGGCGGTGGTGATCAGCGCGTCCGCGGCGGCGATGTACGGCGCGAGCAGCTCGCGCTGGCGGGTTGCGCGGTCCTCGCTCATCTCCCGCGCGTAGCCGCCCGCGCCGTCCAGCGTCTCGAGGTCCAGCTCGATCGCCTGGGCACCCACCGAGCGGATCTCCTCCGCGGCGGCGGCGCGCACGTCGTAGGCCTTGACGACCGCGCCGAGCCGCCGTGCGGTGGCGATCGCCTGCAGACCGGCCACGCCGGCGCCGAGGACCACGACCTCGGCCGGCGCGACGGTGCCGGCGGCGGTCATGTTCAACGGGAAGAACCGGCGCAGCAGCCCGGCCGCGACGATCGCGCAGCGGTAGCCGGAGACCAGCGACTGCGACGACAGCGCATCCATCGACTGTGCCCGCGAGATGCGCGGCACCAGCTCCATCGCCCAGGAGTCGACCCCGCAGTCGCGCAGGCCGGCGACCACGTCGGGCACCTGCCCCGTCGGCAGGAACGAGATCGTGGCGGCGCCGCGCCGCAGGCGTCGCACCGAGGCGACGTCGAGCGGCTGCACCGCGACCACGAGGTCGGCGGAGTCGAGCGCGGCCTCGTCGAGCAACGCGCCTGCCGCGACGTACTCCTCGTCCGCGATCAGGGCCTGCGCACCCGCGCCGGGCTGGACGGTGACCTCGTAGCCGAGCGCGGTCAGCTTCCCGACCAGCTCGGGGACCAGTGCGACGCGGGTCTCTGTGGCCCGGCTCTCCCGGGCTACCGTGATTCTCATCTCCTGCAACCTAGGGCAGTCGCGGCTGTGCGGCGGGTGCGGCACACCGGGCCGCGGGCGACGGACTGCCCCTCGACCGGCTCAGCCGAGCGGGAAACGGGCGACCTCCTCGTAGCGCGGGCGTCGCCGGGGTCCCTCCCCGAGGTGCGAGGCGACCAGGACCATCTCGTCCACCTCCCACCCGGGGCCGGCATAGCCGTCCAGCAGCTTCACCCAGTTGCTCACCTCGCCCGGGAAGCCCAGCCGGGCGACGGTCAGGTGCGGACGGAACCGCTTGCCGTCGGCGGGGGCGCCGGCACGGCCGGCTGCCGCGCGGGCCCCGGTCGCCAGCCGGCCCAGCTCCCGCTCGCCGTCCTCGTCGAGGTCCAGGCCCGCCCACAGCACCCGCGCCCGCGCGGCGTTCGGGAAGGCTCCGCCGCCGGCGATCCGGGTGCGCATCGGCGTACGGCGCTGCGCGGCGCGCTCGAGCCGCTCGACGAGGTCCTCGAGGGCCCGGTCCGGCACGTCGGCCAGGAAGGCCAGCGTGCAGTGCACCTGATCGATCGCGGTCCACCGGAAGTCCGCCGCCTCGCGGCGCGGCTCCAGGAAGGCGTCGAGATCGTCGAGGGCCTCGGGAGGTGGCACCACCGCCACGAACATCCGCATGGCGTCAGGCTAGCCAGCCGCGGCGGCCGGCCGGTCGACGCGGCGACCAGCCATGACGCAGGGTGGGGACATGTCACCGAAGATCGCCACCACGACCGAGGTCGACCGCGCAGCCCTGCTGGACTTCGTGCGCGACCGCCACCAGATGGTCCTGATCACCACCCGCGCGGACGGGCGCCCGCAGGCCTCGCCGGTCACCGGCGGCGTGGACGACGAAGGGCGCATCGTGATCTCGACCTACCCCGAGCGCGCGAAGACCGCCAATGCCCGCCAGCGCCCGCAGGTCAGCGTGGTCGTCCTCTCCACGGAGTTCAACGACGCCTGGGTCCAGGTCGACGGCGACTGCGAGGTCGTCGACCCTCCGGAGTCGGTCGAGCCGCTGGTCTCCTACTACCGTTCCATCGCCGGCGAGCATCCCGACTGGGACGAGTACCGCGCCGCCATGCGCCGCCAGGGCAAGTCGCTGCTGCGGATCACCCCGACGCGCTGGGGCCCGATCGCCACCGGGGGCTTCCCGCCGCGCCTGGCGGACTGAGGGGCCGGTCGGTTTCCCCGGTCGACCGGGGAAACCTGACGCGGCAGCACCCACCCCAGCGCCCAGCCTCAGAGGCCCAGGTCGCGGCCGATCAGCATCTTCATGATCTCGTTGGAGCCGGCCCAGATCTTGGTGACGCGGGCGTCGCGCCAGGCGCGGGCCACGCGGTACTCGTTCATGTAGCCGTAGCCGCCGTGCAGCTGCACGCAGTGGTCGAGCACGTCGTTCTGCACCTGCGAGGTCCACCACTTCGCCTTGGCGGCGTCCACCGGGCTCAGCTTGCCCCGGGTGTGCTTCATCACGCACTGGTCGACGAACGCCTGGGTGACCTCGATCTGGGTGACCAGCTCGGCCAGCAGGAACTGGTTGTGCTGGAAGTTGCCGATCGGCTGGCCGAAGGCCTTGCGGTCCTTGGCGTACTGGATCGTCTCCTCGAGGATCTGCGCGGCGTGGGCGAGGTTGGTGACCGCCGAGCCGAGGCGCTCCTGCGGGAGGAACTGCATCATCGAGATGAAGCCGGTGTCGAGCGGGCCGATCAGGTCGGCGTTACTGACCCGGACGTCCTCGAAGGCGAGCTCGGCGGTGTCGGACTCGTCCTGGCCCACCTTGTCGAGCACCCGGCCCACCGAGAAGCCCGGCAGGCTGGTGTCGACGCCGAACAGCGAGATGCCCTTGGCCTTCTTCTCCGGGCTGGTGCGCGCGGCCACCACCACCAGGTCGGCGCTGCCGCCGTTGGTGATGAAGGTCTTGGACCCGTTGAGGATCCAGTCGTCGCCGTCGCGAACGGCGGTGGTCTTGAGGTTGGCCAGGTCCGAGCCGCCGCCGGGCTCGGTCATCCCGATCGCGGTGAGCAGCTCGCCGCTGCAGAACTTGGGCAGCCAGCGCTGCTTCTGCTCGTCGTTGGTCAGGTGCACCAGGTACGGCGCGACGATGTCGGCGTGGATGCCCACGCACGAGGGCAGCGTCATGTTGACCTTGGCCAGCTCCTCGGTGAGGACCGCGTTGAAGCGGTAGTCGCCGGCCTCGGAGCCGCCGTACTGCTCGGGCACCTCCAGGCCGAGGTAGCCCTGTTTGCCGGCCTCGAGCCAGAACTCACGGGGCAGGCCGTGGTTGCCGGCGTACTCCTCCATGTGCGGCACCACCTGGCGGTCGAGGAACTCCTTGACCGATGCCCGGAATGCCTCGTGGTCCTCGTCATAGATCTCGCGCGTCATGAGGGAAGCGTACCCGCGGGTAACCACGCCGTCCCGCAGGTCCGAGACCGAAGAGGGCCTTGGGTCCCTTGCCTGTCCCGCACCGCAGGCGTTGGCTGGCCCCATGGCAGACAAGGGCAACCGCAGAAATGCCGCGCAGAGCCTCGAGGTCACCCGGCCCGACCAGATCCGCAATGTGGTCCTGGTGGGGCCGGCCTCGTCAGGCAAGACCTCGCTGGTCGAGGCGCTGCTGGTCCAGGCCGGAGCGCTGAACCGCCCGGGCTCGGTCGCCGACGGCACCACGGTCTCGGACTTCGAGGAGACCGAGCAGGCACACGGCCGCTCGTCCTCCCTGGCGGTCGCGCCCCTGTTGCACCGCGACGTCAAGGTCAACCTCCTCGACACCCCCGGCTACGCCGACTTCGTCGGCGAGCTGCGAGCCGGTCTGCGCGCGGCCGACTGCGCGCTGTTCGTGCTCGCCGCCAACGAGGGCGTCGACCACGCCGCCGCCCAGCTGTGGGCCGAGTGCGCCGAGGTGGGGATGCCGCGCGCCGTGGTGGTCACCAAGCTCGACCACGCCCGCGCCGACTTCGCCGCCGTCCTCACCGCCGCCCAGGCGGCGTTCGGCGACAAGGTGCTCCCGGTCCTGGTGCCCGACGGCGCCGGTACGGCGTCGCTGCTGCGCGGCGGCCCGGCGGTCGCGGGCGCCGAGATGGACCCGCGCCGCGCCGCGCTGATCGAGGCGGTCATCGAGGAGTCCGAGGACGAGAGCCTGATGGAGCGCTACCTCGCCGGCGAGGAGATCTCCGAGCAGACCCTCGTCGCCGACCTCGAGCGTGCCGTGGCCGGAGCCGCCCTGCACCCCGTGGTGGCGGTCTGCGCCACCACCGGCGCAGGCTGCGCCGAGCTGCTGGAGCTGATGGTGCGCGGCTTCCCCTCGCCCGCCGAGCATCCGGCCCCGGAGGCGTTCACCACCGCCGGCCGGCCCGCCGAGGCGCTGACCTGCGACCCCGACGCCCCGCTGGTCGCCGAGGTCGTCAAGACCACCAGCGACCCCTACCTGGGCCGGGTCAGCCTGGTCCGGGTGTTCTCCGGGACGCTCGAGGCGGACGCCGCGGTGCACGTCTCGGGACACTTCACCTCGTTCTACGGGGAGGGCTCGGGACACGAGGACCACGACGACGACGAGCGGATCGGCGCGCTGGGCCACCCCTTCGGCCGCCTGCAGGTGCCGGCCAAGCGGGTCGTCGCCGGTGACATCGCCGCGATCGGCCGCCTCGGCGGCGCCGAGACCGGCGACACGCTCTCGGCCGTCGACCGGCCGTGCGTGCTGAGGCCCTGGGCGATGCCGGCCCCGCTGCTGCCGATCGCCATCGAGGCGGCCACCAAGTCCGACGAGGACAAGCTCTCGGTCGCGCTCTCGCGGCTCAGCGCCGAGGACCCGTCGCTGCGCATCGAGCAGAACGCCGAGACCCGCCAGCTGGTGCTGTGGGTGATGGGCGAGGCGCACGCCGAGCTCGCCCTGGACCGGCTGCACGACCGCTTCGGGGTCAGCGTGGAGCAGCGCGACGTGCTGGTGCCGCTGCGCGAGACCTTCCGCGGCAAGGGCGTGGGGCACGGCCGCCACGTCAAGCAGTCCGGCGGCCACGGGCAGTACGCCGTGTGCGACATCGAGGTCGAGCCGCTCCCGGCCGGCAGCGGCTTCGAGTTCGTCGACAAGGTGGTCGGTGGCGCGGTGCCGCGCCAGTACATCCCCAGCGTCGAGAAGGGCGTGCGCGCCCAGATGGAGCGCGGCGTCCTCAACGGCTACCCGGTCGTCGACCTGCGGGTCACCCTCACCGACGGCAAGTCGCACAGCGTCGACTCCTCCGACATGGCCTTCCAGAGCGCCGGCGCGCTGGCCCTGCGCGACGCCGCGGCCGCGGCCGGTGTCGCCGTCCTGGAGCCGTACGACGAGGTGCTGGTGCGGGTGCCCGACGACCAGGTGGGCGCGGTGATGAGCGACCTCGCCGCGCGTCGCGGGCGCCCGCTCGGCAGCGAGCAGACCGAGGACCGGCACAGCGTGGTCCGCGCCCACGTGCCGGCCCTGGAGCTGGTCCGCTACGCCGTCGACCTGCGCTCGGCGACCCACGGCACCGGCACCTTCACCCGCGCCTTCGCCCACTACGAGCCGATGCCCGAGAACCTCGCCGACCAGGTGAGTCCTCGCTCGAGCTGAGTCACACCTCTCCCCTCTCTGCCCCCTCTCCGCCCTCCGCTCCGAGAGGGGCTCGGGGCCGGACTGCGCCCCGGACAGGGACGCCCCTCACACCCAGGTGTAGGAGCTCCCCAGAGCGGGCACATCTCCTCCGGCACGGACACCACCCCGAGCTTTGAACGTTCCAACTTCGGCACCGTGCCGGAGGGGAGAGAGGCATCACTGATGGAGACCTGGCCGGGAGCGGCATACCCGCTCGGCGCGACCTTCGACGGCAGCGGCACCAACTTCGCACTGTTCAGTGAAGCCGCCGACCGAGTCGAGCTCTGCCTCTTCGACGAGGCACCTGACGGCACCCGCACCGAGACGCGGGTGGAGGTTCGGGAGGTGGATGCCCACGTGTGGCACTGCTACCTGCCCCAGATCCAGCCCGGGCAGCGCTACGGCTACCGCGTGCACGGCCCCTGGGACCCCTCGCGCGGGCTGCGCTGCAACCCCAACAAGCTGCTCCTCGACCCCTACGCCAAGGCGACCAGCGGCGAGATCGACTGGGACCAGTCGCTGTTCGGCTACAACTTCGGCGACCCCTCCTCGCGCAACGACGACGACTCCGCGCAGCACATGACCCTCGGCGTCGTGATCAACCCGTTCTTCGACTGGGAGGGCGACCGCCTGCTCGGCATCCCCTACAACGAGAGCGTCATCTACGAGGCGCACGTCAAGGGGCTCACCCAGCTCCACCCGGAGATCCCCGAGGAGATCCGCGGCACCTACGCCGGGCTCGCCCACCCGGCTGTCACCGAGCACCTGACCAAGCTCGGGGTGACCGCGCTCGAGCTGATGCCGGTCCACCAGTTCGTGCAGGACAACACGCTGCTGGAGAAGGGCCTGCGCAACTACTGGGGCTACAACACCCTGGGCTTCTTCGCCCCGCACGCCGACTACGCCGCCACCGCGCGCAGCCAGCAGGGCCAGGGCCAGCAGGTCCAGGAGTTCAAGGCGATGGTCAAGGCGATGCACGCGGCCGGCATCGAGGTCATCCTCGACGTGGTCTACAACCACACCGCCGAGGGCAACCACCTCGGGCCCACGCTGAGCTTCAAGGGCATCGACAACCCGGCCTACTACCGCCTCGTCGAGAACGACGAGCAGTACTACATGGACTACACCGGCACCGGCAACTCCCTCAACGTGCGCCATCCGCACTCGCTGCAGCTGCTGATGGACTCGCTGCGCTACTGGGTCACCGAGATGCACGTGGACGGCTTCCGCTTCGACCTCGCCTCCACGCTGGCGCGGGAGTTCTACGACGTGGACCGGCTGGCGACCTTCTTCGAGCTCGTCCAGCAGGACCCGGTGGTCAGCCAGGTCAAGCTGATCGCCGAGCCCTGGGACGTCGGCCCGGGCGGCTACCAGGTGGGCGGCTTCCCGCCCCAGTGGACCGAGTGGAACGGCGCCTACCGCGACACCGTGCGCGACTTCTGGCGCGGCGAGCCCTCGCTCGGCGAGTTCGCCAGCCGGATCGCCGGCTCCTCGGACCTCTACGAGCACTCCGGGCGCCGGCCGGTGGCGAGCATCAACTTCGTCACCGCGCACGACGGCTTCACGCTGCGCGACCTGGTCTCCTACAACGAGAAGCACAACGAGGCCAACGGCGAGGACAACAACGACGGCGAGAACCACAACCGGTCCTGGAACCACGGCGTCGAGGGACCGACCGACGACCCCGAGATCCAGTTGGCCCGGGCCCGCGAGCAGCGCAACTTCCTGGCCACGCTGCTGTTGAGCCAGGGCGTGCCGATGATCGCGCACGGCGACGAGCTGGGCCGCACCCAGGACGGCAACAACAACACCTACGCCCAGGACTCCGAGCTGAGCTGGGTGCACTGGGACCGCGTCGACCAGCCGCTGGTGGAGTTCACCTCGGCGGTCTCCCGGCTGCGCCACGACCACCCGACGTTCCGCCGCAAGCGCTTCTTCACCGGCGGCACCGTGCGTACCGGCGATGGCGAGCGCCTCAACGACATCGTCTGGCTGCACCTGGACGGGCGCCCGATGGAGGACGGCGACTGGAACGACGGCGCCAAGGCGATCGGGATGTACCTCAACGGCCACGGCATCGCCGGTGCCGACGCGCGCGGCCAGCAGATCATCGACGACCACTTCCTGCTCTACTTCAACGCCGACGGCCCGGCCCAGGTGACCCTGCCCCCCGCGGAGTACGCCGAGATGTGGGAGGTGGTCATCGACACCGGCGGGGTGGCCGACGACCGCGGCCCGTGCGCCGCGGGGAGCATCGTCGACCTGGAGACCCGCAGCATGCTGGTCCTGCGCGAGTACACCGAGCCCGAGGCCGACGTCGACCACTCCGTCGCCGCGTCCGTGGCCGCCCAGGCCGAGACGGCGCGATGAGCGAGACCGAGCCGGTGACCCGGGCCGTTCCCGAGCGGGCGCCGGTGAGCACCTACCGCCTGCAGATCACCGAGGAGTTCGACCTCTACGCGGCCCGCGACCTGCTGGAGTACCTGCACGGTCTCGGCGCCGACTGGGTCTACCTCTCCCCGCTGCTCGCCTCGGAGCCCGGCAGCGACCACGGCTACGACGTGGTGAGCCACGACGACATCGACCCCGCCCGCGGCGGCGCGGCGGGGCTGGCCGCCGTGTCCGAGGAGGCACGTCGCCTCGGCATGGGCGTGCTCGTCGACATCGTCCCCAACCACGTCGGGGTGGCCACGCCGCACCAGGGCGCCTGGTGGTGGGACCTGCTCGCCCGGGGCCGCGACTCGATGCGCGCGAACGCCTTCGACATCGACTGGGCCGCCGGCGACGGACGGATCCGGATCCCGGTGGTCGGCGACGACGACCAGGACGAGCCCGGCGGCCCGATCGCCAACCTGGCCGTCGTCGGCGGCGAGCTGCGCTACCACGACAAGCGGTTCCCGATCGCCCCCGGCTCCGACGACGAGTCGCTGCCCGGCGGCCTGGACCCCAACGCCGTGCACGACCGCCAGCACTACGAGCTGGTGAGCTGGCGGATGGCCGACGACGAGCTCAACTACCGCCGGTTCTTCGCCGTCAACGAGCTCGCCGGCGTGCGGGTCGAGGACCGCGACGTCTTCGAGGAGTCGCACGTCGAGATCCGGCGCTGGTTCGACGAGGGCCTGGTCGACGGCCTGCGCGTCGACCACCCCGACGGGCTGCGCCACCCGGGCGGCTACCTGCGCGACCTCGCCGGACTGACCGGCAACGCCTACGTGCTGGTCGAGAAGATCCTGGAGCCGGGCGAGAGCCTGCTCACCGAGTGGGACACCGCCGGCACCACCGGCTACGACGCGTTGGCGCTGATCGACCGCATCCTCACCGACCCCTCCGGCGAGGGCCCGCTGGACGCGCTTGAGACGCGGCTGCGCGGGGAGCCGGTCGACTGGCACCGGATGATCCACGACACCAAGCGCGCGGTCGCGGACGGCATCCTGAACTCCGAGGTGCGCCGGATCACCCGTGAGATCGAGCAGGTGCTCGAGGCCACCGCGGGCGCCGATCCGGCCGCGCCGAGCCCCGGCACCGAGGAGATCGTGGACGCGGTGGCCGAGCTGCTCGCCTGCTTCCCGGTCTACCGCTCCTACCTGCCCGAGGGCCTCGAGCACTTCGAGGAGGCGCTCGCCCTGGCCCGCCGGCACCGCCCGGACCTCGAGCCGGTGCTGGACGTGCTGGCCCCGGTGCTCACCGACGCCCAGAACCGGCCCGCCCTGCGCTTCCAGCAGACCAGCGGGATGGTGATGGCCAAGGGGGTCGAGGACTGCGCCTTCTACCGCTGGTCGCGGCTCACCTCGCTCAACGAGGTCGGCGGCGACCCCAGCGTCTTCGCGGTGGCGCCGGACGTCTTCCACGAGGCGATGGCCGAGCGACAGGCCACCTGGCCGATGGCGATGACGGCGCTCTCGACGCACGACACCAAGCGCGGCGAGGACGTCCGGTCGCGGATCACCACCATCGCGGAGCTCCCCGAAGAGTGGGACGCGACGCTGACCCGTCTGCTCGAGCTGGCGCCGATGCCGGACGCGGGCTTCGCCAACCTGCTCTGGCAGGCCGTGGTGGGGTCCTGGCCGGCGAGCCGCGACCGGTTGCACGCCTATGCCGAGAAGGCGATGCGCGAGGCCGGCGACCACACCACCTGGACCGAGCCCGACGAGGCCTACGAGGCCGCCGTGCACGCGGGAGTCGACGCCGCCTTCGACGACGCGAAGGTCCGTCGCACGATCGAGGAGTTCGTGCACCGCGTCGCCGCCCCGGGCTGGGTGAACGCGCTGTCGGCCAAGATGCTCGCGCTCACCATGCCCGGCGTCCCGGACGTCTACCAGGGCAGCGAGCTGTGGGAGCAGAGCCTGGTGGACCCCGACAACCGCCGCCCGGTGGACTTCGAGCAGCGCAAGCACGTGCTCGCCCAGGTGCGCAGCGGTGTACGGCCGCCGATGCCGACCGGGCCCGACGACCCGGGCGACGCCAAGCTGCTGGTCACCAAGGTGGCGCTGACCCTGCGTCGCGACTGTCCCGACCTGTTCGCCGGCTACGCCCCGCTCACCGCCCAGGGCCCGGCCGCCGATCACGCGGTCGCCTTCGACCGGGGCGGCGCCATCACCGTCGCCACCCGTCTGCCGGTCGGGCTGGCCGCCCGCGGCGGCTGGGACGACACCCGGCTCCCCCTGCCCCCGGGCACCTGGGTCGACGCCGTCACCGGCCGGGCCGTGACCCGCGACGTACGTCTCGCCGAGGTGCTGTCCACCTACCCCGTCGCACTGCTGGTGCGTGAGAAGGATGCCTGAGATGAGCGCACCCACGACCCGGACCCGTCCCAGCGGGACCGTCTTCGACGTCTGGGCGCCGATCCCCGAGCGGATCGCGCTCAGCGTGGGCGACCGGGTGGTGCCGATGACCTGCGGCCCCGACCACTGGTGGACGCCCGCCGAGGACGTCAGCGAGTACGCCGGGTCCGGGGTCGACTACGGCTACCTCCTCGACGACCGCGAGACCCCGCTGCCCGACCCGCGATCGCGGCGCCAGCCCCACGGCGTACACGCCCGGTCGCAGACCTACGACCCGTCGTCGTACACCTGGGGCGACGGCGCCTGGACGGGCCGTCAGCTGGCCGGTGCGGTGATCTACGAGCTGCACGTGGGGACGTTCACTCCCGAGGGGACGCTGGACGCCGCGCTCTCCCGGCTCGACCACCTGCGCTCGATCGGCGTCGACTTCGTGGAGCTGATGCCGGTCAACGGGTTCAACGGCACCCACAACTGGGGCTACGACGGTGTGCTGTGGTCGACGGTGCACGAGGGGTACGGCGGCCCCGAGGCCTACCAGCGCTTCGTCGACGCCTGCCACCGTGCCGGGCTGGGCGTGGTGCAGGACGTCGTCTACAACCACCTCGGGCCCTCAGGCAACTACCTGCCGGAGTTCGGGCCGTACCTCAAGCACGAGGACGCCAACACCTGGGGCTCGATGGTGAACCTCGACGCCGACGGCAGCCACGAGGTACGCCGGCTGATCCTCGACAACGCGCTGATGTGGCTCGACGACTACCACGTCGACGCGCTGCGGCTCGACGCCGTGCACGCGCTCTCGGACAGCTCGCCGACCCACCTGCTGGAGGAGATGGCGATCGAGGTGGCCGCGCTGTCGGCGTACCGCAACCGGCCGATGACGCTGATCGCGGAGTCCGACCTCAACGACACCCTGCTGGTGCGCCCCCGCGAGGCCGGCGGCTACGGGCTCGACGCGCAGTGGAGCGACGACTTCCACCACGCCGTGCACGTCGCGCTGAGCGGGGAGACCGAGGGCTACTACGCCGACTTCGAGCCCCTCACCGCGCTCGCGAAGGTGTGCGAGAAGGGGTTCTTCCACGACGGCACGTTCTCCTCGTTCCGCGGCCGCGACCACGGGGCCCCGGTGGACACCGCGCACATGCCCACCTGGCGTCTGGTGGTGTGCAACCAGAACCACGACCAGGTCGGCAACCGGGCCCGCGGCGACCGGCTCTCCGACCCCACCCCCGGCCACCTCGACGACGGCCAGCTGGCCTGCGCCGCGCTGCTCACCCTGGCCGGGCCCTTCACGCCGATGCTGTTCCAGGGTGAGGAGTGGGCGGCCTCCACACCGTTCCAGTTCTTCACCTCGCACCCCGAGCCCGAGCTGGGCAAGGCGACCGCCGAGGGGCGCATCCACGAGTTCGAGCGGATGGGCTGGGACCCTGCCGTCGTCCCCGACCCCCAGGACCCGGGCACCTTCGAGCGCTCCAAGCTCGACTGGTCCGAGCTCGAGGGCGGGCGCCACGCCCGGATCCTCGACGTCTACCGGCGACTGGCCGCCGTACGGCGCGCCCGCCCGGAGCTGACCGACCCGTCGTTCGGCTCGGTGAGCTGCACGGTGGACGAGGAGAGCCGGGTCTTCACGATGCAGCGCGGAGACGTGCTGATGGTGGTCAACTTCGGCTCGTCGCCGGCGACGGTGGCGCTCGACGGTCCGCACAGCCTGCTCTTCTCGACCGAGGAAACGGTCGCCCTGGACGGCGAGGTGCTCAAGGTGCCGAGCCATCAGGGGGCGCTGGTCGCGGTCGCGGTCGCGGTGGTCTGAGGCCGGCCCCCGGGCGGGTGGCGAGCGTCCCCGGCGGTAGCGCGCGGCCGGGTGTTCGTCACGCGCCGCCGGCCGCCCCGGTGAGCGCGGCGACGGGGCCGGCGACAGCGACCGCCAGGGCGAGCAGAAGATGGTGGTGGGTGGGCGCAGCGAGCGCAGGCGAGCGGCTCGGGAACCACCTCGGATGACTTCTCCACAGCCCGCGTGTCGGGGCGGTTTCTGGGGGCAGGACTGTCGGTGGCGCCTGCTTGAGTGGATCCATGACCCGGACCGCGACTCCCGACACCGCTCGTGCGGTGCTGGCTGCCGCCCGGGTCTCGCGGGGTACGGCGGATGCGGCCGAGGCACGTCAACTGCAGCTGGCGGTGGACTGGGCAGCGATGCACTCGGTGGAGTCGTTGGAGGCGGCCGCGGTGGTCCACGGGCCGTATGGCGACCACGGCATCCCGGTCGCCGGACCGGGAGCACCGTTGGTGGCGGAGTTCGCGGTCACCGAGTTCGCCCTCGCGGTGGGGATGTCCACCGACGCCGGGCGTCGGTATGTGGGGCAGGCCCTGGAGCTGCGCCACCGGTTGCCGAAGGTCTGGGCGCGGGTGGTGGCTGGGGATCTGGTGTCGTGGAAGGCCCGTCGCATCGCGGACGCGACGATGAGCCTGGTCCCGGCCGGTGCGGGGTTCGTGGACACCCACGTCGCCGCAGTCGCACACAAGATCGGCCTCGCCGCCCTGGACCGGTTGGTCGAGGAGGCGCGGGTCCGGTTCCAGCCAGAGGAAGTCGAGCAGCGGCGCCGGGCCGCTGCGGACGGGCGGTGTTTCGACATCGACACCGATCAGGTCTCCTACGACGGCACCATGACCGTGCGCGGGGAGCTCGACCTCGCCGACGCGTTGGACCTCGACGCCGCCGTCGCGGCCGGTGCCGCGCAGCAGCAGGCGCTCGGCTCGGTGGACCCGCTGGGCGTGCGGCGGGCGAAGGCCGCCGGGGAGCTCGCCCGGCGTCAGCTCGCCCTCGACCTGGGCGCCGGCGAGGCAGCCGCAGGTCAGTGCGGTGGATCCGACGCACCAGGTGCTTCCGATCAACCGCACACTGCTGCGCAGGGCGACACCGCCAAGGCCCGACGACCACGTCAGGTGGTGCTCTACGTGCACCTCTCCCACGACGCGCTACGCGCCCGAAGCCTCGACGAGGCCGGCCCCCACTCCGCCCACCCCGCCTGCGGCGCCAACACCAACACCGACGTACACCTGGCCCGCGTCGAGAACACCGCCTCCTTCGTCTCGCTCGACCAGGTCCGCGACTGGTGCGCCAACCCCGACACCCAGGTCACCGTCAAGCCGGTGATCGACCTCGAGGACCACGTCCACGTCAACGCCTACGAGACCCCCGACCGCCTCGTGGAA
>NZ_JCBAJX010000023.1:0-16039 GCF_059766585.1 Nocardioides sp. Z21_20
GTCAAGCCGGTGATCGACCTCGAGGACCACGTCCACGTCAACGCCTACGAGACCCCCGACCGCCTCGTGGAACGCCTCGCACTCATCGAGCACACCTGCGTCTTCCCCTGGTGCACCCGACCAGCCCGACGCCTCACCCCCGAGCAGCATCGCCCCGACTGCGACCACATCCGAGAGCACGCCACCGGCGGCACCACCTGCTCATGCAACCTGGCCCCGCTCTGCCGGCGACATCACCGTCACAAGACCCACAGCCCCTGGAGCTACACCGCCCTCGACAAGGGCAGCTACCTGTGGACCAGCCCCCAGGGCTACCAGTACCTGCGCGACCACACCGGCACCCTCGACGTCTCCCGAGACCGACACCGCAACAAGCACGCTGCCCCGGCCGAGTCGGACCTACCTCCACCCGAGCGATAGCTGCCCCGCCCCGCACCCCGCCCAGGCACCACCCGGCGGGGCCAGCGGCACGTCCAGGGCACTCCCCGCGCCCGGATGGCGCAATCCGGGGGATGCTCCGGACACTCTCCGATGGGCTCGGGGCACGTCCACCCGGCGTCCGGCGAGCCAGTCAGCAGACCGCGCGCCAGCCAGCAGACCGCGGTCCCTCAGCCAATCGGCCCACTCTCAGACCTCAGCCGAGCCATCAGCTAGCGGTCCTCGTCGTCCGACTCCCCGCCGGCGTCCCCGCCGGACTCCCCGCCGCCCCCATCCCCGTCGAACTCCAACGTCAACCAGCTCGCAAACGCCGCCGACGGCCCCGTCACCTCGTGGACACCGCTCCGGTCCGGCGCACGATCAGCGGACCACACCTCGTCGGCCCGGAACGCGTACCCGTCCTGGTCGGCGGCCTCGAAGGTGAACCGCACCTGCTGGCCAGGCTCGAGATCCAGGCCCGAGGTCCCGGCGATCAGGATCGAGTGGCAGTGCACCCAGCAGCCGCCCGGAGTGGCGTCGGAGTCGATCACGCCCCACCCGTCGTCGGCGTGCCAGACCCGGACCCGTCCCAGCGCGGTCATCACCCGGCCCTCCGGCTCAGGGCTGCGGCAGCAGGGCGAGTGCCGCGGTCGGGTCGGCGCGGTAGCGCAGGATCAGCTCGCCGGTCGCCTCGTCGATCCGCTCGTGCAGCGCCCGCCGGTACTCGGTCAGCTGCTGCTCCGCGGTGCGCAGCCGCTCCAGCGCGTCCGCCACCTGGGCGGCGTCCTGGGGGTCGACGTCGGTGACCCACATCTCCGCGAGGTCCGGCAGGTCCGGCAGCGGCTCCGCCGCCCGCACCCGGACCAGCGCCCCACGCGAACGACCGGCTCCGGTGTCGCCGAGGACCCGGACCAGGTCCTCGAAGCCGAGCGCGGCTCCGCTGCTCGACTCGGCCACCAGGACGTCGATGCGGGCGTGGGTCAACCGCCGCCAGTAGGAGACCCGGTCCTCCTCGTCGGTCAGCTTCTGGCGGTAGCCGCGCAGCTCACGAAGGTCCAGACCCGCCAGCTCCTCCGAGGGCACCGGCGACTGAACGGCCGTGCGCGTGGAGCGGGAGTTGTTGGCCATCGGTCCTCACTGTCGCTGTCGTCGTCGACGAGTGCTGGAACCCTACAGAATCCCCACCTCGCGACGCCTTCTGGGACGAGGCATCAAGTCCGCCTCCGGCCCCGCCGATGGTGGCGGGGAGACCGGCGGACCTGGCACACCGGTCGATGTCGCCCGTCACACTCCGGCGGGCACCTTCTCGAGGAGCCTGGTGACTATGCAGCGTGGCACGACCGGACAGGCGGCCCCGGCCTTCACGGGCTCGGCCGTGTCAGCGCGCGACGACGCGTCGGTAATGTGGCCCGGTGGGAACGTCGTCGGCCGCCCGGGTGGTTACCGGCCGGGCCGCCGTCGGGTCGTGAGGGTCGGCACTCGAGGGTCGGGAGGACGTCATGCAGCACCTTGATCCTGCGTGGGTGCTCGCGAGCATCGACGCCACCACCTCCGAGTGCCTGATCGTGGTGACCCTGGACGGCGAGATCACCTGGGCCAGCGAGGCGACCCAGCGGGTGATCGGCTGGTCGCCGCGCGACCTGGTGGGCCGCCGGCTCGAGGAGTTCGCCGATCGCGCGGTCACCGGCGCCTGGTCCCAGCTCGGGCCGAGACTGCTCGCCGGCGAGGTCACCGGACTCTTCACCGACGTCACCCACCGCGTGGACGGCCGCACCGTCGAGGCCGTGGTCACGCTGTCCCCGGTGCACGACGGCTCCGGCGCCGTGGTCGGGATCGCCACCGTCGTGCGCGACGTGACCCGCGAGCTCGACGACCGTCGGCAGCTGGAGTTGGCCCACGGCCGCTTCGAGCAGGCGATGACGCCGCAGGCCCTCCTCGACCTCGACGGCCGGATGACGTCGGTGAACCGGGCCTGGTGCGAGCTCTTCGGCCGCCCCGAGAGCGAGTTCATCGGAAGCGACATCCTCTCCTTGGTCCACCCCCTCGACCTCGACAACGCCACCAACCAGCTCGCCCCGATGCGGCGCGGCGCCGTGGAGTCGGTCAGCTACCAGGCGGTCTTCCGCGACGGCGCCGGCCGCAGCCTGCCGCTGCTCGTCGACGCCACCTCCCTGCGCGACAGCGACGGCCGCCGGTACGGCGTGGCGACGTTCGCGCGCGACCTCAGCGAGGTGCGCGAGGCCCGCAGCAGGATGGCCTCGCAGGCGAACATGTTCCTCGCCCTGGGCCGGCGCTCCTGGGACGCCGCGATCGTCGCCGACGCCGAGTTCAACCCCGTCTACGTCTCCCCGCCCGCCGCTCGGCTGCTGGGCTACGACGCCGAGGAGATCGTGCTCGACGTCGGCTGGGAGTTCGTGCACCCCGACGACCTCGCCCGGATGATGCCGCTGGTGGAGGCCGTCATCGCCGAGCCCCTGCGCACCGAGCGGTTCCTGGTCCGCGCCTGGGACGCCGCCGGCCGCTGGCGCTGGTTCGAGCAGACCCTGACCAACTGCCTGGCCGACCGCGACATCGGCGGGCTGGTGCTGAACCTGCGCGACATCACCGACCAGGTCGAGGCCGAGCGGGCCCTACGCCTGTCCGAGGCACGCCACCGCGCGATCCTCGAGACCGCCCAGGAGGGCATCCTCGCGACCACCCCGGACGGCTCGACGATGTTCGCCAACGAGAAGATGGCTGAGCTGTTGGGCGTCCGGCTCGAGAGCCTCTACGAGATGGACGCGCGGGCCCTGCTGCACCGCGACGACGGCGCCGCCGAGGCACCCTGGGCGGGGGAGGGGGTCGAGCGCTACGAGACCACCTACACGATGCCGCACGGCGGGGAGCGCGTCTTCGAGGTGTCGCACAGCCCCCTGCGCGACGACGGGGACGAGGCGCTCGGCTGGCTGTGCATGGTCTCGGACGTCACCGAGGCCCGAGCCGCCGAGCGCAAGCTGCGCCAGCAGGCCCTGCACGACCCGCTGACCGGGCTCCCCAACCGCTACCTCTTCCTCGATCGCCTCGAGATGGCCGCGGCCCGGCGCCGCCGGCTGATCGAGACCAGCACGTGCGTGCTCTTCCTCGACGTGGACGGGCTCAAGCCGCTCAACGACAGCCACGGTCACGCCGCGGGCGACCTGCTGCTGCGCCACGTCGGCGCCCGGCTGGTCGAGGCGGTGCGCGGCACCGACACCGTCGCCCGCCTGGGGGGCGACGAATTCGCGATCCTCTGCGAGGACACCGACGAGCACGCCGCCGGCCTGGTCGCGCAGCGCATCCACGACGCGCTGCGCGCTCCGATCCGCATCGACGAGCTCCAGGTCGAGGTCAGCGTCAGCCTCGGGGTGGCCGTCTCCCCGCCCCACGCCTTCGGGGACCTGGTGCGTCTCGCCGACGCCGCGATGTACCGGGCCAAGCGCCTCGGCGGCGCTCAGACGGTGCGGGCCGGCGACGAGCAGACCTCACCGGCGCCCTAGCCGAGCGACGTGGTCTCCCCGCCGCCGCCCGGCTGACCCGCGGTCCGCCCGTCCGCCCTGGGAGTGGGCCCCGGCCCGAGCTCCGGCCCCGGCCCCGGCCCGAGCTCCGGCTCCGGCCCAACGTCGTACTCCTGAATCAGGGTGCCCGAGCGCCGGGCCTCCTCCGGCGCGACCGCGGCACTCCACAGCCACCCCTGCGCGCTGCCGCACCCGAGCCGGCGCAGCACGGCGGCCTGCTCGGCGCGCTCGACGCCCTCGGCCACCACCGCGACCCCGATCGCGCGGGCCAGGTCGACGATCGAGGTCGCGATCGCCAGCGCGTTGGTGTCCTCGGTGATCTCGGCGACGAAGCTGCGGTCGATCTTCAACGTCGAGATCGGCAGCGTGCGCAGGTACGACAACGAGCTGTGCCCGGTCCCGAAGTCGTCGACGGCGATCAGGAAGCCACGCTCGCGCAGCCGCTGCAGCAGGGCGACCGCCGAGGTGGCGTCGCCCATGATGGCGGACTCGGTGATCTCCAGCAGCACGTCGTGCGGCGCCAGCCCCGCACTCTGGGAGCAGTCCGAGATCAGCTCCTCCAGGCCCGGGTCGGTGAGGTTGTAGGCCGACAGGTTGATCGCGACGTAGGCGTGAGCGGGAAGGTGGCCCCCGGCGCGCAGTGCGCCGGCCTCGCGCAGCGCCCGCCGCAGCGCCCACCGGTCCAGCTGCGGGGCCAGCCCGGTCTCCTCGGCCAGCACCACGAACCGGTCCGGGCCCACCACCCCGTGCCGCGGGTGGTGCCAGCGGGCCAGCGCCTCCACCCCCACCACCTCTCCGGACCCCAGGGCCACGATCGGCTGGTAGTGCATCGTCAGCTGGTCCTGCTCGAGGGCGTCGCGCAGCTCCGCGCCCAGCTCGTAGCGCTCCTCCGCCTGCTCGGCGAGCCTGGCGTCGAACATCCGGACCCGGTGACGCCCGGCGACCTTGGCGGCGTACATCGCGGTGTCGGCGTTGCGCAGCAGGTCGCCGGCATCGGCCACCGGCGAGAGCGCGACCCCGATCGAGGCGGCCACGTGCACCCGCCCGCCGCTGATCGCGAAGGGCTCGTCGAGGCTGCGCAGCAGCTGCTCGGCGATGGCCTGCGCGGTGTCCGCGTCGACGTCCTCGCAGACCACCAGGAACTCGTCCCCACCGAAGCGCGCGACGGTGTCGGTCGGGCGCGCTCCCGCCTTCAACCGCTCCGCGACGCCGACGAGCAGCTCGTCACCGGCCGAGTGCCCGCGGGCGTCGTTGACGATCTTGAACTGGTCGAGGTCGACGAACAGCACCGCCGTGGACGTGGTCTCGCGCATCAGCGCGTGCTCCAGCCGGTCCAGCAGCAGCGCCCGGTTCGGCAGCCCGGTCAGGCCGTCGTGCAGGGCCGTGCGCCGCAGCTCCTCCTCGAGGCGACGGGGCGCGGTGACGTCGGAGATCATCGTCAGCGTGCCCTCGAAGACCCCCTCGGTGTCGATCAGCGGCGCGGCGGCGACCTGCAGGGTGCGGCGCCCCCCGTCGGGGTGGCGGTAGACGACCTCGTAGCGCTCGGGACCGCGCATCGTCCGGCCGTCGAAGTCCTGGCCGATCAGGTGCAGGCGATCGGGGTCCACCAGGTCGGGCATCGACCGGGCGTAGATCTCCACCGGGGGCACCCCGAGGATCTCCGTCATCCGGTCGTTGACGTAGAGGGTGCGTCCCTCGGGGGTGGCCACCCACAGTCCCTCGTCGGCGTTGTCGGCCATGGTCCGGTAGCGCGACTCGGAGGTGCGCAGGGCCGCCTCCGCCTCGATGCGCTCGCTGATGTCGCGCAGGCTGCACACGATCGCGGCGACCTCGGTGTCGAGCAGGTTCGTGGCCGCGGCCTCGACCCACACCCACCCGCCCGAGGCGTCGCGGACCCGCATCGGCGCGGGTCGCGACGCCCCCTCGTGCAGCACCGCGAGGTGGAGGTCGCCCACCACGTCGCGGTCCTCGGGATGGACGTAGTCCCACACGGACGTGTCGACCACGTCGCCCGCGCTGTAGCCGAGCATCCCGCTCAGGCCCGGGGAGGTGTAGATCAACCGCCCGGCGGGCGAGGCGATCAGCGACAGATCGCTGGTGAGCTCGGCGACCGCGCTGTAGAAGTGCTCCTGACGTCGGTTGCGGCGCTCGATGGCGCGCAGCGCGGAGAGGTCCTGCAGGTACGCCGACAGGCCGACCGGGGTGCCGTCGCCCGCGCGCAGGGTGGTGGCGTGCACCAGCACCGGGACGCTGCGCCCCTTCGCGCCGGCGAGCACGCGCTCGACCTGTACGGCGTCCTGGTCGCCGGCGAGCAGCCGACGCAGCGCGCCGTCGCCCGCGGCCGGGCCGTCGGCGTGGACGAGCTCGTCGAAGGCCCGGCCCAGGAGCTCTTCGCGGCCGCGGCCGAGCAGGGCACAGAAGGCGTCGTTGACCTCGATCAGCAGCGCGTCGGCGTCGGTGAAGACCTGGGGGACTCCGGAGAGCGAGAAGCGGCTGCGGTAGCGCTCCTCGCGCAGGGCCAGCTCCTCGCGCAGCCGCACGCCGGGGCTCTCGTCGAGCACGACCGCGACGAGGTGCTCGGGGAGGTCGGCGCCGGCCTCACGGCGGCTCCAGACCACCCGCAGGTGCAGCGGCCGCCCGGGTGTGGCCGGGCTGCTCCAGCGCTGGGTGAACACGCCGGCGAGCTCGCCCTGGCGGGCGCGTTCGAGCGCCGCGTGGAGCGACGTCAGGTCGCGTGGGCTCTCGCCGAGCGCCGAGAGCGGTCGGCCCACGAGCTCGTCGCGGGCGGTGCCCAGCAGACGGCACAGCGCGGGGCTCACCTCGATGACGTCGCCACGAAGATCGACCAGCGCCGTAGCCGTGGTGGAGGCTGCGGAGGGCCACGGGTCACCGTGGCCGGGGCGCTCCTCGGTCATCGTGTGTCACTCCCATGCCGCTCCGAGACCAGCAGACGGAGTGAAACCTAACCGGTTTTCATGAATCGCGTGGCCAAGCTCCGCGATTCGTGGACGACGGGGGTGGACGATGTCTGGACTGCCGCAGGAGGCAGCCGCCGTGGGGACGGCGGATAGCGATGCCGGGGGAGCGCCATGCACCACCAGGTGGAGACCGCGTTGGCGATGGGCCAACGTCAAGGACGTCCCGTCGAGCTGCTGGTCCGGGGGCGGTGGCTGCACGGCGTGGTCGAGTCCGTGGACGGGCACGGCGTCTGGCTGTTCTCCCGCCACGCCGGCCCGATGCTGGTGCCGCTCGAGGCGATCACGATGGTGCGGGTGCTGGAGGCGCCCGAGCGGCGGCCGTTGACGATGCGGCGGGTGGGCTCCGGCTGAGCGATCGGGCTCAGGGCAGGAGCCGTACCGCCAGCACGGCGACGTCGTCCTCATGGTCCGGGGGGAGCAGGGCGCCGACGAGCGCGTCGCAGAGCTCGTCGAGGGGGCGCTCGCGCAGTGCGTCGAGGGTGTGGGTCAGCTCGGTGAGTCCCTGATCGAGGTCGCGCCCGCGTCGCTCGACGAGCCCGTCGGTGTAGAGCACCAGGGTGTCTCCGGGCTCGAGGCGCGTGTGGTGCTCATCCCGCTCGAGGGTCGGGTCGACGCCCAGCAGTAGATCTGCCTCGTCGCCGAAGAGCCGCGTCGGGCCTCCGTCTGCCGGGATGAGGGCGGGCGGGGGATGGCCGGCGTTGGACCAGCACACCTGCACCGCGCCGGCCGTACCGGCCAGTGCCGGCACCCGGGCCACCAGGACCGACGCGGTGATGTCCTGCAGCAGGGTCTCCACCGCCCCGTCGAGGGCGCGCAGCATCGTGGCGGGGCCGGTGCCGGGCTCGGTGGCATAGCTGATGCCTCGCAGCAGGCCCCGCAGCTGTCCCATCGACGCAGCGGCACGGGAGTCGTGACCCACCACGTCCCCGATCACGAACAGCGTGGCGCCGTCGGTCTGCGGGAACGTGTCGTACCAGTCGCCGCCGACCTGCGCGCCGTGCGCGGCGGGCAGGTAGCGGACCACGGTCTCGACGCGCTCGACGTGCGGGGGCTCGGTGAGCAGGCTGCGCTGCAGCTCCTCGGCGAAGGCGCGCTGCTGGCCGTAGAGCTCGATGGACTCCAACGCCAGCCCCGCCCGGCGGCCCAGCTCGACGGCCACCGCCAGCTCGTCCTCGCCGAAGGCGGGGGAGTCGGCGCGGTTGAGCAGGATCATCGAGCCCAGCCGCGCCTCGCGCCCGGTCAGCGGTACGGCGATCGCGCTGGCCAGGCCGAGCTGCTCGACCTGGGCGCGCACCTCGGGGTCGGGGACGAACTCGCACAGGTCCTCGTGGGTGAGCAGGGAGAGCAGCATCGGTCCCTCGCCGTGGGCCAGGCGCCGGCTGGGGAGCAGCGGCGAGCCCGCCGAGGCGAGGCCGCCCTGGGCCAGCTCGGCCAGTCGGGAGAGCGCTGGGTCGCGGTGGCGCACGACGACGTGCCGGGTGGCCATCCGCTCGTCGTAGAGCTGCATGCTCACCCAGTCGCACAGCCGCGGAACCACCTGGTCGGCGAGCGCCGCGAGGGCCTCGTCGGGGTCCACCGCCCCGGCCAGCGCCACCGAGGCGCTCCCGATCAGGTCGATCTGGGCGCTCAGTCGGTCCCGCTGGTGCTGCGCCTCCAGCCGGGCGCTGGCGTCCTGGACGATGATCAGCGTGGCATCGCGCCCGTCGGCGAGCTGGGTGTGCACCGCGCTGAGGTCGAGGTACTGGTGCTGACTCGACAGCGGCGGATGAACCGGCTGGGTGGTCACGGTCTCGGGGGTGACGCCGCGCTGGACGGCGGCCAGGGCCTCGTCCAGCGCCATCGCGTCGGTGAACAGCGAGGTCACCGTGGTTCCGGTGGCGTCGGAGCCGAGACCGACCAGGGTGGCGGCCGAGGGGTTCCACACCAGCAGGCGCCGGTCGGAGTCGGCGAGCAGGATGCCGACCGGGACGTTCTCGAGCAGTGCGCCCAGCGTCGCGGTCACCAGCAGCGGGTCCGGGCTCGTGGGGGCCCGGCGCACCAGCTCGGCCAGCAGCCGGTCGTGGCGATAGCCGGTGACTCCGGCCGCGCACATCTGGGCGACCATCTCGCGCAGGCCAGGGGTCTGCGGGTCCGCGATCTCCAGGGAGACCGGGACGCCCGGGGCGAAGCGGACGCGGCCACGCAGCGCCGCGATCTCGCCCTCGGGACACAGCATCACCACCGCTGCGCTCGGCACCGCGGAGTGCACCTGCTGCACGACGGCGAGGCCGCGCGGCACCGCCCTGCCCACGAGCACGGCGCACACGTCGTCGTGCAGGGCGTCGGCCAGCTCCTCGGGACCGACCGCCCGGGGGGTGGCCGGGCACGGCTCGGGGAGCGCCGCGCGCTGCTCGTCGGGGCTCAGCCCGACGAGGAGGAGCTCGGCCACCTCAGCTGCCCAGGAGCGGGATGTCGAGCAGCGCCCGGCCGGTCCAGGTGCGCAGCAGGTCGGTCGTCGGGCTCATCACGTGGGCCGCACGGGCGTCGCGCAGGTGCCGCTCCACCGGCGATCTCTCGCGGTAGCCGATGCCGCCGAGCAGCGTCATCGCCTCGTTGGTGACCGCCACTGCGCGGTCGGCCACCTCCGCCTTCGCCGAGGTGAGCGCGGCGAGCGCCTCGGGTCCGCCGGTCTCGGCCTCCTCGGCCGCCCAGTAGACGAGGCGCCGGCTGGCCTGGACCCCGGCCCACATCGTGCCCAGCCGGTGCTGCAGGATCTGCTCGCCGGCCAGGGTGCGTCCGGTGTGCGCGAAGCGGCGTGCCTTGAGGTGGGCGATCGCCTCGTCGAGCGCGGCCTGGGCGACGCCCAGGTAGGTCCCGGCCATCGCGGTCAGGAAGTAGGGGGCGACGACCTCGAAGACGTACCAGATCTGGTCGCCCTCGGCGCCGAGCAGCGCCTCCGGGGCGACGTGGACGCCGTCGAGGCGGGCGGCCAGCGAGGAGTTGCCGCGCATCCCGACGCCCTCCCAGGACCCGTGGAAGCTGAGGCCCTCGGCGCCGGCGGGCACCACCACGCAGGAGAAGTCGCCGAGCGGTGCGTCGGTGTCGGCGGCGACGGTGGACACCACGTAGGAGTCGACGCGCGAGCCGTTGGTCACGAACGACTTCTCCCCGTCCACGCGCCAGCCGTCCTCGACGGTGGTGAGCCGGGTCTGCGGCAGCCAGAAATGCGCCCCGGTGCCCGGCTCGGACAGGGCGAGCGTGGTCAGGTGCTCCCCGGCGGCGATCGGCTGGAGGTAGTCCTTGGCCTGCCGCGGGGTCGCCTTGGCCGCGATCACGGCGGTCGCCACGTGGTGCATCCCGAAGCAGATGGCGGTCGAGGCGCAGACCTGGCCCAGGGCCTCGCAGACCCCGGCCAAGGCGCGCAGGCCCAGCCCGGCGCCCCCGCTCTCGCGTGGCGCCACCAGTCCGGCGAGCCCGGCAGCCTGGAGCTCGCGCAGGCTCTCCTCGGGCCACACCCCCGAGTCGGTGCGCTCCGCCAGCTGCGCGACCACTCCGCGGGCGACCTGATGGGCACGCGAGGTCGCCTCGAGTACGGTCGCGGGAGGGGCCATCACAGGGGTGAGGCTAGCCGCAGCGGGCTCCAGGGGCGGATTTCGGGTGCGGATCAGGCCGAGATCCCGCGTCGTGGGGGCTGGCGCCGTGCGCGCTGCTGGCTAGTGTGGCACGTCATGAGGATCACGAAGTTCGGTCATGCCTGCGTGCGCATCGAGCACGAGGGGCGCACCGTCGTGCTCGACCCGGGGGTCTTCACCGACGCCGAGGCGGTCGACGGCGCGGACGCGGTGCTGATCACCCACGAGCATCCCGACCACTACGACCCGGAGCGGCTGCGCCGTACCGATGCCCGGATCTTCACCATCGACGCGGTGGCCGCGCGCATCCGCGCCGACGCCCCCGACGTGGCCGAGCGGGTGCAGGTGGTGGCTCCCGGGGAGTCCTTCGACGCGGGCCTGCCGGTGCGGGCGGTGGGGGAGCTGCACGCGGTGATCCATCCCGAGCTGCCGCGCTTCCACAACAGCGGCTACGTGCTGAGTGCCGGCGACACCCGGATCTACCACCCCGGCGACGCGCTGACCGGTCCCGGCGAGAGCGTCGACGTGCTGCTGGTCCCGGTGTCCGCGCCGTGGCTGAAGGTCTCCGAGGCGATCGAGTTCGCGCGCGAGGTCGGGGCGCCGCGCAACCTCGCGATCCACGACCGGGTCTACTCCGAGGCCGGGCTGACGATCGTGGACGGGCACATGGACAGGTTCCTCCCGGCGGCGGGCCAGGCCTACGTCCGGCTCCCCGACGGCGCCGACCTGTGAGCTAGGGGGTCAGCGAGTCCCGGACCGGGACGAACTTGGCCTGCGCCTCGGCGAGCTCCGCCTCGGGGTCGGACTCGGCCACGATGCCGCACCCGGCGAAGAGCCGCACCGTCGAGCCCGACACCTCCGCCGAGCGCAGCGCGATGCCCCACTCGCCGTCGCCCTGGGCGTCCATCCAGCCCACCGGGCCGGCGTAGCGGCCCCGGTCCATCCGCTCGATCTCGGTGATCAGCGCGGTGGCCACGGCGGTCGGGGTCCCGCCCACCGCGGCCGAGGGGTGCAGCGCCTCGGCCAGCCGCAGCGAGGAGACGGTCTCGGCGTCGTGGACGACGCCGGCGACGTCGCTGGCCAGGTGCATCACGTTGGGCAGGTGCAGCACGAACGGCGCCTCGGGCACGTTCATCGACGAGCAGTGCGGCTCCAGCGCGTCGGCGACCGAGCGGACGGCGTACTCGTGCTCCTCGAGGTCCTTGGAGGAGCGGGCCAGGGTGGCGGCCAGCGACAGGTCGCGCTCGTCGTCGCCGGTACGGCGGATGGTGCCGGCCAGCACCCGCGAGGTGACCAGGCCGCGCTCGCGGCGCACCAGCATCTCGGGGGTGGCGCCGAACATGCCGTCGACGTGGAAGGTCCAGCACATCGGGTACGTCGCGACCAGGCGCTGCAGCGGCCAGCGCACGTCGACGTCCTCGTCGGCGGTGGCGATCAGGTCGCGGGCCAGCACGACCTTCTCCAGGTCCCCGGCGCCGATGCGGGCCACGGCGTCCGCCACGGCCGTCATCCACTCCTCGCCGTTGAGGGCTCCGTCGGCGAAGCGGACACCGCTCGGCGCGTGCGGCGGAGCCGCCACCGGGGGCAGCACGCCACGCGCCGGCGGCTCGTGGGCGGCGTCCTCGGCCACGTCGACGGTCGTCACCCACGCGGTCTCGCCGCGCCGGCCGAGCACGACCCGGGGCACGACGAGCACCGAGCTGCCGGGCTCGTCGGCGAAGGCGAAGGAGCCGAAGCAGACCAGGCCGGTGCCCGGCTCGCGCACCTCGTCGTGGACCTCGGTGCGGGCGGTGGTCTCGGCCCACCACTTGTCGGCGTCGGCGAAGCGGGTCGGGCCGCTGGTGCGGAGCTCGGCGGCGACCCCCCAGCCGACCAGCCCGTCGCCCTGACGCAGCCAGCTCACCGGGCGATCGGCCGGCACCAGGGTGAGCAGCTCGACGTCGTCGGCGGCCACGGCTCGGGTGCGCACGATGATCCTCACAGGTGGTGAGCGTACTTTGCCGACGGTCAGGACCGTCCGCGTAGGGTCGTCGGCATGAGCACACGCACCGCCGACGGCCGTACGGCCGCGGCCTACTGGATCAGCATCATCGTCGGGCTCGTCATCCTCGGCGTCCTGGTGGTCTTCGTCGTGGTGCTGCCCAAGCTCGACGACGACTCCGACGCCGGCGGCGACGTCGCGCTGCCGGCGAAGCTGCCCGGCGGCTGGGTGGCCGTCGACGTGCCCCAGCCGGTCGACCCCGAGGCTCCGGTCCAGGAGGGCGCCGCCCCCCAGACCCAGGAGGACGCCGACCGCAACGCCGAGATGCTGGCCCTGGAGCGCGCCTACAGCGACGAGGTCCTCGGCGAGGTCGTCGACGGCACCGTGTCCACCCGCACCTACTTCGACACCGCCAACCAGCAGGTCCTGTGGGTGCAGTACTTCGGTGAGGAGCTCGGCTCGTTCGTGCCGGCCCTCGTGAACTCCCCGGAGGTGCGCGGCCTGGCCAAGCCCCCGGTGGAGCTCGACCGGGTGGACACCGCGACCACCTGCATGACCGAGTGGGCCGAGGTGCCGGCCGGACAGGCCGTGGACGAGGAGCAGGCCCGCGGCGGGGTGACCTGTCAGCGCAGCGAGGGCGGTCACACGCTGCGCGTCACCGGCCTGGGCATGGACCAGGACCGGACCGTGGAGATGCTCGACACCGTCGAGCGCGAGATCTCCTGAGCCTGGCTCAGGACCAGTAGACGACCACCCGGTCGCCGATCGCCACCTCGTCGTAGAGGGTCGCGATCGCGTCGTAGTCGCGCACGTTGACGCAGCCGTGCGAGGCCCCGTTGTAGCCGTTGGCCGCGAAGTCCGGCGAGTAGTGCACCGCCTGGCCGCCGGAGAAGAACATCGCGAACGGCATCGAGGTCTCGTAGATGCTCGAGACGTGGTCGCGGCTCTTGCTGAACACGCTGAAGCTGCCCTCCCGGGTCTCCAGGCCCACCCGGCCGAACCGCACGTCGACGCTCTCGCGGACGTCTCCGTCGACGACCCAGCGCAGGCTGTTGGTGGACTTGTCGATGCACAGCACCCGGCCGGCGCGACAGCGCGCGTCGAGCGCGCCGGGCTCGGGCTCGATGTTGAACAGCTGCTCGTGGGTCGGCTCGCTGGTCATCGCCACCAGCCGGTCCAGGGTCCGCTGGTCGACCTCCCCGGTCACCGGGATCGCGCGCTTGGCCTGGAAGCCGCGCACCGCCGCCACGACCGCCTCGTCGTAGCGGTCGGCGACGTCCGCGGACCACCAGGCGATCTGGGCCAGCCGGGCCTGCAGCTCGCGGACTTGCTCGCCCCGGTCGCCCAGCGAGAGCAGCGCCGGGCCCGGGCGCAGGATGTTGAACAGCTGGTCGCGGGTGGGCGTCTCGGTCATCCGCACCAGCCGGGCCCAGGTCCGCGCGTCCGTCACCCCGCTCGCCTCCAGTCCGCGCTTGGCCTGGAAGCCCCGCACCGCCGCGCTGGTCTCGTCGTCGTAGGCGCCGGTCGTGGTCTCGGCGAACCACCCGAGCTGGAACAGCCGGTGCTGCAGCTCGCGGACCTGCCTGCCGCGCTGGCCCGGGGCGAGGACCGGCGCCGGGGCGGCGTCGCTCGGCCCGGCCGTCGGCGCGCCGGCCGCCTCGGGGGCGGGCTCGGGCGTCCGGGCGGGGGACGTCTGCGGCGCGGTCGTGTCCGAGGCCTGGCCGGCGGCGGAGGAGCCGGTGGCGGGGTCTGCGTCCGCCTCGTAGTGACGGATCGCCCAGCCCGCGCCGTACATCGTGGCGGCGAGCAGGGCCAGGCTGAGCGCCGTCACCACAAGGATCCGCAACGCCCTCATCGCACCTGCCCCATTCCCTGCCGTCTGTGTCGCCCGTCCCCGAGGGCGACCTCGAGTGTCGCCCAGATGAGGCCGGAATCACGGAATTGGCGCTCCGGCGCTGCGACCCCGTGTCGCACGTGCCGGCAGTCGGCCACGTAGTCTTCCCCGGTGGCCCGCGCAGACCTGGACAAGCAGCCGACCGACGTCCGTCGCATGTTCGATGCGGTGGCGAAGCGGTACGACCTCACCAACGACGTCCTCTCCCTGGGGCAGGACCGCCGGTGGCGACACGACGTGATCGACGCGGTCGATCCGCAGCCGGGAGAGCTGGTCCTCGACCTCGCAGCCGGCACCGGCACCTCGAGCCAGCCGTTCGCCGACCGCGGCGCGACGGTGGTCCCGTGCGACTTCTCCCTGGGCATGCTCCAGGTCGGCAAGTCCGCGCGCCCCGCCCTCCCGTTCACCGCGGGTGACGGCACCAAGCTGCCGTTCGCCGACGCCACCTTCGACGCGGTCACGATCTCGTTCGGGCTGCGCAACATCGTCGACCCGCTGGCCGGGCTGCGCGAGCTGCGCCGCGTCACCAAGCCCGGCGGCCGGCTGGTCGTCTGCGAGTTCAGCCACCCCACCTGGGCGCCGTTTAGGACCCTGTACGTCGAGTACCTGATGAAGGCGCTGCCGCCGATCGCGCGCGCGGTCTCCTCGGCGCCCGACGCCTACGTCTACCTGGCGGAGTCGATCCGGGCGTGGCCCGACCAGCGGGGCCTCGCGGACCTCGTCGCGCGGGCCGGCTGGGCGCAGCCGCAGTGGCGCAACCTGAGCGGGGGCATCGTGGCCCTGCACCGCGCCCGGGCCTGAGGGGCCGGACCTCCGGGACTTAGGTCCTGAGGCTCCTGGGTCCTTCGGGGGCCGAGGTGGCGCCTGTGCCGAGGACTCGTAGACTGTGTTGCGCACCACTCGTGAACCGCTTCACAAGGTCACGAGGACAGATTCTGTGGCACGCGTCGTCACCCTGACAGGGATGCCGCCCGCCGTTCGATCCGGGAAAGGGAAGCACCATGGAGCTCTACACGCCGGTGCTGGCGCTGGTGATCCTCGCGGCGGGTTTCGCGGTGGTGACGCTCATCCTGAGCGCCCTGGTCGGCCCGAAGCGCTACAACCGGGCCAAGCTCGAGTCCTACGAGTGCGGCATCGACCCGACGCCCCACGCGACCGGTGGCGGTCGCATCCCGGTGAAGTACTACATCACCGCGATGCTCTTCATCGTTTTCGACATCGAGATCATCTTCCTCTATCCGTGGGCCGTCCACTTCGACGCGATGCGGCTCTTCGGGCTGGTCGAGATGCTCCTGTTCATCGTCACGGTCTTCGTCGCCTACGCCTACGTGTGGCGTCGCGGCGGCCTGGACTGGGACTGATCACCGTGATCACGCCCCTCCCGATCACCGAAGGAATCTGACATGGGTCTGGAAGACAAGCTCCCGAGCGGCGTGCTGCTCTCCTCCGTCGAGGGTCTTGCCGGCTACATGCGCAAGGTCTCGTTCTGGCCGGCGTCGTTCGGTCTGGCCTGCTGCGCCATCGAGATGATGACCAGCGGCGGACCGAAGTACGACCTGGGTCGCTTCGGCATGGAGGTCTTCCGGGCCAGCCCCCGCCAGGCCGACCTGATGATCGTCGCCGGC
>NZ_JCBAJX010000024.1:0-13012 GCF_059766585.1 Nocardioides sp. Z21_20
TCGGGGTACTTCCTTGGTGCTGCCATGACTCTCATCCTCCATGGATTGAGAGCCTCCACCAGACCCGGGGCGATTCACCCTCCCCAACGTGCAGGAGGCCACGGTGGCCGCGTGGGTGTCACCCACCTCTGTCAAGGCGACGTTCGTCGACGACAAGGACTGCACTCTCACAGTGGCCCCCGGCAGCGTTCTGGTCGGCGACAGGATTGCCGTCTACACGATCCGCCGGAGCACCGGACTGGCGCACTACTACATCGGACCGCTCGGCCCGTGGACCCCGCCTGAGGATTGGCCGCTGAACACGTCCACAGGAACCGTCACACTCACCAGCGCCCAGCCCGGTGACCCGTTCTGGAATGCCACCATCGAACAGCACGCGACGGAGGTACAGGTTCGGAGCCACTGGCTCAGGCACGCTAAAGCGGGCGACCGGCTCATGGTTTCCCTGACCGGTGCCGATGCTGCCACCGGCACCCTTCAAGCCATGCCCCTGTGCTGCTGCCTCCCATGAGGAACATCACAAAAATGCTGCGAGGTGTTGACTCCACTCGTTAGAGTGCCGATAGTTCTACTGCGAGCCCTTTACAGGGTTGTCGCACATACGCAGTGCCGGACGCAAGGGCCGGTCGGAAGAGGCGGACCTCGCGGTCCGCCTCTTTTGCGTTTCCGCAACAACCCACTAGCCGTAGGTCCACGCCGCCGGTTGCGGGTGCACCTACGGAAGTCTGTCCAGCCACCCGGGAGCCGTGGTCCGGTTAGTGCTCGTCCAGCGCAGGGCATCCTCCGTCGATACAGGTGGAGATCCGCATCGGCCGGGTCCGTTAGCACAGCGGTGGACGGCGGCCCACCCAAGAGCCCAGGCAAGGACCAGAGATGGCAGACACCTCCGCAGGGCGCGGGGAAACTCCCCAGGAAGCGCGGGGAAACCAAATTTCAGGACCATCAGGCACCCCCTCTGACCTGCGGGAACGCACTTTGGTCTCCAGCCCGCCAGAGAGAACAGCCCCTGACCTGGGAAACCCCGGGTCGGGGGCTGTTCTCATCGGCGCCCCTGCGCCCCCTGCCCGCAGACGCCGCCGCGCGCCTGCGTCCGAGCGCCCGAGGCCCCGCGACGGTGGCCAAGGGCCCATGCCAAGTAGGGACTTCCGGCCCTTTGCCCTCCCCACCGCCCAGGGCTTGAATAGTGAGTGCGAGGAGAACCGAGGCAGAGGTGGCGTCAGGTGGCTGGGCGACCAGCAGTACCGGCCAAGACTCCTACACCGTGTCAAACGGCCTGGTTCTCCTCGCCATACTTTTGTCTGGAACATTGGTCACGCCATGCGACCAGTTACGAAGCGCGGAGATCGGGTACCGGTCCGTCACAGATCCTTCGACCATGAGGGACAAGCTTCGGAAGAGGACGCGAAATATGTGGGACATCATCGGCCTCCTCATTGGCGGCATCATCATCGGACTGCTCGGCAAGCTGGTTGCCCCGGGTGACAAGGACAACACGCCGATCTGGCTGACGATCCTGTGCGGCATCGGCGGCATCCTGCTGGGCTACTACATCTACGCCGCCTTCGGTGGCGACGGCAGCAGCGGCATCGACTGGGTGCGCTGGATCGTCGCCATCGTGGTCTCCGCGGTCCTCGTTGTGATCGCCTCGACCCTCACCGGTCGTAACAGCGGCTCCCGACGGGTCTGACCCGCGAGCAGCCTCTGACGGCGAGCAGCCTTCGACTGCCCGGCACCCCGACCAGGGTGCCGGGCAGTCGTGCGTCAGGATGGCCCGCATGACGTGGTTCACCTCGCAGGAGCAGACCGCCACCCAGCTGGCCTCGGCCGGGTACCTGGCGGATGCGGCCACCGTGACGACCACCTACCTCGCCGGCGTGCTGGAGAAGCCGCTGCTCATCGAGGGCCCCGCCGGAGTGGGCAAGACCGAGCTGGCCAAGGCGGTGGCGCAGGCGGGCGGAGCCGAGCTGGTCCGGCTGCAGTGCTACGAGGGTCTCGACGAGGCCCGCGCCCTCTACGAGTGGAACTACAAGAAGCAGCTGCTGCGCATCCAGGCCAGCGGGGCCGGGGAGTCGTGGGACGAGACCCACGACGACATCTTCACCGACGAGTTCCTGCTCACCCGCCCCCTGCTCACCGCGATCCGACGCGCCGAGCCGACGGTGCTGCTCATCGACGAGATCGACAAGGCGGACGTCGAGGTGGAGGGCCTGCTGCTCGAGGTACTCAGCGACTTCCAGGTGACGATCCCCGAGCTCGGCACGATCAGCGCCGTACGGCGGCCGTTCGTGGTGCTGACCTCGAACGCGACCCGCGAGCTGTCCGAGGCGGTACGGCGCCGGTGCCTCTACCTGCACCTGGGCTACCCCGACGCCGAGCGCGAGCGCGAGATTGTCACCTCCCGCGTGCCCGGGCTGGAGCAGGCGCTGGCCGTCCAGCTCGTCGAGACCGTCGCCCGGCTGCGTGAGCTGGAGCTGAAGAAGGCGCCGTCCATCGCCGAGAGCGTCGACTGGGCGCGCACCCTCGTCGCCCTGGAGATCGGCGACCTCGACGCCGAGACGGTGCGGGCCACGCTGGGCGTCGTGCTCAAGCACGCCTCCGACCAGGACCGGGCGATCCGTGAGCTGCGCCTCGCTGCCGCCCGGACGAGATGAGCTACCTCGACACCCACCTCGGCTTCCTGGAGGCGCTGCGCGCCGCCGGACTGCCGGTGTCGCTGGCCGAGGACCTCGACGCGGTCGCCGCGCTGACCCGCCTGGAGTGGACCGACCGGGAGACCCTGCGGGCCGGCTACGCCGCGACGCTGGTGAAGCGCCAGGCCCAGCGGCCGACCTTCGACGCCCTCTTCGACGTCTACTTCCCCCGGATGGTCGGCGACGGGGTGCAGGCGGAGCAGGAGCGCGCCCAGGAGGAGGGGGCGCTCGAGCAGGCGGGCCGGCCGGCGGCCCTGCGTGACTCCGCCGCGGCGCTGCGCCAGCTGCGCGAGCGCCTCGCGGAGGCCCTCAGCGCGGGCGACGAGGCGCAGCTGCTGCAGCTCGCCGGTGACACCGTCGGCCGGTTCGGGGCGATGCCCGGGCGGGGGGCCGGACTCTCCTCGTGGTCGGCCTACACCGCGCTGCAGCGGGTCTCGCCCCAGGAGCTCGTCGACCGGGTCGTCGCGGCCCTGCAGGCCGCCGGCCTGGGCGACGACGAGGCGCGGGCCCTCGCCGGGCGGCGCATCGGCGCCTTCACCCGCCAGGTCGAGGACGACGCGCGGCGCCGCATCGCGGAGGAGAAGGGCGCCCGCCACGTCGCGGACGTCACCGTGCGTCCCTCCCTCGAGCAGCTCGACTTCATGGCGATGCGGCGCGCCGACCTCGAGGAGCTGCGCCGCCAGATCCACCCGCTGGCTCGCCGGCTCGCCACCAGGCTGACCCAGGAGCACCACGCGAACCGGCGCGGCCCGCTCGACTTCCGCCGTACCGTCCGGGCCTCGATCTCCACCGGTGGGGTGCCGCTGACCACCCACCACAAGCCGAAGCGTCCGCACCGCACCGAGCTGGTGGTGCTCTGCGACGTCAGCGGCTCGGTGGCCAACTTCGCGCAGTTCACGCTGCTGCTCGTCTTCGCGCTGCGCGAGCAGTTCCAGAAGGTGCGCGCCTTCACCTTCATCGACGACGTCCACGAGGTCACCGGCCACTTCAGGCCCGGCGCCGACGCCGCCGAGGTGATGGCCGAGCTGGCCGCGAGCGCGGCGCACGCGGCGCTGTGGGGGCGGACGAACTACGGCCGGGCGCTCACCAAGTTCGGCGAGCGGCACCTCGACGCGATCGGTCCGCGCACCTCGCTGCTGATCCTCGGTGACGCCCGGTCCAACAACAGCGACCTCGCGGTCTCGGCGCTCGAGGAGCTCGCCGACCGGGCCCGTCACTCCTGGTGGCTCAACCCCGAGCACCGCCGACACTGGGACACCGGCGACTCCGCCGCGAGCGCCTACGGCGAGGTGGTGCCGATGGTCGAGTGCCGCAACCTCACCCAGCTCGGCGAGTTCGTCCACGACATCCTCTGAGGCCGGCTCAGGGAGCCAGGTACCCCAGCTCACGCAGCCGCTGCGCCTCCTCGATCAGCACGGGGTGCCCGGAGGCGTCGGCCGCCCGCCCACCGGCGACGTAGGGCCCGTCCGCGTCGGCCTCCCCGCCGTCGAAGACGACCGTGAGCCGGTTGGCGACGTTGATGTTCAGCAGCGAGCCGAGCAGCGCGATCGGGTCCCTCCTGTCCTCGAAGGAGAGCACGTGGGTGGTCGGCGGGATCCGGGGGACCTGCGAGGGCGGGGAGCCGGCCGTCACCACCTGGTCCACCACGAACCGCTCGGAGCCTGCCCGAGCCGCCACCTCGGCGGCGGTGACCCCACCCTGGCCGAAGCCGACCAGCATCACCCGGGTGTCGGTGCCCCCGCCGACCGCCGCCTCCAGGGAACGGATCACCTCGGTGGCATAGCCGGACGGGTCGCCGCCGACCAGTCGCAGCCGCGGTCCGCCCGCGGTGGCCGAGCCGGGGATCCAGGCGATCAGGCGGGCGTCGTCGACCCGCTGGATGCGCATCTGGCCGGACTCGGCGGCCAGTACCCGCATCACCTCCTCGAAGCCGCGCGGGGCGCCGCCCTCGTGCAGGTCCACCTCGGACACCGGCTGGGTCGCCGCGAACCCGCCGGCGGCGTCGCGCAGCGCGGCGCTCCCCTCGGTGGTGAGCGGTTCGACGCCCAGCGCCCGCAGGCCGCCCCGGGCGGCCAGCGCGCCGTCGTCGCCGGCGAGCGCCGGCGTGGCGAGCAGCGAGCGCATCTGCAGGCTCTCCAGCAGACCGCCGCCGCCGGACATGTGGTCGAGCAGGTCGGGGTTGTTGCCGGCGAGCTCCTCGAGGTACGACGCGACGCCGTCGCGGTCGAGCGCGTCGGTCTCGATCAGCCCCGCGGACACGATGGCGCCGCCGAGGGCGACCTCCGGTGCCAGGTAACCCACCGCCCGGCCGGCGATCGAGCCGAGCGTGCGGTAGGCGGCCTGTTGGAGGTCGTCGATCCAGCGGTAGGTCAGCACGGTGGCCCGCACGACCATCGCGTCGGCGTCGAGCTCGGCCGCGCGGGCGACCAACCCGTGCGGACCGGTGGTGGCCTCCCGGACGTCCTCCTCGACCCGGGCGAACGTGGGCGGGGACAGCGGCGCAGAGGCGACCACGTCCTCGTCGGTGAGCACCTCGGCGCCGAGCTGGGCTCGCTCGCGCAGCCGGGCGCCGGCGTCGTCGAACAGGCCGGCGAGGCGCAGCATCTCGTCGTACTTGTCGCTCAGCACCTGCTCGGGCGCGTCGACGGTGTCGAGGGGGGTGTCGAAGGCGTCGCCGACCGGTCCGCCGCTCATCCGGACACCTCCGCCAGAACCGGCGCCAGGAGGGCAGCCAGGTCGGCCGGCTCCACCCGGCTCACCTCGAGGCGTGGGCCGTCCTCGGCGACGTGCGGGCGCAGGGCATGCCAGCCGTCGGCGAGCAGCAGCCAGGAGACGACACCGACCACGGTGCGCTCGGTGGTCGTCACGTCGGCGACCAGCGCCCGCAGCCGCCCCTGCGCCTCCTGCGCGAGCGCCGCGAGCAGCGCGTCGACGTCCCCGCTCGGCAGCGGCGAGCCGGCCTGGTCCAGGGCGGGGCCGGCATTCTCGGTCAGCACGCTGAGTACGTCGCGCCGACCCGAGCGGATCGCCTCGCCGGCCGCGTCGGCGAGCTCGTAGGGGAGGTCGACGCACGCGGGCACCGCGGAGGTCCGCAGGGCGAGGTCGGCGGGCAGGGCGGCCACCCGGGCGAGCTCGCCGGCCCACCGGTCGATGCCGAACCAGGCCAGCTCGAAGACCACGCCGTCGGCGGTCGCCAGCGTCGCCACGGCGTCGCGGCTGTGGCGGTGCCAGGCCTTGACCTGGGCGGACCCGACGGCGAGGTCGAGGTCCAGGGCCAGCCGCGGTGTGGCGAGCAGCCCGACGGCTCCGGTCAGCCCGGCGTCCATCCCGTCGTCGGTGAGCAGCCCTCGGCGGCGCAGGGTCTCCTCGGCGGGGTGCAGCGCGGACAGCGCAGCCCGGTAGGCGGCCTCCTCGGGGGAGCCGGGGCTGCGGCCCAGCCGGTCGTCGAGCGGGTTCTCGGAGGCCGACGCGGGCTCGAAGGGCAACGGCGCGTCCCCGGCCCGGGCGGCCACCAGCCGCAGCTCGGGCAGGGTCAGGGCCACCCTCCGCGGCAGCTGGTCGAGCAGGCCGGAGGGGGCCGGCACCGGCTCGGTCAGGTCGATGGTGGGCATCTCAGGTCCTCAGAGTCCGGGCAGCGTGACGTCGAGCCAGTCGCGATGACCGGACGGCGGGGGCTCGAAGGCCAGCAGGATCCGGTCCTCGGGCGTCGGCTCGCGGCGTACGCCGGCGGGGTCGTCGTGCGCGTCGAGCTCCGTGAGCCGGGCCCGCGCATCGGCGGTGAGCCTCGCGGCTCGGCGCTCGATGCCGGCGATCGTCTCCTTGAGTCGGTCGACCTCGTCGCGGTGCGCCTGGAGCGACTCCGCGGCGGTCTCGTGGGAGCGCGCGGTGTCGCGTAGCTGGACGGACCGCTCGCGCACCCGGTCCCGCATCATCGAGGCGGCACGTCCGGTCCACGCGACCGCGTCGGCCCGCGAGACCAGTTGGTCGGCCAGGGCGCGGATGTCGTCGCCCTGCTCGCGCAGCTGGGCGGCGCGTCGGCGCAGTGCGGCCGTGTCGCCGTACATCAATCACCCTTTCGCGTGTTCATGACCCGGCATTCCCGAGAGTCCACCCCTTGAAACCCCGCGGTCAGTCGACCAGGTGGGGCAGGGCGCCGCCGATCCGCTCGAGTGCGGCGGTCAGATCGGCGCTGGGTCCGGCGAAGCTGAAGCGCAGGAACCGGTTGCCCACGGCCGTGTCGAAGTCGACCCCCGGGGCGACGGCGACGCCGGTCCGGGCGAGCAGCCGCCGGCTCAGCTCGAGGCTGTCGTCGGTGAGGTGGCCCACGTCGGCGTAGACGTAGAACGCCCCGTCGGCCGGGGCCAGCCGGTCGATCCCCAGCGAGGCCAGCCCGTCGATCAGCAGCCGCCGGTTGGCGGCGTAGCGCACCACGTGCGCGTCGAGCTCGGCGTAGGACTCGTCGGTGAAGGCGGCCACGCAGGCGCGCTGGGCGATCACCGGGGGACAGATGGTGAAGTTGCCGGTGAGGACGTCGACCGCGCGGCGCAGCCGGCGGGGCACCAGCATCCAGCCGATCCGCCAGCCGGTCATCGAGAAGTACTTGGAGAACGACGAGAACACGATCGCCTCGCGCGAGGTCTCCCAGGCGGAGCGGGCGAGCGGGTCGTAGCCGTCGAGCGGCGCGTACTCGATGCCGTGGTAGATCTCGTCGGAGATCAGCTGCACCCGGTGCTCCTCGCACCACGTCGCCAGCGCGGCCAGCTCGCTGGGCATCAGCATGGTGCCGGTGGGGTTGGCCGGGCTGGCGACCACCAGGCCGCGGATGTCGGGGTCCTCGGCGAGCAGCGCGTCGAGCTGGGCCACGGTCGGCTGGAAGCGGGTCTCCGGGCCGCACGGGATCTCGACGACCTCGCAGCCCAGGGCGGTGAGCACGTTGCGGTAGCAGGGGTAGCCCGGGCGCGCCATCACCACCTTGTCGCCGGCCTCGAACGCGGCGAGGAAGGCCAGCAGGAAGCCGCCGCTGGAGCCGGTCGTCACCACCACGTCCTCGGGCTCGACCACGATGCCGTGCATGCGCCGGTGGTGGGCGGCGATGGCCTCGCGCAGCTCGACGATGCCGGTGGCCACGGTGTAGCCCAGGGGGTCCTCGGAGCCGAGCAGCCGGATCGCCTCGGCCCGGACCGGGGCGGGTGCCCCCGAGCTGGGCTGTCCGGCGGTCAGGTTCAGCAGGTCGCCGTGGGTGCGTTGGCGCTCGGCGGCGGCGGCCAGCACGTCCATCACGTGGAACGGCGGCACGGCAGCCCGTGACGCCACGGCGTACCGGTCGGGCATGTGCTCTCCTCGGGTCGGCGCCGCCCCGAGCCCGGGGGGTCAGCGCGGGGTCAGCGCGGCATGGCGACCCGCCCGGCGACCGAAGAAGGAGCCCTCGCCGAGCTGGGTCCCCGAGCAGTATCCCCTGCCGTCCTGGGCGAGGTTGGAGGCGCACGCCCCCGCGGCGTACAGCCCATGGACTACCGAGCCGTCCGCGCGCTGCACCTCGCCGTCCACGGAGGTCCGCAGGCCGCCGAGGGTGAAGCCGGCGTAGAGGGCGTTGCCCAGCGTCAGGTCGAAGACCCCCCACGGCCCGGCCTCCTGCGGCGCCAGCCACTCGGGCGCCTTGTGGAAGTCGGGGTCCTCGCCGCGCGCGGCGTGCGCGTTGTAGCGCGCCAGGCTCGCCTCGAGGGCGCCCGGGGGCATGTCCAGCGCCTCCTCCATCTCCGCGAGGGTCTCGAAGCCGTCGAGGAACGGCACCAGGGGCATCGCGGGGTGCTCGACGTGCTCGCTGTCGACGATCAGGTACGCCGCGGCGCCGGGCTGCGCGAGCACGAACCCGCTGGTGCGGGCGTGGTAGGAGTCCTCGGCCACGAAGCGCTGCCCGAGCCGGTTCACGATCAGCCCGGTGACCAGGCTGGAGGGCGGGTAGAACGGGGCGGTGATGAACGGCTGGTCCATGTGCCGCAGCTCGGCGCCGACCGAGGCGCCCATCCGGATCCCCAGCCCGTCGTCATAGGTGGAGCCGAGGGTGAACAGCTTCCCGCCGAGCGCCGGGGTGTGCTCGGCGACCATGTCGGCGTTCATCACGAACCCGCCGTTGGCCAGCACCACGGCACCGGCGCGCACCGTGCCGCACTCCTGGAAGCGGCGCCAGCCCAGGCCCAGCACCCGACCGCGCTCGTCGGCGACCAGGTTGGTGGCACCGGTCTCGTAGCGGACCTCGACGCCGGCCGCCTCGATCTGCGCGCGCAGCAGGTCCATCACCAGCTGGGTGCCGCCGGTGTCACCGGGCACCGGGACCTTGTGTCCGCGCGGCGCCGGGACGGCCTGCTCGGAGAACGGCCACACCTTCTCGTTCCCGGTGAACATCAGCCCCTCGGTGCCGGGCTGGATCACGTTCTTCTCCGGGTAGTAGGAGCGCTCGAACTCGAAGCCGAGCCCCTCGAGCCAGTCGAAGTGCTCCACGGAGCCCTCGCAGTAGGCGCGGATCTTCTCCGGCTCCGGGTCCAGGGAGGTGGCCAGCAGGTAGCGGTACATCTCCTCGGGGGAGTCGGGGTGCCCGGTCGCCTGCTGCACCGCGGTGCCGCCGCCGAGGTAGAAGTGGCCGCCGGACATGCTGGAGGTGCCGCCGTGGACTGCGGCCCGCTCCAGCAGCAGCACCCGGGCGCCGGCCCGGGCCGCCTCCAGCGCCGCGCAGCCGCCGGCGATCCCGAAGCCCACCACCACGACGTCGTAGGCACGCCGGGCGGGGCCGTCCGCGGGGCCGTCCGCGGGGTCCAGGGCCGAGGCGGGCAGGACCGCCGGCAGCGTCGTTCCCCGCGCCTCGGAGGGCGTGGGCTGCTCGCGAGTCATCGCCGCAGCGTAGCCGTCAACTAGAACAAGTTCCAGTTTTGGCGGGAGGTCATGCACCTAGACTGACCTGACCGCGATCCGTCCGAGCACCGTCGGCCCTGCCTGAGAGGCGACCTTGACCTTCGACGTCCACCAGCTCGACTCCTTCGTGCTGGTCGGATCGCTGGTCACGCTGCTGGCCGTGCTCGCCGTCCGGGCCTCGACCCGCGCCGGACTGCCCAGCCTGCTGATCTACCTGTTGATCGGCGTGGCGCTCGGCGAGTCCGGGATCGGCATCGACTTCGAGGACGCCTCGATGGCGCACGCCCTGGGCTTCGGGGCGCTGGCGGTGATCCTGGCCGAGGGCGGCCTGACCACGAGCTGGCGCGAGGTGCGCCCGGCGATGCGGCTGGGCCTGTCGCTGGCCACGATCGGGGTGGCGATCTCGGTCGCGGTGGTCGCGGTCGGGGCCCACTTCCTGCTCGGGCTGCCGTGGGAGTTGGCCATCCTGCTCGGCGCGGTCTGCTCGCCCACCGACGCGGCCGCGGTCTTCTCGGTGCTGCGGGTGGTCCCGCTGCCCCGGCGGCTGACCGGGGCGCTGGAGGCGGAGTCGGGACTCAACGACGCGCCCACCGTGGTGTTGGTGACGCTGATCTCCAGCGGGGCGGCGGCCGACCAGGGCCCGCTCGTCGTCGTCGGCGTCGTCGCCTTCGAGCTGCTCATCGGCGTCGCCTCGGGACTGCTGTTCGGGTTCGGGGGAGCCTGGGTGATGCGGCGCGCGGCGCTGCCCTCGACCGGGCTCTACCCGGTGGCGATCCTCTGCCTGGCCTTCGCCGGGTACGGCGCGGCCGCCGCGGTGCACGGCTCCGGGTTCGCGGCGGTCTACGTGGCGGCGCTGATCCTGGGCAACAGCGACCTGCCGCACCGCGGCGCGACGCGCTCCTTCGCCGAGGGCATCGCCTGGCTCGCCCAGATCGGGCTGTTCGTGATGCTCGGCCTGCTGCTCTCCCCGGGCCGGATCACCCTGCAGACGGTGTTCCTGGCCCTCGCCGCGGGGCTGATCCTGACCTTCGTCGCGCGCCCGCTGTCGGTGGCGGTCAGCTCGCTGGTGGAGCCGATGCCGCTGCGTGAGCTCGGGTTCGTCTCCTGGGCGGGGCTGCGCGGAGCCGTTCCGATCGTGCTGACCACGATCCCGCTGGCTGCCGGCGTGGACGGCGCCGGCCGGCTCTTCGACATCGTCTTCGTGATGGTGGTGTTCTACACGCTGCTCACCGGCCCCACGCTGCCGTTCGCGGCGCGGGTGCTCGGGGTCGCCCGACGCGCGGAGCCGCGTGAGCTCGACGTGGAGGCCGCTCCCCTGGAGCGGGTTGCCGCGGACCTGCTCCAGGTGACGATCAGCCCGCACTCGCGCCTGCACGGGGTGGAGGTGGGCGAGCTGCGCCTGCCCCCGGGGGCCTCGGTCTCGCTGGTGATCCGGGACGCGGAGACGCTCGTCCCCGACCGCCGTACGGTCCTGCGTCGAGGTGACGACCTGGTGGTGGTCACGCCGCGCAAGCTGCGCGAGGCGACCGAGCACCGGCTGCGCAAGGTCTCGATGCACGGCCGGCTCGCGCACTGGCTCGACGGCGGCGAGGGGCGTCCCGCCTGAGGCGAGGGCAGCTCAGGAGACCGTGGGCCCGCAGAAGGACGTGTCGCGCTTGAGAACGATCGACTTGGGGCCCTTGCCCAGGCCCTTGAAGTCGGGGCCGACCAGGACGGTGATGGCGTCGGAGAGCGGCTCGCCCTTCACGATCTTGACCTTGCCGAGGTGCCGGGCGACCAGGCGCACGACAGGGCTGTCGGGGGTGTCGGTCAGGATCTGCGCCCGCTGCACGCGCATGTCGCGGGGGCCGTTGCCCCGCTTGCCCTCGGCGAAGCCGCGGCCGACGAGCAGGTCCATGGTGGCCGCGGCCTGCCCCTCCCGTCCGCCCGCGTTGTACACGCTGACGGTGATGTCTCCGGTGGTGACCCGGTCGCCGGCCTTGCCCTCCCGCGGCTCGCACTCCACGGGGAGCACGCTGTCGCCGAGCTTGCCGGGCAGGGGGGCGGTCAGCGCCGACCAACCCCACACCACCATGACGACGAGGATCGCGGCCAGCGTCGCCAGCGTCGCTCCGGTGCGCGCACGAGGCGTCATCAGCCCTCCAGCAGGTAGACGCGAGCGTGCAGGACGTTGCGCTGCTGCAGGGCGGCGCGCAGGGCGCGGTGCAGCCCGTCCTCGAGGTAGAGCTCACCGCGCCAGGCCACGACATGGGGGAAGAGGTCGCCGAAGAACGTCGAGTCCTCGTCCAGCAGGGCGGCGAGCTGCAGGGTGTCCTTCGTGGTCACCAGCTGGTCGAGCCGGACCTGGCGCGGCGGCACCTCCGCCCAGCCTCGCGAGCTGAGGCCATGCTCGGGATAGGGGCGTTCGTGGCCCACGCGCTTGAAGATCACGTGCGCGACTATAACGACGCCGCCCCCAGCAGGGCTGGGGCGGCGCTCAGGCCGTCCAGCGGACGAAGTCGTCCACGAGATCGGCCAGCGCGTGCACGCCGCGCAGGTCGCGGCGGTGGTCCATCAGCGTGGTCAGGGCCTGCGAGTGGCGGCTGCGCTGGACCAGCTGCTGGCGACGGATGCGGTCGAGGTCGAGGTCGACGGGGGTCTTGTCGTCCATGGGGGCTCCTCTTTCGTGAGCGGGTGATCCGGGTCGGTGGTCCGGATCCGATGACACGAGAGTCGGGGGTGAACGTCGCCGGGGGATTGACGGCGCGTTACAGGTTGATGACCTGGCCTGTGAGGTGGACTGCACCGCAACTACCGGACAGCGGGACGGCGAGGTGCTAGCCCGAGCAGCGCCCACCTAGGTTGCCGGGATGGACGACCTCGAGGCCATTCGCCAGCTCAAGTACCGCTACCTCCGCTTCCTTGACACCAAGCAGTGGGAGGAGTACGCGGAGACGTTCGTGCCCGAGGCGACCGGGGACTACGCCGGCCTGGTCTTCGACGACCGCGACTCGCTGGTGGCCTACATGCGCAAGAACATGCCGGCCGACCGGATCACCCTGCACCAGGTGCACCACCCGGAGATCACCGTCGAGGGGGACACCGCGACCGGTACCTGGTACCTGCAGGACAAGGTGATCATCCCGGCCTACAAGTTCGTGCTCGAGGGCGCGGCCTTCTACGAGGACCGCTACGTCCGCACGCCCGAGGGCTGGCGGATCGCGCACACCGGCTACCGCCGTACCTATGAGATGTCGTGGTCCACCGAGGACCTGGCTCACCTGAAGATCAAGCAGAACCCGACGCACTGAGGCTTGGGTGGCGGGTGGGGTCTGTGGGGAGGTGGCTTTCACGAGTTACCTCGGGCGGTCTCCAGGTCCTAGTGCAACACCGGGGTTTCGTACGGTCTGCCCAGTATCTCGTTGAGGGCCTCGGCT
>NZ_JCBAJX010000025.1:0-8306 GCF_059766585.1 Nocardioides sp. Z21_20
GGGTGAGCCAGAAGATGGCTCCCGTCGTGCGACAGATCTACGACCAGATGCCCAACCCCAAGTGGGTGCTGGCGATGGGCGTGTGCGCGAGCAGTGGCGGCATGTTCAACAACTACGCGGTCGTGCAGGGCGTGGACCACATCGTCCCGGTCGACATGTACCTCCCCGGCTGCCCCCCGCGCCCGGAGATGCTGATCGACGCGATCCTCAAGCTCCACGAGCAGGTCAAGCACACCAAGATGGGCGTGAACCGCGCCAACGAGATCATCGAGCGCGAGAACGAGGGCCTGCGCGCCCTGCCGACCTCCGAGATGCGAGGGCTGCTGCGATGAGCGACGACAAGCGGGACGCCTCGGCTCCCGACCAGCCGGCGACCGAGCAGTCGCCGGAGAACTACCTCCCCGCCCAGGCGGGCGAGGTGGAGCGGATCGGCACCCGGGTCGGCATGTTCGGCGTGCGCGGCTCCGGCGACACCTCCGGCTACGGCGGGCTGGTGCGCCAGGTGGTGCTGCCCGGCCCGTCCGCGCGCCCCTACGGCGGCTGGTTCGACGAGGTGGCCGACGCGCTCGAGGCCCGGCTCTCCGCGGGCGGCGTCACCACCGCCATCGAGAAGGTCGTCGTGCACCGGCGCGAGATCACCTTCCACGTACGGCGCGAGGACATCGTGGCGGTCGCCACGGCACTGCGCGACGACCCGGCGCTGCGCTTCGAGTACGCCTCGGGCGTGAGCGGGGTGCACTACCCCGAGGACATCGGGCGCGAGCTGCACGCGGTCTACCACCTGCTCTCGATGACGTACAACCGCCGGATCCGGCTCGAGGTCAGCTGCCCCGACGCCGATCCGCACATCCCCTCGATCGTGGCCGTCTACCCGACGTTGGACTGGCACGAGCGCGAGGCCTGGGACTTCTTCGGGATCATCTTCGACGGACACCCGGCGCTGACCCGGATCCTGATGCCCGACGACTGGCCCGGGCACCCGCAGCGCAAGGACTACCCGCTGGGCGGCATCCCGGTGGAGTACAAGGGCGGCACCATCCCGCCGCCGGACCAGCGGAGGTCGTACAACTGATGAGCACCTCAGACACCACACGAAACGCGCCCGGCCACGGCGAGGACCTCTTCGCCGGAGCCAACGAGACCTCCCAGGGTCGCGTGTTCACCGTCACCGGCCAGGACTGGGACTCGCTGGTCCAGGACATCTCCAGCGAGGCCGCCGACGAGCGGGTCGTGGTCAACATGGGCCCGCAGCACCCGTCCACCCACGGCGTGCTCCGGCTGATCCTCGAGCTCGAGGGCGAGACGGTCACCGAGGCCCGCTGCGGCATCGGCTACCTGCACACGGGCATCGAGAAGAACATGGAGTTCCGCTCCTGGACCCAGGGCGTCACGTTCTGCACCCGGATGGACTACCTGTCGCCCTTCTACAACGAGGCGGCCTACGTGCTGGGCGTCGAGCGGCTGCTCGACATCGAGGACGACATCCCGGAGAAGGCCCAGGTGATGCGGGTCCTGCTGATGGAGCTCAACCGGATCTCCTCGCACCTGGTCGCGGTCGCCACCGGCGGCATGGAGCTCGGCGCGCTCACGGTGATGACGATGGGCTTCCGCGAGCGTGAGCTCGTGCTGCACCTGTTCGAGCTGATCACCGGCCTGCGGATGAACCACGCGTTCATCCGTCCCGGCGGCGTCGCCCAGGACATGCCCCCCGGCGCGCTCGACGAGATCCGCGACTTCATCGCGCTGATGAAGAAGCGGCTGCCCGAGTACGCGGCGCTGTGCAACGCCAACCCCATCTTCAAGGGGCGCCTGGAGGGCATCGGCCACCTCGACCTCGCCGGCTGCCTGGCGCTGGGCATCACCGGTCCGGTGCTGCGCTCCACCGGCTACGCCTGGGACCTGCGCAAGACCCAGCCCTACTGCGGCTACGAGACCTACGACTTCGACGTCCAGACCTGGGACACCGCGGACTCCTACGGGCGCTTCCGGATCCGGCTCAACGAGATGAGCGAGTCGCTGAAGATCATCGAGCAGTGCGCCGACCGGCTCGCCGGCCTCGAGGGCGCGCCGGTGATGATCGGCGACAAGAAGATCGCCTGGCCCAGCCAGCTCGCCATCGGCAGCGACGGGATGGGCAACAGCCTCGACCACATCCGCCACATCATGGGCGAGTCGATGGAGGCGCTGATCCACCACTTCAAGCTGGTGACCGAGGGCTTCAAGGTGCCGGCCGGCCAGGCCTACACCGCCGTCGAGTCGCCGCGCGGCGAGCTCGCGTGCCACGTCGTCTCCGACGGCGGCACCCGACCGTTCCGGGCGCACTTCCGCGACCCGTCGTTCACCAACCTGCAGGCGACCAGTGTGATGGCCGAGGGCGGCATGGTCGCCGACGTCATCGTGGCCATCGCCTCGATCGACCCCGTCATGGGAGGCGTGGACCGCTGATGCTCAGTCCAGAGACGTACGCCGAGCTCGAGCAGGTGGCCGCGCGATACCCGCAGCCGCGCTCAGGCCTGCTGCCGATGCTGCACCTCGTGCAGAGCGCCGAGGGACGGGTGACGGCCGAGGGGATCGAGGCCTGCGCCCAGATCCTCGGCATCACCGCCGCCGAGGTCAGCGGGGTCGCGACGTTCTACACGATGTACAAGCGCCGACCGGTGGGCGACTACCACGTCGGCGTGTGCACCAACACGCTGTGCGCGGTGATGGGCGGCGACCAGATCTTCGCCGACCTCAAGGAGCACCTCGACGTCGGCAACGACGAGACCACCGAGGACGGCAAGATCACCCTCGAGCACGTCGAGTGCAACGCGGCGTGCGACTACGCCCCGGTGGTGATGGTCAACTGGGAGTTCATGGACAACCAGACCCCCGAGTCCGCGCGCCAGCTGGTCGACGACCTGCGCGCCGGTAACGAGGTCCACTCCACCCGGGGACCGAAGCTGTGCACCTGGCGCGAGGCCGAGCGGGTGCTCGCCGGCTTCCCCGACGACCGTGCCGACGAGGGCCCGGCCGCCGGGCCCGCCTCGCTGGCCGGCCTCCAGGTCGCCCGTGAGCGGGGCTGGCGCGCGCCGTCGCCCAGCAGCGCCGGCACCCAGTCGCTGGAGACGTCCGCCACGGGCGCCAGCGAGCGCGCCGACACCTCGCGCGCCGAGTCGGAGACCAAGCTGGCCGAGTCGCCGGCAGACCTGCAGCACGACAAGGACAACAAGGCGGGGGAGGAGGCGAAGTGACCGACATGCTGACCCCGGTCCTCACCGACAACTGGGACGCCGACCGAAGCTGGACCCTGGAGTCCTACGAGGCCCACGACGGGTACGTCGGGCTGCGCAAGGCCCTGGCGATGACCCCCGACGACGTCATCTCCGCGGTTAAGGACTCCGGTCTGCGCGGCCGTGGCGGCGCGGGCTTCCCGACCGGCATGAAGTGGGGCTTCATCCCCCAGGACAACCCGAACCCGAAGTACCTCGTGGTCAACGCCGACGAGTCGGAGCCGGGCACCTGCAAGGACATCCCGCTGATGATGGCCAGCCCGCACACGCTCGTGGAGGGCGTGATCATCAGCTCCTACGCGATCCGGGCCAACACCGCGTTCATCTACGTGCGCGGCGAGGTCCTGCACGTGATCCGCCGGCTCCAGCGCGCGGTGCAGGAGGCCTACCTGGCCGGTCACCTCGGCAAGAACATCCACGGCAGCGGCTACGACCTCGACCTGATCGTGCACGCCGGCGCCGGTGCCTACATCTGCGGCGAGGAGACCGCCCTCCTCGACTCGCTCGAGGGGCGGCGCGGTCAACCGCGGCTGCGTCCGCCGTTCCCCGCGGTGGCCGGTCTCTACGCCAGCCCGACCGTGGTCAACAACGTGGAGTCCATCGCGTCGGTGCCCAGCATCGTGCGCAACGGGCCCGAGTGGTTCGCCTCGATGGGCACCGAGAAGTCCAAGGGCTACGTCATCTACTCCCTCTCCGGGCACGTGGCGCGCCCCGGGCAGTACGAGGCCCCGCTGGGGATCACCCTGCGCGAGCTGATCGACCTCGCCGGCGGGATGCGCGAGGGGCACGAGCTGAAGTTCTGGACCCCCGGTGGGTCCTCGACGCCGCTGCTGACCGCCGAGCACCTCGACATGCCGCTGGACTACGAGGCGGTCGGAGCGGCCGGCTCGATGCTCGGCACCCGCGCGCTGCAGATCTTCGACGAGACCGTGTGCGTGGTGCGCGCGGTGCTGCGCTGGACCGAGTTCTACAAGCACGAGTCCTGCGGCAAGTGCACCCCGTGCCGTGAGGGCACCTGGTGGCTCGCCCAGACCCTCGCGGCACTCGAGCGGGGACAGGGCACCGAGGACGACCTCGGGCTCCTCCTCGACCAGTGCGACAACATCCTGGGCCGCGCGTTCTGCGCGCTGGGCGACGGCGCGACCAGCCCGATCTCGTCGTCGATCCAGCACTTCCGCGACGAGTACCTCGCCCACCTGACCCACGGCGGCTGCCCCTTCGACCCCGCAGCCGCCACTGCCTTCGCGCCGAATCCGGCGCAGTCGGGAGCGCACGCATGACCACCACACCCGACCGGGCCGGCGTAGCCGACGACCTGGTCACCCTCACCGTCGACGGGGTCCAGGTCAGCGTCCCCAAGGACACCCTGGTGATCCGGGCAGCGGAGCAGATCGGGGTGCAGATCCCGCGGTTCTGCGACCACCCGCTGCTCGCGCCGGTCGGCGCCTGCCGCCAGTGCCTGGTCGAGGTCCCCGACGCGGGCAACGGCCGCGGCCTGCCCAAGCCGCAGGCCTCCTGCACGCTCCAGGTCGCCGACGGCATGGTCGTCAACACCCAGGCCACCAGCCCGGTCGCGGACAAGGCCCAGCAGGGGATCATGGAGTTCCTGCTGATCAACCACCCGCTGGACTGCCCGGTCTGCGACAAGGGCGGCGAGTGCCCCCTGCAGAACCAGGCGATGTCCAACGGCCGCGCCGAGTCGCGGTTCTCCGCCGGCGGCGGGGTCAAGCGCACCTTCCCCAAGCCGATCAACATCTCCGCGCAGGTCCTCCTCGACCGCGAGCGCTGCGTGCTCTGCGCGCGCTGCACCCGCTTCTCCGAGCAGATCGCCGGTGACCCGTTCATCGCGCTGATCGAGCGCGGCGCGCTGCAGCAGGTGGGCATCTACGAGAAGGAGCCCTTCGAGTCCTACTTCTCGGGCAACACCATCCAGATCTGCCCGGTCGGCGCGCTCACCAGCGCGGAGTACCGCTTCCGCTCGCGGCCCTTCGACCTGATCTCCACCCCCTCGATCGCCGAGCACGACGCCTGTGGCGCCGCGATCCGCGTCGACCACCGACGCGGCAAGGTGATGCGTCGCCTGGCCGGCAACGACCCGGAGGTGAACGAGGAGTGGATCACCGACAAGGACCGCTTCGCGTTCAACTACACCCGCACGCCTGACCGGCTCGCCTACCCGATGGTGCGCGACGCCGAGACCGGCGAGCTGCGCGCCGCCTCGTGGCCGGAGGCCTTCGAGGTCGCCGCCCGCGGACTGGCCGCAGCCGGCGCCTCGGCCGTGCTGACCGGCGGCCGGGTCACCGCCGAGGACGCCTACGCCTACAGCGCGTTCGCGCGGGTGGCGCTGGGCACCAACGACATCGACTTCCGCGCCCGGCCGCACTCGGCGGAGGAGGCGGCCTTCCTGGCCTCCCACGTCGCGCTCACCGGCCCCGGCGCCGGCGGCGTCACCTACGGCGACGTCGAGGGCTCGCGCACGGTCGTCCTGGCCGGCTTCGAGCCCGAGGACGAGGCCGGCACGCTCTTCCTGCGGCTGCGCAAGGCCAGCCGCAAGGGCACGCAGGTGATCAGCCTCGCGCCGTACACGAGCCGGGGGTCGCAGAAGCTCAACGCCCGCGTGGTGCCTACCGCGCCCGGCGAGGAGCCGGCCGCGCTGGCTGCGCTGGCCGGCGACGAGACCGCGGCGCTGGGCGCCGACAGCGTGATCCTGGTGGGGGAGCGGCTGGCCATCGTGCCCGGCGCTCTCACCGCCGCGCTCGAGCTGGCCCGCGTCACCGGCGCCAAGCTGGCCTGGATCCCGCGCCGGGCCGGCGACCGCGGCGCGCTCGAGGCCGGCTGCCTGCCCAACCTGCTGCCGGGCGGACGCCCGGTCGCTCAGGCCGACGCCCGAGTCGACGCCGCCACCGCGTGGGGCGTGGACCGGCTGCCCGAGGCCGAGGGCCGCGACGCCGACGCGATCGTCGCCGCGCTGCTCAGCGGTGAGCTCGGCGGCCTGGTCGTCGGCGGGGTGGACCCGCGCGACATGCCCGATCCCGAGGCGGCCCGCGCGGCCGTCGCGGCGGCCCGCTTCGTGGTCAGCCTCGAGCTGCGCGACACCGAGATCACCCGGGCCGCCGACGTGGTGTTCCCGGTCGCCGCGGTCACCAACAAGGCCGGCACGTTCGTCACCTGGGAGGGGCGCCCGCGCCCCTTCGACGCGGTCTTCTCCGACCCGCGCTCGCTGCCTGACCTGCGCGTGCTCGCGGGCATCGCCGAGGAGCTCGGCCGCCCGCTGGGCTTCCGCACCGTGCTCGACGTCCGCGCCCAGATGCAGCAGTTCGGCGCCTGGGACGGGGACCGCGCGGCGGCCCCGGCCACCGCGGCCGCCACCGCCGACCTCCCGGCGGCGGGCACCTTCGCCCTGGCCACCTGGAAGCAGCTGCTGGACAACGGCTCGATGCAGGACAACGACAAGTACCTCCATGCCACGGCCCGCCGCGCCGTCGCCCGCCTCCCGCGTGCGACGTACGGCGCGGTCGGCTCGACGGTCACCCTCACCGGCGACCGCGGCAGCGTCACCCTGCCGGCCGAGCCGGCCGACCTGCCCGACGGCGTGGTCTGGGTGCCGGGCAACTCCTTCGGCAACGGCGTCCTCGCCGACCTCGCCTCCGCGGGCAGCCGGGTCACCGTGAAGGGAGCAGACCAGTGATCTCGACCAGCGCGATCGTGCTGGCGGCCGAGGAGCCGCTCCAGCAGTTCGGCAGGGATCCGTGGTGGCTGATCATCACCAAGGTCGTCCTGATCTTCGTGGTGCTGCTGCTGCTGACCCTGTTCAACATCTGGTTCGAGCGGCGCGTCGTCGCTCGGATGCAGCACCGTCCCGGCCCCAACGTGAACGGCCCGTTCGGGCTGATGCAGTCGCTGGGCGACGCGATGAAGCTGATCTTCAAAGAAGACATCATCCCCAAGAACGTCGACAAGGTCGTCTTCCTGCTGGCGCCGGTGATCGTGGTGATCCCCGCGTTCGTGACGTTCGCGGTGGTGCCCTTCGGCCCTGAGGTCAAGCTGCCCTTCTCCGACCGGGTCACGCCGCTGCAGCTGACCGACATGCCGGTCGCGGTGCTCTTCGTGCTCGCGATCGCCTCGATCGGGATCTACGGCATCGTGCTCGGCGGCTGGTCCTCCGGCTCGCCCTACGCGCTGCTCGGCGGCCTGCGCTCCAGCGCCCAGATGATCTCCTACGAGGTCGCGATGGGCCTGGCGCTGGTGGCGGTCTTCCTCTACGCCGGCTCGATGTCGACCTCGGAGATCGTCGCCGCGCAGGACGACCTGTGGTTCGGGCTGATCCTCTTCCCGTCCTTTGCGATCTACGCGATCTCGATGGTCGGCGAGACCAACCGTGCGCCGTTCGACCTCCCCGAGGCCGAGGGCGAGCTGGTCGGCGGCTTCCACACCGAGTACTCCTCGATGAAGTTCGCGCTGTTCTTCCTCGCCGAGTACATCAACATGGCCACGGTCTCCGCGATCGCCACCACCCTGTTCCTCGGCGGCTGGCACGCGCCGTTCTGGATCGACGAGGTCTGGGCGGGTGCCAACGAGGGGTACTGGCCGCTGCTGTGGTTCCTCGGCAAGGTGCTGTTCTTCATCTTCATCTTCATCTGGCTGCGCGGCACCCTGCCCCGGCTGCGCTACGACCAGTTCATGGCGTTCGGCTGGAAGGTGCTGATCCCGGTCTCGCTGGTCTGGATCATCGCGGTCGCCACCGTGCGCGCCATCTCCCTGGAGGGCGGTGTGGACCGGCAGTACCTGCTGATCGGCATCGGCGTGCTCGCCGTCGCGATGATCGCGCTGTTCTTCGTCGGTGAGAAGGAGGACCCCGAAGCCGAGGAGATCGAGGCCAAGGAGCGCCTGGTCGTGAACACCGGCACCGGGTTCCCGGTGCCGCCGATGCCCGCCGGGGGTGCGGTCCGCGGTGCGGCCCGACCCCTGACCTTCGACAAGTCCGGTGACCCAGTCGGGTCGACGGCAGCCCGGACGGGTGAGGAGATCTGATGG
>NZ_JCBAJX010000026.1:0-3861 GCF_059766585.1 Nocardioides sp. Z21_20
CATCACCCAATCCATCGTGGTCGGGTGGCCTACTTTTCGAAGAGCGCTACTGGCCTAGTTTTCGGGGAGCGTCGACACTGCTCCGCGTTGGTCGATCTGAACCGGTGGGTCGACTTCCTCCGTCTGGCCTACGGGCTGCCTCCGGCGATCATCCCTCCGTTCTGGCACCGTCACGAGGAGCTCATCTGGGAGCTCTCCGCCCTGCACCTGCACTGGTTGAACAGCTACCACCGCGATGCTCCGCTCTCGGCGCCGCTGCACTGGCACCACGACTTCTCGATCGCACGAGTCCGACTGCGGGAATGGGTCTCCACCAACGGAGCCCGCCTGGATCGTGACCGCCCCACGCGCGTCACGACCTGGCCCGGTGAACCCCCACGTCCGACAGCGCCCGAGTCCGTGATCCCCGACCGCAGCGAGGACTTCCAGGCCTTCCTGCGCGAGGACTACCGCCAGCGGCAGCACTCCCGGGGCTGACCTCCAGAGCGGGTGTCTGCGGCGCACCTATCCACAGCTCAGACGGCGTGCCGGCGGCGTCGACTCGATGCGTCCGACGCAGAGACATCCACAGATCGAAAGGGGACTCCCCCATGTTGCTTGCAGATGCCGTCGCGCTTGCTGAGGCGCGTACCTACCTCGCGGCCTTGGCCAACCACGCGGTCACCGTCGATGCATCACTGGCCTACGAGCGGACCCTGCTCTACCTCGACGCCATCCACGGCGACAACGTGCCCGGCCTGGATCCCACGCGGCTGCTCAACGACCGTGCAACGTTGGCCGTCGGCGCGGAGTCGGCGATCGAAGAGCTCATCGAGCACGGCCTGGACGCCCTGCAGGTCGAACTCGTCCTCGACATGCTCGACGAGGCCCGCGCGCTCGACACACCGGCGTGAGCCCCACCCATGTACGGCGAGAACTCCGACGCCTTGCGGGCCGAGCTGTCGAGCCTGTTGCGTCAACATCGCATCCAGCACCGCATCGGCGGTGCTGGCATCCACACCATGCCCGTCACCACCACCGACGCGGAGCGCGCCGAGATCGGCCGTCTGATCCAGCACTACCGATACGGCGTCCTGACCTGGTGCCGACAGGTCCTGACCGCGGCCACCCCCAGCGGCTACCGGGGCCGCACCGCACGCAGCGGGAGCGCCGACGCCGTTCTGTTGCGCAGCCTGACCCGCACCATGGGCGACTCGACCACGACGCTACCGAGCCTGGCTGACCTGACCACGCCCAACGAGTTCACCCTTGTCGAGGGGTGGCGGGGCGCGGCCCGCGCCGCCGCGCTGGGGGAGCATGACTTCCCCGGTGAGGTAGCCCGAGGGCGACTTGACCTGGCCCAGGGCCTGACCGTGACCAAGGACGTTGCCGAGGTGATCCGGGCCCTGATCGTCCTCGACCGTCGCTACAAGAACATCCCCGATTGGGAACCGCTGAGCCGACGCGTGACGCTGATGAACGCAGCGCAGGCGTGCGCGTTCCTCAACGCCGCCGACTACAGCGTCGACCGACGCGGCGCACGCCCACCGGCACGCCCTCCCAACGCCCGGCCCCGCCCTGGCATCGCCGGAGTCGTCCAGTGCGAGCACAACCTGCTGACCCACCTGGACAGGGTCCCGACCGCGCTGAACTTCCGCCGTCTCCTCGACTCCCAACGCGAGCTGTCCCACCTGCTGACAGCACGCACCCCTGTCACCGCCCCGGACCTCGCCCAGCGATGGGCGGCCCGCGAGCGGACCTACGCCTCAGTGCAGCGCGCAACCCGTGACATCGACGGCCGGCTCGGCGCCGGCGGCGCAGCCGTCGCCGAGGCCGCCAACGCGATCAGCCGCCTACGCAGGATCCCGACCGATACCCCGCTGGCGCAGCGGGCGCTGCGAGACCTCGGCTTGCTCTTCGACCGGGTGGACCAGCGGTTGGCGGACGTCTTCGAGCGTGGCGCACACGAACGCCTGTACTTCACCCGCCGCACAGTCCCCCTCAAGGTCGACAACGACCGGAAACTGCTCGCACGTATCGGGGAGCAGTTCGTACCGATCACCCCAGCGCTTCAGACAAGCGTGACGCACCTGCTTCGCAGCGCGCTGTCATCGCCTCGACAGACCCTTGGCTCCCATTCGGACAGTCGCGCGAGTCGGAGGGCCCTGGACGAGGCGATCGCACACCGCCCCGCGTCACGTCGGCAGCTCCCCGCCCAACAACTCGAGCTGTGAGCTCCCCTTCCGGCACCGCCCTGGCAGGGTTGCGGTCGTAGCTGTGATGTCCAGGCAAGTCGTGCACACCCCATGCAGCGCACGCCCGAGGCGCGGCTGACCACTACCCGGTCCTTACGTCAGAAGCGGCAACCCACGAGCGATCTCCACCTGTCACGGGACGCGTGTCGCCGACGAGGCGCGGAGGTAGCTCGGCTTCGAGGTGGTGGCCGACGTGAAGCCCGCTCCCAGCTGCGGGGCCCTCGCCGCCTCGCTGATGGTCGACCGCGAGCCCGTCGCGGCACTCCTTTTCCGCCGCCCGTGGCGCCGCGGCAGCCAGCACCGCCCAACGCCGAGGCGGGCATTCGCACTTGACCAGCTCGGCACCCTCCACTCCGACGGCACCCGCCTCAGGACCCGGAGACGGCGTGGCTCCTCGTGGCGGTGGAGTCCACACTGATCCGTGACCGGATCTGGCACGACATGAATGCCCGAGAACGCCACCTCTCGCGTGGCGCTGTGGAACGACTTGACCCGCCGCGCACCGGAGTCCGTGCTGGCAGCCCCGGCGATGCTCGGTTCGCCAATTGGCTCAACGGCAACGGCGCCCTCGCCTGGTGCGCTCTGGACCAGGTTCCCCAGGGCCAGCCCTATCCAGCAGCAGACCTCGACCGCCGTCGTGCATCCCAGCACATCGGAACCCTTCAAGACCGCCGTCACCACCGAATGTAACAACGCCTGGACGGGCTGGCCCCTTAGGAGAAGACACAGCCCGGTCCGCGACCGCCGGCGATCTGAGACACGTCATTCAGACCACGTACCGGCGCCACCACTTCTGCCGCTGATCCAGATCGGGCGGCTGCTCTTACGACTCGCCGTCCGGCAGCGCGGTCACCTCGCGGCTCCGTGGCAGGTCGACGTCGTTGCGGACTTTAGGTCTCGATCGATCCCGGCGACAACTGACCCGACGGGCTGAACGCGGGATGGGAGTCGCACCTACCCAGCACGGGACACGAAGCGCCAGGCCCGGCTCGTCCGCCCGAAACACCACCACAACGCCAGGAGCAACGTCATGAGCCAGAACAGGAACCTCCCGACCTACCTGAGCATCGACGAGGCGGCCACCGTCATGTCGGTCTCGACCAAGACGATCCGACGCCGGATCAGCGACGGCACCATCCCCGCCTATCACTGCGGCCACCGCCCGATCCGCATCAAGCTCGAGGACCTCGAGGCGGCCCTCCAACGCATCCCGGCGGTCAACTGGTGACTCGAGGACCACGAACCGCCAAGGTTTCTGAGGACTACGTAGGGACTACGACGGCGGAAATGCAAACCGCCCCTGACGCCTGTTTTTGCAGGTCAGAGGCGGTTTTGGATGCGGTGGGCGATACTGGGTTCGAAGTTTTGAGAGGGCCATTTCTGGGGGATGGCCGAGAGCCCTTCTCTGAGCGTAAAGTCGCAGGTCAGACGGCATTTTCCGCCCTCCACACGCAGTGACAGATGGGGACAGAAAAGGACAAAAATGGAGGTCCTTGTTCCCCGTATGTTCCCCGAAACGGTGCCGTCGGGAAGATTCAGATGGCTCGGGCGGGACTGCTGCACGGATAGGTGACATCTGATCTGTGGTGCCGAGAGGTGCTGCTGGAAGGATGTGCACTGTGCCGAA
>NZ_JCBAJX010000027.1:0-3585 GCF_059766585.1 Nocardioides sp. Z21_20
CACGGCACAATGACCAACACCGAAGTGGCCTAACTTTCAAAGAGCAGAACCGGCCCAACATTCGGGGAGCGTTGACAAGCAGGCCTCATCGGGCCCTAGAGTCAGCCAGTTGATCGGGCTCTCAGGGATATCCGTGTCCGCCGGGTCGAACTCGGAGCCCGCTTCGGGTCGCGATATGGGCACGACGCGGCCTCACAGGCCGATAGCGGGCGGCGCCGTGGTGACGCTCGGCTGCGTGGGCGCCCCTTGTCGGCGCTGGACCTCGTACTTGGTGCGCTGGGTGTCGTGACCGACGCGGCGTGCGATGAACTCGTCCCGAATGACGCTGGTTCCGTTTGCCTCGATCTCGTACTCGTGGACGTAGCCACTGGCCAGGAACGAGTCGCCCTTCTTGAACCGCTCATAGGCCGTGAGGGCGGCGTCGTTGAAGAGGACGAGGTCGTGGAATGTCGGATCAAGCCTGGTGAAGCTGCCGTCGACCTCCTTGCGGTAGTGCTCGCAGCCCACCCGGGCGTGGAACCGAGCGGCGCCGGAGCTGGAGAAGTGGAGGTCGGGGACGGTGGCGATGAAACCGGCCAGGCTCATCTGCGTGGGTATCGACATCTCGGGACTCCCTAGGGATGAGGGGCGCCGCGACCGGCGACGGCTGGTGTGAGAGAGGTGTCGCGAAGGCCCCAACTCAGGCAGCACAGCGGGCCATGGGAACGCCCCATCGGTCAACGAACTGTCTCCGGACGTACTCGACCGCGTGGCGGCGCTAAGACGCACCGGGCCTACGCGCGGATCGCGGCTGCTTGTTGTATTGCTCCTAGGTCCGATCCTGGCGAGGCTCGGACCAGGCGCCGGGTTCGTCGCTCTCATCGCGGCTGCCCACGCTGGTCGTGTGGCTCTCGTGGGCGAGTGACCGTTACGGGGATGGGCTGTCGCGCCAAGCCTGGAACTTCGCGTGCTCACCAGACCCGTACGTGTGGAGGTCGCTGGTTGTCCTGTCGACAACCAGCGGACAGGTGCCCACCACCTGGTCTGAGAAGGCTCGCGTCCTGAGCTACCTGCGGGCGGCGAAGTGAACGATCCATGCCCGTGAGTGCGTCTCGATCTCGGTGACCACGTACTCGTCATCTGGGTCGTGCGACGTTGCCTGAGGGTGCTCAAGCCTGTTCGGTGCCAGGGCGCTGTTCCATCCGGCGAGTTCGCCTTCGGCGATGCGTCGGGCGTCGTCCACGTCCACACCGCCCAGTGTATGAAAGGACGGACGGCACGTCCGTCCATCGGCAGTTCCGCGCGCCATCAGCGGCACGACCGGACGGTTACGGCAGCGCCAGCAGGGCGGCGGTCGCCAACTGACGGACGTGTGCCCACTCATCTGCTTCATGCAACTTCTCGAGCGTCCAGAGATGCGCGTTCGCATCCTCGCTCATAGTCGCTAGCGCCTTGTCGACGGCAGCAAAGGCCGGAACGGAGTCGGCTGGCACCCACCCTGCCTCGACCCACTGCGACAGCAGTAGATGTCCGTCCTCAAACTCCAACGCCAGTTCATCCACCGGCACCTCAATGCTGAGGGACGCCAACCAGGCCGCCTGCTGTGGTGCCGGTAGCGCAAGGACGGCGGTTGCTCGAACAAACGAGGCGAGTTGCTTGGGGGGAGGCACGTCCACGCGCTGAGTATCCACCAACGGTCGCGCATCGGCAGTTCCGCGCCCGATCAGCTCACCGACAGGTAGACCTTTGCGCAGTGAGCGGATGTTCTATTGGGTCGGTCCCTGGACCAGAAAAGCCACATCGGTCGCTGCGTTGCTGAGGGCCTCACCCGCATTTAGCTGGACCGCCGCCTGCACTTTCCATCCGTCTGGCACGGTCGACTCCCAAAGCGTGATGTGCAGGTTCACATGCCCGTCGTGAGTCGCCTGGATTCGCAGGTCGCCCTCGATCGATTCGAAGACGTGCTCACCTTGCCAGCCGCGCCATTGATCAGCGAGGTCAGCGAAGAAGGTGGCCAAGTGGGCGAACCCGCCCGACCATCCTGCGTATACCTGACGGCTGGCGTTGAAGTCGGGCCCACTCAGGGTGACTGAGAGGTAATCAGCGGGAAGGGCTCCAGCGAACTGCGGGTCCGAGAAGGTCAGCGTCCTGCCTGCGCTTCCGATGACCACGGGTTCCATGTCCACATCATTGCGGACACGTCCGCTCATCGGCATGAGCGCCCATCATGTCGCCGAGGCCATGAAGGCGGCGAGGATGTAGTTGGGGTGCCGGTCGAGGTTGTTGCGGGCTCGGTCGTAGCGCATGGTGGTTCGGGGGTCTGCGTGGCGGGCGGCGATCTGTACGTCGCGAAGGTCGACGCCGGCGTCCAGCATGGTGGTGACGAAGGTGTGGCGAAGCATGTGCGGGTGCATGCGAGCTGTCGTGACGCCGGCGGCGATGGCTAGGTGGCGAAGTCGCCGGGTGGCGGCGTGACGGTCCATGCGTGCCCCGGCTCGGTTGCGCAGGATCGGTCCTGCAACGCGGCCGTCGACGGCACGGTCGATGGCGCGAGCTACGGCTGGCGGTAGCGGCACCAACGCGGGTTTGTCGCCTTTGCCGAGGATCTTGAGGACCCGATGGCCGCGCGCTTCGCCGAGTGCCGTGATGTCAGTACCCGTCGCCTCGAAGACGCGAAGCCCTAGAAGTCCGAGCATGGCGACTAGAGCGAAGTCGTTGAGATTCGCGGAGTCACGTCCTGCGGTGAGCATGGCCTCGAACTGAAGGTGGCTGAGTCCCAGGGTGGGTGACTCAGCAGGGACGTGCGGACGTCGGACGTACTCGGCGGGCGAGTGCTCGAGGACGCCGTCGATGACGCACGTGCGGTAGAAGGTCGCGAGTACGGACAGACGTCGCGAGACCGTTGAGGGCTTCAGGCGTCGCACTTCTTGCAGCCAGCGAAGGTAGAGCTCAACGTGGCCGCGTTGGGCCTGGAGGGGCATCAAGTCCCGGCTGACGCACCATCGCAGGTAGGCGTTGAGGTCGGAAGCGGTGTGTGCTCGGCTCTGCCCTTTGTAGCGAGCCAGGTGCGCAGCTACGGCCAGCCGCAGCATCGGGTCGTCGGCCACTGGGCGTGCCGGGAGGGTGTCGGTATCCATCTGTCCACCAGGCCCCGGCCAGATGCCCTGCGTCAACGAATCAGTCAGCGCCGCGGCGACGGATCACTTGATGCCCATGGGCATCGACTGGATGCTCCAGCCGATGAGTTTGTGCACTCACACCAGCGATCATGCATCGCTGCAGCCCGCCGCGCCCGCAGCGGCATGTCCGGATGTTCTTCGGGGAGCTTCCGCTGTCCTGCATCATGGGTCGATGTCAGTCAGTGCCGCTCAATCCGACGCGTTCTACAGAGAAGTCCTCCAACGAGACGAGGTCTGGGCGATCCGCGACGATGAAGGCTTTCCAGCCCCGCTGTCCGACGGCAAGCGAGCCATGCCCTTCTGGTCCGCCAAGAGCCGCGCCGAACTGATCGTCGCCGAGGTCGAGGCGTTGAATCGCCCCGGGTCTGGTGGAGGCTCTCAATCCATGGAGGATGAGAGTCATGGCAGCACCAAGGAAGTACCCCGA